>CAZBHW010000013.1:0-87903 GCA_964492045.1 uncultured Coxiellaceae bacterium | reverse complement strand
CAAATGCTCTCCCAGAGCCAGACTTTAGATATTTTTCAAACGCGAACGCTTTGCTTTCATTTTCAAACCAGTTAAAGGCGGTCGTTGCTTTGCATTTTCCTGCGTTGTGTTCTGTTAGGCGATTTTTTAAATTGGATGTGATGCCAACGTAATATTTGGCTGGGGTGTGGGCGGTGGATTTTAGGATGTATACGTACATTGGTGTTTGACCATTTAAATTGGTAATGTTGGAGAGGGCTTCGTTTGTAATGGTGGGGAGTTTGATGGAGCCCGCCTTCGCCCTTTGGGCTACGGCGCGGCACGCCGTTCGCTGTGCTAGCGGGAACGGTGGTGCCGGTCGGAGATTATTGCACTTCGTGCTTGCAGCGCCGGAGCACGAAGTGCGAAGGCGTGGAGGCGGCGGGAATCGAACCCGCGTCCGCGAGCCCTCTACTATCGGGTCTACATGCTTATCCTATTATTTAATTTAACTGGCTCACCTCCAACAGGAAGGATTTGAAACCAGCGATCCCCCAAAGTTTAGCTGATCAACCCAGGGCAGGTATCACAGCGATCTTGTGTAATATGACCACCCTGTTTACTTTCGTAAACCCGACTGCACAAGCACGGTCGGTGGATGGAGCTGTGCCGGTTATTAAGCGGCTTTGTCTAAGGAAATGCGTGCATCGTTAGATGGTACGCGTTTCTTAGCAACAGCTAACTTGCGTCTAGAGTTTGCAAGTATAAATTTAGTAACATTTTTTACGAGGGTGCTACAATCCTCGGCATGCACCTTTAGTTTCGTAACCCTCGTCGAAACCTGGTCGCCCCCTAAATAAGTATAGCTCCTAGACAAGCTAACCTTGCTAATATAGTGCCAAACGGCTGAAAAGCAATCTATTTTCTCATTTCATGCTTAATTTACGTGAATTTTGCAGCTGTAAAGGTAGTAGTTGTCTATTACCTTCGTATTGTTCCCATGCGAGCTTGTTAATATCTGTTTCGGCGTAAGCCCCGGTTTTGTATTTGTAATTAGGGTCGTCAATGCCTGCAGGCAACGTTAAGCGCCAAGCTTGTTGTGTTTTGTTGAAATGCAGGCGCAAGCAGGTGGTCCAGTTACCTAGAGCGGCTGACTCGCCTGTCACAAATACAGCTTGTCCGAAATTTAATTTTATCGGCGATAAAATAAAATTTGTTGGATTCATGCCGCGAGCAATGGTTTCAGCATCTAATTTCGCGTAAGTACATTTTTTATTGAATATTTCAACAAAGTCATCTAGCGCGTTAAGTCGGTAAATGGGGTGGCTTTCTTTAAAGACAACGTCACCGTTGGTATTTGCGATAGTAAAGTAGAACATGCCAGGTGCAATTTTGTTATCACTGATGGAGCTGGAGAATTCAGTCAGGTTAAACCCTTCTGGTAAAGCGGTTTGGAGGGCATCTTCCAGTGCAGCTAGTTGATAAATTTTATTCGTCTCTTCGGCCTGACTGTCAGGGTGAGATCTTCTACTGGATGGTGATGAAGATAATTTAGGTGACGTGGACTTTGCGCTGCTTCTTAATCTATCTGGTGAGCGAGGGCTCGTTGAAGCGGTGGGTGAAGCGCTGTCATCCAGGCCAAACTCTGGCATGCTCTGCGAATGAGACATGCCGCCTGCTTTTGGTTTGGGTGTGAAGAATGGGATGGTGGAAATAGACAGCTTATAACGACTATTACGCTCAGGATCTGGTGATTGAGGTCTAGAAGATGTCTTCTTGGGCTGAGATTCTTGCAGATCTTTTGACTCTGGTGTTGTGCGTGGATCCATAAAGCGTGCTCCAAACTTTAAGCATGATTAAATTGAAAAAGCGATAATTTTCACAACGTTTGATTATTTTTATGATACGGGGATTATACCGTCAACCAGTTGTTTGGCAAGCAAGCCGTCGGTTAGCGCTTTTTCAGTAACCGTTCTTTCTCGCGCTTCCAGTCACGTTCTTTCTCTGCATCGCGTTTATCGTGTAGCTTTTTACCTTTTGCGAGCCCAACTTCCAGTTTGACCAGATTGTCTTTCCAATACAGCAATAACGGAATCAGGGTGTAGCCTTTTCGTTCTACGCTACCGATCAATTTGCTTAATTCGCGGCTTTTCAATAGCAATTTTCTGGTTCTGAGCGGGTCTGGGTCGATATGGGTGGAGGCGGTTTGCAGCGGCGTAATCATGGCGCCAAATAGAAAAGCTTCGCCGTTTTTAATCAACACATAGCCTTGATCTAACTGTACGCGGCCAGCGCGCAGACTCTTGACTTCCCATCCTTGCAGGGAGAGGCCTGCCTCATAACGTTCTTCAATAAAGAAGTCATGTAGGGCTTTACGGTTTTTAGCGATGTCGGCATTACTTTTTTGTGCATTTTTCATCTTGCGCAGTATAATACACGCCTTCAAAACGGAAATCATTAGCTCACTATGAATACATTAAAAAGAAGTGCTCTCGTTCCTTATACGGCGCGGCAAATGTTTGAGTTGGTCAATAATATAGAAGAGTATCCGCGTTTTTTGCAGTGGTGCAGCAAGAGCACTATCGTGTCACGTACTGAGCAGGAAGTGGTGGCGGAGCTGGACATCACCTGGAAAGGCATGAGCAAAAGTTTCAGTACGCGTAACGTTTTGTCCCCTTATTCATGCATGGAAATGAGTCTGGTTAGCGGACCAATGAAGCACATGAAAGGCAAGTGGGACTTTATTGAGGTGGATGAAAAAGCCTGCAAAGTGATGCTGGATATGGAATTTGAATTTGCCGGTAATTTTATCGATTTATTATTCCAGCCGGTTTTCCAGTCTATCGCCAATTCTTTGGTTGATGCGTTTTGCAAGCGTGCGGTTGAGTTGTATGGACAAGGTTAACCTGATTTCGATAGAGGTTGTCTACGCGCGTCCAGATCAACAATTGCTGTTGCAAGTGCAAGTGCCCGCTGGCAGTACGATTCAATACGCCATTGAATGCTCAGGCATGATGTCGCACTTTCCAGAAATCGATTTAGCGAAGCAGAAAGTAGGGGTGTTTAGTAAACAGCGTGAGTTGAGTGATGTGATTCATGCGGGTGAGCGTATTGAGATTTATCGACCACTCACCATCGACCCTAAAGATGCCCGCCGCGCAAAAGCGAAAAAGAAGGCGGCAGGCAAAAAATAACTTAGCGGGTAATCTCGACCAGACGGCCGTTTTGGAAGATGCAAACCACGCGTTTTAAAGTCATGTTACTGTAACCGCGTTTCATGGTGTAAACGTAGTTCAGGCGGTTGTCGTTGAAGATGGTTTCACTGACTGGCTCGCCCATGATTTCTTTTACGCGGTCTACTGACATGCCAGTATGCAGCTGACTGACTTGTTGATCTGTGAAGATATTCCCTTGTTCTACCGTTTGCTTATGCGGCAGGAAGAGGGAGCAGCTTGTCAGGAATATGGTCAATAACACGAGCGAAATTAAATTTTTCATGTACAATACCTTGCCAGAGAAAGTCGCAGCGGGAATCGCTACAAAGCTCGCTATCATAATGGAAAAAAGCATAGATTTGTAGATCAAAAGTGAGAACAAAAGCAAAGAGGTATTTATGGATCAAATTCATCTTAAAAAAGCCGGCTTGAAAAACACCCAGCCTCGTCGTCGTATCCTGGAAATCATGGATAAAGACGTCAATCACCACATGAGTGCGGAAGATATCTATCGCGAGCTCATAGAAGCAGGTGAAGAAATTGGGCTGGCAACCGTTTATCGTGTCTTAACTCAATTCGAAGAAGCTGGCTTAATTGTCCGTCATCATTTCGAAGGCGGCCAGTCGGTATTTGAATTAGACCATGGTGAGCATCACGACCATCTGGTGTGCGTAAAGTGCAATCGAGTTGAAGAATTTGTCGATGAAATGATTGAAAAACGCCAGGAAGAAATTGCTAAAAAAAGCGGTTATGAAATCACAGACCATAGCTTAAATATCTATGGTATTTGTGGGGATTGTAAAAACATCGCCGGCTAAAATTGTTTAATGCGGCGGCATTAATGTCTTTGTCTTTTGATGATAGTGTCGCCTGCGCTTGCTCTATCTGCTTTATCCTGATCTGTTTCTTCAGCGCGTTCATTTTTATTCTTGTCGATACGATGTTGATGTTGCAATGCTGTGCTTGTTAGCGACCCCATCTCCGTGCGTTCTTCTGCCGGCGACCAATTATCATCTAATAAAAAGACACGAGGTTCTTCGCGCCTTTTAAAGAGGCCTTGGGTAAACGACATGACGCTGGCATTGGTTAAGAGCGAGGATTGTTCCAGATGCATCATGGCATGATTTGAAGATGTTGATAGCATACTATACTGACAGATATTTTCTTGAAAAAGTCGTAATAATTGCAAATGTGAACAATCCAATACAAAGGCGTCATGTTCTACTGTCAGCAATGTTGCCACCTCAGTCGGCGCGTACTTGGCAGCGGCTTGTCTTAACTGTTCTTGCATGTCATTTAATTCAAGAGATTCAAAACTGGCTGGCGGTAAAAACTCCTCTAGCTCTCTCCAATGTGCTGACAAATGCTTATCAAGCAATGCCATTAACATGCCGGCGTAGAGTTGGGCTTGATTGCAGCGCGATTTCAGGCGGAACGTACGTATTAATTGAGATAAGCAAAATATCAGTTGTGTCACGTGATGTTCATCCAGTGCTTCGCTTTTCTGGACGAGATTTTTTGGTGTGTAGTGATAGTTAAGGTTTCTGCATCCGAGAAATAAATTCGTTTCAGATTCTTTTGTCTTCGGGTTCTTTTGACTTAAGGTAATCAACGCACAGGCACTTTGAATAGCTCGAGCGGGATCATTGAATGTTGTGGCGGCCGGAATTTTTTCAATGATAAATTCAGCGTGCTGATACAGGCGGGCTGTTATCGACTGGTCATGTTGAGCGATATTGGCCGCGACTCTCATGGCATGTAAATTCGCTTGCAAGAGAAAGTCCGTGATGATTTCATCATCTTGCTGCTCGTGAGCGCGGTGAATGATAGAGATGGCCTCGCAACACAAACCATAAGCTTTAGCGAGTAATGAAGGCGATTGGTGATGACCTTTCATTAATCCCATCGATTCGCTTAATTTCACTTTAGCCGCGAGAAAATAAGAATAGGTATTGCCCAACGAAAATTTTGAGTGAGTGAACATAAAGCCTTGCAATTTTAATTATAATTATACGATAGACAGTGCCAGCATTTCTTCTGCATGAGCGCGTGTTGTGTCAGTAATTTTTTCTCCACCCAGCATTCTTGCTACTTCTGCTTTACGCTCTTCAATTTCAAGATACCGTAAATGCGTATGGGTGATGTTATTTTTGAATGACTTTTCTACCAGTAAATGATGCTGTCCGCAAGCAGCGACTTGTGGTTGATGTGTGACGCAAAAGATTTGATACGTCTCACCCAGTGTTCTCAATAACTTACCTATTTTCTCAGCTGTGGCACCACCGACGCCGGTATCGACTTCGTCGAATATCAGCGTGGGGGTGGAAATTCTGTCTGCCAGTGCAAGGTGCACGGCCAAGCTTAAGCGTGATAACTCGCCGCCAGAGATGACTTTCACTAGTGGCTGTAATTTTTGATCGGGATTGGTTTTAATGAGAAACACAATCTTTTCTGCGCCATGCACTGAAATTTTTTGTTCTTCCGCTTCAAGCGCAATTTGAAATTCACCATGTGGTAAAGATAGTGCGCGTATGGATTTGGTAATGGTCTTTTGTAATTGCACGGCCGTTTTTCTGCGGCTGTCAGTTAAGGTTTTTGCTAGCTGCTGATATTTCGCGGCGGTTTGTGTTTGTTGCGCCGCGAGCTTTGCTAAATCCTGATCGCTGTTTTCCAGTGCATCCCACTCGTTCTGTAAGCGCGTATGCAAAGCGGTGACTTCATCCGGTTGAATTTTATGTTTGCGTGCAATGTTATAAATTTGCGTCACGCGCTGTTCGATAAACTGTAAACGTTCGGGATCTAATTCCGTTTGTTCCAGATAGGCAGTGATTTCTGCTTCGATATCTTGTAATTGTATCATCGCACTGTCTAAAGTGCCTAACCATTCAGGAATCTTTTTCTCAACATTTTGCACGGCTTCTAATGTTTTGCGGATGGCGTGCAGATTTTGTATTGTACTTTGTTCACCGTCATCTAGCATGCCTGCAGCCATTTGTAAGTGACGTAGTAATTCTTCTGAGTGCGTTAACACATGATGTTCTGCTTCCAGTTTTTGCCATTCACCTTCACGGACATTCAACGTGTTTAATTCTTCTAGTTGAAAACGTAAATAATCACTACGTTCATGGCGTTTGGCGGCGGCATCGCGTAATTGCTGAATGCTGGTTTCAATTTGTTTCCATTCATCAGCGCAGGCTGCGATATCATTCACTAATTGCATGTGTCCTGCATATCTGTCTAATAACTCACGTTGATTTTCCGGCTTTAACAACACTTGTTGTTCATATTGGCCGTGCAAGTGAAATAAGAATTCGCCTAACTCGCGTGCCAAGTGTTGTGTGGCGGCATAGCCATTAATGTAACTGCGTGAACGTCCGTCGTTGCTCAGCACGCGGCGAATAATGCAATCGTTGGTATCCAGTGAAAAATCATGGTTTTTCAGCCAAGCTGCAGCATGCGGTAATTTGCTAATATCAAAATGCAAGCTAATGTCTGCGCGTTCTTTGCCTGCGCGAATAATGTTGGCCGAGCCACGTGCACCCAGTGCTAACTCAATCGCTTCAATAAAAATGGATTTACCCGCGCCGGTTTCACCGGTCAACATGCTACCGCCATGTCTTAACGGCAAATCAAGAGATTCAATGGTCGCGAGATCCTGTATTTGAATATGTGTCAGCATAAAAAGCCTTTATTGATCTTGATACTGTAACTTCTGCCCCCAGTGCAGCTTGCTGCGCAGGGTTTCGTAGTAATCGTAATTCACTGGGTGAATTAAGTGTAAACGTTGAGGTTGTTTCTGAATGGTAATATGACTGCCAGGCTGAATGTCTACATAACCTTGGCTGTCGCAGGTTAAGCGCGGCGGATATTGGTTATTGGGGGTGATGACAATCTTAATGCGCTGGTTTCCTTCAATCACAATCGGCCGCATGCTGAGTGTGTGCGGGAACATGGGCACAATCACCACGGCATCGAGGCTAGGGTGCAGAATGGGTCCGCCGCCAGAGAGTGCATAAGCGGTTGAGCCCGTGGGTGTGGCGATGATGATGCCGTCCGCGGTCTGACTGCAGACGAACTGATCGTCGATGAAGATTTCAAATTCATTCATGTGAGGAATGGTGTCAGGAATGATAGCTACTTCATTCAGCGCAATACTCGTTCCCAAATCCTGACCGTGATAATCAATGCTGGCACTTAATAAAAAGCGTTTTTCCAGGATGTAGTCACCATTCAAAATAGCTTTGATTTTCTCAAATTCGGTAGGGTGAATGTCAGTGAGAAAACCCAAGCGGCCGCGGTTGATGCCGAGTACGGGAATTTCATCACGCACCACGGCATGGGCGGCATGTAACAAGCTGCCATCGCCGCCAACGACGATGAGTAAATTGGATTTAGCGCTTAAGTCGTCTTTGCTAATTAAAGTCAGCGAAGCATCATTGAGTGACAGGCCGGATTCTTTTTCGATGACAAAGTCTTGCTTCATCTCGCGTAAGAAGGAAATGAGGGTTCGCAACGTATCAACGACGCCCGGGCTTTTGACCCTTCCATATAGACCGACCGTCTTGAATTGTGACGCCATGAGTGATCCCCAAAACAATTATGTATAACGTACCTTGAAACCCCTCAAGTCGTCCATATATTGCTATCATGCTGTTGCATATTCATTAACACGCAGGAGTTATCAGGATGTCAAAAGATAAACACCAAAGACCGTATGACCCGGACAGTGAGGAAGGATCGGCAAATGACACCAGTCACATGATTGCTGAACCGTCTCATGCCGAACTCGTTCAGAAGCTGAATGAAACCGAACAAAAACTGGAAGAAGCCGAGCGCAAAACCGCCGACCACTGGGACCGCATTGTGCGTATGCAGGCGGATGCCGACAATGCCGTGCGCCGCGCCAAAATCGATTTGGAAAACGCGCATAAATACGCGCTGGAAAAGTTTGTGGGTGAGTTGATTCCAATTGTCGACAGCCTGGAACTATGCGCTGTCAGCGTCCCGCCAGACATGCAGCAAGCCGCGCAGTCTGTCATCGACGGTGTGCAGCTCACGCTGAAAATGTTCTACACGGCGATGGAAAAATTCGGCGTTAAACAAGTTAGCCCTGCCAAAGGCGATGCGTTCAATCCGGAATTCGAACAAGCCATTTCCATGCTGGAAGATCCCAGTGTGAAACCAGGGGCGGTCATTTCGGTGCTGCAAAAAGGGTATACCTTGAATGGCCGTCTGGTGCGTCCGGCACTGGTCGTGATTGCCAAAGGAAAAGAATGAGGTTTGTGGGGATTGAAAAAGACTAAATCGCCCTCACTTAATAGATAATACAACGAATTATACTAGCGGAGATGAAAATATGGGTAGTAAAATCATTGGGATAGACTTAGGTACCACGAACTCTTGCGTGGCGGTAATGGATGGTGACAAGGTCAGAGTTATCGAAAACGCAGAAGGTGCCCGCACCACTCCGTCTATTGTCGCGTATCTCGATAACAATGAAATTCGCGTTGGTCAGCCAGCTAAACACCAGGCCGTGACTAACCCTAAAAATACTATTTATGCCGCCAAGCGTTTGATTGGACGTCGCTATGACGAAGAAATGGTACGTCGTATGCAAGAAACCGTGCCATATAAAATCATTCGTGCTGATAATGGCGATGCTTGGGTAGAAGTCTTAGGCAATGAAAAATTAGCGCCGCCGCAAGTCTCTGCGCAAGTGTTAATGAAAATGAAGAAAACGGCTGAAGACTATCTTGGTCATGAAGTCACAGAAGCGGTGATCACCGTTCCTGCCTACTTCAACGATTCACAACGTCAAGCTACCAAAGACGCTGGTCGTATTGCTGGTCTTGATGTGAAGCGTATTATCAACGAACCAACCGCTGCCGCACTCGCATTTGGTATGGATAAAAAGCCAGGCAACCGCAAAATTGCTGTGTATGACTTGGGTGGTGGTACGTTCGATATCTCGATTATTGAAATTGCTGAAGTCGATGGCGAGCATCAATTCGAAGTGTTATCCACAAACGGTGATACCTTCCTTGGTGGTGAAGACTTCGATCAACGCATCATGAACTACCTGATTGATGAATTCAAAAATTCCAGCGGCATTGATTTACGTAACGACCCACTCGCGCTGCAACGTTTGAAAGAAGCCGCAGAAAAAGCGAAAATTGAATTGTCTTCTACACAACAAACCGAAGTGAATCTGCCATACATTACGGCTGATGCTTCTGGTCCAAAACACATGAACGTCAAAATTACCCGCGCAAAACTGGAATCTTTAGTGGAAGATCTGGTTCAACGCTCTATCGAACCATGCAAAATCGCCATGAAAGATGCAGGTGTGGATGCCAGCAAGATTGATGACGTGATTCTGGTTGGTGGTCAGACCCGTATGCCGCTGGTTCAGGAAGTGGTGAAGAAATTATTTGAAAAAGAACCACGTAAAGACGTGAACCCAGATGAAGCCGTCGCTATTGGTGCTGCCATTCAAGGTGCTGTGTTGTCAGGTTCTATCAAAGACGTGTTATTGCTGGACGTCACACCATTGTCTCTTGGTATTGAAACCATGGGCGGTGTCATGACCAAGCTCATCGAAAAAAATACCACGATTCCAACTCGTGCAACGCAAGTGTTTTCAACGGCGGCTGATAATCAAACTGCTGTGACCATTCACGTGTTGCAAGGTGAACGTGAAATGGCATCTGCCAATAAATCATTAGGTCGTTTCGACTTAACCGACATTCCGCCATCCCCACGCGGTATGCCGCAAATTGAAGTGACATTTGATATCGATGCTAACGGTATTTTGCATGTGTCAGCAAAAGATAAAGCCACTGGCAAAGCGCAATCTATCCGCATTCAAGCTTCTTCCGGTTTATCAGATGAAGAAGTGCAGAAGATGGTGAAAGATGCTGAAGCCAATGCCGCAGAAGATAAAAAATTCCATGAGCTGGTTACCGCGCGTAACCAAGGCGACAATATGATTCATGCTGTCACCAAAGCCATGAAAGAAGGCGGTGATAAAGTCAGTGCAGATGAAAAAGCAGCGATCGAAAAAGCGATTGCAGCATTGAAAGAAGCTTTGGCTGGTAACGATAAAGATTTAATCGAAGCCAAAACCAAAGATTTGACCGATGCTTCTGCCAAAATGGCTGAACGTTTGTATGCGGCTGGTCAAGCTGATCAAGCTAATGCTGGTGCAGCAGGCGCTGGTCAACAAGGTCAGGCACAAGGCTCATCTGATAAGAAAGCAGATGATGTCGTCGATGCTGAGTTTGAAGAAGTTAAGGATGATGAAAACAAACAGTCGTAAGTAACTACGAAGCCCGGATTAGCGCGCAGCGCGAAATCCGGGTTTTTAATTAATTTAATGTCCCCGGATTACGCGCTGCGCGCTAATCCGGGCTACTTTTAAATGAGATGTGCGATGGCTAAGAATGATTATTACGAAACCTTAGGTGTGTCCCGCAACGCCAGCGAAGAAGAAATTAAAAAAAGCTATCGTCGTTTAGCGATGAAATATCACCCCGATCGCAACGCTCACGATGCGAGCTCGGAAGAAAAATTCAAAGAAATTAAAGAAGCTTACGAAGTCCTGTCTGATCAACGTAAGCGCGCGGCGTACGATCAATTTGGTCATGCTGGCATGGAAGGTGCAGCAGGCGGATTTGGCGGTGCAAACAACATGAATTTTAGCGATATCTTCGGCGATATTTTCGGAGATATTTTTGGCGGTCGTCATGGCGGCGGTGGTGCAGGCCCACAACGCGGCGCAGATTTACAATACAATCTTGAAGTCTCGCTGGAAGATGCCGTATTTGGCAAAACAGCTGAGTTAACTATCCCAGCACTCACTTCTTGCGAGTCATGCCACGGTTCAGGTGCTCGAAAAGGCTCCTCGCCGGTGACTTGCGCAGAGTGTGATGGACATGGGCAAGTGCGTTTGCAGCATGGTTTCTTCACGGTGCAGCAAACATGTCCGTCCTGTCATGGTAAAGGCAAAGTGATTAAAGACCCTTGCTCCGCTTGCCATGGTCGTGGTCGCACACGTCAAAACAAAAAGCTGTCGGTTAAAATTCCAAAAGGGGTTGATACCGGCGACCGCATTCGTCTCACTGGCGAAGGTGAATCAGGTGAATCCGGCGCGATGTCTGGTGACTTGTACATTCAAATTCAAGTGAAGCCACATGCATTATTTGAACGTGACGGCAAAAATCTTTATTGTGAAGTGCCCATTAGTTTTGTCATGGCAGCGTTAGGCGGCGAGTTGGAAGTGCCGGCCTTGCATGGCAGGGTCAAATTAAAAATTCCCGCTGAAACACAAAGCGGAAAAGTGTTTCGAGTAAAAGGCATGGGCGTGCCTTCTGTGCGTGGCAGTGATATTGGTGACTTGATGTGTAAAGTTCATATTGAAACACCAGTGAATTTGACGGCAAAGCAGAAAGAATTACTGGAGCAGTTCAGTAAGTTGATGTCAGTCAATAACAAACATAACCCGCAGTCCAACTCGTGGTTTAACAAAGTGAAGAAATTTTTTGAAGACATGAAATTCTAAGGTGAAATTATGCAAAAAGTACCAATGACGGTCCTCGGCGCTGAAAAATTGCGTGAAGAATTAACGCGCTTGAAACAAGTAGAGCGTCCACGTGTGATTAATGCCATTTCTGAAGCACGCAAGCACGGCGATTTAAAAGAAAATGCCGAGTATCACGCAGCACGAGAAGAGCAGGGATTCATTGAAGGGCGTATTTTGGAAATCGAATCCAAATTATCTACCGCGCAAATCATTGATGTCAGTAGCATGGAAAATGAAGGCCGTGTGATTTTTGGCGCCACCATTAAATTACATAATCCGGAAGTCGGCGAAATTGTTTATAAAATCGTGGGCGAAGATGAAGCCAGCATTGAAGAAAATAAAATTTCCGTGACATCTCCAGTCGCTCGCGCACTGGTCGGCAAATATGAAGGTGATAACGTAAACGTGGCCACACCGGAAGGTGCTATCGTTTATGAAATTATTGAAGTGTCTTATATCTAAATTCTGGAACGAATATGGCAGACCGCAGTGAAAGCAGCCGCCGCTGGCTAAGAGAGCATTTTAGCGATCCTTATGTCAAACAGGCGCAGCAGGAGGGGTATCGTTCACGAGCGGTATACAAGCTGCTGGAGATCAATCAACGCGACAAATTAATTCGACCTGGGATGACTGTCGTCGATCTTGGAGCCGCGCCCGGTGGCTGGTGTCAGGTGTTAGTGAAGCTGATGCAAAAGAAAGGGCGCGTCATTGCCATGGATATTCTGCCCATGGAACCGATTCCTGGGGTAGAGTTCCTGCAGGGCGACTTTGGCGAAGATGCGGTGGTCGCTGAGCTTGAATCCCGGCTTGAGGGTAAAAAAGTTGATTTGGTACTCTGCGATATTGCGCCGAATCTCAGTGGTAATGAAAGCATTGATTTGCCAAGATCAATGTATCTTGCTGAATTAGCATTAGATTTTGCCCTGAAAGTGTTGGCCCGTGACGGTAGTTTCCTCATTAAACTGTTTCAAGGTGAAGGTTTCGATGCCTTGTTGGCGGAAATGAAGCGTCAGTTTCAAAAGACGGCGATTCGTAAACCTAAAGCTTCACGTAGTCGCTCAAGGGAAGTGTATATTCTGGCAAGAAGTTTGAGATAGGGTGAAAAATAGAACGATCACGCCACTCTTTGACAGATTTTTTATCGCCAGATTCATATGATTATTCTATAATTAAAGTATAAGGGTCAATCGAGGTTACCAACGTGAATGAAGTCTTGAAGACGATACTTATATGGATGATGATTGCCGTCATCATGTTCTCAGTATTTAATAACTTTGGACAGAAAACCAGTTCAGAAGAACATATCACTTACTCTGCGTTTATTAATGACGTGCAGCAAGGGAATGTGCGTTCTGTCACTATTACCAATCAAAACCTCACGGGTACTTATCAAAATAGCAAAACATTCGCGACCTATCTTCCCATGCCGCAAGATTCCAACTTGCTTCAGTTAATGCTGAGCAAAAATGTGGTGGTAAAAGGTCAGCAGCCAGATGAGCCAGGTCTTGGTTCTCATTTATTTAGTCTATTGCCATGGCTTATATTCTTTGGCGTGTGGTTTTACATCATGCGTCAACAAACTGGCGGCGGCAAAGGCGGTGCGTTTTCATTCGGACGTAGTCGTGCGCGCTTATTGAATACCGACCAAGTCAAAGTCACTTTTTCTGATGTCGCAGGTTGTGATGAAGCGAAAGAAGAAGTAAAAGAGTTAGTCGACTTCCTGAAAGACCCGGGCAAATTTCAGCGTCTGGGCGGCAAAATACCTCGCGGTGTCTTACTGATTGGTCCTCCAGGTACAGGTAAGACTTTATTGGCGCGTGCTGTAGCTGGTGAAGCGAAGGTGCCGTTCTTCACGATTTCAGGTTCAGACTTTGTGGAAATGTTTGTTGGTGTTGGTGCTTCTCGTGTGCGAGACATGTTCGAGCAAGCGAAGAAGCAAGCTCCTTGTATTATTTTCATCGATGAAATTGATGCGGTTGGTCGTCATCGCGGTGCCGGTTTAGGTGGTGGTCACGATGAGCGCGAACAAACCTTAAATCAGTTATTAGTTGAAATGGATGGTTTCCAGGGCAGTGAAGGTGTGATTGTGGTAGCTGCGACTAACCGTCCTGATGTGCTTGATCCCGCCTTATTGCGTCCAGGTCGCTTCGACCGTCAGGTGGTTGTCGGATTACCAGATGTAAAAGGCCGCGAACAAATTTTACGTGTACATAGCCGCAAAGTGCCGGTAGCAGACAATGTCGATGTTGCTGTTATTGCTCGCGGTACCCCAGGTTTCTCTGGTGCGGATTTAGCAAACATTGTGAATGAAGCGGCTTTATTTGCTGCTCGTGCCAACAAACGCTCCGTTGACATGGATGATTTTGAAAAAGCAAAAGACAAAGTCATTATGGGCGCAGAACGTCGTTCTATTGTCATGAATGACGAAGAAAAGAAATTAACCGCATTTCACGAAGCAGGACATGCGATTGTGGGCTTATTGGTGCCGGGGCATGATCCGGTGCATAAAGTCACGATTATTCCACGTGGTCGTGCATTAGGTGTCACCATCTTTTTACCTGAAGGTGATCGCTACAATTACACGCGTGAATATCTTGAAAGTAAAATCTCTAGCTTGTTTGGCGGTCGTATCGCAGAAGACATTATCTTTGGCGATAGCAAAGTCACCACCGGCGCTTCCAATGATATTCAAAAAGCGACAGAAATTGCCCGCAACATGGTTACCAAGTGGGGTTTATCTAATAAGATTGGGCCGTTAACCTTGGGCAACGATGATGAAGAAGTCTTCTTGGGTCACTCCATTACACGTCATAAAGAAGTGTCTGAAGCGACATCCAATTTGATTGATTCAGAAGTCAGAAGCATTGTTGATCGTAACTATCAGCGTGCAGAAAAGATCTTGAAAGAAAATCTGGCAAAACTAAATGTAATGGCAGAAGCTCTCTTGAAGTATGAAACAATTGGTCAAGAACAAATTGATGATGTGATGCAAGGTAGGGAAGTGCGCGAACCTGACAGTTGGCGTAACAACAAAGATGCACAGGAAAAAGCTGCGAATGCCAGCAAAGCTGCGCAAGGCGATCAGCAGCAATCATTAAAATTGGATGACAAAGCAGTTGTTTCCGCTGAGGGCTCAAGCACTAGCGGAACATAAACATGAAAAAATCTTCACAAACGCGCCGATATTTTGGTACCGACGGTATTCGAGGTCGTGTCGGCGCAGCTCCAATCACCCCTGAATTTGTATTAAAGCTTGGCTGGGCAGTCGGTAAAGTATTGGCTCGTCAAGGCGATGGTAAAGTCATCCTTGGTAAGGATACGCGTATTTCGGGCTATATGTTCGAGTCTGTGCTGGAAGCGGGCTTATCTGCAGCTGGTATCGATACCATGCTGTTAGGTCCAATGCCTACGCCAGCGATTGCTTACCTCACTAGAACGTTGCGTGCTCAAGCTGGTATCGTCATTAGCGCTTCACATAATCCTTATTACGATAATGGTATTAAGTTCTTTTCCTCGCAAGGTTCCAAACTGCCAGATGATATGGAAGCAGCTATCGAAGCGATGATAGATCAGCCCATGACAATCGTAGACTCGGCTGAGCTAGGTAAAGCTGTGCGAGTGGGAGATGCGCCTGGAAGATACATTGAATATTGCAAAAGCACAGTGTCCTCCGATGTGACGCTTCATGGGTTAAAAATAGTGGTGGATTGTGCGCATGGGGCTTCATATCACATTGCGCCAAACGTTTTTCGCGAGTTAGGTGCAGAAGTGATTGAGGTGGGTACTGAGCCAAATGGTTTGAATATTAATTTGGAATGCGGTGCGACACATCCGGAAATTTTGAAGCATCAAGTGCTGGCAAATCAGGCTGATTTGGGGGTGGCACTAGATGGTGATGGTGATCGTGCTTTAATGGTTGATCATCATGGCCATGTGTTGGATGGTGATGAGATTCTTTATATTATCGCTAAAGATCGTTTAAAGCGTGGCGTGATGGAAGGTGGTGTCGTTGGAACAGTCATGTCAAATATAGGCTTTGAGCGCGCTATAAAAGAAGCTGGGATTGAGTTTGTGCGCGTGGCTGTTGGTGATCGACACGTGATGAGCGAATTGAAAACGCGTGGCTGGAATCTTGGCGGCGAACCTTCCGGTCATATCTTATGTTTAAAATCGACATCAACTGGCGATGGAATTATTACTGCGTTGCAGGTGATTGCAGCTATGCAGCAACACAACAAGAGTCTTGCGCAAATGCGCGAAGGGCTGGTGAAATTCCCGCAAGTCCTACTGAATGTGCACGTGCAAGATCGAGCAACCTCGGTAGAAACGCCACGTCTGCAGCAAGCAGTAAAAGAAATTGAAGCATCTATGGCTGGCAAAGGCCGCGTCTTACTGCGCCGCTCAGGCACAGAACCGTTAGTGCGTGTTATGGTGGAAGGCGAAGATGAATCCCGCGTAAAAAACTACGCCTCACAATTAGCCGATTTGGTAGAAGCAGAGTTCAGTAGTTAATTGGCTTAGATGAATCTAGCTTTGCCTCGTCGTAGCGCCACGCGCGGAGGCGGGGTATAAAGGTGGGCTAAAAACAAAATCCCCTCAATTCGCGAGAAAAGAGGGGATTTTTTTAGATCTGATATTTAATATCAGGAAGCAACCATTTCTTTCAGCTTCTTCAGTGCGCGGATTTTGACGGCTCTTGAAGCTGGTTTGGCTTTCAGCATGATCTCTTCGCCTGTGAAAGGATTGATACCCTTACGAGCTGGGCGAGCAGGTTTTTTCACTACATTGATCTTCATCAAGCCTGGAATAACATATTTGCCAGGACCACCTGGTTTAACGTGTCTTTCAATAACCTCGGTAAAGCAGTCCAGCACGGCAACTACATCTTTTCTGCCGATGCAAGTAGCATCACAAATTGCTCTGATTGTACCGCTCTTGGAGATTGGTTCCCTGAAATTTGGTAATTTAACTGGGGTGGCTTTTTTTGCCGCTGCTGCTTTTGCTGCACCAGTTTTTGCACCCGCTCTTTTGGTTGCTTTTGCTGATGTTTTAGAAGCTGCGGTTTTCCCGGTAGACTTCCTTTTCGTATTGCGTTTCTTCGCCATGTTGTTTCCTCACTAAAGTGAAAATATATACACGTAATAAAATAGCAGTTTTGTAGGAAAATGCGAGCATTTTTTGTATAGAAAACAAAGAAAATAGCTAAAAAATAGGGTTTTTGGGGTGAAAATGCAGTTTTTTTGCATTGGAGATATAAAAATTTTTAATGTTTCACATTGTTTTTGTATTTTGTTGTGTGTGTTTTTTATGTCGTGATCACAATGAAAATGACAGGTATTTTTAGCTGTGAGCGTGGTGCAACGAGAAAAGTTGTCATCACCGAATGTAACACTACTCACAAGCCATGTATCACCAATCAAGTGCCCCGCCAGTCAAATACGCCACTCATCGAATACACCACCAGTCAAATACACCACTAATCGAATACACCACGAGTCAAATACACCACTAATCGAATACACCACCAATCAAAGGCACTACCAATCAAATACGCCACCAATCGAAAAGCCTACCAGACGAGTACGCCACCAGGCACATGCATCAACAGTCGCATATACCACCAATCTCATGTACAGTCGTCCCCGCATGCTTTTAGCGGGGATCTGTTCGTGCAACCGTACAATGCTTTTCTCAGCCTGGTTGAGCACAGCGAGGCGTGCCTTTGCCCCGGTCTTTTGCCATAGCCCAAATACAGGACCAGAACAAAAGCCCGGCGCGCCCAGCGGGGCCTGATTAGCCCGCCGCAAAAGTCTCTTCTATACGTATTGCTTGTTCACTTGGCTTCCTATACAATTCTGGCGCTTTTAAGGGTTTATCCAATTCAGTAGGATTAAAGATGAAAACGTATTTTGCCAATAGTGAAAACACAGAACAAAAGTGGTATGTAGTTGATGCGACTGGAGAAGTGCTGGGCAGATTAGCCAGCCAGATTGCTAAAGTCCTGCGTGGTAAACACAAACCAGAATATACGCCGCATGCAGATGCAGGCGACAATGTTATCGTGATCAACGCTGCCGGTATTAAAGTTACTGGTGCCAAAGAATCAGATAAAAATTATTACACCCACTCCGGCTACCCAGGCGGGATCAAGGAAATTCCATTCAACGAGTTGATGAAAAAAGATGCAACCCGTGCATTAGAAATTGCAGTGAAAGGAATGATGCCAAAGAATCCATTAGGCCGTGCCATGATGCGCAAACTCAAGATTTATGCCGGTGCAGAACACCCGCATACTGCGCAACAGCCACAAGCCATCAATCTCGTTAAAGACAGCAAAGAAGACTAATAGGACACCAGTATGCCAGCAGCAGCAAAATCAAATTATGGTACCGGCCGCCGCAAGACAGCAACGGCTCGCGTTTTCCTGAAAAAAGGCAAAGGGAATATTGTAATTAATGATCGTACGATTGATGAGTATTTTGGTCGTGAAACAGCCCGTATGATCGTTCGTCAGCCGTTAATCGCAGCTGATATGTTAAATAACTTTGATGTTCACGTAACCGTAGTTGGCGGCGGCATCAATGGCCAAGCTGGCGCAATCCGTCACGGTATCGCCCGCGCTTTGGTCCAATATGATGAAGGCGATAGCGAAGGCGGCGAAGGTTCAGCCAGCGAGAACTCAATGCGCAAGGTAATGCGTAGAGCAGGATACATGACACGCGACGCTAGAGAAGTTGAGCGTAAAAAAGTTGGTAAGCATAAGGCTCGTAAGGGTACCCAATACTCCAAACGTTAAGTCTGTATTATATATCGACTTTTTCTGCTTGGGGGATCGTCTAGTGGTAGGACTGCGGACTCTGACTCCGCCAACCTAGGTTCGAATCCTAGTCCCCCAGCCATCTTTTCCTTTTTTTTCGTGTATAATGCTCCTCCCCCTCCCTTGCGTTACGCGCTATGGAGGGCTAGCCATTGGTCTTGATTGGGATATTGAAGCTGGAAATATATTTTGCTTTGGTTGTGCCCAAACTGGCTTGTGAAACATGTATAATACGTGACAACGCGCGGCTCAATAAGCGCGGGGCTAGCGAACTAAATTTATTGATATGTAAATTTAAATTTTGAGAGGAAGATCAGAATGGCAATCATTACCAATAAAAGATCTGTGATGACACTGTATTCGGGTGCGACAGACTTAAACAGCCATCGAGTGCGTATCGTGCTCGCTGAAAAAGGCGTTCCCTACGAAGTTATCAATGTTGATACACGTGCTAAACCAGAAGATTTATTGGAATTGAACCCGTATGGCAGTATTCCAACACTGGTTGACCGTGAACTCGCTTTATACGAACCAAGCATTATCACTGAATATCTGGATGAGCGTTTTCCCCATCCGCCATTAATGCCGGTTTATCCTGTAGCTCGTGCTAAAGCTCGTTTGATCATTCATCGTTTCGATAAAGAGTGGAGCCCGTTAATCCGTAAACTGGAAACTGGCAAAATTGCTGAAACGCGTGCCGTTGCAAAAGAATTAAGTGGTTACTTGGCCCAGTTAGTGCCAATTTTCCAGAACTCACCATACTTTTTAGGTGACGAATTTACCTTGGTTGATTGCTGTATTGCTCCTGTTTTATGGCGCTTGCCAGTTTGGGGGATTACACTCTCACCAGTAGATATGAAAGCTATTAATAAGTATGCAGATCGTGTGTTCCAACGTGATTCATTCCAGGCTAGCCTGACTGAGCTGGAACAGGAACAAAGAAAACTAGCCAGCGAAGAGTTGGCCTCATAAGAGTAAAGGGAGATTGTTATGTTATCTAACAGACCGTATTTGCTTAGAGCTTTTTATCAATGGATTGTTGACAGCCGTTGCACGCCCATTTTAGTGCTCGATGCCGACTACCCGCGAGTAAATGTTCCAGCTGAGTTTGTAGAAGCTGGCGAAATCGTCCTCAATGTTTCGCCATCAGCGGTTCTTGATCTGAAAATCTCGAACAACTTAGTCGAATTCCGCGCTTCATTTTCTGGTGTAAGCCACCTTATTTCGGCACCTGTTGGCGCTGTGCTTGGTCTTTATGCTGAAGAAAACGGAGAAGGCTTATTCCTTGATGCTGAAGAAGATCAAGTGGCTACTGCTGAAGCTACCGTTGGTTTGAGAGCTTTAGCTAAACCAGAGCGCTCACCATTAAGAGGCATCGATGGTATGAATGCTGAGCCGTTAGATAACTTTGAATTTGACGCGCCCATCCCTATGCCGCCAAAGCAGAAACCGGTGCTCAAGTTGGTTGAATAGTTTAACTAATTCATCAGTTGTATAATCTAAAATGCCCATCAGATGATGGGCATTTTATTTTGTGTGGAATAAAACGTGTAGGTAGAGCTTTATTTGCCGCTAGAACCGGATAAAGAGAAGCTTGAACGTCTCTGTGTCTCTGGCTCTGGTATCGCAATAGGTTGTGTAGGGGTTGTCTGAGTTAATGCGTTCCTACTACGATTAGCAGCGGTAGCGCCGTTGGGGTTGAATCTGCCAAAAAGCGTTAACCGTTCATCGCGTACGACAATCTCTTGCTCTGCTCGTGGGGTTGTTTCCTCTTTAGCTGCTAAGTCAACAACCTGTGCTGGCTCGGAGAGTGCAGTGTTACTCATTTGCATGCGTCTTAGAACCGTCGCCTGCATTTTTTCTAGAATAATTCTTTGGATGGTATCTGGTGAAAGACCATCCGTCATGGCTTGCTCGATATCGCGATCTAGCTGGGTAAGACCTCTATGCATATTCGCTTCAAATTCAGTATCAGGTTCCAGCTCGTTTCTCAAGTGAGAGATGATTAAACTAGCAACGCGTTCAGCATTACTGGTGCTCGGTAAACTTAAGTGGGTTTGTTGCTTGAGGCCTGTTTCGTTATTTGGGTCAAGGTCGATGACGCGCTTACACCATTTTTCCCAGCCGCCAGTGTTCGTGGTACGAAATTTCTTTTTGGTCTCTTCTAGCATTAAAACGTGAATTTCTTCAAGTGGCGCTGGCTCTGTAAGATCATCATAATTCACGACTGTATTATTGATGGTACGCTCTGCCAGTTTCAATGTAAAAATTAACTTGGATTTGGTTTCGTGATCCAGGATGGTATTAGTTTGTATGGCTTGAATTAATTTACTAAAGAAAAGCGTTACTCGTTTTTCATACGTAGGGATTTGTAATCGCTCAGTAATGGCACTGAATTTAATGCCAATTTGGGCGAGGTCAAGAACGCCGCATCTTTCGGCAGCGATATTTGCAATTTCGACCAGATCGCGAATAGTGCGAGCGATATTTTCACTGTCTTGAGAGAAGGCATCGCGTTTGACTACTTCGAATTCTGGCTCGTCCAGAATAAAGACCTTGGATTTTTGGCCATCTAGCTGCAGCAACAAGCTTGCTGCCTTGACCGTGGCATAAGCGCCAGAAGAGTAGGCAACTAAAATGGGGAATTGTGATTTAGGTGCACTATGAACATCAACCAGGCTTTGTTGCTTTCTGCGCAGGTTGGGACCGGTGCGTTTTGGTTGAGTTGATAGTGCTTGGGTCTTTTTCTTGCTTTCTTCCGCTATTCTTTGAAGCTCTTGAATGCGTTTTTTGTTTTCTTCCGCGATTCTGTCTAATTCTGTGCGAATATCGCGCACAATTCTTGAGGCTTGCTCATCCAGGTCGATGGCTTCAGGTATTTTGTCGGGTTCGAAAGTTTCTTGAAACAGAAGAATATTGGCGGTGCCGCCGCTTTGAACGAACAGTGAAAATGCCACCTCGATCATGTCTTTCGGGTCGGAAAACATGCCGGGAAATAATAGATAGGTTTGTTGTTTGTTGGTGGAATGTTCAGTTGCAGGCGCTTGTTTGTCTAAAGATTGTAATAATGTTTGATTGGCATCCGCATCTAATGATGTCTTGCCTTGCTTGATTAGAGCGATTTTTTCTTGAATTGCGCCAACATGGACGTCAAATTTGGGATCAAGCTTGACCCCGCCTTGCATCCAGTCAATAAATGAAACAAATGCCATATAACTCCCCGAGCTTGGTTTTATTTTTATGTTTTGCTATTTAGTTTCACCAAACAAATGTAACAAGTGACTTAGAATGAAAATTTAATTATGACTCTATATCATATTTTATCGTTTTTTTGAAAACAATATTATGGTTTTATTTCTTTTTGGCGAGTTGTGATGATTTTTCGTCTGAAGATTGTGCACTTGGCGCGGTGAGTAGAGGTAAATTATTTCCAAACGTCAGCATGCGTAATTGACTGTCGCGTAAGCCTAAATTTAACGTACCGGTTAAACCTGTTTGTTGTTTGATCGTTGCCAGTCGTCTGGTTAAAAGGGCTGTTAATTGTTCAATGGTGACGGCAGCGCATTGCAAGTCATTAATATTTTCTTCTTTGATATTTTCTGGTCCGCTGCCATAACGAAGCTCATATTTTGGATACTTGCTTAGCTGGAAAACACGATTGATGGTGGCGATGATTGACGTAATTGTTTTTGAGGCAATACCTAAATTAGCAAATGATTCTTCGGTGCTAATGGAGTCTTCTTTCACGCCAATAATCCCTGCGCAGAGCTTAATTAAGAAAAGGCGAATATTGGGGTCTTGAGCGCCATCTGGATGCAAGATGGCTCTTTCTTCCTCTTCTATGAGCTCAGCTGCATAGACTTCTAGCTCTTTAGAGTTGATTTTGCCGGTCGGTGTCAGTGGAATGGAAGCGACGCGAGTAAATCTGGGGATAGCGATAGGCTGTAGTGGCATGTCTGCCATGTATTCACGTAAAGCTAAATTCAAATCTTCATCGCTGATGGCGCTATTGTAATCTTCATGCATCAATGTCAGGCCTAGCAATGATGTAATCAGGTTGTTGTTATGCTTATCACGAACCGGAACAATGACTAGCTCTTTTACGAGTTTTTGAATTTCTGTGTGATTCAGCAGCATAAACCGTATGCCAACAGGATTCACAGTGACCCCGTTGATTTTGATCACTTCGTCTTTACGCCACAGGAATTGAATGCCGGATTTGCCATCAGGTGTGCGGACAAATCGTCCATAGTCACCAGTTAAATAGCAACGTTCTGCTCCATGTTCATGCGCCTCACATAATTCAAAAGTTTGCGCTGAGGTTCGTTTCAGGTAAATGAATTTACCTTCATCTTGTGATTTATCGAGATAACCTTTACCGACTGCGCGACCGAATATGACAATTTCACCTGGAACATAATGCGGACTAATAGCGAATCGCTCGCCGTTCCCGGTCAATACATACATTTTCGTATTTGCAACAGGCTTGCCTAATATGCCGGGCATGCCAAAATTCCCAACACTGTCATCTGTCGCACAGATAGTGCATTCAGTCGGCCCGTAGCCTTCAATGATTTGTGTGTGTGGGTAGTTTCTGTTGACGTGAGTAAATGTGTTAGCTTCAGATGACTCACCCATAGTGATGACGACACCTAGAGAACGTAAATCATATTCGAGTAATTTACGCAGGAAGTTTGCCAGCAGGTCGGCGTAATAGACTTCATGTTGCTTCATCAAAGATGCGACAAAAGCTACATCCATGCATCCTGAATTCGTTGTGGTGACAATCATTAGCTGCAGGGCGAGCCACTTGGCTATTTGATAAAACAGCGCATCAGCATCATCTCTTGCGATAGAAATTTCAGCTTTGTGTTTTGGCGTGGTTTTATTTGCATGATGATTCAATAAATTCATTAAACCTTCATGTGAAATTTTAATCCCGCTGGGAATGCCGGTACTCGAGCCTGATGAATACATAATATAAACCGTTTTGGCTGGGTCAAATACAGGCGGCACGAAAGTGATTTTTTCATCAGCATTTTCTGTTGATAGTCTGCGCTGAATGTCTGATAGTTGTGATTGAAATTCTCTGGTACTTATGTTCAGTAAAACATTATTATCTTTATAGGCCAGTAATTCTTTTGTTTCGTCATCAGTTAAAAATAGAGCTATGTTTGAGTGGTCAGCTTTATATTGATAGATGTTTCTTACTTTGAGATCTTTATTGCTACCCAATGTCACTAAAACCAAGCCGGCGCGTATGATGGCAAGTATTGCCACAAACAAGTCGGTGGATCTTTGCAGGCTGACACCAATACGCTCTCTATGTTGTAACTTGGCAACGTGGCGCAAATAGTAGGCGAGAGCGGTTACCCTCTCATCCAATTGCCGGTAAGTCATGCGTATGGGGTCAGACAGCTCGCGGTTTTCTGATTGGAAAATAATTGCGTCTTGATCGGGAAATTGTTGTGCTACCGAGTGTAAGACATCTGTCACGCTCATGTTTTTAAAAACGGGTTCTGCGTCAGTATCGTTGTATGCTTCTGCATCTGTAATTTCTTGTGAGGAAGCGATAGGGAAATCAGTTGGTAAGTAAGTGTGATTTTTTAGTGCTGTGCTAACTATCACGCGGAATTGTTGCAGCATGTTATTGATAAACTCTGCGTCATATTTCGAGCATGCATAGTGCAGCGTGCAGCGGGCCTCAGATGTAGTCAAACTTACATCAAAGGCAAATAGACCTGGTTTGAGGTTTTTCCGATGGTTGGGTGATTCGCTGCTAATATGCAGCGAAATATCATAAGCATCTTCAGGCGCGAATAATGCTGATTGTATGTAATCAGGCAAAATGCTTCTTATTTTTTGGGAAGAAAGCGGATGCTTGTCTGATTCTCTTATGCTGTTGAATGCGGCTTCTGTAAGGTGTTGAAATTCTAGCTTGCTTTTATCCAATATGACGCGCACGGGAAGAGGGTCTGAGTTATCTCGGCTGAAACCCAGTGTAAAGTCTGTTTCACCAGTGTAGCGGTACATTAGTACCAGAAGGCAACCAAATAATAGGTGTTCAACAGGTGTGGGCGCGTGTCGCTGGATGTCTGCTAAAAAATCATTATCAAAGATGATAGAAGCGTGACCGTACGTTTCTTCTTTTTGTTCCGACTCTGTTTCAATAGCAGGTTCATCTGAAGTGGATGTCGAGTTTGTTTCTGCTCTGTCTAGTTTTTCTTGGGCAACGGTTGGGATGGTTTTGCCAAGAATGATAGGTAGAGAAATGCCCTTAAGCTTTTCTCGCCAAAATTCTTCTATGATCGCCTCATTACTTTCACGGCCTAACATTTTAATCCCATCAGCTTATTTTTATTTTTATAGCGCTAAAATTGAGTGCTGTACTATACCGTAAATACATCCAGAGAGGAATGTCGCAAAATTTTGACAAAATTCTATCAGGAGAAGTGTGATCCCATCTCTTCGCCTTGCGGCGAAAAGATGGGCAAAGTGACATGATTAAGAGTTGGTATAAATGAAAACCTTGATCACGCGTTGTACACCAGATACTTTTCTAGCGATATCAACGGCAATGTCAGCTTGGCTCTGGCTGACCATGCCCATTAAATAAACGACACCATTTTCGGTGACGATTTTAATGCTGCTGGATTTTAAGTCAGAGTTAGCAACCATTTCGGTGCGAATTTTGGTGGTGATCCAGGCATCACTGGTGCGGGTGAGAGAAGAGGTTGGGCCTTCAATCGTTAACTGATTGTATACCTTGTCTACATCTGAGGTTGCCTTCGCGGTTTCACCAGCGGTTTGACGCCATTCTGCATTAGGAGTCTGACCGGTTAATAAGACCACGTGGTTAAAGGTGGTGACTTCAATGTGGCTTTCATCCCACAGGGTTTTATTCATTTTAAGCTTGGCAACAATCTTGTTGGCAATTTTAGTGTCTGTCATGGTGTTGGAAATACTGCGGTGATCATAAACCATGGCAATGGCAGCAGCACCGGCTGCGGCGCCAGCAACAAAACAGCTTTGTAATGAAAATGAAAGGCAGATAAGAGCAAGTATACGTTTCATGTAGACGTTTCCCCATGTCCAAATAACCTGAAATCAACAATGTCACAAATGCAATGAATAATTAACAAATGTGTTTCCTGAATGCGTGCGGTTTCATACGCTGGTACACGCACTTCAATATCTTTCTCCAGCATGTAGTCGGGTATCTTACCACCATCACAACCAGTCATGGCAATGACGTTCATGTTTTTGTCATGCGCAGCTTTAATAGCGTTGATGATATTAGCTGAATTGCCGCTAGTGGTAAAAGCCAACAAAATGTCTCCTTGTTGACCGATTGCTCGTATCTGTTTGGCAAAGACATCGGCGTAGTGATAGTCATTGGCAATAGAGGTAATGGTTGGCATGTCTGCCGTCAGCGCAATCGCAGGTAGAGCAGGTCTTTCGTGTTTATAGCGGTTTAACATTTCAGAACTGAAATGCATGGCATCACAAGCTGAGCCGCCATTGCCGCAGGTTAACACTTTGTGGCCTTCCAGTAGCGCTTGCACGATTTCTTCGCTGGCTTCAGCGACGATATTAATGATGCTGTCAGCAGCATTGATTTTAGTCTGAATGCTGTCAGTAAAACCTGAGCGTATACGATCTACAATACTATTCATGATTAATTACCTTTAGGCCCTGGAGATCAGGGCCATTGAGGGAGGTATTTTACGCATATTGTGTGAACAGATAAATAGGCTAAAAAAGCGTTTATTGGAATGCTCTGCGCTGGCTGCTTGTACTATCATCCTCACGTAAGCGCTCTGCTTCGGTTCTTTCCTTAATGGCTTTATGGTGGTCAACCATTGGTTTTGCCGCTTTTCCAAGGCGTTCATTACAAAAAATCTGAATTTCGCCTTCGGTAAAAGTGGATAATGGGTCTGACAGTTTCTGTAGGATATTATGGAATACCTGCCAGCAAGCCCTTAGCTTTTCCAGCTCTGAATAGGAAGCGATGTCGCGTAAGTTGCTAACTATGGAGAGTTCTGACACTTTTACGCCTAGAATTGAGCCGGCCTGTCTGTCCACAAATTTCAAACCATCAGCGAGTGTTTTTTTCATCCCGGGTTCTGCAGGTTTATTTGTGTGTTTTCTGCCGTTATTGCGAATTCTGGTATAAGCAAGAATGTCGAATAACCATTGTAACTGTTCTGCTAGCTGACCAGAATTGTCTTGGTCCGGTGCATTATAATTCACTGAAGGTGCCACACTGACTACAGGGCAAGTTTCGAGTGCCAGCAATGCTTCCAGTTTTTTGAATTTTATTTTTAGTAAAATGAGTTCTTGCTCTTCAGGTTTTTTTTCTTGCCAGTCTGGGGTGTTCCGTCGCTCTTGTTCAGCATCGGTAGCTGCTTTTTCTGCCGCTTCAAAACAATGATCCAGTATGGCATACAATTCTTCATTTTTACGCAGTCCGTAAGCGAGTTGCATGGCTGTCATGTTGGGGTGTTTTGAATGCGCGCCTGTTTTTACCGTGAAATCTACACCGCATTTGCAGAATAATTTAGTCACATAAGTTTGATCTGCAATAATTGCTCGATGAAATAATGTGTAGCCGTCTTCTAGCGGATTCATCAAAATTTGATGTACTTCATTATGCCCAGCAGAGCGATCTTTTAACGTGACAGCAACATCCAGTGCTGTCACGTTTGGATGTTTTGAGGTTCCCAGCGTTTTCACAGTAAAGTCAGCTTCATTTCTTAAGAGGAATGCAACATGTCTTGGGCTGCCAGCGACTACTGCTTGATGTAGCGCGGTTTCACCATATTGATTGGTGCTATCACGCAGTGTTGGTGCATTTGCCAAGATCCATGCCATGGCCTCAAAGCGTGCAAATGTATTGGCAATCATTAAAGTTGTTATTTTTGAACCATGCAGAGTTTGTGTGAGGGTTTCGGCATTTGACGATCTTAAAAGTTTCAGTGCCTCAAGATTACCTAGCATAGCGGCATAATGCGCCGGCGGGAAGAAATTGACGTTAGCTCTAAATGCCAAGTCAGGACAAAGGTCCAGCATCACTTTCATGGCTACCGTATTTTGTATTCTTAGCGCGCTAAAAAAGGTAGATTCATCCTTATCTTCAAATGGATGGCAAAATGTCTGACTTAAAAGTTCGACTGTGACAGGGTCAAGATTATCTTTGCTGAGGGTGTCGGTCGATACACGTTTATGAAGAAGGTATCTATGGAGTAAGAGTAAGTAGGTTTCTTCGGTTTGAAAACACTGAACAGCAAACCAAAATTGAGTGTAGCCGGAAACATCATCAAGTTTGTTTGCAAATGGGCAGTTTTCTACGGCTCCATACACATTATCTAGATTCTCAGACGCTAATTGATAAAACCCATTTAGCAGCGCCATCGCATTTGCTGCGTCTATTGTTGCCTCTGTTACGGCAATTGCATTATCGCTTGCTTGTGCTGCGTTCAATCTTGCTTTCGCATCAACGTAATCTTTTTGTGCGACTGTCAGCAATGTTGTCAGGCCAGTTTGTTTTTTGTCTATGGGTTGTTTTGAAGAAGAGGGTTGAGTTTCGACGGGTTCTAAATTCCTTTCATAACGTAACTGAGTTAGTTGTTTTAAAGTCAGTTTTTTGTTTCTGAAATCGTCAATTAGTTTGCGGGGTCTGGTTTCCATGTCTCATCCTCCAATAGATCAGCAGATTAATGTAACACGCTTAGGGAAAAAGTAAATGCAGCTTGGTTTTATGCCGTGAATGCGTTTTTATACCACGTGATTTGTTTTTGTGTGCCAGCTGCATCAATAGCAACTACATCAAATCGACCGCTAACTTTGTTTAACTTATTTAATTTTTGTAAATACAATGTTGCAGCGCGAATAATTTTTTGTATTTTCAAGGGTGTGATGCTTTCTGCTGCATCACCATGCAGTGACCGTTGTCGATAACGGACTTCAACGAAGACGATTTGATCATGGTCTTGCATGATGAGGTCAATTTCTCCCATCTTACAAGTAAAATTCTTCTTAATTAATTTCATTCCTTTTTTGGTAAGATAGTTCAGCGCTGTGTTTTCTTCGCGCTGACCGATGTTTTGTTTGATGCTGGTCATGTCATTATCCTTAAATTTGAGATAGGCAGTGGTTATGTCAGAAAAAAAAGCTGGAACCTTGTATGTGGTGGCTACTCCCATCGGTAATCTTGGCGATATGACGATGCGGGCAGTGGAGGTGTTGGGGCGGGTTGATAAAATTGCGGCGGAAGATACTCGCCATTCATCGATGCTTCTAAAGCATTTTTCTATCACTAAACCCGCGCTTTCCCTGCATAATTTCAATGAGCGCGAGCGTGTAGCGCAGGTGATTCATGCGTTGCAGCAAGGGGAGTCCATCGCGCTAATCAGTGATGCTGGAACACCGCTGATTAGCGACCCGGGGTATCACCTTGTGCGTGAAGCCAAAGAGCAGGGCATCACTGTTATTCCAGTCCCCGGTGCGTGTGCTTTAATTGCAGCGCTCAGCGCATCAGGATTGGCCACTGACAAATTCATCTTCGATGGATTTTTACCCGCAAAAGCCGAAGCACGCCGGCAACAATTACAAAGCTTTTTACACGAGCCGCGCACCGTGATCTTTTACGAAGCGCCGCATCGTTTGCAGGAATCGCTGCAAGCCATGCTTCAGGTTTTTGGTGGGGCAAGAAAAGCAGTGGTAGCGCGTGAAATCAGTAAGGTT
This sequence comes from uncultured Coxiellaceae bacterium, assembly GCA_964492045.1. GTDB lineage: Bacteria > Pseudomonadota > Gammaproteobacteria > DSM-16500 > DSM-16500 > Aquicella. The sequence goes on along the minus strand of CAZBHW010000013.1, from coordinate 58,586 downwards.
TATGAATCAATCTCGTCAGGCGATATACAAACGCTTGCTGATTACTATGCTTTACATGCAGATGAGTGCAGAGGAGAAATCGTGATTTTGCTGGAGGGGGTGGAGGCGGCAGATGATGCCAAGGTTTCACTGCATCCGCAAGAGGTTTTGAAAATTCTGCTGGATGAGCTGCCGCTGAAACAGGCTGTAGCGCTGGCGAGCAAGATTACCGGTGAGAAAAAGAATTTGTTGTATGACGCTGCCTTGAAGATGAAAGAATAAATCGACCCCCGCGGGGGCTGATTGTTTTAGCGATCTGTGCTATCTTTGTCCCCCTTAGTCAACCAGACAGTCGCTCCACTTTCGGGTGGGGAGGAAAGTCCGGGCTCCACAGGATAAGACGCCAGGTAACGCCTGGGGGGTGCAAACCCACGGAAAGTGCCACAGAGAATAGACCGCCCGCCGTCGCCCTTTGGGCTATGGCGTGGCAAGGGTGAAAAGGTGCGGTAAGAGCGCACCGCGGTTCTGGTAACAGTGATCGGCATGGTAAACCCCGTCTGGAGTAAGGCCAAATAGGAACTCTATAGCGCTATCCGCGCTGAGTTCGGGTAGGCTGCTTGAGGTGTTCGGCGACGGACATCCCAGAGGAATGACTGTCCATGACAGAACCCGGCTTATGGTTGGCTATAAAATATCGTCATCCCTGCACGCTTTAAGCGGGGATGTCCCCTCTATAAAAATCGTGCCAGTCCCCGCTAAAAGTGAGCCTGACGCCGCCTGCTGCAAAATTTTTCCACTTTTCTGAATGCTCCCTAACATCATCATTCTTTTTGCAAAAAATTCATCTAAAAGTGGAGAAAGGTGGCATAAAGTGTTGTATTGTGGAAAATTGTGGTATATTTAAAGTTACCCATCGTCTTATTTTGTTCTGTTTGAATACAGAAGGGGAAAAAATCGGTGGGGCTGTAGGAGGATTATACCGTGTTTCGTGGCATTAACGGGATCAACATAGATGCAAAAGGCAGGATCGCCATGCCGACCCGTTATCGCGAGCGTTTGCAGTTGGATAGCCACAACCATGTTGTCGTGACTATCGACACGGAAGAAAAGTGTTTATTGATTTACCCGGCACCAGAGTGGGATGAGCTAGAAAAAAAGCTTGCCGTGCTCCCCAGTTTTCAGCCGGCTGCCCGTCGTATCCAGCGTTTGTTAATCGGTCATGCGACTGATATTGAAATGGATGGTCAGGGAAGAATTTTACTGCCACCGCTGTTAAGAGATTATGCGGGGCTAGATAAAGCAGCAGTTTTAGTGGGACAGGGTAAGAAATTTGAATTATGGGATGAGGCACATTGGGAATCTCGCCGCAGTCTGTGGCTGCAGGAAGAATCCAAATCTGGCGAATCCGGCTTACCTGAAGAGTTGAAATCTATTTCATTGTAGGGTAAATGGAGTTTACTTTTTAATATGGCAGTCCGCCGCATGAGTGAGCAAACATATCAACATATACCGGTTCTTCTAAATGAAGCGGTTAATTCCCTCGTCACCTTACCGGGCGGAATTTATGTGGACGCCACGTTTGGCCGCGGTTCTCATTCCCGCGCAATCTTACAGCGTTTAAATGCTGAGGGTCGTTTAATAGCCTTTGATAAAGATCCTGAGGCCATCGCTTACGCCAAACAAACCATGACTGATCAACGTTTCAAAATTTATCACGCTTCATTTGCTTCATTGCAGTCAGTGTTATTACGGGAAAATGTTTTTGGTAATGTTAATGGAGTTTTATTTGATCTGGGGGTGTCTTCTCCGCAATTAGACACGCCAGAACGTGGTTTTAGCTTCGTCCGGGAAGGCAAGCTCGACATGCGTATGGACACAAGCCAAGGCAAAAGTGCAATGGAATGGCTTGCAGACATCGATGAAACAGAGCTTGCAAATGTGCTCTGGCTCTACGGTGAGGAAAAATTTTCCCGCCGTATTGCCCGCGCCATTGTCACTGCACGCGCCATCGCGCCGATTACAACAACAGCTACGCTGGCACAAATTATTTCACGCGCTATTCCGTTCAAGAAAACGCAAGATAAACATGCAGCAACACGCAGTTTTCAAGCGATACGAATTGCCGTCAATCAGGAATTACAGGAGTTGGAAGAAGTATTGCCGCAAGCATTAGAAGCATTAAAAGTAGGCGGCAGATTAGCGGCGATTAGTTTTCATTCTTTAGAAGACAGAATCGTTAAACAATTCATTCGGCAGCATGAAAAAGGTGAAGAGTTGCCGCATGGATTACCAGTGAGAAGTAGTTACTTTAACCCACGGCTGAAATCCGTTGGTAAACCGGTGAAGGCATCAGAAGCAGAATTAACAATAAACCCACGGGCACGCAGTGCCATTATGAGAATAGCGGAGAAGCAGTCATGAACGCGGCAGCACGCTTAGTTCATCAAAGTTCAGTTGCAAAACATTTAGTGTTTGTGAATTTATTTACACGCAAACAATTTTTTATGATGTTTTTGGCGGCGTCAGTCATTATGTCGGCGTTGTCGGTCATTTATGTGACTCACGCTTCGCGTGTGTTATATGCTAATTATCAGCATAATTTGGCTGAGAAGAATCATTTGTACGTAGAGCGCGCTCAGTTGTTGCTAGAGCGCGGAACATGGACCATGCAAGCTCGCATTCAAAAATTTGCGGAGACGAAACTTGGCATGGTGATACCAGATCATAAATCAGTAGTGATCGTGCACGAGTGAATCATAAATCTCTTCCAACTTTCATTGCTTGGCGTTTTTACGTGCTGCTGTCAGTCATCGTACTGGCAGCGGTTGGTCTTTCCTGGCGCGTCTTTGATTTAGCGATTCTCAATCGACATTTCTTGCAGCGTGAAGGCGATGAGCGAGTGCTGCGCCTGGTGAACACGCCTGCTTTTCGCGGCATGATTGTTGATCGTAACGGTTCACCATTAGCGGTTAGTACACGCGTATTTTCTGTCTGGATGAATCCGCAAGAATTTGCTCCCTCCACAAAAGAAGCGGCAGATTTGGCTGGGTTGCTGGGTATGACCTCCAATCAAATTTATAGCTTGATCGAGAAATCAAAAAAATCAAAAAAAGAATTCGTCTATCTGAAGCGTGGCCAGGCACCGTCGGTTGCGGGAAGCATTAAATCCTTACATTTACGTGGCTTGCATACGCAGGAAGAATATCGACGTTTTTATCCTGAGGGTGAAGTGGTGGCTCAGGTGGTTGGTTTTACAAATATTGATGATAAAGGTCAGGAAGGCTTGGAGCTCGCTTACAATAATTGGCTGGCTGGTGAGCCTGGGAAAAAATGGGTTATCAAAGATAGGCTAGGTCGCATTATCTCTAACGTGCAAGTGGTGCAAGATCAGCGCCCAGGAAATGATTTGCAGTTGAGTATTGATAGACGCATTCAATACCTTGCGTATCGTGAGCTGTTACGTGGTGTCGCAGAAAATAAAGCTCGTTCCGCATCAGCGGTAGTGCTGGATGCGAAGACGGGTGAGATTTTGGCGATGGTGAATGTGCCTTCATATAACCCGAATAATCGACCTGCGAAAATGGGCGATCAACTGCGTAATCGAGCTGTGACTGATACCTTTGAGCCGGCTTCTACTGTTAAACCATTTGGTGTGTCACTCGCGCTTGAAAGCAAGAAGATCACGCCTAATACTTTATTTGATACCGCGCCTGGCTGGTTCCGTATTGGTAAAAACGTGGTGCGTGATCATGAAAGTAATGCCTGGTTGTCGGTCACGGATATCATCAAAAAATCCAGTAACGTGGGTGTGTCCAAAATCATGTTAGGGCAATCGCCGGATGCCTATTGGAATTTGATGAATAGCGCTGGCTTTGGTCAGCCGACAGAAGTGACTTTTCCTGGGGAGCAAAGTGGTTCGCTGGAGCATCATAATCCGTGGGGTCAGTTTGTGTATGCGACCATGACGATTGGTTATGGGTTGTCGGTGACGACACTGCAATTGGCGCGTGCCTATTTAACCTTTGCGAATGAAGGTAGAGTGAAGCCGGTGTCTTTACTGCGTGTTGATAAAGAGCCGCAGGGTAAGCAAATTATTGAGCCAGCGGTGGTGAAACAGATGAATACCATGCTGGAAGAAGTGGTGCAAAAAGGTGGTACGGCACCCGTTGTGAATGTTCCGGGTTATCACATTGCCGCCAAGACTGGTACGGCGCATATTGCGACGACCGGCGGGTACATGCGCAATCATTACAATAATACATTTGTTGGGTTTGCTCCTGTTTCAAATCCAAGAATTGTGATCGCGATCATGGTGAGTGACCCGCAAGGCAAAACGTATTACAGCGGTTATGTCACGGGCCCAATTTTCAGCCGTATCATGGAAGGTACGCTGAGATTATTGAATGTGCCGCCGGATGATATGCAAAGTATTTCAGGATAGACATTACGTTTTCCCGCACCCTGTTCCTCTCCGCAACCACCAGTTGGTGCTGGTGGTTGCGGGAGAGGGATAGGTTGAGGGGAAAAGCGAGTGAAGTCCATGGCGCAAATCACTGCCAAATTGCCTCGCATTTTTCTTCTCATTCCCAGTAAATCAAGCTATATTTCATATATCTTACTGTGAGCATGACGCAATGCTTTTATCATCCCTGTTACCCGCCAACATCAAACTAAAGCCCGAATTCAATATCGAGGCAAAGCGATTAATTCTGGATAGCCGCCTGGCTCAACCCGGTGATGTCTTCATCGCATTACGCGGTACGCAGGTTGATGCTAGTCAATTCATTCCAGACGTTATTCAGAAAAAAGTTGCCGCAGTCTTAATTGAAACGAATAACGCGGATGCTGAAATAACATTACAAAATAATATTCCTCTTATCCCTGTGCGTCATCTGCGCGAACAGCTAGGTACTATTGCTGCTGCCTTCTACGGTCATCCTGCGCAACATATGAAATTGTTTGGCGTCACCGGCACCAATGGCAAAACCTCTACAACACATTTTCTCGCACAAGCACTGCAATCGTTTCATTTGCCTTGCGGTGTCATAGGCACCTTAGGCAATGGCATGTATGGCGCGTTAGGTGAAGCAGGATTAACAACACCAGATGCTGTAACCTTGCAAGCTACTTTACAGCGTTTTTATCAACAAGGCGCAAAAGCAGTGGCAATGGAAGTTTCATCGCACAGCATTGATCAATCTCGCGTGACAGGCATGCCTTTTGAAACTGGCATTTTCACCAATCTTACACAAGATCATCTTGATTATCATGGCACCATGGAAGTTTACGCCGCAGTCAAAAAGCGTTTTCTGGTGGAATATCCTGTGCGTCACTTAGTAGTGAATGTGGATGATGATCATGGCAAAAGCTGGATTAACGAATTAAGTGCACAGCGCTCAGTCATCGCTTATGGTGTGCAGCGTCCTGAGTTGCCAAACACTATTCCATCTGTCTATGCAGAATCTGTGAAATTATCCTTATCCGGTATGACGGCGCGAATCGTCTCACCTTGGGGTACAGGTGATTTATCATTGGCCTTAATAGGTCAATTCAATTTGAGTAATGTGCTGGCTGTGCTCACCACCTTATGTCTGCAAGAAATGCCTTTCAATGAGGTGTTGCTGGCACTGTCATCATTAAAACCGGTGCCGGGCCGCATGCAGGTGTTGGGTGGTCATGGCGCGCCGCTAGTGGTGGTAGATTATTCGCATACACCAGATGCATTACAAAAAGCATTACAGGCATTAAAGCGACATACCTCAGGTAAGTTGATTTGTGTCTTCGGTTGCGGCGGCAATCGTGATGCGGCCAAGCGCCCGATCATGGCAGCCATTGCTGAACAGGAATCTGATGTGGTGATCGTTACTAACGATAATCCCCGTCATGAAGACCCAGAAGAAATTGCTCGTCAAATCATGGCGGGTTTCAAACAAAAAGACCGTGTTTCTGTGATGCTTGATCGTTCAAAAGCAATCGAGAAAAGTATACAATGTGCCGCAGCGAATGATTGCATTTTAATCGCGGGCAAAGGGGCTGAGCACTATCAGCAAATAGGCGATACCAAATACCCGTTTGATGATGCCGCCGAAGTCAGCCGCTACCTCAATATGACTGTCAAAGAGTAGTCCGGAGAACGTGAATGTTAGTGTGGTTAACAGAATGGCTGGCGCAATATTTTCGCTTTTTTCATGTATTTCAGTATCTTACTTTGCGTGCCATTTTAGGTACCTTAACCGCATTGGTGTTAGCGTTAGTGCTTGGGCCTGGCATTATACGCCGCTTAAGTCGTATGCGTGTTGGGCAGGTGGTGCGTGATGATGGTCCTCAAAGTCATCTCAGCAAAGCAGGTACGCCAACCATGGGCGGTACGCTCGTCATTGTCTCTATTGTCATTAGCACTTTGTTGTGGGGCGATTTAACCAATCGCTACATCTGGCTGGTGCTCATCATTACGTTGGGTTTTGGTGCAATCGGTTATTGGGATGACTACCGTAAGCTCGTTTTAAAGCACAGCCGTGGTATGCCTGCGCGGCAGAAATATTTATGTCAGTCGATATTAGGTTTAGGGGCGGCTTTCTATCTCTATTACAGTGCCACCGTACCAGCAGAAATTCAGCTGGTATTACCATTTCTGAAAAACGCGCAAATATTTTTAGGGCCGGTGGTTTTTGTTCTGCTGACGTATTTTGTGATTGTTGGGTCGAGTAACGCGGTGAATTTAACTGATGGTCTCGATGGTTTAGCCATTATGCCCACCGTCATGATCAGCGGCGCATTAGGTGTTTTTGCTTATGCAGCCGGTAATGTGCAATTTGCAAATTACCTGGCTATTCCCTACGTACCAGGCGCTGGTGAGGTCGTCGTATTTTGCGGCGCGCTCGTGGGTGCTGGTTTGGGCTTTCTCTGGTTCAACACCTATCCCGCACAAGTTTTCATGGGCGATGTTGGTGCGCTTTCACTGGGTGCGGCGCTGGGTGTGGTCGCCGTCATTGTGCGTCAAGAAATTATCTTTTTTGTCATGAGCGGAATTTTTGTTCTCGAAACGGTATCGGTGATTTTACAAGTGGGGTCATTCAAGCTGACAGGAAAACGTATTTTCCGCATGGCGCCTATACATCATCATTTTGAGCTGAAAGGTTGGCCAGAGCCGCGAGTCATCGTTCGATTCTGGATTATTACTTTTGTCTTGGTTATGTGTGGTTTAGCCACACTGAAATTACGCTAATTGCGGTGTCTGCCTATGTCTAAATTATCTGTGATTGTTGGTTTGGGTCTTACTGGTTTATCAGTGGCGCGTTATCTTCATTCTGTTGGTACACCGTTTGCCATGGTGGATACGCGTGAAGCGCCGCCGCAGCTTGAAGAATTTAAAAAGCTTTATCCTGATGCGCCGGTGGAGCTGGGTAAGCTGGATGCTGATATTTTTCAGCAGGCGTCCGAAATAATATTAAGCCCAGGCATTGCCTTGCGCGAGCCTGCGATTATCAAGCAAATTAATCGCGGTATTCCTGTGATTGGCGACATTGAATTATTTGCCCGTGCCGTCAAGCAGCCAGTGATCTCTATCACTGGAACAAACGCTAAAAGTACTGTTACCACCCTGGTGGGTGAGATGGCAAAAGCCGCTGGCTATCAAACACAAGTGGGCGGTAATCTAGGAGTGCCTGCACTGGATTTATTGGCGCATGCAGAGTCCGCACAATTATACGTGTTAGAGCTGTCCAGCTTTCAATTGGAAACGACGCATTCTTTGAAATCCGCTGTCGCGACTGTCTTGAATGTCACGCCGGATCACATGGATAGATACGATACGGTCAAGGATTATCAAGCCGCGAAATTACGTGTTTATCAGCATTGCAGCAAAGCAGTGTGTAATCGTGACGATGCCCTAACTGAAACGAATGCTGCGCCTAAAGTATATTTCACCGCACAAGAGCCGCGTCCAGGTGAATTTGGCTTGCGAGTCCAGGGCAAAGAAACGTATCTCGCATTTGGTGAAGAATTATTGTTGGCGGTGCATGAATTACCAGTGGCTGGTAAACATTATCAAATTAATGCTTTATCTGCGCTGGCTATTGGCCATGCATTTGGTTTGTCATTTGCGCCTATGCTCTCAGTATTGCGCCAATTCCCAGGTTTGCCACATCGTTGTCAGTTGGTGCGAAACCGTCATGGCGTGAAATGGTATAACGATTCTAAGGGCACCAATGTGGGCGCAACACAAGCGGCCATTGCGGGTCTTGGCGATCATATCACTGGTAAATTAATTTTGATTGCTGGTGGCATTGGCAAAAATGCTGACTTTTCTCCGCTGATTCCAACCATGGAAAAATATGCGCGTCATGTTGTGTTGATAGGTCAGTCAGCGCGTGAATTGGCAGATTTAATGAATGGCCGCATTCCTTTCTCTTTTGCAGCTAGCATGGACGAAGCGGTGCAGCGTTGTGATGCTGTCGCTCAACCGGGTGATTGCATTTTACTTTCGCCAGCATGCGCCAGTTTTGATATGTTTAAAAATTACGAACATCGCGGTAATGTATTTGCTGAAGTGGTAGAAAAGCTGGTTTAACTCAAGGAAGAGAAAACATGCGTTCATTTTCAGTTGCCGAAGAAACGCAAGCACCCGCACCATTTGACCGTTGGTTTGTCGCGGCCATTCTCGCCATTTTATTAATGGGTCTCTTAATGATGACATCGGCGTCTATCGTCCTGTCAGATAATTCTCCGCAGCAGCCATTTCACTTCCTCTTTAAAGAGCTAGCTTATCTTGCGATAGGTGCGGCCATAGGCTGTTTCATCGTGCAAGTCAGTATGGATCAGTTGGAAAAATATGGCGGCTACTTGTTGGTGGTGGTGTTATTGATGTTGTGTCTGGTGCTGGTGCCGGGCATAGGGCATAAAATCAATGGCAGTTCACGCTGGCTGGGCATAGGCCCGCTGGGTTTTCAGGTGTCAGAGTTGGCGAAGCTGGCAATTGTGATTTACATGGCGGGTTATCTCGTCAGACGTAATGGTGAGATCCAGCAGAAGCTGAGTGGTTTTATCAAGCCCATGTTGATTTTGATGGCCATGGCAGGTTTATTGCTGCGTGAACCAGACTTTGGTGCGACGGTGGTGGTGGTGGTAACAGCACTTGGCATGATGTTCATAGGTGGGATGCAGCTACGCCATTTTGCTGCTTTAGTGGTGAGCGCGATTGGCCTCCTCGCGATTATTGCTATCTCTGCGCCGTATCGAATCGTCCGGTTAACCACCTTTCTGGACCCTTGGAAAAATCCCTTCGATACTGGATATCAATTAACTCAGTCCCTGATCGCTTTTGGGCGCGGCGGCTGGTTTGGTGTGGGGTTGGGAAAAAGCATCCAAAAAATGTTCTATCTACCTGAGGCGCATACAGATTTTCTATTCGCTGTGATTGCCGAAGAGCTGGGTGTGGTTGGCATGTTGGTGGTCATTAGTTTGTTTACGCTGTTAGTGATCCGCATTTTTATGATGGGTCGCGATGCGCAAAAGCTGGATAGGCATTTCGCGGGCTTCATCGCCTATGGCTGTGGTCTATGGGTGGCGATCCAGTTTATCGTCAGCATTGGAGTAAATTCTGGGCTATTGCCCACAAAAGGGTTAACATTGCCGCTGATGAGCTATGGCGGCAGCAGCATGTTGGTGAACTGTTTTATGATAGCCATCCTGCTTAGAATCGATCATGAAAATAGATTAATTTCATTGGGTATACAGTGACGACGTTGAAAAAAGTATTAATCATGGCTGGCGGTACTGGGGGGCATGTGTTCCCGGGACTAGCAGCTGCCCGTTACTTTCAACAACAAGGTGTGGAAGTACACTGGCTGGGAACGGGACAGGGGCTGGAAGCGCGTGTCATACCTGAAGCCAATATTCCTTTTCATGAAATTAAAATCGGTGGTGTGCGCGGCAAGGGTTTTACGACATTGCTGCAGGCGCCTTACCGTATTACTTGCGCGATCATGCAAGCGAAAAAAATCATTAATCAGATCCAGCCGGATGTCGTGCTAGGCATGGGTGGATTTGTCAGTGGTCCCGGAGGTGTTGCCAGTTGGTTGAGTGGTACGCCGCTAGTGATACATGAACAAAATGCTAAAGCAGGGTTGACCAATCGATTATTGGCTAAGATCGCCAAACGAGTCTTGCAAGGGTTCCCTAGTGCATTTCGACCCGGAAAAAAAGTGGAAACGATAGGCAACCCAGTGCGGGTGGAAATTGAAAATATTTCCTCCCCTGACAGCCGAATTCCAGCCGACAGAAAGCCATTTCACTTGCTCGTATTGGGAGGCAGTCTTGGTGCCAAAGCGTTAAATGATATGGTGCCGCAGGCCATTTACAAGCTAGCTAGTGACTTACGGCCTGTCGTGACGCATCAAACTGGCGAGAAGCATTTCGCTGAAACAAAAAACTTATATGAAACAATGGGAGTAAACGCCAATGTTGTTCCTTTTGTTAAAGACATGGCAGAAGTCTATTCCTGGGCAGATATGGTAATATGCCGCGCAGGAGCGTTAACTGTGGCAGAATTGTGCTCTGCTGGTTTAGGGGCGGTTTTTGTGCCATTCCCGCATGCCGTTGACGACCATCAGACGGCCAATGCAGAGTACATGGTAAAGCATGATGCGGCGCTTTGTGTGCAGCAGAAAGATTTAACCGACGCCAAATTGGCCGATATCGTAGAGCAGTTTGCATTATCGCCGGACAGACGTCTTGCGATGGCCGAAGCTGCATATCGTTTGCGCTTAACCCGTGTAACTGAGAAAATATTTAAAATTTGTGAGGAGATCTCCCGTTGAGCTGGATGTTAGAGATGGGTCATATTAAACATGTGCACTTTGTCGGTATCGGCGGAGTGGGCATGGCCGGTATTGCTGAAGTGCTGCTGCGCCAGGGCTTTACTGTTTCAGGTTCTGATATTTCCGAAAACTCATTGACGCAATGGCTGAAAGTCATGGGTGCCGTGATATATCACGGCCATGATGCGAAAAACATTCAGAACGCCGATGTCATCGTGCGCTCATCGGCGGTAGATTGGACCAACCCCGAATTTGAAGCTGCCCGTCGTGCGCGCATTCCCATTGTGCAACGCGCTGAAATGCTGGGTGAGTTAATGCGCTTCCGTTATGGTATTGCGATTGCTGGTACGCATGGGAAAACCACAACCACCAGTTTGGTCACCAGTATTTTCGCAGAAGCTGGACTTGATCCCACCTTTGTTATCGGTGGTCGCCTCAACAGTGTAGGCAGTAACGCGCGCCTAGGCCGCGGCCATTATCTAGTGGCAGAAGCAGATGAAAGCGATGCTTCATTCTTGTATCTCAAACCCATGATTTCAATCGTGACCAATATCGATGAAGATCACATGGGCACCTACAATAATAATTTCGACAAATTGAAAACGACCTTCCTGGATTTCTTGCATCGCTTACCATTTTACGGGTTGGCGATTCTCTGTATTGATGATCCCGTGGTCCGTGAAGTGTTACCGCAAGTGTCGCGCCCAGTAGTGACCTATGGTCTCTCACCCGATGCTGATTTCTATACTGAGCATTACACCCAGTCCGGCATGCAGACCAAGTTTGTGGTGAAGCGTCCAAAAGGATTGCCACCCTTACCAGTCGTCTTGAATTGCCCGGGCCGCCACAATGTCTTAAATGCATTGGCTGCTATTGCAGTGGCGACTGAATTAAAAGTGCAAGACAATGCGATTACCGAAGCGTTATTACATTTCGCCGGTATTGGTCGCCGCTTCCAGGTTTATGGCGACTTCCAGTTGCCACAAGGCGGCAAGATGACCTTGGTCGATGATTATGGTCATCACCCGCGTGAAATCGCTGCCACGATTCAAGCTGCCCGCGAAAGCTGGCCAGACCGTCGGTTAGTGATGGTCTATCAACCACATCGCTATACTCGTACACGCGATCTTTTCAAAGATTTCTGTTCCGTCCTGTCAACGGTCGATAAATTACTGTTACTGGATGTGTACTCAGCAGGTGAGCAAGCTATTCTTGGCGCTGATGGTGTGTCGCTATGCGATGCCATTTCTCGCCAAGGCAAAATCCATCCATTATTCGTTGAGCGTCATGAAGGATTATCTGACATGCTGCGCCGCGAGTTGAAAGATGGTGACATTCTCTTGATGCAAGGTGCAGGAAACATCGGCGGACTGGCCGCAAAGCTGGCAGAGCATGGTTTGCTCCCAGATGTGGCCAAAGCAAAAGGATAAACCACTATGTCAAACGTGATTGACTCAGAAGAACTTGCTCGCGCCAAAACCCGCGGTCAGTTATTAAAGAATGAACCATTGAGTCAATACACGTCTTGGCGTACAGGTGGTCCAGCAGATTTACTCTATCTGCCGGCTGACCTCGACGATTTATCGCAATTCATGAAACAAGTCCCCAAAAATATTCCTGTGACCTGGTTAGGGTTAGGCAGTAATACACTGGTGCGTGATCGTGGCATTGAAGGTCTGGTGGTGATCACTCAAGGTGCGCTTTCCGGCATGACACAGCTCGCGCCTGATTTAATCCGCGCTGAAGCGGGCATTTCTGCAGCACAGCTTGCCAGATACAGTGCAAGATTGGGTGTGACAGGACTTGAGTTTATGGCCGGTATTCCCGGCACGGTAGGTGGTGCGCTTGCCATGAATGCAGGGTGTTTCGGGGGTGAAACCTGGCGCATGGTGAAAGCAGTTGAAACCATTAATCGCCAGGGTGAAATCAAGATTCGTCCCGCTTCAGATTTTAAAGTAGGTTATCGCCATGTGTCGCGTCATGACGATGAGTGGTTTGTCGCAGGTCATTTCATGTTGAGTCCGGGCAATAAAGAGCAATCGCTTAACCAGATTCGTGAAATGTTAGAGCGTCGTAATTCGTCACAGCCAACGGGTACCGCGAATTGTGGCTCCGTCTTCCGTAATCCGCCAGACAATTACGCGGGTAAGCTAATTGAAAATTGCGGTCTCAAAGGAACCAACCTTGGCGGTGCGCAAGTGTCTACTAAGCATGCCAATTTCATCATCAATGAAAACAGTGCAACCTCAGCCGATATTGAAAAATTAATCAAGCAGGTACGCGGGGTAGTTGAAGAAAAAACTGGGGTCGCTTTAATACCGGAAGTTTGCATTATTGGCCGGGAATAAGCATGAGTACAAGCAAAGGGAATTCTATCCTCAACAACATGCGTTATGTCATCAAACAGGGTGTGTTTTTCTCCCTGATATTTCTGCTGACACTGTTCGCCTACGCCATTAGTCAAATCCGCATTGCTGATTATTTCCCTATTCAAACCGTCAACGTCATCGGGCAAAAAGAAATTGCTCGTGATGATTTGCGTGAAATCGTGAAGCCATTTGTCATGCCTGGCTTTTTTGCCGTTAATGTTGAGGCCATACATGACAGATTGGAGCAATTGCCATGGGTGGCAGATGTTGTCGTCACGAAACGCTGGCCAAATGAAGTCACCATCAACCTCACCGAAAAAATTGCTGCCGCACGCTGGAACAAAGATAATTTGCTGAGTACCGAAGGACAGGTTTTTAGGCCGAAAGAAATCGATAAAACAGAAAACATGGTCGAATTTATTGGTCCGGATGGACAGCAGATTACCATGTTAAAGTATTTTGTTAACATCAATCGCATATTGGAACCATTACATGCTAAGATTTCATATCTGGAATTAACGCCATATTCAACGTGGAAGTTAAAACTGGATAACGGGATGACGCTGAAAATTGGGCAAAGCGATATATTGACTCGCATGACCCATTTTGTGAAAGTGTACCCCAAAATCGTTGGCGATCAGGCCATGAATGTAGATTACATTGATCTGCGCTACCCGAATGGGATGGCGGTGAAATGGAAAGAGTAAAGTGTAGGTTGGGTTTCTCCTCCTACCAAGCACGTCAGCAAGTAAATTTGCGATGAAACGGGAAGAACATTAGCGGAAGTATGAATATGGCAAAGAAGCCTGGAAAAGACTTGATTGTAGGGATCGACATAGGGACCTCAAAAGTCGTCACGTTAGTTGGTGAAGTTTCAGATGATGGTCATTTGACCGTCATCGGGTTTGGTTCGCGCCGTTCGCAAGGGTTGAAACGCGGGGTGGTCGTGAACATCGAATCCACTGTGCAATCCATTCAGGGTTCCGTTGAAGATGCGGAACACATGGCGGGTTGTGAAATCTATTCTGCTTATACCGGTATTGCCGGCAGTCATATTCGCAGTATCAATTCCCACGGTATTGTTGCGATTCGTGATCGTGAAGTCACGGCAGGCGATGTTGCTCGTGTGACCGAAGCCGCACAAGCCATTGCTATCCCTGCGGATCAGCGCGTTTTACACGTATTACCCCAAGAATTTATTATCGACAGTCAAGACTCCATACGCGAACCAATCGGCATGTCAGGCGTTCGTCTTGAAGCAAAAGTGCATATCGTGACTGGGGCGGTTAGTGCAGCACAAAATATTGTGAAGTGCATGAAGCGCTGTGGTTTAACGACGAATGACATCGTGCTGGAACAGTTTGCATCCAGTCAGTCTATTTTATCTGAAGACGAAAAAGAGCTGGGTGTGTGCATGATCGATATCGGTGGTGGCACCAGCGATATTGCTGTTTTCACTGAAGGCGCTATTCGTCACACGGCTGTTATTCCCATTGCTGGCGATCAAGTGACAAATGATATTGCCATCGCGCTGCGAACACCGACACGTAATGCTGAAGAAATTAAAATCAGTCACGGTTGTGCACTGCAGGATTTGGTGGACAACAGCGACATTATTGATATCCCCATGATAGGTGACCGTGCAGCACGCAAGATCTCACGTCGTATGCTGGCTGAAGTGGTCGAAGCGCGTTACGAGGAATTATTCATGCTCGCGCTGAATGAATTACGCCGCAATAATCTGGAAAGCTGTCTTGCAGCGGGTATCGTGCTGACAGGCGGTGCTTCCAAAATCGAAGGCGCGCAATTATTAGCGGAAAGAATTTTCCGTGTGCCAGTACGCATCGGTCGTCCGCATAATATTTCCGGCATGACAGACATCATCAATAACCCCATTTATGCCACCGGCGTCGGTTTGCTGGTTTATGGCTTAAAACAACGTCAATCACAACGTGAAAGTGTACTTAACCAACCCAGCATGAAAGGCTTATGGTCACGCATGAGAAGCTGGTTTCAAGGGAATTTTTAGAGGTCATTTATGTTTGAACTTTTGGATACAAGCCATCAAAATGCAAAAATTATCGTGGTCGGAGTTGGCGGCGGCGGTGGTAATGCTGTCGAACACATGCGTGCAGGTCACATTGAAGGCGTAGAATTTGTTTGTGCAAACACGGATGCGCAAGCGCTGAGAAATTCATCTGCTAACACCATTATTCAATTAGGTGAAAATATCACACGTGGTCTTGGTGCTGGTGCAAATCCTGAAGTGGGCAGACGTGCTGCTGAAGAAGATCGCGAAAAAATTCGCGCCGTGTTAGGTGGTGCGGATATGGTGTTTATTGCTGCCGGCATGGGTGGCGGAACAGGAACCGGTGCGGCACCGGTGTTTGCGCAAATCGCGAAAGAATTAGGTGCGTTAACAGTTGCTGTTACCACCAAGCCATTTTCCTTTGAAGGCAAAATGCGGTTACAAACAGCAGAGCAGGGCATTGCGAATCTTTCACAATATGTCGACTCTCTCATTACCATTCCAAATAATAAATTGCTGAGCGTGCTGGGTAAAAACGTCACGCTGATCAATGCTTTTAAAGCGGCAAACGATGTTTTACGCGGCGCCGTGCAAGGTATTGCAGAATTAATTACTCGTCCAGGTTTAATCAACGTAGACTTTGCGGATGTGCGTACTGTGATGTCTGAAATGGGCATGGCGATGATGGGTACGGGTGTGAGCTCTGGCGAGCATCGTGCACGTTTAGCGGCTGAAGCGGCTATCGCAAGCCCGTTATTAGAAGATGTCGATTTACGCGGTGCGAAAGGCGTATTAGTGAATATTACTTCTGGTTTGGATTTATCAATTGGTGAATTCGAAGAAGTGGGTGAGGTGATTCGTGAAATCACAGCAGATAGCGCAACCGTGGTGGTTGGTACCGTTATCGACCCAGATTTACGCGATGAATTACGTGTTACCGTCATTGTGACAGGTCTCGGCCGCAAAGAAGTCGCCGCCGCACTCAAAATGCCTGCATTAGAACGCGTTAAAACAGCAGATAACCAAATTGATTACGGTCAACTCGACAGGCCAGCCATCAATCGTCGTCATGAAGCACCAAAAGCACCCGAGCCAGCTACCGCACCTGTGATGCAGCCGCCCCATCAGCCTGCTGCACAGCAAAGCGCGCAGCCTTCCGTGCAACAGCCGTTAACCCAAACCACTTACAGCAAACAGCCAATTGTGCAAGTGCAGCCAGCGCAGCAACACACGCCGCCAGCGCAACCTGCTCAACCTGTGCAGCGCACAATGCCGCCGGCTGAGAATTTGCATGATATCGACTACCTCGACATCCCGGCGTTTTTACGTCGTCGTGAAGAAGAGGAAGTGGAGCCAGCGTAAGCCCGGCGTATTCTTGTCTATTGCCGTTGTCCTGCTTTTAAATAAGCAGGGCAACGGCAAGCAGATGTGGGTGGTCGCTAACACCAGACTTATGAAAACATTAACAAAACCTGTGGCTATCTCCCCCCAAACATGATAAAACAACCCTTAACATGGGTAGGCAAAGCCTGTCCTTGATGGCTCTGCTATCGTTTTATTTCGTAAAAACATCATTTTATGGTAGACTGTGTAGAATTTATGGCAATTCAGA
Source organism: uncultured Coxiellaceae bacterium (assembly GCA_964492045.1). Classification (GTDB taxonomy): domain Bacteria; phylum Pseudomonadota; class Gammaproteobacteria; order DSM-16500; family DSM-16500; genus Aquicella. Next base: position 41,780 of record CAZBHW010000013.1, on the reverse strand, counting down.
AGCAGCAGATGATTAGACAACGTACTCTGAAGAACGTAATTACGGCGACAGGGATCACACTTCATACTGGAGAGCGCGCCAAAATCGTCCTCCGTCCCGCTCCTGTCAACACGGGTATTTTATTCCGCCGTATCGACCTCGACCCTATCGCAGAAGTTCAGGCGCTCGCTGAAAATGTAGGCGATACCAGACTTTCTACTACCTTAATCAATAAAGACGGCATCCGCGTCGCAACTGTTGAGCATTTGCTCTCTGCGTTTGCTGGTCTTGGTATTGATAACGCGTTTGTCGATGTCAGTGCCCCCGAAATTCCCATTATGGACGGCAGCGCTGGTCCATTCGTGTTCCTGATTCAATCCGCTGGCATAGAAGAACAATATGCCCCTAAGCGTTTTATCCGCATTAAGCGCAAAATCAAAGTCTCGGATGGAGACAAATGGGCTTGTTTTGAGCCCTTTAACGGTTTCAAAGTTACCTTTACTATCGATTTCGACCATCCATTATTCAAAGCCAATACCAAAACTGCCACGTTAGATTTTTCTAGTCTGTCTTATGTTAAAGAAGTCAGCCGTGCACGTACCTTTGGTTTTATGTCTGAGTTTGAAAAACTGCAAGCCATGAACCTGGCTCGCGGTGCCAGCCTTGATAACGCGATCGCAATCGATGATTTCCGAGTGCTGAACGAAGATGGCTTGCGTTATGAAAATGAGTTCGTAAAACACAAAATTCTGGATGCCGTCGGTGATTTATATCTCTTGGGTTCCAGTCTGGTTGGTGCTTTTAATGGCTATAAATCCGGTCATGCGCTCAATAACAAATTGTTGCGTGAATTGTTAGTGCAGCAAGATGCCTGGGAATTTGTGACGTTCCAGGATACGGATACTTCACCTATTTCTTACGTTCGTCCTATACTCGTTACTGCGTAATGCTCTTTTAATCTTGCAGGCACTGTTATTGCCTGCAAGCTGTTGTCTTTTCATCACCTACACGCTATGCGCGATCACAGCTCAACCCAATCGACTATGCTAGGTTACCTGCCGGCTTGCAATTCGGAGCATGATTTCCCGTAATTTTTCATCTTCCATGGATTCTGCCATGGCCTTTAGCGTGGCCGCTGCGTCGTTCGATAGCCACTGTACTTTTTCGGCTGGTGCGGCTACGGCGCCGCGTTTTACGTCGACTGTTTCAGGCAGGCGGACTTTTAATTGAATTTCCTTGATATGACGCAGGGCTTTTGTGCCGCGTAATTGAGATAAAAGCGCGGGTGTGGCGTACTTCATCTGGGTTGCCACGGCGCTATTATCCACGAGTAAAACCAGAATGCCGTTGCTTAAATTGCCGACCCGGCAATACTTCTTCAAATTGGGTTCCAGCAGTCCCTGAACGACTTCATTCAGGGTATTGATCGCTTTCACTTTGGATAAAACCGTTTGTAAATCCCGGCCTGTTGGCTGCAGCAAGTTAGCAATCGATTGCACGGCTGGCTTTTTATTGTCTGACATGCTGATGCAGTTCCTGCGTAGATTGAAAACACAATTTTCGCTTACCATCTTCCTGTCGGGCAAGCGGATTCTTCATCGTCATTGTGCATTTATCTGTCTGAATAACACCACTAAAATTTGACTTTTCCCCCAGAAAATGTAAAGTTTCCCTTTGTTTTTTCAAACAAAGAATGACCATCCCAATGCAAATGCTTACTCGCCTTTTGACAAACGTTTTCGGCAGCAGAAATACTCGTGTTCTGAACAAACACTGGAAGACTGTATCAAAAATCAACTCTCTTGAGCCTGAATTGAAAGCGCTCTCAGATGACGCCCTGCGTGCTAAAACCACCGAATTCCGTCAGCGCCTGAAAGATGGCGCCACTCTGAATGACATTTTGCCTGAAGCTTTTGCAGTGGTGCGCGAAGCTTCTGTACGTACCCTGCAATTAAGACATTTTGATGTCCAGCTCATAGGCGGCATGGTTTTGCATGATGGCAATATCGCCGAAATGCGCACCGGTGAAGGTAAAACCTTAATGTCGACCTTGGCTGCGTATTTGAATGCGCTGCCAAGCAAAGGCGTGCACATCGTCACCATCAACGACTACCTTGCCAAGCGCGACGCGGAATGGATGCGTCCCGTGTATGATTTTCTCGGCATTACCGTCGGTATCAACCTGCACGGTTTAAGCAGTGCTGAAAAACAAGAAGCTTATGGCGCCGATATCACCTACGGTACTAACAACGAATTCGGTTTCGATTACTTGCGTGACAACATGGTGTTCGCGCTCAAAGACAAAGTGCAACGTGGTACAAATTATGCGATTGTCGATGAAGTCGATTCTATTTTAATTGACGAAGCCCGTACGCCGCTCATCATTTCAGGCTCCGCAGATGAAAGCGTTGATCTATATCTAGCAATCAATGACGTTATTCCCAAGCTCATCAAACAAGTTGAAAAAGAAGGTCCAGGCGATTTCTCACTGGATGAAAAAGGCAAGCAAGCGCATTTGACTGAAGAAGGCCATCAACACGTAGAAGAATTACTAAGACAGCACAGTTTGCTGCGTGAAGGCGAAAGTTTGTATGAAGCACAAAATATTGTGTTAATGCATCACGTCTATGCCGCCTTGCGCGCACATAAATTATTTAATCGCGATGTCGATTATATTGTGCAAAACGGCGAAGTCGTCATTGTCGATGAGCACACTGGCCGCACCATGCCAGGCCGCCGCTGGTCTGACGGGTTGCATCAGGCAATTGAAGCCAAAGAAAAAGTGCAAATCAATCAGGAAAACCAGACCCTCGCGTCGATTACCTTCCAAAATTATTTCCGTCTCTATGAAAAATTATCTGGTATGACCGGTACCGCGGATACTGAAGCTTACGAATTCCAGCAAATTTATGGCTTGGAAGTCGTGGTGATTCCGACACACAAAGAAATGGTCAGAGCCGATATGCCTGATTTTGTTTATGTGTCTGCCGATGAAAAATTCACAGCAATTGTCGAAGATATCAAAACAACGCACGCTACCAAGCAGCCAATTCTGGTGGGTACGGCTTCGATTGAAACCTCTGAATATTTATCCGGCCTGCTCAATAAAGCCAATATTCCGCATCAAGTCTTAAACGCAAAATTCCATGAAAAAGAAGCACAAATCGTTGCTGAAGCCGGGCGTCCAGGCGCTGTGACCATTGCCACTAACATGGCAGGCCGCGGTACCGACATCGTGCTGGGTGGTAACTTGGCAGCTGAATTGAAAATGCTGGATAACCCATCAGCTGAAGATATCAAAAAGCATACGGCGAGCTGGCAAGAACGTCATGATCAAGTGGTGAAAGCCGGTGGTTTGTATGTGCTTGGTACTGAGCGTCATGAATCCCGACGTATCGACAATCAGCTGCGCGGTCGTTCAGGTCGTCAAGGCGACCCAGGTCGTTCACGTTTTTATTTATCCATGCAAGATAACTTGCTGCGTATTTTCGGTGGCGATCGCTGGGCTTCGATGATGCAGCGTTTTGTCACTGAAAAAGGTGTGGCGCTGGAATCACGTATGTTGTCGCGCACGATTGAAAACTCACAACGCAAAGTCGAAGCGTATAACTTCGATATGCGTAAACAATTGCTTGAGTACGATGATGTCGCCAACGAACAACGAAAAGTAATATACAGCCAGCGTGATGAATTACTGACCGCGGACAGCATCGCCGAAACCATGAGTAACATCGGTGCGTTAGTGATGGATCAAACCATTGATATCTACATTCCACCACAAAGTATGGAAGAAGAATGGGATGTGCCAACGTTGGAGCAGCGCTTGAAAGATGACTTCTCGCTCGACTTGCCTGTTGGCGAATGGTTGGAGAAAGAAGAATTTCTAGATGAAGATGAGTTGCGTAACCGTGTCAAAAAAGCGTTAGCAGAATTGTATGCAGCGAAAGAAGCTGAAATGACCTCACCAGTTATGCGTCAATTCGAAAAAGCAGTCATGCTGCAAACCTTGGATACTTGCTGGCGCGAGCATTTGGCGGCGATGGATTACCTGCGCCAAGGTATTCATTTGCGCAGTTATGCACAGAAAAATCCAAAGCAGGAATACAAACGTGAATCATTTGAAATGTTCTCGCAACTGATTGATAAAGTGAATTACGAGGTCATTTCCACAATTTGCAATTTTGAAGTGAAAATGGAAAGCGACATTGAGCGCATGCAAGCGCAGCGCCGCACACTGGATCAACAACATGTCACTTATCAGCACGCTTCTGCACCGCAGCCAGCGCTGGCCGTGGGTGAAAACATTGAACCAGATGCCATGCCAGATGGCGTTGTAACGCAGCAAAATGCGCAATCAGCGGTGATTCGTCCTTTCACGCGTGATTTGCCAAAAGTCGGCCGTAACGATGCTTGTCCTTGCGGATCCGGCAAAAAATACAAGCAGTGTCACGGAAAATTAGATTGAGCACCGCGCCCATCAATAAGCAAAAAATCAATGTACACGCCGTCGCTGGCATTGTCTTGCGCGACGGCAAGTTGCTTGTGGCTGAGCGACCAGAAGGTAAACCATACAGTGGATTTTGGGAATTTCCCGGTGGCAAAATTGAATCTGCTGAAACGGGTGAAGCCGCCATTCGACGTGAGTTGCGCGAAGAGTTGGGTATAGAAATCATTAAAGCCGACTTCTGGTTTAATCATTTGCATGCTTATCCTGATAAAACCGTCTTGCTGGAGTTATGGCGTGTTACGGAGTTTGCAGGAGAGCCGCAAAGTCTTGAACACCAAACCTTGCGTTGGGTGACATACGAAGAAATCCTCCACTTGAGATTGCTCGAAGGTAATCTCGGCATGTTAAGTCAGATTAAAACATTGTTTTGATGCGGTGCGGATGAAATACTTTTAATTTCATCCGCGCGACAGTAGCCACTTTGCTGTAGCTAGCGTTTCTTCATCGAAATAGTCAGGCTAAATTTTCCCGTGGGTTCACTACCAAACTTATCAGGAACGGTGGTGACTACATTCAGTGTTACGTTTTGGCGCTCACCAGTGGCAATGGCTTGATTCACGGCTTGTTGAATTAGCGCTCCCTGTTCGCACGTGAAGTAAACATCACTCTCAGCGCGATGCAGAAATTCGCCTTGGAAATCTTTAAACACGAAGGAAATTTTCTGTTTGGATTGTTTGATCAAGCGCATGGCCAATAAACCCGGCACTAAATCCACGCCAGTGCAGATTGCACCAAAATACATAGAGCGCACATGATTGCGCGTGCGGCGATTGAGTTTCATTTTCACCACCGCGCGTTCATTCGATAATTCCAGCACGCGAGGCCGCAGCCAGAAGATGAGGGGGATGTTGAAAAAAGTAAAAACCCAGAGCTTGAGTGTTTCGAGTTTTAAAGTGGCTGGCATAAGCGTCCTGCTAATGGTGTGATGGATTTATTATAAGATGAATTTGGGTAAATAGAAGCTTAATTACAAGGTGGAATTGTAGATGCCGGATTATATAACGGCCTATTTATGCACTAAGCAGCGCACATATGCAAAGAACGCACGCACGCAAAGAAAGTACGTACACAAAGAAGGCACGTACACAAAGAACGCACGCAAGAAAACAGCAAACATGCAAAAACATCAGACACAAAATAAGCCCGTCGTCCCCGCATGCTTTTAGCGGGGATCTGTTCGTGTAACTGAGAAAGAAATCGAAGGGCATCCCATGCGATCAACTTTACAGACGCACAAAAAGATCCCCGCTAAAAGCATGCGGGGACGACGGTGACTGATAAGAGGAGTGCTGGTTTGGCGGTGGCTGATAAGAGGAGTGCTGATATGACAGTGACTGCTATGAAGGCGACTGATTTTAAGTCTACTGGTATACCAGTTACGGCCAAGACATTAAATTTTGTATTTACACTATCTTAGCCGGCCCTCAACATTAATAAATCCGCCATATAATTCAAAACAGCATCTAAAGTTGCGCCATCTGATCCATAACCATCGCATCAGCATAAAACTTTATCGTTTTTTCCAATCCCAATTGCATACTCGTTAACGGTGCCCAACGTAAAGAGTGGCGCAATTTGGTATCGTTAATCGCATAACGAAAGTCATGACCAGGTCGGTCGGGGACAAACGAAATAAATTCGGTGTAAGAAGTGTCGCGCGGCATCATCTTATCTAACAGCAAACAAATATGCTGCACCAGCGTCAAATTTTCCCATTCATTATTACCGCCAATATTATAAGTTTCACCATTAGCACCATGCAGCAAGATTGTCATGATGGCATGACAATGATCATCCACATACAACCAATCACGAATATTCTTTCCTTTGCCATAAATGGGAATAGCTTGATGCTGCAGGCAAGAGCGAATAATCGTCGGAATGAATTTTTCCGCGTGTTGATATGGGCCGTAATTATTCGAGCAATTGGAAATAGTCACCGGCAGGCGATAAGTGTGATGATACGCTTGCACTAAATGATCGGATGCAGCTTTGGAAGCCGCATAAGGTGAGCGGGGTTGATAAGCGGTCTTTTCAGTGAACGCTTCTTCCTCTAAATCTAATGAGCCATACACTTCATCCGTGGAAATATGATGAAACCGCTGGCTAATATTTTTCTGCTCACGCCAATATTCCCGCGCTGCCTCCAATAAAACAAATGTACCAGTGACATTGGTTTCGACAAACGATTGCGGCGATTGAATTGAACGGTCAACGTGACTTTCCGCAGCAAAATGCACAATCGTATCAATAGAAAATTCACGCAGTAAATGCCGCACTAATTCACGGTCGCAGATATCGCCAGTCACAAAGTGATGATGTCCATCATTCGATAGCGAAGGTAAATTCGATAATGATCCGGCATAAGTTAATTTATCCAGATTCACAACTCTGATACCCGCATGCGCTTGCATGACATGCCGCACAAAATTGCTGCCAATAAAGCCAGCGCCACCGGTGACCAACATATTATGCGGCTGATGTGTCATCGTGTTTTTTCCTGTGCTAATTTAGGAATGATTTGTTTAATCGCGTCGCGCCACGATGGTTGCTTGATCTTGAAGGTCGTTAATGTTTTTCCACAATCCAACACAGAATAAGCTGGTCGTTTGGCGGCAGTAGGATATTCCGATGTAGCCACAGGTTTGATATGACGAGTGGTCAGCTCTTCATATTTCAGTGCTTCATCAATAATTTCCTGCGCGAAGCCTTGCCAGCTAATGGCTTCTGCGCTGCAAAAATGAAACGTGCCAATTTTGTCTGGCTGCATGCTCATGGTTAATAAAACATTGGCAATATCACCAGCATAAGTCGGGCAGGTGATTTGGTCTTTCACTACGCTTAATGACGCACGTTCCCGCGCAAGCTTCAGCATGGTTTTCACAAAGTTATTACCATATTCACTGAAGACGCCGCTCACCCGCAGTATGGAATGCGACGGGCAATATTCACGCACCGCCTGTTCACCTTGCCATTTTGTTTTGCCATAAATATTGATAGGGTTCGCATCATCTTCTTCATGATATTTACCCGATTTATCACCATCAAATACATAGTCCGTGGAGATGTGTATGAGTTTGATTTGATTCTTTTGACAAGCCAGCGCAATTTGTGCCGCACCTATATGGTTAGCATGGTCCGCAGCAGAGGCTTCTTCTTCAGCCTTATCAACAGCGGTATAGGCCGCAGCATTAATAATAAGATCGGGCATGTGTTTGACAATAGCTGCTTGTATACTGGCGGGCTGAGTAATATCTAGCTCGGCACGCGAGCAAGCAGTAATGGAAAATTCTGCCGCGCGTGGATGATTGATAATGGCCGTACCAAGTTGTCCGTGGCCGCCGGTGATTAAAATCCTAGGGGAAAAGTTTGTCATGCTTGATCTCGCTTAAAGTAGGGTAGACAGCGTCTTTTACTGATAATAACGGTTTTGCAACTGGCCATTGAATACCCAGTTCTGGATCATTCCACAAAATACCTTGTTCATGTTGCGGTGAATAATAATCACTGCATTTGTAACAGAAGTCGGCTTCATCAGACAGCACACAAAATCCATGAGCAAATCCCGGTGGAATGTACAACTGCTTTAAATCGTCATCGCTGAGTTCAATGGTAAAATGCTGTTTGTAAGTGGGCGATGAGCGGCGAATATCCACCATCACATCCCACACTTTTCCGCGTGTGACCCACACCAGTTTGCCTTGTGCCCGCGGATTTTGAAAATGCAAACCGCGTAATGCATTTTTTTTCGAGCGTGATACGTTGTCTTGTACCAGTGGTGGAATGCCTGCATCAAGATAGCGCTGAGTTTGATGTGATTCATAAAAAAAGCCGCGATCATCTGCAAATTTTTTCGGTTCAATAATCAAGATGCCGCGCAAGGGCGCTTCAGTGATTTTCATTCGACTAATTCCAATAATTTTTCGCCGTATCCGCTTTTCATGTGTTTCTTGGCCAAAGCAGAAAATGCTTGTGATTCTATGTATCCCATGCGCCAGGCTGCTTCTTCTGGGCTGCCGATTTTCAAACCCTGACGTTCCTCGAGAACATAAATGAAGTTTGCCGCGTCCAGTAAAGACTTATGCGTACCTGTATCAAGCCATGCCGTGCCGCGTCCCAGTAGCTCAACGTTGAGTTTGTTCTGTTTTAAATAAGCTTTATTCACATCCGTGATTTCCAACTCACCGCGTGCTGATGGTGTGAGTGTTTTAGCGATTTGGATTACTGAGTTATCATAAAAATAAATTCCGATCACCGCGTAATGTGATGCGGGTTGAGTGGGCTTTTCAATGATGTCGATAGGCCGCTGATGTTGATCGAAGCTGATAACACCATAACGTTCCGGGTCAGACACGTAATAACCAAAAATAGTCGCCCCATGTTGTACTTTAGCTGCTTGCTGTAAACGTTGACTGAGACCGTCACCATAAAGAATATTGTCGCCGAGAATCAAGCACACGCTGTCATTGCCAATAAAGTTTTCGCCTATGATAAACGCTTCTGCGATACCATGTGGTGCGGTCTGCGCAGCAAACTCCAGTTTGATGCCCCACTGTGAACCATCTCCTAGCAATGAGCGAAACAGTGGTGCTTCATGCGGTGTGGTGATGATTAACATCTCACGAATGCCGGCAAGCATTAATGTGGAGAGGGGGTAGTAAATCATCGGTTTGTCATAAATCGGCAGCAATTGTTTGCTGACACTGAGTGTTGTGGGGTAAAGACGTGTCCCTAAACCGCCTGCTAAAATAATTCCTTTCATCTTGTCGCCTTTTTTCGTCACCAGGTTGGTTTGAAAACTGTCGCGTATTATACAATTCCATCTGCAAAATGCGAAATTGCATTTTCATCCTATTCCAGTATCGGCTTAGCTATTGCGCTTCGCATTTCGAAAAGTAATGGGTATAATCCCGGCTTTTACGGCAAGGAAGCAGATCATGAAGATCGCGCAACAACCGTTAGTGACAATTTTAGTGCCGAACTACAAAACGCTACAATTAACACAATTGTGTCTGCGTTTGCTGCGGCATTATACTACGGCTGGTCTTGCCAGAATATTGGTAATCGATAACGACTCACAAGACCAATCCACCGTTTGGCTGCGTACATTGAATTGGATTCAATTAATAGAGCGCAAAGCTATCCCCGGCGAAAGCCCACCCATGGCGCATTCACGCGCCTTAGATCTAGGATTAGAGGCTGTCACGACACCGTTCGTCTTATCCATTCATACCGACACATTGGTAAAACACAAAAAATGGCTGGATTTTCTGCTGGCAGAGATCACCAAGCGTCCCACCATCGCAGGCGTTGGTTCGTGGAAATTGGAATCCAAGCCATTATGGCGTCGCTTGCTTAAGCAGTCGGAGCGGCAGCTTCAGCGCGTTTTGTTTTCATTGATAGGCAAGAAACATCATTTGCTGGAAGGCATAGGAAAAAATTATTACTACTTACGCAGTCACTGTGCCTTGTATCGTACCGATGTTTTACGTCAACTGAATTTGCATTTCGCCGATGGTGATATGGTGGCTGGTAAATACCTGCATAAAAAAATCATTGAAGCGGGTTATGAGATGATATTTTTGTCGTCTGAAGATTTAGTGCCATTTCTAGAGCATATTAACCACGCCACCATGGTGTTAAATCCAAGTTTGAGTTCGCGTGAAAAAAGCGTGGTGAAAGGGTTAAGGCGCATAGAAACCACCTTGCAACGGATGCAGACATCTGTGGCTGCCTTTGAAGTGGATTAGTGTTAAGTCAGTATTGCCTGGGCAATTTTGCATGCGGGGGCAAAAAATTGGGGCACCGGTAAACTTGACCAAATTAAGCTGGCACTTTGTAATAGTCATAGGTATATAAAACGTGATATAACTCAACTACTTAAAGCTTCGCCTGCCCTGATTCAAGTGTTGCTAGGTCCGCGGCAATGCGGTAAAAGTACGCTATTTGCATTCCTCTACCCAGTAAACAAAGACACTGCAAGCACATACACCGAAATTACATTTGATGATTTGCAACTGCGGCAACTGGCCAATACTGATCCCGCTTTATTTTTACAACAGTATGAGCCGCCGCTTCTATTAGATGAAGTGCAATATGTGCCAAATCTTTTTCCCGAGTTAAAGAAAAGAGTTGATCAGGTCAAATTAAAAAGAGTCTTGCGGCCACCGCAATCCACATTGCCCGACGTCATGTTCTTTATTTTCGGTCACGCAATATTTAAACGATTATATTCAGAGTTATGTTGAAAAAGATATTGCGTATAATCAAACGGCCGAAACTATTTTTTCTCGATTCAGGTTTAGCAGTGCGTTTGCAAGGATGGTCTGACCCCATGCCAATGTTGAATAGCATGCAGATTGGGGGACTTTTTGAAACACTGGCGCTCGGTGAAATGGTTAAATTTATACGTAATAAAGAATTTGGTGAGCACACCAAGATGGTTGTTATCACGTCAGGCGGCGAAAGATTGAAGTTATCTCGTGACTGCATGGTGTTGCCGATTATGCAGTTGCATGATTATTTGTGTGAAATTGCTTGATGTAATTTAATAAGGCTTGAGCCTCCTCAAATGCAAAGACACCCAGTATTCATTAGTGGATAAATTAAGATTCGTACTCAAATCCCATTTTCTGGAAGTGACCTTCCAGTTCATCGATGTTACTAAAACGAATCACCATGTGACCGCCACCGCGTTCTTCGTATTCGATTTTCACGCGGTTGCCTACGTGTTCGGAAAGGGCAAGTTCAAGGTGTTTGGTATTAACGTCACTAAAGGGGCTATTGTCTTGCGGAGTCAGCTGTAATTTCTTTGCTTCCACTTCCAGTTTGCGAACGTTCCAGCCTTTTTCAATGCTTTTCTTGGCGAGTTCAACTTGCTGTAGTGGTGTGAGACCGGCGAGAATTTTTCCGTGACCTTCGCTGAGTTGACCGCTAATTAAATACTTTTGTACCAGCTTATCCAGCTTCAATAAGCGCAATGAATTGGTGATGGCGGCACGAGATTTACCCACTGAGGCGGCGACTTCTTCATGCAAATATTGAAACTCTTCAATCATGCGCTGATAACCTTGCGCTTCTTCGATGGGGTTTAAATCTGCGCGACTGGTGTTTTCCACTATCGCTGCTTGCAATGCTTGCTCATCGGAATAATTGAAAATAAGACAGCTGATCTCTTGCAGGCCGGCTAATTGCGCGGCGCGCCAACGCCGTTCACCGGCGACAATTTCATAACGGTGATTTGGTAGCGGGCGTACAACCACAGGTTGCAACAAACCTTCTGTGCTGACAATCGAGTCCGCCAGTTCTTGTAATTTTTCCGGGTCGAAATGTTGACGCGGTTGATACTTACCGCGATCCAGTAAATCGATGGATATTTGCTGTAGCGTAGGTTTGCGTTTCATCATGGCGATAATATAACTGATTCCGTATCTTTGATCTACTTTTAATCGTAAAAATCAGCAGGTTTGAGCGCTATTTTATCATGTTGAAATAAATAAACTTTCGCATTGCACCGCTAAAATTATGGGTCTAAGATTCTAGGCGTTTTAGATGGTAAATACTTTAATAAAAGGACTCATTATGAAATTTCGTCTTACGCTTTTAATGACGGGGCTAGTACTTGCAAATGCCGCAATGGCAGCAACAGAAGTCAATCTTCGTCACGAACCCGCTTCCTATCTGCAAACACAACTCAATTCACAAGCCGGTAACGTAAAATTCAAAGTCATTCGTACCGATGTGGATTTTAATCAAACTGCGCATACCCGCATTCAAGAAACATATAACGGTATTCCAGTGTGGCATGCAACCGGTATCATTCACACCCCAAAAGCAAAAGTAGCTCGCACTGCCATGGCGCCAATTCAAGATAATACTTCCATGAATGGCGTGATTTATGAAGGTTTGGAAAAAGACCTCGCCAGCCAGTCAGTTAACAGCTTCTCAAATGCTTCCGCGCTGAAGGCATTACAAACATCGAAAATGGCCTTCACCAAAAAGAGCCGCGCTGCCGTTGGCGCCACCAAAGACGATAAAGCTGAACGCATTATTTTCATCGATAGCAACAAGCAGGCTCATTACGCTTACTTGACCAGCTTCACCGTTCTCACCGCAACGAGTGCCAGCCGTCCAATGTCGATTGTTGATGCAGTGACAAACAAAGTTTACAAAACCTGGGAAGGTTTGTATTTCGGCGAAGCCAAGAATGCGAAAGAACAAGCAGCCATCAATGAAGCACGTGCCAGATTACAATTAATGGCAGACAAACGTGACGATGATAACGGTCAAGTCTACTCAGCCAAAGTTGGTGGTGTAGGTGGTAACGTTAAAACAGGCGAAGTGGTATACGATGGTGCCGCTAACAATGCACCAGCGCTTGATATGATCGCGATGGACATGCAGGTTGAACTCGTGCCCGGTAACCCATACACCATCACCCTCTGTGGTTTAGCAAACGACTCGATTGAAGTGGTTGATGCTTCTACCTGGTCATTGGCCTCAGATGTTTGCGCCAAAAACCTCGCTAGTCATAACAACACATCCTGGTTGAGCCTGGACAAAGGCATGAGCCGTTGGAGTGCAGATGAAATGAACGACGGCTATTCACCAGCTATCGATGCTTTCTACGCCGCAACCGTCATCAAGTCCTTCTATCATGATTGGTATAACACCGATGCTTTGGTAGACGAAAATGGTGACCCAATGAAGTTTGTGATGCGCGTTCACTTCGGCAGAAAATTTGATAACGCCTTCTGGGATGGCGAACAGATGACATTCGGCGATGGTGGCAGCATGTTCTACCCAATGACATCCGTCGGCGTCACTGCCCATGAAATTAGCCACGGTTTCACCGAAACCCATGCTGGTATCGATGGCAGTCAACCACAAATGGCAGCCTTGCATGAGTCCTTCTCAGACATGGCCGCTGTGACGGTACAAAACTACCAGACCGGCAGCAACACCTGGGATCTCGGACGTGAAGTCATGAAGAACGAAGGTGCGTTACGTTATCTGGATAACCCAACCAAAGACGGCTCATCCATCGATAATCTGAAAGACTTCGATGATCAAACCACTGAAGCACATGCTGGTGCTGGTGTGACCAATAAAGCATTTTATCTCTTGGCTACGACCAAAGGTTGGACCACACGTAAAGCCTTTGATGTCTGGGTCAAAGCTAACATGAACTATTGGACAGACAGCATGGTAACCTTGAATGACGCAGCTTGCGGCGTTGTCTCAGCAACTAAAGATTATGGCTATGATCTGGCTGATGTACGCATCGCCTTTGCAAAAGTGGGTATCGACACCGATTCTTGCGATGCTCCAAGCAAAAGCTGATGAAAAGTTGTCTGCAAAAACCAGGCTCTCGCGGCTCATTGCCGCGGGAGCTTTTTATTTAACAATAAGTTAATCATTCGACAAATACATCGTATAAACTATACTCATAATTAAGAATAATAATGACAGATAGTAAACGGGGTATTTATGGGTGCTAATAAACGTGATCGTGCTCGTCAAGAAATGGCTGAAAACCTCAAGCGAAAACATGCCATTCTTGGTGAGGCGCCCTCTACCAAAGACATCTTGCAAAAAATTCAACAGCAAAAAGAGTCATTGAAACAAGATGAACGTTTGGCGAATAAAGCGCGTCAGTCCATGAAAAAAAACATGGAACCACGAAATAAGAAAGCGCAGCCGCAATCGGTAAAATCCAGTGTCAGAACGACCAAAAACATTACCATTCAAGTACGAAACCAAACGACCGCAAAGGTCCTAGACTCCAGAAAAAAACTGCAAGACTTATATTTACTGCTGTCACACACCGCTAAAACAACAACGCATCCAGCCAATACAGGCACAGCAGCAAAAAGCAGGCGTGGTAGACGAAAATAATCTACGCCCTGTTTTTTGCAATCCATTCTCCAGATATGGTTTTCCGTATGAGATAAGGCTTTGAATGTATATATGATGCAATATCTGTTTCAGCATGAGCGGGTCTATTTATGATATAATAAACTTATCATCAACATGAATTTTTCATCAAATAATAAGTGAAAACAGATGAAAAAAATGCCGTTTACCAAATCAACTGCTGGATCTATTGGTGTTGAGCTGGAAATTCAGATCATCAACCCCAAGTCGTTTACGCTTGTTTCTCGTTCGAAAGTTTTACTGGATGAGTTGCAACTGATTCAGCGCTTTCTCATTAAGCAGGCGCAAGAGGTGGTGATATTGTTTAGTGGTGGTGCGCACTCATTTCAGAGAGGGGCACTGCAGAAAATTTTCCCGACTATGCGTTACAAACATCTCTCCAGTCAGTTTCGCTATTTATCTAAGCGCTCAACACTATTCGGTCAGCATATTCACATAGTGACAAGCTATTTTAATACAGCGAAATTGAACCATATGCAAGACAGTTCCAATCTAATGAACCAATGCAGCGATTCATTGAGAGCTTCATTAATCAGCCAAATGACACGATATATTAAGACGTAAATATAAAGAGACGAGTTACTTGTAACAAGTCGTTGAGCTGCAATGTAGTCTGTGGTTGAAAGGAGACGGGTAGTGATGATGGGTCAAAACGAATTGATGACAATTTTAGTGATCAATCATCTCAGTGCTGAATTATCAGCTGATGAGCTTGAGCTACTAATTAAATTTAATCAAATTGCCGACTTTGCGGCAGGAACAACAATTATCCAACAAGGTAAAGAGTCAGCTCACCTTTATATTGTCATAGACGGTGAGGTCATGGCGTCGGCACGTATGTTAGATGGCAGGGATGATCGATTCGAATTATATAAGACAGGAGATTTTTTCGGTGAAAGCAGTTTTGTGGTTAATTTACCAAATGCCGCAACTGTGACGGCAAAAGTTGACACTAAGTGTTTAATGATTTCGAAAGGTTATATCGACCTGTTGTCTGAACACTTTCCTGTTACAAAATATAAGTTATATCATGCAATCGCTAGGCAAGTTTGCACTCGGATTAAGAAAATGCATGATCGGATAACTCAATTAATCGAGAATACAGATATGACTACCCAGTCATTTTTTTCTGGGTTGATAAATGCTGTGACGACACCAAATCAAATTACATACGAGTCTCTACAGTTGTCGCCAACTAGTATGCAGGAAATGGCTTTTTTTAGCTTATTTCGTGAAGAGGAACTGGATTTGATCATCAAGCATTCTATGTTGGTTCACTGTCCGAAACAGTGCACGTTAATTGGCAAAGAAGGATCAACCACGGCGTGTTGTATCGTGCTGCAAGGAGCGGTTCAGTCCAGTATTGTCCATGATTTGAAAGCGGCGAAATTATCGGTGATTGGTCCGCAAACATTATTTGCCAGCATTTCTTGCGTTCTCGCTGATCCAGCTATTCCTATAACATTTCTAACTTGCGAGAAAACTAATTTAATGATTTTTACATATGATACTTTGCGAATCTTTAGAGAATCGCATCCCCATATTTGGTACAAATTATTTTTTCAAATATGTCGCTCATTAGTCATCCTCGAAGGATCGTTGAATAAGTTAGATGTTCGTTTAAACACAGAAATATATAACAGGTGATACCATGTGCAGAATATTATCGTATCTAGGTAAGCCTATCAGTGTGGAAGAGCTGATGTATAAGACGGATAATTCATTTATCAAGCAAAGCTATCATCCAAAATATATGTCGAACTTGCTGAATTTGGCAGGTTTTGGGCTTGCTGCATGGGATAAGTCATCCAGCAATCCTGAGAAGCCATTTATCTATAAGACACCGCAGTTGCCATTCTATGATGATAATCTACGTAATTTGGCTGCGAAAATCTCACCGCATTGTTTGCTCGCGCATTTACGCGGTGTTTCCTATTCAGAAACTCAAATTGTGTCTACCCAGAATGTGCATCCGTTTTTGTTTCCGAATGCAACGGTCTCTCTAGCGCATAATGGCGCCCTGTATGACTTTGCGAAGATGAAATATGATTTACTGGAATATATTTTACCCGAATACCAAGTTGATATTCATGGCACGACTGATAGTGAGTGGATTTACTCCATTTTGTTATCTCAATTGCACGCACATAATAATGACTTCAAACCTGAAACTGTCAGTACGG
The DNA here is from genome assembly GCA_964492045.1 of uncultured Coxiellaceae bacterium. Lineage (GTDB taxonomy): Bacteria > Pseudomonadota > Gammaproteobacteria > DSM-16500 > DSM-16500 > Aquicella. The sequence continues at coordinate 25,175 of CAZBHW010000013.1, read as the reverse complement.
CAATCATTGCAACGTTAACAATATTGCAGAAAGTCAGACAAAAATACAATATTGCCATCAATTCACCAGTGAATCTATTTATCACCAATGGACAATTCATTGCAGCAACGCGATTCGTGTTTGATTACGGCTGGTTGCCTGAAAATGCGGTGCCTTCCACGCATTTCACTTATCATTCATTATGGTATACCTATGGCGAAAGTTATGGATATTACGATGATGCTTACAAGATGAAGCCAAACAAAACCAAATCCAGCATTATTATTGCTTCTGAGCCGCTAACTGCAGACACCACAACCTGGGTTGAGGTGCCTGAGTACACGTTGATTATCGCGAACATGGAGCAAAGCGAAATTAACATCACCACGCATGACATCAGTTTGTAAGCTGAGCTTTATGTATCACTTAAGTAGGCGATACAAGTGAAATCCAGCCTGTCGGTGAAGTCACGATTCTCGATAATAATCTTGTCATCAAATTGTCGAACTTTGCTGATCGCAAAATTTGAGCCAGTCATTTTGGTTTTAAGCGTGGTCTTGTCGTGCCAACCTATGGCTTTGCTATCAAGGCTCATGGCGTGTGGGCGATACACAGAAACAATTCTGATTGCATTGACGTCTGTACCATTACCACTAGCATCTTTGACATCACATGAAATGTCGTAATAGTCATGATACAAATGATAGAGTGGCAGTGATGTATAAGTGCCAGGCTGCAGACTGAATGAGATGGGTGTTGAGTTTGCGCTAGCGAAGACTGAATTCGTAACGAGTAACGTGAACAAGATCATCCCTAACTTCATGAGGCTTCTCATGGCCATTCTCCCCGATGTTATTTACGCTTATATGACTATTTTATCACGAATAGATTGCGCATAAATTGCACACATCGGGGTGTTACTATGTTGGCTTAACGCTTGAATGTATTCATTGCCAGGTTTTCTCTGGCTTGATCAAGGCCATCAACCACCGCTTCCAGTAAAAGACCACATTCCACGATTTCACGGGCTTCGTTGAGGTACGGTTTTAGTCGAGCGAGGTCTTGGGTGTAAGCTACGGCAATTTCGGTGGCGATCAGAATGCTACCCTTGATCGGATTGAAATAGGTAAACACAACCGATGCAACGGCAGCCATCGCGCCCGCGATTTTATACGTCATGTCTCTTCTCTGTTCGAGTTCGATGCTGGCGTCGCTCACTGTTTTAGTCAATGATTTCCATGGTTCACTGTCTTGAGGGAGTCTCTGTAATAGGATGTTCGCTTCTTTAAGCAAGACATCGTCATTGACTTTACTAAGCGCTAATATTTGATTTAGCAACGCTCTCTTCTGGTCGACGTCACTGTCTTTTGAGATGAAATTGACAATAGAGTTGTTGTTAGCAGCGAGAGCGTAATCAATCACTGCCTGAAAGATTTTTTTCTTTGCAGCTGATAGTTTGGATTGCGCAATGCGTTCTTTGGTTTCTTGTGCTTGCCTCACAAATTCATCACGCTTCTGACTGACAAAAAAGTTATTAAAAAAATCAACGAATCCTGAACGCATAAAAAACTCCATATAGTCATTTTGTACTGGCTATCTTATCAGTAATGCTGATGCTTCAAAAGATTATGTGTGAATTATCAGACAATTAAGCAGCTTTATTCACTGCTATAATATAAGTATAAAAATAATAAGATGAGTAACCTATGCATAGCGGTGATGAACCAATACAAAAACCTAAAACAGTTGCAGAGGTTGAAGCGGCGCTGAAAAAGGCAGATCGTGTTATACCTGTGAATCAAAGGAAACGTACACAAAATGCCATGAATGATATCGTTGATCTCATACTCAATTTGGATGTGAATCAAGCTTTCTCAAATGAAAATATTTTTGCTGGCAGTTCAGATCCGAATGTGCCTGTGAAACCGCCTAAAGGGTTGAACGATAAAAATGATTACATGGCCTATCTGTATTCAGATAAATTTATTCCTTCTCAGGCATTAGTTAACCAGAGAAATCTGGGAAGGGTAATTGGTTGGATCAAGACAGCGCTTGATGCCAGCAGTTTAAGCGCTGCCAAGTGGATCTCATTACTACAGAATATTAATGATGTCACTTCTGTGCAGGATATTAATCATATTAGAACGGCGCTGGTTTTTTATTGTAGTTCACGGGCGGTAGAGGCAAATTATCTTTCTGATGATGCTGCTCTCAATCAAGAGTTAGCGGATTGCTACAATGACTTTTCGCACTCTAATAAATATTCTTCCAGGTTACAAAAAGCGTTAACAGCACTTCAAGCTTCAGAGTTGGTCATTCAAAATGGTGCATTTGCCGATAAAGATTCGATTTTAAGTATTGTTATCGGTAAGTTTCAGCAGCATGAGATGGCGCGTCTACAACAGCATCCAACACCCTCATTTGGCTTGCCAAAGCCGGTGATTCGTTTGTTAGTACAACAAATTAATCAGCTAATAAATGAGCTCACTGGATTGAATGAAAAGCCTAGTCGGATAATGAGTTTTTTTACTAAGGAAAAAACAGCTAGCAGTAGTCCTGATAGAATTCTTGATAGTATTCATTTGCTATCATCGATGTTGGAGTGCCAAGATAATCATGCTGTCATTTTTACATTTAATAATAATCAAGCTCGATACAAAGCTTTAGATGATACAAGTAAATCGATTGTTGATTCTGTGATGTTAAATATCACAGGTTCTGAAATGACTACTCCTTTGAAATTCTCACCCCGAGGCACACAAGGTCAATGAGTCGCTAAGGCCAAGATGTTGATACTTCGCTGAAATGAAGCAGTGCGATTGTAGATACTATATGCAATAGGGTAAAATAATATAACAAGCATACTACTATTAAAAACAATAATAAAAATGGAAGCCGGTATGAAAAAATCACCTTATGGATACCTGGTTTGGATTATCGTCACTTTCTTTGTTCTTTATGCATTCTGTCTCAATACGGCTTCTGCCGTGTTTGCTGAAACAATTAAGTCTACATTGCATGCAAGTGATCTTGGTGTCTCTATTGCAGTAGGTGCATTCATTATTGGCTTCGCGCTCATGCAAATTCCAGCGGGGTATTTATTAGATCGATACAATACTCGTATTGTTATCAGCAGCGGTGTGTTCTTGTTAGCGCTAGGCAATTTTATGACTTCCCTCGCTACCAATATTACGATGTTCACCATTGCTAACCTTATTCAGGGCTCCGGTGCATCATTCGCCTTTATCGCGGCTGGTGTGGTGATAAGTCAATGGTTTCCAATCAGGCGATTTCCAGTATTATTCGGATTCACGCAAACACTGTCCTGTGTTGCAGCAGCGTTCATTCATTATATCTTTAGCGTGGCTTTGGCAACGCATACTTGGAATCATATCTATCAAGTCTTAGCCTGTTTTGGCGCGGCTTTATTTGTGTTGACCTTGTTGTTTGTCAAGGCACCATCAAGCAGAGCCAAAGTGAAAAATACTTCGTTGAGTAAGTCTTTGAGTAAAGTGATCGCCAATCGGCAAATAGTATTGTGTGTGTTAGTCGCTATGTTGTCATTTGGTACATTATTATCTTACGCCAGTTTTTGGTATATGAACGTACAAAAGTTTTATGAAATCGGTATGCTGGATGCGGTGGTCATTAGCGGGATGATGTTTGTCGGTCTTGGGTTTGGGACGCCAGTGCTCGGTTGGTTATCTAATAAAGTTAAATCCAGAAAAGTTGTGATTCATGTCAGCCTTTGCTTAGGTACCATGCTGCTATTAATGTGCTTGTATTTGCCGCATTATCAAATGAAATCCTTGGTGGTGATCAAGCTGGTCTCGTTTCTGGCTGGTTTCTTATTATCGGGTTCGATGTTGTTGTATACCGTCGTTAACGAAATCTCAACAGAGGCTACGCGTGGTGTCGCGTTAGGTATCACGAATATGGGCGTATTTTTATTTAATACCTCGTTGATGTTTGTTCCGTACGCATTATTCACTTCATTTTCTACTATGTTTTTCACCTATCTGTGGTTGCTACCATTCTTTGTGATTTTATCCATATTGCTTAATTACTTTATCAAAGAATCTTTCGCGAATTAATCAATGGGCTAGTCATGTGGCTTGCGTCTAAAACACGGCTTACTGCGCTGAATGATTTGAGGTCTAGCTTAAAACTTTTTGACTAAGTGAGATTTCGTATTAGTTGCTTTATTTTTTCGTGCCTCCGCTCACTACCGAACACCCGACCTGGTAGATAGGCGCTCCAGACGAAGCTGCTCCCTGCGATCTCCGCGCACATCCCTGTGCGCGAGGGTCTTCCGCACCTATCTACCAGGTCGGGTGTTCTCATTGCAATGATTGAGGGAATGACATATCTGAAGGTTTACCAAGAAAAGCATAAACTTTCGTTTTTGTCTAACGTCGCACTGAGAACGCTGGCCTTGGCAGATAGGCGCGGAAGAGACTCGCGCACAGGGATGTGCGCGTGGACCGCAGGAGCAGATCCCTCTGGAGCGCCTATCTGCCAAGGCCAGCGTTCGGTGTTGAGCGTAGGCACGAATAAGCACAAGTTAAATCAAGACTATATTAACGATAAAGCGAAGACCTCAACACCCCAAGCTTGTTAGCAAGATGCAAACAAGAAGTCCTAACAACCCCAATCCCATATCGAACACTATTAACAAAATTAATCGAAGAAGCCTCCGGAAAATACTTAGTCGGACAAGTAATTTCCGCCACCTCATAACCAGCATAAATAATCTGCGACAACATCTGATTATCAAAAATAAAGTGATTAGAACAGCGCTCATAATTCACTTTATCTAACACTTCACGCGAAAACGCGCGATATCCAGTATGATATTCAGAGAGCTTCTGACCAGTAAGACAGTTTTGAAAAAGCGTCAGCACGCGGTTAAAAAAATATTTGTATAAAGGCATGCCGCCTTTCAGTGCCCCATTGCCAAGTATGCGTGATGCAATCACGACAGGGTACACACCATTAGCAATCAAGTACGCCATGGATGGAATCAACTTCGGGGTATATTGATAATCGGGATGCAGCATAATCACAATGTCAGCATGCAGTGACTTGGCTTTGTTATAACAAGATTTCTGATTGCCGCCATAACCAAGATTTTTTTCATGACAGATAACATGTTTAATACCAAGGCGCTTGGCTTCTTGTATGGTTTTATCCGTACTAAGGTCATCTACCAGAATAACATCATCAACAATATCAAAAGGAATTTCGCTATAGGTTTTTAACAGTGTTTTTTCAGCATTATATGCCGGCAACACAACAATGACTTTCTTCCCTTTAATCATGGCTCGTCCCTAATAGATGGCAGTGCATCTGGCTATCATAATCAACTTTACGCGCAATGTTTAGTTATTTCTTTGAATATTCAGGTAGATAGAGGTATGATGAAGCCTCGGGTATCATCAGGAAATCGCAGTATGACTTCTCGTGGCATTAAGCAATTTATCATTTTTATCCTGCTGTTTGCATTTGTCTTGCTGGTGAATCAAGACATACTCTCTCAAAATTATATTTATTCAGAACAGCCCGAAATCTATTTCGCGAATAGTCAAATTCACTCGCTGCGCGATTTTTTCAATGTCTACCTGCATCCATATATGTTTAACGTGTTTTACATACCCTTCTTTCGTCCATCAGGGCACTTCTTAATCTATCAAATACTGACGCCGATTTTAGGTTGGCATAACACACAAGCCATGTTAGCTGTGAATTTTCTGTTTTTAGCATTAACAGGATTTTATCTTATTAAGCTCTATCAATTATTATTTCCACGAATGAAGATAGGCGGTTACATTGCATTTAGTTTATACCTCATGCACCCAGCACTGATATTATCAAGATTGCTGATTTTACATTTTGAGTTCGCTTATGTGTTTCTTGTGGTCTTGGCCACTTATTATTTTGTTCGATATTGTCAGGGAAATTATTCAATTACGCAGCCACAAATTAATAAAATCCATTTCAAAAATTTACACCAACTGGTTGGCATTGTTTTGCTATATTGCTTGGCAATCACATTTAAAGAAACCGCCATCATGCTCGGGCCGGTGCTGGCCGCCTATTTATGTGTGACGCTATATTCTGGCCAAGGCATGGTTCAATACGCACGCGAAGTGCTGGGCAATAAGCAAATCAGAAATATGTTGCTGTTGTTAATGACTATCACCATGGCGCTGCTGATCTATATATCCTTGCAATGGCCAACATTTCAAAATCCTGTCCAGCATGAAACGGGCTGGCGTTTGAACGTTTCTTCTGCTGCAGAATTAATAAAATTACTGTTGGCGTCACCTGTTAATTTGCTGCCAGATAGTATCTACACCTTATATCACGCGAGTTGGCGTGAGCTGGTTTGCCCACCAGCGACACGCCTGTTGATTTGGTTTTGCATACTCGCCACGGTCGTTAGCATCTGGAACATTAGAAACACTGACACCGAAACCATGCGTTTTTATCGCAAATCAATCGCATTCCTTATTTTATCTGCGCTGGTTTATTTAATTTTACCTTTAGGTTGGGGCATGGGTTTGCCTTGGCATTTGAGCTTGACGTTATTATGCCTGAGTATGTTGTCTGGTTTTGGTGTGGAATACCTGCTGGGTTATCTCATGCGGGAAAAACAATGGAGAATGGTGTCGGGTGGCGCATTGGCGCTGTTAATTGGTTTGAGTACAGTCTATGTCAATGATGAAAATATCGCATTCGCCAAAGCCAAATACAAAGCTGATTTTGTGCTGATGACCAATGCATTGGCGCATCCGCCGGCGATTCAACACAAACTGAATGCAGACAGTGTCATTGTCATTGAAGATAGAACATCTCATGATGGTTATTCTTTAGGTAACTACTATCCTTTGGAAAATTTAATTAACCTTGGCGCTTACAACATTAATAATTTGGAACGCAGTCATAGCCGCAGTTTTCTGAAGTTCGAATCCATTTATGCTGGCACTTTATTCAGATGGGTGTACTTAAAGCCTGAGCTGAAAGAAGAAGTCATACCATTTGAAATAAGCAAAATGAATGCCGTGCCAGACATTGTGCTTTATACCTGGCTGCAGCACAAAAATAATATCTTTTGTCTGGGTTATGATGATGCGGGCAATTGGTATGACAGAACAGAAATGTTTAAACAGAAATTAGCAGAAGAAAATAACAGACGTCAATTAACAGTCCATGTTTATCAGGCTGAACCGAATGTAAAATGGCAAGGTCAGCCTAGCGGTGAATTATCTATCTTGATTCCTGAGCCTTCGATCTGCCAACTTCAATGCGATCAAGCTAAATCCTGTCAAGGGTTCACTTACGCGGATGTCGAGCAGCTAGGACATCATGTCAGGAAATGTTTTTATTTCACTTCTTTGCAGCTTAGTGCCGAGAATAATAAAATGCCTTGCAAGGTTTGTACTTTGTACATCAAAAGTCATCATCCACTCACTTAATCTTCGTACATTGAATAAGTTATCAAGCCAAATCGCAGGATTTGGCTTTATTTTTATTGTAATCAATCACATATAGTTAACGTTTTGACTGCTATACTAAAAGTAAGCATTGCACCAAAAAAATGATAATAAAAAAATGGTGATTTCATGATGAGGCCTCGCGGTAAGGTAATTAAAAGTAAGGATGAGTTGGACAAGACACTCAAGCCATTCGAGTTAGAGGAGGCTTGTCATATTTGGTATACCTTGGCGCGTACCGAATTAGCGAAATTCAAGGGTTATAAAGGCGGTATTCCATTCCCAGGTTGGGAGTTGAAGCCAACTGATTATACCGATGAGTCAAATGATAGAAGATTGATTTGCTTAGTCAAGACTGAGCCAGTCAATGGTCGTCAATATGAGGTTCAACTCGATTTACGTAATCACACTTCGACCATGATCATCACTGGTAACGCTCAAGATAGAGCCTTAGGGTTGGTGGGGACTGATAATCGCGCTGTCATTAAAATGTTAAATCAAAATAGTTATGATTTCGTCAAGTCAGACGATTTCATCGATAGAATTAAAATGATTTTTGCCTCAGCGTTAGCAATGGCGGAAGATGAAAAAGCACATCTCACGACTTCTGATTACACTGCACTGAAGATCGCGTTGGAGCGTGATCAAGCGCAATTTCTCAGGCTGATCCGCAAGTATTGTGACTTTCACACGCAAGATCACGCCATCCGCCATTCCAAACAAGGCGATGAGTCAGCTAACACCAAAGCAGCGCAAGCCAAATTCGATGAGGCGTACGACATTGCGCATAAAGCTGTTTCAGCCTCTATCAATAAATGTGCTCGCTTGTTAGAAAGTTTTCGATCGACTTATTATCAGAGACAATACAAAGTTGAACCAGACCTCACACAAATTGTCGGTGAACTGGCGCAAAAAGAAGTTGAATTGATATCTGCTCGTGGCAGACCTTTTGATATTAAAGTGAGTGATGTAATACAAGAGGGTCAAGCCATTAAAGTGGTGAGTGCGCAAATGCCATTAGGTAAGAAGACGTTGCCTAGCACCAATAAAAAAGGGTTGGATCCAGATACAAAATTATCGAACCATGTTCGTGATTTTGCAGGTGTCATCGATAAGGAAGAGCGTGTTCATAAACGTACGGTGTTTGATAATCACAGTTCCTATTGTCCGATAGAAGAAAAAGATGGTCCAACCAGGGTGTGGGGTAGTTATCATGCTGCGCGTGAGAAAGTCATGCAGCTGGCGCAAGCGATGCTTGATGCGAATCCAGAGCTGGCCAAGTCAGGTATAGATGTCAACTTAACAACCTTATCCCTGTTAACTCCCTATAAAAGCGAAAAAGCAAATAAAGCGATTCAAGGCAAAAACAGTGAGTACATGCAGTTGAAAGATGTGCGAACCGCTTTGAATATGTTGATGCATGGTCCTGGCTTGGTGTTGGGCGCCCATGGAATTCCTATCCGTTTACAAGCTACACACATGAACTTACCAGTGAATGTAGCTGGTGCGAAATTAGTCACTGTGAATCCGAAACTACAACAGGAAATTAATGCAAAAGGCTTTTATGATTTCCGGGAAAAATTAATTGCTCAATTGCCTGAGTTGCAAGAAATGAAAGTGGTCATGAATAATACCGGTCAGGCATTGGTAGATGATATTGAATTGTATCTAAATAATAATTCTCCACGTGCAGATAAAGGTTATAGAGAAGCCGTTAATTTAATAAATCGATCAGGCGCTGAGCTACATGATGTCTATCATAAGTGGCATGCAGTATTATCAGATTATCAGGCGGGTGATGTTACTAAAGATCATGTCAAAAACGTCAAGTCTTATGCGGAAAAATTAAATAATAGTCTTGGCGACGCTTATATCGCCATTGATAGTGCATTCGAAAAATCATTTAAAAACAAATCAAAAGAGATGAATTCAGAATTGGTAAAAAGGCTGCATGCCTATTTGAAAGATCCAAATGAACATGATCCAGAGCCGGTACGTAAAAAACTCAGCAGTTTGTTATATGGTCTGCAGGCAGAGCGTTTGTATTATGAGCGTTTTAAAAACGATGACAACCAAGCCTATGATTTTCACGTTAATTACCTGATGTCGAATTACTCAATGCAGCAGTTAGTCGAATTCTTTTGTAAGAGTGCGGAAGACAGAACGGGTGCGTTACGCATAAAATTATTTGCTCATATGATGTTTGAAGAAATCCACCATCGACCGCCGAATTTAAACGACAAGTCAGATGCCTACAGTTTTCTTAAGTACTCGAAACTCGCGCATGAAATCACAGTCAGTTTGGAAAACACTAAGCACAATTCACAGGCGCGTGGTTTGCAGGTGAAAGAGATATTCACGATTAACGGTTATAACATGAGTGCAGGCAAGTTGATGGGTGCATTAGCAAAGGAACCATATAAAGAAAAAGTCACCCAAGAAGAATTAATGAAATACCTCGCTGATAAAGATGCTGAAAAAGCTAAAAAACCTAGTGTATTGGGTTTTTTAGGTACCCGCACACGAGCTGACAGAGCAGCATCTAAAGAGCAGGTAAGCGCATCCACCTTAGCAGCAGGGTCACCTACAGTGCAGCGAACCATTGGCGTGGAATCATCTGCAACGGAGTCCGCTAGTAAAACTAGCAGGCCATCTTCGCCTGGCAGAAAAGCCTAGCTCACCAGTAAGCTATCAATTCTTGATGCTAAATCGCTGCAACGCGTTAATAACTGACTGGGTAACCATATACCTGGTTTAGATAAAAAATGATGATTAATCTAGCCTGGGGGAGTTTTTCGGTGTGAGAGTGGGATTATCTTCGGCATCACGTTTGCTATTGGCGCCGTATAAAGTAGAAGATGATGAAGATTTTAAACTAACCAAAGACAATGAAAATAATGATGCGCTAATATTCTCGAGCATCGCATTTTTATTATTGTTACGTGTGGATAATAGGCTGGAAAATTCATTTAATGCTTGGCGATTTGTTTCATTTGGCTTGGCGATAAAATCATTAATTGCCTGAATGAGATTATCGCTTTCATTAACACTTAAGCCATTTTTAACGGATATTAATTCAGTGATGGTATTGGCAATCATTTGTTTGATTTTTTCCGGTAGTTTGGATTCTTTAAGCAAGGCTGCCGACATGTCTTGCTTTTTCAGTAACTGCTGACGATCACTGATCGTTTTGTCTATAATATCGATCAACTCACCAAGATTCGCCGCGAATCTTTGTTGCCTGGTGAATGGCGCTCTGATTTTTATAGACAAATCTGCATAATGCTGCTCTTGCTCTGGTGTCATGTTGCGTGAAGCCAGGGCGAATGCTTGGAGTTCTTCATTATATTTATCGCGATCTTGCATAATGTATTTTTGCTCCAGCGACTGAATGACGGTGCTCAATAGCATAGTCCTTAACATCGCTGTCTTATCTGTGCAGGAACTGCAGCTAGCTTCAGTAATATTATATTGAGCCAAATCATGCTCATTAAATGCTTTGCTCATGGTGGTCCAGAATCGACTGCGATTATTGGTAAAATGAATTTCCGGGTCAAATCCATCTTTTTCATGCAAAACAAAGTCCAGTAAGTTATCTGTCATGGTTGGTTTAGGATGACCGTTTAACGTTTGCAGAAAGTCTAGCGCATCATTAATCGCTGTTGGGCTGGCGAGGTTATCCTTCAAGTCTTCTAAGGCAGAAAGTGGGTCGCGTACTATCATTTGCACCCCGTTCTAATAATTAGTATTTTTTTAACCTAATTATAGCAGGTGGTGAAATTTGTATTTTGTTGATTCTATCGACTAAATTATTTGTTCATGGCTGGCTGTAAGCTGTTGCGGACTGCGGCAACTAATTCATTTTGACGCTTTTTTCTGTTGTTATATAAACGAGCGAAGACGGTAAAATCTTCCATGCAGGTATTTACTACGAGTATGTTTCTGGTGACTGCGGGTGCTTCATCAACACCGCGGTAAATAGCTAGATCAACACCCAATACACTTCCAGCTTGATAGTCATTCACTCTCACTACTGGGCTAGCTAAGTCTTGCATATTGAAATCATCCGCTATCCAGTCTTCCACTGGTTCCAGTTCTGCAAATGCTTGTTCATCTCTCCATGATTCGAATGGGCGGAATAACTCATCTTTGAACCATCTCTTTAGTTTGGCTAATTCACTGCCTAATTGCTTTTTGGTGAATTCGCTCGCTCTGCTCATTTTTGCACTCCATTCCTGATAATTTTGATGAGGCTCAGTCAGTATGGAGATTAATTGTTGATAGGCATGAAACAATGGCAGTAGATAATTATCAGGCAGATCATATTTTTTATATTGCTCTACAATGGCTGCTGGAAAATCTGATGCTGAAACAGAGCAAGCTGTCTCAGTATTTTCTGATGCGCTTAACCACTCAGATGTTAATGTTGTCTTTTTGGCTATATTAAGAAATTGATTTAGCAGGTAGACGTCTGCACTGCCAGCTGCATAGGCTGCTGCACATGGCACCGTTTTTTCCGGACGGGTGAACATTAAAAATGGTTTGCTCGCTGCAAGCTTGAGTGCTTTTCTGCGTTTGCTGTTGGCATCCGCTCTGGGTTCATCGGCTGCTTTGAGTAGTTGTACTAAAGTAGCAGCTAATGGTTTATTGCTCCAGGCGCGCATGAGTTTGCAAGTCAGTGAAAGTGAGGCACCATCTTTCGCTTCGGTTGCATAAGTAAACGCAAGAATTCGCTCCAACACTTCACCGGGTAAGGTGGTAAAAAGACAATCGGGGGCGGCTGCTACCGAACCGTCTTCTGGCTTTCGGGTGTTTATTGCTACGTTGATTCTTGTGTCCACAGTGGTACCCTGGGCGATGAGTTGTGCAAAATATTATCATTTATCGCAGGGGATAGATTAAGGGAGGATTAAAGCAACGACAAGACAGATGTGGTTTAGGTTCTGCACCAGCGCCACCCAATATTTACCAGAAAATTCAATTACCTGTAAATAATGGTGGTCGCTGGCGTAGAAGGGGTAAATTTAACTCAGGAACAGCAGGGTCAAGGTGACCATGTCTACGGCCTGGCTAACGGAATAAGTGCCCATATTCGGATACAGGAAGTCTAAGGTGGGGTCTAATAATGGCACCTTAAATGTCCCATCATTCGTATGGCTATAATCCACTCTAAACCCAAGCTGGTCATTCAGGTGATGTTCGTAACCTACGCCAATTTTTAACCCGCCTACGGTGCGGTTTGCGTTAACCGGACCCAGCTCCAATGCGCCTAGTTCGCCGGGGCTAGTGAGTGCATCATCAAAATCAATTTTCAAATTCGATGTCGAGCGTGACATGCCTGCTAACACGTACAGGAAATCATTGTTAGCAGTCAGTGCGGTGCCAAGTCTGACTTGAACTGCGTATTGATGATTGGTGCTAAGCGTATTGGTAGTGAATCCATTACCATTCGCATTGATGTAAGCTTTTAAAAAGTTCGCTTGAAACTCAGCGCTTAATAACCAGGCATTATTTAAAATTAACTGATAACCACTAGAAAGCCGGATTGCACTTGTGATGCATCGCCGTGTTGGTTGTGGTTGTATAAGGAAGTGCTGGCCGTTTCAGCGGGATCGAAATACATTTGACTGTAGATGGAATGATTGGTCATCGCAACCGAGGGGTCAATGTAAAAACCACTAGGAATAGTCGGCAGTGCCGCTGTTGCACTGATGGGTAGTAAAGCCAATACTAACCACGCTGGCATTTCCGATTGCGGTTAGACTGCAACATATAGTAATTAAACGAGCTTTTAACGAATCCATGTTTGCTCCCTGCAAAATTGCAAAAATCGAGTGTAGCAGTCGGGTATTATCTACTCAAGGTGATTTGAGCAAAGTGTATAATCTATGCTATGATTCGGCTTCAATTACTATAATAAAAATAATCTCAGAGGCTTACCTCTTATGCAGCGCAATTATCTTATTCCCGTTACAGTCACTTTCAATATTAATGACATAGTCGATTGCCTCATCATTCAAGCTTTTGCTGAAATGAAAGTCAATGATGTTACTGCCGCATTGAATGCGCTTAACCATATTGAGCAAGCATTAAAACAAGCAAAAGCATTAAATCAAAAAGCTTCTCTCGATGGCAAAGTGGTTGGGCTGATTAAGCAAGATACCAACACATTTCATTTTAGAAACATGACCACGTTAAGACAGGCGTTTACATTTTTTGGTTTTGATTTATCTAGGCCGGTAAAAGGTGTGCCGAAGTTGCAATTAACGTTGTAGCTTGGTGGTTGGCGTTTCTTGTTTCTTGCCCTGTTTTATACAAAACAGGGCAAGGTTTGTGTCTTATGTATCAAGAAGGGCAGAAGGTCACAGTGTAGTTCACTGTGTTAACCGTGTGTCCCGTGCTGTTAATATCCATGCAACCAAATCCGCTAGACTTGTCATCAAATGGATAAGCATAAGCGGTAGGACATCCCAGCTTCATCCAGCTAATACCATCTAACACACTGTTAGCGCCACTCGTCCAACTGGTATTGAATTTTTCGCAAGTGGTGGTTGAGCTTGGTACCACGATACCGCTGCCATATGTCTGCCAGTTCACGCAACCACAGCAATTTGTGGTACTGGCTGGTGGGTTGGCAGAAGTATTGTAGCAAGTGCCCAAGTCTGCGTTTGGCTGCGCTTTGCAAGCATATAACGCCCAGAGTGTATACGCTGTTCCAGTAGTAGGGCTGCCCGTGCCGCCAGCAGATGTGACACCTGATGCAGAATCACAATTGAAGTAGGGATTACCCACATTCGCTGTACCTGAAACAGGTAATGTCATGTGTGTATTCGCATAACTGCAAACTTGATTGGGTGTGTTATATCCCAATAAGGTGCCGCAGTAACTATTTAAAGTCACAGGACTGCCAGATTTATTGAAATACAATCCGCACACAGTACCGCCTGGGCATGATGTCGCATCGGTACAACCTGGGTTAGAGGTTGGTGTCACATAGCGATATTTATAAGATGAGCCAGCGACCGGAAAATTCGCTGGTGGTGTAAATGTCCACGGACAATTACCTAAACCATTGGTCTGTGTTGGTTTGCCCGGTGAGGTGCAATTATATTCTGATGGTTGTTGTCCAGAAGGATTAAACGGCAACGTGCTGGATGGTGTCATCTCAACCGGTACGTTCGTGCCATTCAGAATGGAAATGTCATAACTATCGATGGTGCCGCGTTGCATGGTGATTTCAGCCAGTGAAGCGGGTTGATTGAAACCAGAGCCGGGAGGGCAGGCCTTATTGCCGCCAGTACCGCCAGTGCAATCTGCTGTCGCGCAAGCACCCGTTGCACATGGGAAACCTGCAGGTGCATTCGCGGTACGTGCTGCCATGTTGCCGCTCCATACATATTGCAAGCCATTATCCACGACTTGAACGGTTTTGGTGCCGCCAGAAGCTGTCAGCAAATAATTACCGTCAGCTGGTGCAGGTGCATTATAAAAACATTCGCCCGCGCCGTTATTGGCAGCAGTGTTGCAAGTAGATCCATATGGGCAAACATTGGTGGTGTTATTGCAAGGTGCAGCGCTCACTGCACCGCCAACAATACCAAACCACACATTCTGGCCGCAGTTGTTAACGAAGGTAATGGTACGAACAGCGGAAGAGGAGCTATTGTTAATCACCGATGAGGTGGTGGCATCTGCAGATAAACTGCCGGACGTCATGGTATAACCTTCGGTGACGGCGCCGCTAGTAGCAGCCGTTGTGAAGGTACCAGTCACAACACATGCGTTATCTGCGCCGGGTAATAGGGTGGAGGAGCAGTTCGTGAACGTTTGGGTGTAACCAGCCGTATTACCTGGGTTTTGTGCTAGATTGACATTCAACGTGCCAGAAGTGTTATTGGTGAAGGTGAACGTAATGGTGTAAGTCGTGTTGCTATGTAAACCGGTTGGGAAGCCGGTGGTGACGGCGCCGGATAATAACGATGGCGCACTGGAGCCAGGCACAGTCGATTTTAATGCCGTCACTGGAATTTGTACTTTGTTCTTGCCATATTCCATAAAGACGCTTAATGATTTTTGTCCTGCGGATTTCGGTATCATCACCACGCCAACATTACAAGTTTGACCTTGTGCCAAGCGTAATCCGCTGCAATTGTCTTCCATCGTAAAATCAGCGGTCGGGGTTGAGTTATTGGCAATTTCTAATGGTGACGGCATGGTGAATGGTAGATTATT
Source organism: uncultured Coxiellaceae bacterium (assembly GCA_964492045.1). Lineage (GTDB taxonomy): Bacteria > Pseudomonadota > Gammaproteobacteria > DSM-16500 > DSM-16500 > Aquicella. The sequence goes on along the minus strand of CAZBHW010000013.1, from coordinate 9,468 downwards.
CACGAGTGTGAAATTCACAGCATAACTATGATTGATTTGTGCAGTAGCTGGCAGGCTGCCGCTAATCGACCAGCCTATTGGATCTTTCCCGGCATGGGCATTCATCATCAACGACATTGTGGCTACAGCGAAAAAAGTGCGGCGTATCATGTATTCTTCTCCCAAGAATTAACCGACGAAATACGTCAGTCCTAAAAACACAGAGGTCGCGGAAAGGTTATGTTTCAGCGCTTCATTATCGTAGTTGGTATCGGTTAACGTTGAATAATCCTGACCATCTCCAGTGCTGACTGTGCCAAAATCTGTGTAATTAAACTCAGCATTCAGCCACAGGTTTTGCGTAAAGGCGTAATCAATACCCGCGCCAGCGCTATAAGAGAAATGACTGCCGGAAGCAGAGGCAAACCCTGGGCTCAAACGTGGTGTCACACCATTGGTTGGTGTTTCCTGATATTGAGAAGTGGAGTAGTTGGTGAGGCCAATGCCGCCGGTAACGTAAGGCATTAAGTTTTTCCAGCGATATAAATCAACTTTCGCGGTGGCCAAGATATTAAAGAGTTGTACATCGTACTGGAAATGATAATTTCTAAAATCTGGCAAAGAATATTGATCGATATAACCAGAAATGGTGCTGGTAGAAATGTAATTAAATTTTGCTCCCAAGCTGAAGTACGGTATCACATCACTCGCTCTTGCCCAGGCATAACCACCACCGAATGAAAAATACGGCTGATCAGTAATGCTGTTAGTGACGTAATCATCATCCGGCCAGCCAGGACCTGTTGCTAAGAAGTTGGTGCCTTCTGTGCGATTAAAGCTATCGCCTGCACCGGCAGATAAGAAGAATGAGCTATCCCAGTTGCCTTGAGTTGAATGGGATTTGAAAACATCAATGAACTGATGATACATGACGCTAGTGGTGGATGGTGCTGCTGCCACTGGTTCTGGTTCAGGCGCAGGTTTGACGGCAACCAAGTTGTGATGTGGTTTGTGTGTGACTGCGGGTGTCGATTTAGTAACGACTGGAACAATTGGTTTGGTAGTTGTCTTCACTGCGGCAGGTTTAGATTTAGTAGGCTTGTCCGTCATTTTCAAATCAGCAGGAATAGTGTCACCAAGTTGTCTTGCTTCTTCTGCTGTAGCAAGCGGACCGACTGTCACTGTGTAATAGCCATGACGGTGAGCTATTTTTACTGAGTAGTGCAAGCGTGCTTTTAATTCATCTCTGACTTTCAATGCGTTTGATTCATGTGAAAAGCTGCCAACACGGACGTAAATTTTTCGATTGGATTTGCCGTGATATTGTTTCGCGGTATCAAGACCGGCAAGAACAATAGAATGTCTGGCGTAAGCGGGGGCAGTACCAGCTGCAATCACAGCAACGATGAGGGCATTGCGTAGTATCCATTTCATGCTAACCATCCTGGTTTGGGGAAAATATTGATAAAGTGATGAGGATAGCCTGACGGCTAGGTAAATACAATATTACATATTGATAGTCAGTTTTAATGAAACAGAGTTAACTGCTGATTGATTCACGCCATTGATTAAAGCGCGAGGATTAACGATATGAATGCTTTGTTCTTTAAAGAAGGCATGCGCATAACTACCATCCAGCGTGAAAGTTTTATTGAAGGTATAACCAGTGGAGGTACCTACCACTAAACTGTTACCACTGCTGACTTGATAAGACGGGTTGCTTGGGTTTTGCGTATAGCTTGCTGCTAAGCGCACTGCCCAGGCCGGGGTAACACGATACTGATTGCCAAGTGTGACTATCCAGGAATTTTGCATGTTATAGATATGTGTCGAATTCAGCGTTGTCGATTGACCGCCAACCATAGCGGCAATGCCGTAAATATTTTGATGATGATAAATGCCTGTATTGATGTATTGCACCGTGCTGATCAAGCCAAGTCGCGGTGTCACAAAATGTAATATCGTGAAGACACTTCTGGCTGGCGCCCAATAAGTATAACGATAATTCGTTGACACCACTGGCGGATTGCTTTCAAACGTACTGCTTCCATGTAAGTGGTAAGTGATAGACGTGCGATAAGCAAGCCCGACTATCGTAGCTTGAGATAAGCGGTATTGCACACCGGCGTTGCCGCCTACACCTGTGCCATTAGTATCGTTTTTGGTTTGTGTGTCTGGAATATTCAAGCTGGGTGCGCCAGTCACGGGATTTAATAAAAAATCAGCATAAGATAAATTGATACCGGCACCGATCGATAATGCTGGTGTGACACGATAGCCTAACGATGCAACTAAATCGATATTCTGAATGGTATTACTGGATTGTGCGTAACGTAATATCGAATTACTTTCTATGTCTTGATTTAATAAGTTAGACACGACAGCCATGCCTAGCGTCAATTTTTCTGATAAGGGAATGCCGGCATAGAGTGATGGGAAATAGAAAGTAGAGCTACTGGGTGAGCTGCCAGTTAATGTGAAGCCTGACGGCCGTTGCACGAAAGTCCCTGTGAAGCGCGCAGAGGTATAAGCGATAGAACCCAATGGAATGAGTTGCGGATTTTTCAAATAGACTAAACCTGCCGGGTTGAAGTAAGCAGCGGCTGCGTCATTGACCACAGCGGTACCCAGTGTTGATTCAATAAACGAAGCTTCAGCGGCGAGCGGAAATAGCAGGCAGGCAACACAAATGGTATATTTAAACACGGTAATCATTCCTTTGATCATCAGCAAACCATAGCAGATTCTCGTTGCTTAATACAGGGGTGATTCTTGCCAGTTTAGGGTGATGCTGTTAACGTAGGCGGTCAGCCACCACAAGGAAAAATGAATATGCTTCGACAATTCAAAGCGGTTACCTTTATCGCGATATTTTGTACTGTAACAACGGGATTTTGCGCCAAACCTGTTTTGCTAAAATCTTTAGATGGTCAAACCATACAATTTAATGCTGGCCGTAAAAAAACTGACACAGCGGGTACGACTTACGAGCTGCATTTCACCTCTAAAAGCGAATATCAATACAATGATCCACGCACCAAGAAGAATATCATCGGCAATTATAAATACCGTATTTTAAATCGCGATAAAGGTATTGCCATGATCACGTTCGAAGAGATCTATCAAAATGAAATGTCGAATTACACCACGCTAATGTATGCCAAAGACGACAAGAAAGGTTTGTACATTTATAAAAAATTTAATGAGATGGTGAGTCCGGAAAGTAAAATGAATAATGGTTGGTATCAGATTAGTTAAAGTTTATTTTTCTTGCCTGAATCTGCGGGTCTTTCATTAATGACGATTGCTGGCGAGTTTGGATCGTGTTTGGGTGTTGCAACTGGTTTATCGAAATAGGCAGTGCCTTTTGAGCTTGGTAGTGGTGTGACAGTGTGTGGCGGTGTGACTGATTTAGGTGCGGAGGATAAACTCGCTGTGATGTCGCCAGTTGAAACAGCGGCCGATTTTTTGATTAGCGGCTGATGTTGAGCGTCTTGTAGGGCTTTCACCACCGCTTGAAAATCATCGCGTTTGCCTTCGATGTTAGGTGTCTCTGGTTCAAATTGTTTCGCATCGTCGCGATAATAATGGTAACCTTTTTTTGCTAATTCAATCACGTCGCTTGTGATTTTCACTCCATGTTTAATGAGGTCGCTGACCAGATCGGGGTCGCCATTTGCCACAGCAATTTGTAGTAAATTATGTCCTTTGTCACTGAAGGAAAGATCGTAATCCAGTGCGTTGCAAGAGGATAATAATTTGAATACCAAGTCGCCGCGGTCTTTTTTAAGTAAGTCATCAATGGTTTTGTCCAGCAAGTTTTTTGGCACTTCTTCCAGGCTATTCAGTGTGGCTCCGTAAGTTAATAATTTTTCTGCGCAATGACTGTGTTTATTCAGGATGGCGACAGTTAAGGCGGTAAAGTTAGGGGGAATAGGTTGATTGACATTTGCGCCAGCTGCAATGAGGTGTGGAATGATATCGGCATTATTACATAAGGCTGCATAAGCAAGCGGGGTCACGCCTTCCTTATTGGGCGTAGATGCGAGCGGGCTGCGTCCAAGGTTGTCGGCTTGTTTTAGATCTTCTGCCGCTGCGCTGATAGTCAGTAAATGAATGGCGGCGTTATTTCGCTGTGCTTCAATCGCGGCAAAAATAGCGGTTTCGCCACGTGTGTTTTTAAACTCAAGATCACCACCTAATTGAATGAACTTGTCTATGTGTGCGGTGTTTTCTTGGCGCACGTAAACAAAAAGTAGCGATTCTTTGCGTTTCCCACACAACGGCGTATTGGGGTTAACTTTAAAGAAGTTTAATAAATCATCGATTAATTGAAATTTATTTTTATCATAGGCAAGTGAGAGTGGCGTTTGCTTTTTATTATTTTCTTGCGCGAGATTAATCCCTTTTTCTTGCAATAACCTGACCACGATTTTCCACTGGCCTTTTGCGATGGCTAAGGTGATGGCGCTATCACCAGCATCATCAGCATAATTTAAAGTGTTGCGTCCCGTTGGTGAAGATAAGATAAAATCCACCATTTTTAAATTATTAGTTAATACGGCATTCATCAATGGTGTTCGGCTTTCCTTGTCGCGCGTATCCAGAGTGGCGCCTTGTTGCAGCAATGATTTCATTAACTCTATTTTGCCGCTGATGGCGAGGATGTGAATAGGTGTCTGACCTAGTGTATTCGCGTGGTGAACATCTGCACCAGCATTAATCAGTTGTCTCATGATGCTGTCGCTATGACCGTGACTGGCGGCGATTAAAGCATTGGATGCGACAGTATTTAATTGAGTATTCTTTAATAGATAAGTCACGATATCTTCATTGCCGCACAATGCAGCATAAGACAAAGGATTGAGACCCCATTTGTTCTGACACATGGGTTCTGCATTATGCTGTAATAACAGACGCACCACTTCGTAATGACCTAACTTCGCGGCATGGATCAAAGGTGTGTTGTTACACTTATCTCTAGTATTGATGTCCGCACCAGCAGCCAATAGTGTATTTACGATATTCATATTGCCTTGTTGTGTTGCTGCTAGCAAAGCCGCTCCCAGGCATTTGGGGCCTTTTAATTTTTTTTGTTCCAGTAAAAGTTTATTGAAAAGTTTTTCATGACCGCCGAGCGCAGCCATGCTGAGGCACGTCGTATTATCATTGGCGATCGCATTTTCTTTCGCGCCTTTTTGTACCAATAAGGAATAGAGGTTTTCATCTCCTTGTAAGGCTGTCAGCATGATCGTTGATTCGCCATGCATGTTTAGTCTGTTGACGTCGGCATCAATCAAATTTAAAAATCGATCATTCCAGACCGGCGACTTTGCTGGTGCAGAGGCTACGGCATGGCATTGCTCAAATCGAGATAGCATGCTTGCTTCGATAGAGGTTTTATCGCCAAGGGGCTCTTTACCAGCCATGCGAAAATCTGCCACTGTTTCGGCGAATTGTTGCAATCCTGCTTTTGCTTTATCACTTTGCAGGTACGTGACAAAATCAGGTGTTTGCAAAGCAGAGTGCATTAGCTGCAAGCGCGCATTCATGAGTTCAAGATGATTAGTGGGCGCATCTAATGGTTCGTTAACACTGCGTTGGCATATCATTTCAAAATAACGGTCTGGCATGACTAGTATGTTCAGGATCGTCTGAAACATTTCATCACGTAATGGTTTCTGCTGGATACCTTCTAGAAATGGATATTCACCTTGGTCGCAACCACGTTTGAATTGATCAAACCAGTTATAAGGAAATGCGTGATCGGCATTTAGTAATGGTAAATCGTTCAATACTTCTTTCGTGATGATAAATTTGTGCATCAACCCTGATTGACGCTCCATTTCTTTGTAACGCAAGCGACCAAAAGTCCAGTCGCCGTCAATTTTGACAAATCTACCTTGGTCATCAATGCCAATGTTCGCCAAGTGTAAGTCTGATTCAGTGGTCAATAACGCAAGTACCATGATTCTGCCTAGGCCAGTATAACCACCTTGTTTGCCTGCCAGGCCATCATGAATTTTCTGCAACACAACTGGTAAGGATTCTGCGGCAATCACTTGTTCTAATGTTCTAAAGCCCTGCACTTGTTGTGAATAAACAAGTGATGCTTCATAAGTATTGTCATCCGCGAATTTAATACCCAAGCGAGTCTTTGGATTTGCTGGATTGAAAAGTCGAATGATTTCCTGGCCAGTATATTCGCGTTGTGCTGTCAGTAATGCACGTTCTAGTTTGGTATAATAATCGCGTCTGGCAATAGCCGCGGGAGCATATTTTTTTCCCTGCTTTTGTTTTTTAGTGTGAACACTGACATCATGAACATGACCTTGCTTGGCCAGATCAGATTTATGTTCGTATTGCTCAGTATCAACCCGATAACCCGGGATTTTTTTATCTTTATTTTCGCGGTCACTTTTCATGTATAGCCTGTTTTTATTATTATCATCAGCTAATTAGCTATATATAAAATAATTATAGGCGATCTGGCTGAAATGTGTATATGGCGCGTATTTTCAACTAGTTGATTTGACAAGAGTCTTAAAATTTAGATGGCTAAGGGTAGGGCTTAGACTATACTTAAAGATGTGTAAATTGTTCAAAACGAGATGGTGTCATGAAGCCGCGCGATCATATAAATGAAGATAATAGAGCTGAAGCTATGGCTGAAGAAGCCAATTTACATCTTGAGGTGCGTTCAGCCGATGCGGTGAGATTAAATAAACTGATGGCAGAGTGTCGACGTTCGCAAAATCCATTATTATTTCAAGAAATTTCAGCATTACAAAAACACATCAAGCAGCAAGAGAAAGCCTTAGTCAGGGGCGACAAATTAAACGGCGAAGAAATTGAGCGTGATGATCCTATGTTTGATCAAGCGCGCAAGCCGGGAGTGAATAAATAAATTAGCCGTTTGATGAAGTAGGTTTCGCACCGTGTTCAGTCGCATTATCGTAAGCCACATCCATCGCTTTGTATTTCTGAATAATTGCATCAGTGCCGGCATCAGCTTTCGCTTTTAATTGTTCGCAAGTATCCATCTCGCCAAGATTGCGTAACATGTTTTCCACTTCATTTGCTGCTGCTGCACTATTCTCGCCATGACGATATTCATGCTGTTTTAAAATTTGAATGTCTTGGTCCCAGGTTTGTTTCAGTTCTGGTGAAGCGGAGGAATAATTCACCCACACAGGAAAGACATAGGTGTTGTTATCGGTCACTTGAATGTCTGTTAATTTGCATTGGCCATTTTCAATTTTATTTTGCGCGGTCCAACTGACGCGCGCTTCGGTCACCGCGCTAAAATGTTCACCATCTGCTTGCGGGCCGGATGAATCCACTTGCTTGAGTATGTCTGCAATGTTGCTGCCTTGCACAGGGTAAGTGGTTTCAGTTTTGTTGATGATGGGGTCAGCTGCTGCCTGTTGCATGGCGGCAGTTAAAAGCAATAGTTGAATACCCAATAAAATTTTCTGCATAGACTGTTCTGTTGTGTGTTTGTTATTTAATATAGAGTGGTAATTGGCAAGATATTCTACAGATTTAGCCGCAGATTAGCAAAAAATCAATGTATCTTATTGATATGATAATAAAAGATGAGGTGAGCTATGTGGGTACGAGACTGGTTTAGCGCCAACATTTGGCCTGGCACTGCTAGCGATACAAGACAGACGCCAGCTGAAGTTCCACCACCAGCAGAAACGCAAGAAGAAGCGGATGCAAGAATGGCGAGAATTAATCAATCATTGTCTAGCACAGCAGCCATTGGTGATGCCATTTTGGTGGAGCTCGATAGACAGGATGAAAAAATCGAAGAGATTAAAGAAGGCATGGATCATCTCGAGCATAGTCAAAAAAGTGCCGCTAACAGCATTCATCATTTGAAGTGGGGAGTAGTGGAGCGTGCAAAAGACCCAAAATTTGTGCCAGAGCCCAGACAACCGGTGCAAGCAAGAGAGCCTGTGGTGGCGCCTGTCAGGAAGCAAAACAGAGACAAGGTGAAAATTGATTATGACGCCGTTGGTCAAGGGGAATCTGAAAAAGGGTTAGAAGGCATTAGCGACCAGTTGGCAAGATTGAATCAGCAGGCAAGATTAATGGGTAGCTCGATTAAGGCGAGTCATCAAGAGTTGAAGAAAGTCGCGCCCAGAGTTGAAGAGGCAACAGCTAAAAGCAAAGAACATACCAGGCAATTAAAAGGTATTGGTAAGAAATAGGCAGAGAGCATCTCGGAGTATAAATCACTCTGAATATTCTATATGATTAGATGTGAATTTAATTGATTATTTGATTTGTCATGGAGAGATTCAATGAACCCAAGAGGAAAAGAATTCATCACGGTAGATACGAATGTTACACATCGCGGTGTTAACTTAATGTCTGCTGATGCAGGCTTTTTAATCACGGCGCACGATCTTAAATTTTCCTGGCATGTGATGGACACTGGCAGTCATTTGCCGCCGTTAGTCTTTATGCATGGTAACTCCACCTCCATGAGTTTGTGGAATGAAGCGATTGAACATTTTCAGGCGGAATATCGCATTGTGGCAGTGGATTTTCCCGGTCATGGTTTAAGTTTCAAGGTGGGCGAGCTTGGAGAGTTAACGGAAAATGAAAAAGATATTCTTGCCGCTGATTTATATAACCCGCTTGCGCTGACTAAGCAGCTAGAACAAGTCTTTACGAAAAAGGGCTTGCGTGGCGTTTATGTACTTGGTTGGGGTATGGGAGCGCATCTTGCGTTTGCATTATCGGCTTGTGCGCCAGACACCATCAGCAAAATCGTGGCAGTAGATGCGCCGCCGGTAAGACTAACGCCGGCAGGATTGGCAGAAGGATTCACAGCCTGGTTTGCACAGGAATTGGTTGGTGAGTGGATTAGTCGTCCTGCTAATTTATCACGAGAAGTGGCTGTAGACATTGCCCGTCATCTAGGCGCTGAAAACGATGAAGGTGTGATAGCTGATTTAATGCAGACGGATCCCTTGTTGCGTAAACATTTGTTTGCCAATCGTGAGAAACACGAAAACGAATTTTACGATGAGCTAGATGCAAAGAAGTGGGCGATGTCCACTCAAGTGGCTTTGCTATTGATGACAGCAAATAACAAAGTGATTAACGGCGCCTATCTGCTTGAGTGCGCAGCCAAGTTGCGTAATGTCAGTGCGGCGATTGTAGAAGACGGCTCACATATCATCTTTAGAAGAAATCAAAAGGAATTTTATAGTCGGGTTAGCGCGTTTTTTAAGCCGCAGGAAAAATCTGCTATGCAGACGCTGCAGATTTTGCCTGAATTGCGGAAATAGGGAAGTTGTTTTAAGTGGTATGCTGATGTAGAAAACAGTGGTGGCAATGCGTTCCAGCAGTGCCACCTCTGACCTCAATTAGATTGTTACCTTAACCAAGCCGCCGTTCCCACGTCACCCCAATGCACCCGCCGACCCCGCACCGCCTCAATACACCCGTCGTCCCCGCACTACCTCAATA
>CAZBHW010000012.1:0-97615 GCA_964492045.1 uncultured Coxiellaceae bacterium | reverse complement strand
AAGGTGATGCGCATCATCCTTAACAGATTGATTATAATATGTAATTTTCCATTTCTTCACAAAACACCGGCACCTGTTGTTTCTTTTAATGTTAACAAATCCGCTAACTTATTTCAAGGGTTGAGAGGGGTATATTTAGCGCTGAGTACCTTGCTGGCTATGCTATCTCTGATAATGCCAGCCGCCTATGCCAATTCGTGTCATGGCAAGTTTGCGAATCCTTTAACGGATGTGTGCTGGAGTTGTCTTTTCCCAATCACGATAGGCTCAGCGACCGTATTTTCAGGGTCACAGCCTGATACCAGCAACCCTTCCTTGCCTGTTTGCACTTGTCCTTTAGTGCCCGTAGGCGTCAGGGTGGGCATCAGTACGGGTTTTTGGGAACCTATCGCGCTAGTGGATGTCACCCGACATCCGTATTGCATGGTGAACTTGGGCGGCGTCCAACTGTCATATGGTTTATTCGGCAGCGATGGTGCAGTGGGATCCAGTGATCCGACACAAGGCGGCAGTTATTATTTTGTCCATTGGTATAAATTTCCGCTCTTGTATTGGCTGAACATCCTGACAGATGGTCTTTGTGTGGAAAGTGGTGATTTCGACATTGGTTACATGACAGAGCTTGATCCAACCTGGCGTGATGATGAATTAACTTTTTTACTCAACCCGGAAGCCTTACTCTTCTCAAACCTGTTAACTCAAGCGTCTTGCAGTGCGGATGCACTCGCTACGATGGTGGGCCTCCCAATCGACACCCTTTTTTGGTGCGCGGGTGCCCAAGGCAGTATGTATCCATTGAATGGCAGCGTGCAGGAACACGTTGGCGGGGTTCAGGCGAGCACACTCCTGACTGAGCGCATGACCTATAAGATGCACCGCGAAGGATTGCTGTGGGACAGCCTCGGTCAGAATAGCCCAGCGCTTTGCTATCAATATCCTTCGGCCATCATTCCCAAATCACGTTATCGATATCAAATGATCAACCCTATACCCACTGCATCGGGTGGTGAAGATGGTTGCCATGCGTTTGGGCATACGACCACGTTGTGGGAGTCGTTCCATGAATATCCCTATTCTGGAGAGGACTTTGGTTATTTGGTATGGCGAAAACGAAATTGCTGTGCGGGTTAGACAAAAGGAGATCAAAAATGAGTGTAAACAAAAGTGATTTTGGTGAAAGCGCAAATGACAAAGATATGACGGTAAGAGAGTTGCTGAAGGAAATTAATAATCGACCTAACTTGCGATTCTTTCTGACAGCAGCGGGTATTTGGTGGATAGCAAGGACGCTTCTTATATTTCTCATCGCTGGAAACGTTATTTATTTTCTGTATCGGATTTTTAATCTCGTGGTCATGAACTAAGGAGTGCGTCATGAATATCAAGGAAATTTTATTAGATATGCCAGCTAAAAAATTAGTGCTATTTGGCTTTGTTGCGTTACTGGCTGTGATTTGGTTAGTGCAATCACTCTTTATCAACCAGGTTCTTTCAGTATTAAGCCATGGTGTCACTTATTTTGAAAGAATGGCGAAAGAAGATACTAACGAAATGGCTAATGACATGCGTGCAACTGATGAACAAATGCAATACGACCAGATGATCAGTGATCACCATTCAGCAGAGTTAAGCCTCTCAGTATTGGCGACTGCTCAACAACGAGGATGCTATCACGCTAATAAGATTAAATTGTTTGAAAAAATGAAAACGATCGCTTATGTGAAGCACCATCCACAAACGTTGACTTACATTGCGAATGAAATCCGTGAAAGCCAAGAGATGGTGAATCAGCTCATCAAAAGTCATCAATTTGATCCTGCATTATGCGAAAAGGATACGGCTAAATGATCAAAAATATATTGGTGTTGATGTGTTTGTTGCTGAGTATGTCTGCAATGGCTGTTGAGACAAACAAAAAACTAGTCAATGAAAGCGGCATCATTGTGTTTGTCTCACTCTCTATGCCTAGACAGAGTCTCATTAAGACTATGCACGATGCTAACAAGATAGGAGCAAGCGTTGCAATACGGGGTTTGGTACATGATTCCTTTAAAACGACATACCAAGAAATTGGCGGACTTGTGAAAGAAGCTGGTGGTGGAGGTATTGAACTCAACCCACTTGCATTCAAGCGTTTTCAAATTGATAGAGTGCCAGCCGTTGTGGTGATTACACCAAACCATTCTTGTATGTCAAAAAATGTCTGTGATCGTGAGCGAGACTACGATGTGATATCAGGCAATATCACGCTGGCTGCTGCACTGGATGAAATTAGTCAAAAAGGAAGAGCAGCCCCGCGGCTCGCAGCTGTTGCATTAACCAAATTGCAGGAAAGTCATGATGCTTAAATTGAGCTTATCTGTGTTGATAGCGAGTTTTATGATGGCGAATACCGTTGCATATGCTTATTCATCTTCGTTTCAGATGGGTATTCAACAGGCAAACGAAGCGGCCGTCAGCGGCAGAAAACTCGCTGAAAATTCGATACGACAGTTTAATCCCAATGAAGTTTATGACAAATACAATCCTGCTCCATCGCAATCATCGCTATATACAGGGGTGACTGTTTCTAGCGCGGATCAATTACAACAACAAGCTAATCAAGAAATGAATACATCGGAAACAGCTAAAACCATTATGACCAGTGAACAAACGAGACCGATTTATCCGGTTAATTTAAAAACTGCAGATATGAAACGCTCCTTACTCATACAAAGCGAAGCAGACAATATAATTCGTGGTGTCACTAATCAGTACATAGATTGCCAGCCTAAACAAACGTGTCATGTGGAGTATCTAGCAAAAAGCTGTTTGCGATCTGCGATGCCACAGCAACCAACCTGTCGAAAAAACCTGGTGGTGAATGTGGTCGGTAATAATGTTTCAGAAAGTTGGAGTGGAAGCTGCGCCTATCTGGAACAACTTTCTTCACAAGGGTTATGTCATGTGAAGGAAGAAAAGTGTTTGTTAACCAATACCACCAAGAAAATAAACGATATATCTGTCACCAGAGCATGTTGGGAAAAGCAATTTAGTTATGATTGCCAAACTAACGCAACTGCTGATGACTGTAGCGGATTAGATACTGCTCAATGCGAACAACTCAACTCAGTTTGTAGCAAAAAAGTTGGGGATGTATGCGTGTCCTATCAACAATCTTACCGTTGCCCACAAAATGCGTGTGTGAATACTGCCAATATCGTCTGCGGCGATGGTAAAGATTATTGCCTGAATGGCGATTGTTCTAATCATCAATATCAACCGAGTAAGGATTTTGGCAAGGTATTAACTGCGGTCTCTGCCACCAATGAAGAAGCGAAAGATTTTCGCCTGCATTCAATATTCAAAGGCAAGCCTTATGAATGTCGTGATGATGCGGGAAATTTTAGTAATTGCTGTCAAGGAACAGGGTGGGGGCAGGATATTAAGCTTGCACATTGTAGTCAAGAAGAAAAAGCCCTCGGTGCAGCGCGCGAAAAGAATCTGACGGTTTATGCAGGGCGCTATTGTTCCAGCAAAATTTTAGGTAAATGTATTGAGCACAAAGAAACCTACTGCATATTCCCATCCAAAATAGCCAAAGTGATTCAAGAACAAGGGCGCAGAGGCCAATTACATATTGGTTTTGGTGACGGTAAACACGCCAATTGCAGAGGCATTACGCCCCAGCAATTACAACGTATCAACTTATCCAAAATCGATTTCGGTAAAGAAGTCATGGATGAGCTGAGTCTTAAGATGAAGAACCCTAATCAGAATGCTACAAAACAAGCGATTAATACGCGTATTCAGCAATTCCAACAAATGGGGCAATCCAATGAATAAATTGCTGATAGGAATATTATGCTGTTTATTGGCTAATACGGTTCAGGCCGGTAATTATTACGCTGACCATGAAGTAGGTTGGTTTTGGTATGATGATCCCAAGGAAGTGAGTGAAACGCATCCTGTTTCGCAACCATCGACGGTATCCGATCCTAACGTGCTGGTGAATAATGCGAAGCAGAAATTAAATACCGCACTTAATCAAGCTATCGTTACACCGACGGTGGAAAACGTCGCCAAGTACATTGCCTTGCAGGAAGCATTAGGTGCCCGAGCTGAAAAGATCGCAGCTTTATGGCAGCAGGCATTATTAAAACAACCAGCACTGAATTATTCATTGAAACATCCAACTGATAATGTAGCCCTGCAAGTTTATCATGAGCAAGAGTCTCAAGATAAAGAAACAGCGATTGCAAATTTCGCCAAGAAATCGGGCTTGTTTTTCTTTTATAAAAGCACTTGCCCTTATTGCCGGCGGTTTGCACCCATTTTGAGAAATTTTGCGGAACGTTATGGGATCACGATTATTCCGATCACCATGGATGGCGTCCCATTACCAGAATTCCCAGAATCCAAGCGTGAATCAGGTCAAGCAGCTAAATTTAATGTCAGCGTGACTCCATCACTTTTCGCCGTCAATCCATACACACAAAAGGCTTATCCGATAGCGTATGGTTTAACAAGTGAAACAGAACTCCGCGACAACTTATACAAAGCCATGAAAGTAGATGGAGTAAAACCATGAGGAAAAAAATATTAACGGTATTTCTACTTTCATGTATGTCAATCGCGCAAGCTGATGTGAATTCCGACCTTGATCATTACTTCGATAATTTAGGCATGATGAGTAACACTACTGCTCCACATGCCTACATGGGTCAGCAAGCTGGTTATTATAGCGGTGGTAGTCTTTATGCCCGTAGTTCTGTCCGCAATGTTCAATTAGTTGATATTGAATTACCCAGTTTTCGTTCTGGCTGTGGTGGTATTGATGCTTTTGCAGGTGGGATTTCATTTGTAAAAAGCAGCGAAATTGTGAGTCTCGCAAGAAATGTGATGAATAACGCTGCGGGTTATGCCTTTACACTTACAATGGAACAAGTGACACCGCAACTTGCTAATGCCATGAAATACATTCAAGACATGGCGAATAAGGCTAATCAATTAAACATCAATTCTTGCGAAACCGCAGAAGGATTAGTAGGAGGACTTTGGCCAAGAACACGCGCTGCCCAACAAAAAGTGTGTCAAGACATGGGTTCGAATAACGGCATGTTTAAGGATTATGCTGAAGCAAGACAGGGTTGCACATCAGATGATTTAAATTATAACTTTGATACCGTCATGTCTGCTGGGGCGAAAAACCCAGCCTATAAAAATCTGGTGCTGGATAATGGCAATCTTGTCTGGAAAGCGTTGACCGCTAATCATTTTGTTTCTGGTGATACCGAATTGGCGGAATTGATGATGTCATTATCCGGCACAATCATTGTGAAGAAAACTGGTAATGGCAAAAATGCTATCAATCATTTTGAAGTCCTGGCATCACTCGCGAAAGATAATAGCCTATTTAAAGCAATATTGAGTGGTGATACAGCAACCATTTATAAATGCGATGAAACAACCGAATGTTTAAATCCAACATTGCGTAAAATTACCATTTCTCAGCAGTCGGCTTTGAAGAATAAAGTAGCCAAGTTGCTAGCAAGTATCGGACAAAAAATCATAGAAGATAAGCCGCTTAGCAATCAGGAAATCGGACTCATACAATCAACACGCATTCCAATCTATAAAATTCTGAATGTGCAGGCCGCTTATCAAAAAGACCCTAATATCCTAGATATTGAAAGCTACGCCGATATTATTGCTTCAGATGTACTCTTTCAGTATCTGCAAGAAAATCTGGAGATGGTGCGCCTCTCTGCACGCTCCTTGCAATATCCAGCTGATCTCATGTCGCAATTTATCGAAGGAATTAATACAGCGATTGGCGATGTCAGAGAAGAAGAACGAAATGCACAAAACAAAATTTCGATGGCAATGCAGCTTGTTCAACAAACACAAGTCTTAGAACAAATGCTGGCAGGCCAGCTATCCGTTCAACTGGGCAATACACTCACGTGGGCCCGCTCATTGCATTAGAGGGATTTTATGGCAGCAAACATTAGCGTATTTACCATTGGCGGCGGCGATCTTTTGGTCGAAGTTTTTAATGCCATTGCCTCTGTATTTAATAGCGGAACCGGTAAGGGTGCGCTGACCAGTTTGGCGGTGATGTTAGGTTGTATATTAGCGACGTTTGAATTCATAAGAACGAAAGATGTCACCAAACTATTCCGCTGGATGGGCATGTATGTGTTGGTCACTTCACTCATGCTTTATCCGACAGTAACGGTTCACATCGAAGATCGATCAGGCATAGATATCAAACCACGTGCGATTGATCATGTTCCTTTATCGCTCGCACTCTTTGCGAGCGTGACATCTGAAATTGGTATTGGCATAACAGAGCTGTTTGAAACCGTATTTCATCTACCCGATGATCTTACTTATAACAAGACCGGAATGCTGATGGGATCTAAACTGGTGACTGCTTCCAGGAATTTCCAGATCACAGATCCAGCCTTCTCCCAAACACTGAATGAGTTCATGCAGCAATGTGTGTTTTTTGATTTGCTGTTGAATAAGTACACCGTGCAAGACTTGGTGCATGCAGAAAATCCTTGGGAATTTATCAAAGCTAATACTTCGGTTGCGCGAGCATTTCCCGTGAATGGGCAGATCACTATATGCAAGGAGGGTGCTGCCACCCTTGAGAAAAGCTGGAAGGCTGAATTAAATAATGCGGCTTCCATCTATGGCGGACAAATCATCGGCGGTGGCCGTCAGGCTGGAGTGACTTTGCTATCTCGTTTAGGTGATGGATATGGATTTCTGACTAATGCATCGGTCGATGGCGAACAGTTATTGAAAACCAATCTGGTCGCCAATGCCATGTCGCAGGCGTTGTCGCATTATGGGGCGAATGCAAACGCACCGGCTGCCCTACAAGCCTACATGGAAACAAAAACTGAATGGCAATCACGGCAAGCATTTAGCCAGACCGGTATGCAGGCCGGTATCTGGATGCAGCAGTATATGAATATTCTGCAAGCCGCCATTTATAGCATGTTTTTGATTGTGTATTTCCTGAGCTATTGCCCTTTTGGATTTATGATTATTCGTAACTACCTCTTGGGCATGTTTGTATTGCAGGGATTGGCTCCCCTTTATGCCATCATCAACTTTGCCGCGACGTTTTACGCACAGGGCAGATCGATTGCCTTCATATCATCAGACTTCACTCACAGCACATTATCTATATCAAACGTCATTGGCGTCGCTCAAGCAAATGCTGATGCCATGGCGATTGCAGGGTATTTAATGTGGCCGGTAACGATAGGGGGCGCCATTATGCTCTGGCGGGGAATGCCATCGGCTATTCAAAGCATTGGGCATTACATGGGCGGGGTAGCGCAAAGTGCGGCGACTCATGTGGCGGCTGAGGGAATAGGTGGCAATATTAGCGTAGGCAATACCAACTTTGGTAATCATAGCCTTTCTAATACGACGGCCAATCATTTTGATACCAATGCCAGATATGCGTCGGGTATGGCTACGTGGCAGACGGAGACTGGTACAACCATTTCTATTACGCCGAGTGGCGGCGAAGTTATGGATGCCCGCGCTGCCATGTCCAATTTAGGTGCATCTGTTCAAATCACAGATAGTCTCCGCTCTGCGATGTCGAGACAAGCACAGGCGAGTGCAACGGCAGGATACAATCAATCCAGGGCAGCTGGTGAGCAATATAGCGCCGGATTACGTCAAATTGATGACTATGGCAATCAGCAAAGCCATTTCACTAGTAGTGGAAAATCACACAGCATTACGGATTCCACGGGATTAAACAAGTCTGCGCATGATGTATCGCAATTGATAGAAACATTCCGTAAAGAGCATCATGTTTCGCATGAGCGTGCGGCACAGGTACTAGGACAAGTTTATGCGGAAGCAAAAGTAGGTCTCGGCTTTATAGCAAAAGGTGAGGCTGGCGTTTCTGCTAATGCTTCCATGAGTGGGCGTTCAGCATTCGGCAGTTTGTATAATGATGCGAAACAGTTTGCGATCGACCACAATTTTTCAGAGACGGTAGATTCAGCCAAACGAGCAGCGATTGAAAGCCAGTATCGTGATAATACTGATCAGGGGAACAGATACTCGGATTCGATTGCTAGCTCCTTTGAGCGTGGAGATTCCTTTCGCAAGGAAGCCGCAAGCAGTTACGCTAAATCATCCAGTTTTGCCTCTCTGGCATCGCAATCTAGTGAAAATGCTTCTTCTGTTTTGGGGAATTATACACAAGAATTTTATGAATGGATGCGTGCCAAGCCTTTGCCCTATGGTAGTGGCACTATTAGTAAAAGTGCTATTGCCAACATGAATGCTCATGATCCTGATTTACTACAATCTTATGCAAATCAATTTGTCGAACAGAAAACAAGTGAGATCAATCGACAGTTCAGTGATACACAGCATCTGACGCAAGGTGTTAGTCATGTGAAACAGGACTATCAGTCCTATCAGCATGATATTAACAGTGCATCCCATGTGAAGCATGAATATAGTCAGTATCGCGACACAGTAACGGCACATAAAAAATCAGGTCGAATCGGTTCAGTTGATCAATCCATTGCGACTCAAACACAAGCTGAGATGAATCATCACAATCAAGACTTACAACAACGTCATCAAACGGTAAGTGGCCAATCATCATCACTCAAAGATAACGTGACTGAAAAAGTGAAGGGGCATGTCGTAGGAAGTTTGATGGTTTCCAAAGACGAGTTGCAAGATGCGTTACAAAAAGCAAGTGGCATGACGGGCTATGTTCCATTCGGAGGTGATGATGTTAAAGAATGATGACTTAACAAAACCCACGAATAATCAAAGTGAGTTTAAGGATTTTACGCGTGGTGGACAGATCACGTTACATAACATCCGTATGTATTTGCAAATTATCGATAAGGTATTATGGATTGTTGCGTTTCTGTTCGTCGTCGCATTAATTATTTGTACGTATTTATTAACATCCGAATATCAACGATATGTGAGCACTGAATATATATGGTCATTGTTTATAACAATTATAAATTCAGATGCTAAAGATAAGTTCATTCAGCCGAATGGATCACAGGCTTGGGTGAAATGTCTTGATATTATTCATTCTCTAATGATTAAACAGATAGTACGTGATGCATTTCATCAATTAACTTTATCTGTTTACGTTAGCATTGGTTTTAGTGTCATAGCATATTCTATCATTTCAAAGTGGTTAAAAGGGCGAGGCAAAAAACACACGGATCATGTTAAATTGCGTGGCGATCAGTTGATGCCTATGAAAACTATGAGGGATTACCTGACACGCAATCAATTGAATTCAGACTTACACTTAGCCGGGTTGCCACTTGTCAAAAATAAAGAAACCGCTCACCTATTTTTTCACGGAACCACGGGAACGGGTAAGTCGAATGCGATTAAGGAATTGCTTGATCAAATACGTAAACGCGGTGATCGAGTTATTATTTATGACAAAAGCTGTAACTATCTTGAAGAATTCTTTCAGCCAAAAAAAGATATTTTACTTAATCCATTAGATCAACGTGGTGAATCATGGGATTTATGGCGTGAATGCCGTGACGCAGCAGACTTTGATAGTTTAGCGGCGGCACAAATCCCGATGCCACTTTCAAATCAGGATCCATTTTGGATAAATGCTGCGCGCACAATTTTTTCCTCGGCTGCATATGAAATGAGGAATGATAAAGATAAAAGTATTCAGAAATTATTACAAACACTTTTGACAGCAGATTTGCATTCCATTCAAAAATATCTGAAAGGCACGGAAGCAGAAACTCTGACATCAGACAAAATTGAAAAAACAGCTGTATCCATTAAGTCTGTATTGGCGACGTATCTTAAAAGTTTAAAATACGTCAAAGATGAAGAGGACGCATTTTCGATCCGTGATTGGGTACAAAATGATTCTGCCAATAATTGGCTTTTTATTACCTCTCTGGGTGATCGTCATGAGACATTGAAACCACTCATTTCGGCGTGGCTAGATATTGCCGTGAATGCTTTGTTAAGCCTGCCAGCAAGTCAAACTCGCCGCATTTGGTTGATCCTGGACGAATTAACCAGTTTGCAACCGCTGCCATACCTCACACAAACCTTATCTGAATCCAGAAAATTTGGCGGTTGTGCTGTCATTGGCATACAAAACCATGCACAGCTTTGTAAACTGTATGGTCAAGATGGAGCGCGTGAAATATCAGCCTTACTAAATACCCGCTTCATGTTTCGCCAGCCAGATCCTGATATCGCAAAATGGGCGGCTGTAAATTTTGGTGAAACGATTACGGATGAAGTGCGAGAAGGGATATCTTATGGCGCTAATACCATGCGTGACGGCATTTCCATTAACCGTGTGGAAACACAAAAGCAACTAATTAGTTATTCAGAAATTATGTCTCTAGCTGATTTGGAGGCGTTTGTGCGGTTGCCGGGACAATTGCCATTAACTCGACTCAAATTCCAGTATCAACCTCGTTCACGCTTAAATGAACCATTTGTATTGCGCCCAATTGAACAACGAAAGATAACAACCGTGTTGTCAGACGATCTTTCTGATATGGGTGAAGTTGAAGATATAACGATTAAGCCGAAAAAATCACCAAGAAAGAAAATGAGTAATGTCGTAAAGGCGCATCAGGATCGCGCGTTGGATATTTAGGGAGTGAATCATGTTATCGACCAGTACGATAAAAAACGTCAGTCAAGCCAGCCATTATTTTAGTACGCAGGATAATTATTACACGCAAGATGAAGGCTTTACTCACAGCGAATGGTGGGGAAAAGGCTCAAAAGACATACAACTCTCAGGTGCTGTTTCTGATAGAGAATTTACTCAGCTCTTGTCCGGACGACTCCCTAATGGTGAGCAATTAGGGAAGATGGAAAATCAGGTAATGAAGCATCGTGCGGGTTGGGACTTGACTTTTAGTGCACCTAAATCTGTTTCGATCATGGCACTGGTTGCGGGGGATCAGCGTTTAGTAGCTGCTCACCGAGAAGCTGTTAAAGTGACCTTAGAAAAGATCCAGCAAAGTTGCGGTCAAGCGAGAATCACCGTTAACGGTGCGATGCAGTATGAAAATACTCGTCACTTAACTGGAGCGCTTTACCATCATGATTTGTCCAGGGCAAAAGACCCCCAGCTGCATACCCATTCAGTCATCATGAATATGACAGCGCGTGCAGATGGCAAATGGCGCTCGCTCGCATCAAGCTTGGGTAAATACAACGAAGGCACGGCCTCGGAGGTAAATGGATTTATTGAGCGTGTCAGACATCAAAATCGCTACTACTCAAAATTATATGAAACTGAATTAGCTTTCCATGTGCAGCAATGTGGCTACGAACTACGACACGATTCACCCACAGGGATTTTTGAAATTGCTGCCGTGCCAGCTAGTTTGGTGGAGAAATTTTCAAAGCGTAGACAAGAAATAGAAGCCATGCTGGAGGATAAAGGCTTAACGGGTGGTAAAGCTGCTGCGGTAGCAACACTATCGACAAGGGAGAATAAGGAACGAGTTGATCGTGAAGCATTAAAGCATCAATGGCAGGAGGAGGCGAAACAACATGGTGTGGATGTGCATCAGATAAAAGAAAAAAGTATGGAAAAGCTGCTGTCTTATGATGCCGAACAAATAAAAAATGATGTCGATCTAAATGCAGTTAATATTGTGCATGAGTCTATACAACTGTTGGCTGTATTTCAGTCTAGTTTTTCATTGGAACAGATTCTTGAATTGTCTGCTAAAGACGCGATTAGTAAGCATTGTGATATTCAATCCCTTGTTCATGCAGTGCAAATGTATCAGAAAACGGGATATTTATTGCCAATATCTAACGAACAAGAAAAATCGATGTATATGGCAAAAAATACCTTGGATGATGAAAAAGCGTTAATTGAACATATCAAAAATAACCAGATGCAAAAGATAGTAATATCTTCGTCGCACTTGCATCAATTCCTCTCTCAACATACAGAGATACCTGCTGTTCATCATTTCGCACTTGAAACTATATTCGGGATGGATCGCATGGTTCTGGTTGAGGGAGAGCATAGTAAAACGGTATTGCTTGAGCCGATAATGAAAACATGCCGTTCCGCACAGATGAATACTTTAATATTAAGTCCATCGACTATAGGCAGCTATCAACTGGCTAAAAGATTGCAGCAGCAACCGCAAACATTATGGGAGCAAGTGAAGTCATTGTTTGTGGATAGCACACCTAACCATGCCAACGTAATGCACTTTCTATCAGCCGTATCCATAGGGGAATGGAAGCATGCACTACCATCGGTATTGTTAGTTGACCAAGCGCATTTATTATCGACACATCAGAAGGCAAAGTTAACCAACTGGGCGAAAGCAAACGATGCAAAACTGATCTTGTTTGGTAATAAAGATAACTTGTTATCATACCAAGTGAGTACCTCATTACATCAGCTTATTGATCACGGTGTCAAAGTAATCTCAATTTCTACTGCAACTCAACAAGTGCAACGCATCATACCTGAGCATCTCAAGCTTAATATCAATGAATTAAAAAATCGTATTGTGGAAAGCAATCATCAGGAAGATCGGCACTATGCTATGACAAATCAATATGCCAGATTGAATCCAAGTGATAGGAAAAATACGAGACTGATAGCTGCAAATAAGTCAGTAGTTGGAAAGTTGAATCTGTTAGCACATAACAAGTTAATCCAGTGTGGTGAAATAAAACAAAACATCAAAATAAATACGTTTACGCCGGTCTTCCTGTCATCAGAAAAAGCAATGAGATCCATTTCCTATATCGCCAATCATTATGTGCGCTTTAATGATGATTATCGTTCGCTTGGGATTAAGAGAGGTGAATACTTACGTGTGGCGCGTGTTAGTCATCATTCTAATCGAATCATTTTGCAAAACGATCATGGCGCACGAATTGTCTGGCGCCCAGATCGTATCGGAACAGGTGCATCAAACAAAGTCGAAGTGTTTCAGTCTCATGCCAAGGAGATTGGGGTAGGGGAAACGATTGTATTGAATCGGTCAATCAAATCAGCGGGTCTCATCAAGGGCGAACGGCTACATGTTGAAGGCATCGTAAAGAACAAGCTCAAATGTCGAAATGAACTAGGAAAATCAAAAATACTCGATATGACGAAGCCATCAGAACGACATTTTGATTATAGTTACGCTGCAACTTTGCACGAAATCAGTCACGAGAAGCCTACTATCATGATTGCAGATATGCCGGGTGCTTCGTTGTCAACGCATCAGCGCAAATTAAATCAATTACTAACACAAACGAATCAACTGTGGATTTACACGGATGATAGCAAGAAACTGGCTGCATCGATTGCAAGACAAACGGGCACACCCTTATCAGCTACCGAAGTATTAGCAAGATCTGAAGAAATCAAAGCTAGCATGCACGCTATTTATAACTTGCTCGAAACGGAAATTGGGAAAGCCAATCCTGATTATAAGCAATCTAGCGCCAGAAGGGCGATTGATGCTGTTGATTATGCGATGCGTCATCTGACTGAACGTCATGCGGGTTTTACACATAAAGAACTCATATTTTCAGCGATGCAGCATGCACTGGGTCATGTTACCGAAAAAATGCTGACGGATGTGACACTCGCAATGGAAAAATCAGGCATATTGTTAAGAAGCAGCCGAGCAGATGGAACATTCTGGACGACAGCGGAAGCAGTTCGAATGGAGCGAGAAATTATCACACTGACACGTCAGGATATCGGCAAGATGACGCCACTTGCTGATGCAGATATCGTCAGCAGAAAATTAAACAGCAGTAATCTACGGTCGGAGCAAAAACATGCGATCACCGATATTCTTACGAGTACAGATAGGGTTCTCTCCATTCAAGGACGAGCAGGGACAGGCAAAACCAGTATGATGATGTCTCTTGATGCGATCCTGGCTTCAAAAGTTGTCTTATCAGATGCCGGATATACCTTACGCGGAATCGCGCCGACCAATAAAGCAGTCAAAGAATTAACATCGCGCGGTATTCTGGCGCAGACAATTGATAGCTTTCTGTCAGAGATAGATCAACAGGCGCAACACGGACTCGTCACCGATTATTCCAAAACACTATTTGTTCTGGATGAGGCGTCTATGGTCTCAAACAGCAAAATGCTGGCAGTTTTACAGGCAGCTCAGCGGCTCAATTTTGCTCGATTGATCTCAACCGGGGATATACACCAGAATCCTTCTATTGAAGCAGGTAAGCCCCATGATTTGATCCAGCGATCATTGGATAAGGTAATCCATTTAAGTGATATTCAACGTCAGCAAAACCCTCAATTAAAGTCTGCTGCCTTGGCACTTTACGAGAATAAAATTCAGCAAACGTTTTCAATCCTCGCACCAAATATTATTGAAATCAAAAATCAGTCACAAGAAAAGGCTGAAAAAGCGCAAAGTTACTCTGCACGGGTTCAGATGTTGGTGTCAGACTATTTTGCGTCACGCGCGAAAGATCCATCCGTACAGATTATTGCACCTAGTCATGATGACCGCAGAATGATTAATCAAGCCATCAGAGACGAGCGTTGCAAGTTAGGTGAATTGAAAGGCGACTCGCATCTTTTTCCTATTTTGACATCAAAAGACCTGACACGCGCCGAACGTTCCGTTGCGAGAAATTTCAAAGTGGGAGAGGTGCTACGGTTTGTAGCCTCTCAGAATAAAAATATTCGGGCAAACGATTACTTTGAAATTCGCAAAGTTGATCAATCTAATAACTTATTGACCTTAAAAGCCCTCTCCGGCACAGCAAAAGAAGTTTATTGGCAAATTCCAGCTTCCAGTAAACAGATCAAGCATGCAGTAGAAGTATATCGTCGTGAAGACCGACGCTTACAGGTGGGTGATCAGTTGGTCTGGATGAAGACCAACAAAAAGGAAAATATCTTAAGTGCTGACATCAAAGAAGTGGTGGCGATTGCTGATGGTAAAATATCAACAAAAAATGCCGAAGGTCAGGAAATGGTTTTTGATGCGTCTAAACCAACGTATCAGCATTGGGATCACGCATATGCACTAACGACTTATAGCACGCAGGGCGGAACATATAATACGGTGCTCGGATTTTTTGAGACATCTAAAGTAAGGCTCATGAACTTGAAGACGTTTTTGGTGACGATTACCCGTCAGGTACATGAACTACGAATTTATACTGATGATAAGGAAAAATTGCAGGCACAGGTTACTACCAATCAAGGCAATAAATTAAGTAGCCTTGAAGTTATCCGTCAGTACCCAGTTGCAAAAACAAGGCAAAGCCGTAGCAACGAAAATGCTGTTGCAGAGACGGTATCTAGTCCAGCTCCTTCCAAACGAGAACGTTCTGGCTACGATCGGTTTGCTTTAGAGCGAATCATTGAGGGCATTAATAAAGATTCAGAAAAAATCGCTATTCATCTCTTGGGTGAGCCTAAAGTTCGTGGCTGCCATTATCTAAAGTTTGGAACTCATCAGGGCAGCCTGTCTATCACTGTCAAAGGCGAAAAGCAGGGATGGTGGCATGATTTTAGTGAGGGCAAAGGTGGAAGAAATATGCTGAGCTTTATCCAGCATCATGGTGGCCTTAGTAAAAAAGATGCTTTGGATTTCAGTGCTAAGTGGACAGGTATTTGGACTACAAAGAGCAGCCCCCACAAAGTGCCTGAGCAAACATATTCCAAGGAACTGAAGAAAACCAAATCGGCATCCGCGCTGACCAATGAGGACAGGAAAAAACTGGCGTTCGCTAAAAAGTTAGCCGAGGAAAGCAAGCCGGTGGCTGGAACATTGGTCGAACGCTACCTGAAAGAGCATCGTGGAATAGCCTGCCAGGCAGCTGATATCCGCTTTCATCAAGGTGTCTATTCCAAACTAAATGGTAAGGCATTCCCTGCTATGTTGGTGATCGCACGCGACCATAATGGGAACGTTAAGGCAGTACAAGCAACTTATCTGGATCCTGTCACGGCGAAGAAAATCGAGAAGACGGATACGGGCATACAAAAACAAACTTTTGGCATGATGAAAGGTGCGGCGGTGACGTTAGCAGGGAAAAAAGATGCGCCAACCTTAGTCGCTGAAGGGATAGAAACAGCGCTTAGTTTGAAGCAAGCATTGCCTGATGTTTCAGTCAAAGTCACTCTCAGTAAAGCTAACTTTATGAATGTAGATACGCGGTCGCTTAGTCAAAAAGTTGTGTTATGTCTAGATCAGGATGGCCAGGATATTAAGTCAGACAAGCTAATTTTAAATGCTACCAAACGGTTATTGGATGCGGATAAACACGTCAGTTTGATGATACCAAAAGCCGTTGGGCAGCAGAAAATTGACTACAATGATGTCATCAAACTGCAGGGTATCCATGCCATTAAAGATGATTTTTCAAGATCGATAGCCGCACAAGCATTCTATGGCACACAGATAGAACGTACAAATGTACCGGCCGTTGAAGTAAAGAAAATTGATGATCTAGCCAAGCAATTTATAGCTAGCAACCAGCGTGATAATAAATCACTGGCGGCAGCGCATCATGCCACAACGAGGCAAATTCAAGCTGCTGAAACTGTCAAAATCATCCAGAAAACACCGGATGTTGAACGTGGAATTTAACAAAAATTGGAGGCCATATGAAACGTATTAATGTGACATTTTACGATGAAGTTTATGAAAAGATCGCAGTGAGAGCAGAAAAAAATAGAAGTAAGTCGATAGCAGAACAGATTAGAGAATTAGTTGAATTAGCCTTAAAAATCGAGGCTGTCTCTGAAAATCAGAGCACAGAAAGTCAGTCGTTAGATCAAGAAAAGCTGCTTTCAATGCTCAAAAATAATTTGGTTTGGGCTTTGGAAACACGTTTGCTCGCACGTTATCTCGTAGAGCGTTTGCCTGAGAACGACAAACAAAACCATATTGAAATACTGGATAAATATCGTGAAAAGGCCAGTGATTATGTAGAGGGGATGTTGGATGCGTGAGCAAAGTAGGCGTGCCATATTTGGCACAATTAATCATTCCCGTGCGTCAATTTGGCACATTTTCACTATTGCGCGTGCCACATTTCTTGAAATATGGCACGGATTAATGAAAATCATTAGTATTCGCACGTGCCAGAAGTGGCACGTGAATGTTGTTACTCATTTTTCCAAACTTAATTTCTCCCATTTCTTTAACAAATTGATTAATCGGAAATTTCAATATTGCAACCCATGTTGCGAAGTGTGTGGAGAAAAAAATCCCATCAATATCAATCGCGATAGGTACAGCAACACAGAAACTGAAATTTACACGAACGGGAATGCAGCTATTTTTATTAGCATGCAAGAATAATTTTTGCCTTAGAAATTAGGCAGACTTTGACTAAAACGATAGGCAATTAAATAGGAGGCATTATGCCAATCATCAAAGCGAAACAGAAACAAGATAAAGAACAGATACGCATCAGCGTTGATAAGGAGTTGCTGGATAAAATCAAACAATATTGCGAATGGGCAAATGTCACTAAGCAGGACGAATTTTTCGAGCAGGCAGCGGAATTTGTTTTGTCTAAAGATAAAGATTGGCATGCGCGTGAGGCTAGCGATAAAACCTTATAATTGGTATGCGATAATAAGAAGCCCTGACAGCAAAATCTGTCAGGGCTACAAGTAATTATATTTCTTCTATGTCAACTATATGCTCTTCCAGCACGTCAGATTCTTTGAAATAGTCAAAGCCTATTTCGCCATCTTCTGACATCTTATCTGCTGTTTCCCGGGCTTCATCTTCGGTGGTGCCGTTGACAAGAATTGTCTCGTAAAATACTTCGGTACGTTTGAAAGTCACTTTATATTGATTCATGGGAATATCCTTAAAATTATTCTGACAATTGTTGCTGGATGTAATCAATCGGAGTAAACGGATAGAGAATATCTGCCACTATCTCTATCACTTCCCAATAAATGCCAACGCTTGCGTCATGGTTGTCTTTTAAATGTTTTAGTACTTTTCCAGCTTGATGATTAGTCAAATCTGGTCTCACGTTTTGTACATCTTCAATATGCCAAATAATGGCAATTTGTTTTGGAACTGAATCATCATTAAATTCGGTTATCATGCGGGTGTCCTCAAATTAGTAATAGGCAGAGCATTCCCTCTGCCTAGTGTTGGGTTAAATTAATTGTTGTTCAGCAAATGAAAAAGTACCCGTAGCTGTTGCGATGATATGATCAACCAATTTCACATCTATGTATCTCAAGATAGTGGATAATTCTTTCGTGAGTTTTTTATCAGCTTCGCTTGGGTGAAAATTGCCGGAGGGGTGATTGTGAGCAATGATAATTTTAGCGGCATTATATTCAAGGGCTTTTTGTAAAATGCGCCTTGGATAGACTACTGATTCATGGACAGACCCATAAAACATTTTATCAAATGATATCAATTGAAAACTACTATTCATGAACATGACACCAAAGACTTCGCTTTTTTCCAAGGCTAGCTGTAATTGCAAATAATGACGTACAGCAATGGACGAGTTTAACGGCAAATCATCTTCATATTTCAATCGTGATTCTAAGCATCGTAAGGCGTTTGATATCAGTTCATCGTCATTTGAGTATAGTTCAGATTTCTTGATTGCGCTTAGTTTGTTACTTTTCATGGCTTACCCCCTGACCGCTTTATCGCAATTGTAGTGATGGCCAATTTTTAAGGCATGCGACATCATTAAACGCTGTATACGGTAATGGCGAATAGCATCAAAAATTATTTGAAACGGCAAACGGGTTGTGCGTATGATGATCTTAATCATTTTTAATCTCCAGGATGGTTTTTGAAGGTGGTTAGACTTGGCAATCTCGGCCAAAGACTGCCAAATCGTTTGTAGTGGTGATAATGTTTATCATTATCACCATTCCATTCAGCTACTACGTAACTCCATCATTTTTTCCGCTAATGTCCAAAGTGCACGATTTAGCGCGTTGTTTTGGTCTATGCTTTTAATTTCTCTGATTGCAACACGCTTAATACGTCCGGTCTCACTTCGTGCCCAGCCGTGTATGCCGCCTTTGATGGTGTTCTCCTGAATAACATTAAATACGGTGAACAAATCATTTTTGTCTCTTTCCTGATAGCGGCGGGGTTTTAAAAATTGTTCTGGCTTGATCGCCTCTTTAGTGAGGGAGTCAGCGCCATCGAAACGCAGTTGGTGGGCTGCTTCTGCAAAAATCATTTTTTCTGGCTCGGTTAGTTCAATACTGCCCATGTGCTCGGCATGTTCTAATAGTTGCTTGGCTTCGTTCATGACTTCGTATGTGCCATCGATAACATTGCCAACAACATCCCCTTGATGCTTAACGCGCACTTGCTTGAAGGTATCACCAGCAACCAGACCGTTAGAGCAGATCAGGCGGTACAAGCCAGCCATTAAGCGATAGGAGGACAAGCCATCGTGGGAGTTAACCAGTACAAGTTCGGGGAATAAGCCGCCGACTGTCGGCACGCTGTCAATATGGCGGAAGCGCAACAGATGTTTTGTAAAAGGTGCCTTGTCAGTTTTGCGGGTACGGTTTTGATGCGCCTTCACTGGCATGAAGCCTTCCTTCATCAAACCCCGTACAACTTCAATGGTTGAGATATGTTTGTATTTGTCGCTAGTGCCTGCGGCGCCTTCTGTTGTAAAGATAGATGGGGTAATGCGCTTTAGGTAATCCATAGTCAGCGAATGAAACATTATTAGTTGCTCCTAATTAGATATAAATTGTTAATACACAACTATAATAACATATACACAGCCAGCGTCAACTTAATTTTGCAATTTTAATTGTTTTTGTTTACTATTAATTGTTAATAAACAATTCTTGGAGAGGTTCTCATGCAAGAAGATAAGAATTATTGGGCGAAAGTTGTTACAAAAATTTTAAAGGCAGAATTAGCAAAACGTGACATTGATTATCCGACCCTTACAGCCAAACTGCATGAAATAAACGTTAATATTAGCGTGGAAGATTTGCGAGGACGGATGTCTCGGGGGACGTTTAGCGCGGCTTTATTCATCCAGTGCTTGAGGGCTATAGGGGTAACAAATTTGCCTGTTGAGGAAAGTTATTTTGAGCGGAAATAGAGACGATATATCTTTATTTACAATTGCTGTTGCTTTTGAATTGCACCCCTTGGTGCGATATATGAGGTGTTATTAACAATATAAACAACAGGATGATATATGATCTTGAGATCATATGATCTGTATGTCATAATGAGGTTATATGAAATGGATTGTTAGATTTGACACAAAGTTTGATGAAGAGTTCGATGAACTTAACCTGGAAGTGCAAGACGAATTACTAGCGCACGCCGTTATGCTAGAGAAATTTGGGCCGCAATTGGGTAGACCATTTGTTGATACATTAAAAGGCTCTAAACATTCAAACATGAAAGAATTGCGCTTTAAAGCTGATCGTGGTGTGTGGAGAGTTGCTTTTGCTTACGACCCTAAACGACAAGCGATTTTATTAGTTGCTGGTAACAAATCTGGAGTAAGTGAAGCGCGCTTTTATAAAGAGTTAATCAGAAAAGCTGATGAGCGATTTTCAAAATATTTGAGTAATGCAAAGAAGGGGAAACTACATGACTAATTCACTGAAAAGCAGAATCAAAAAATTACCTGCAGCACGTAGAAATAAAATCAGCAAACGTGCTAAAGAATTGATAGCCCAGGAACTTACGTTACGGGATTTACGAAAAGCATTGGAATTAACACAAGCCGATGTCAGCTCCAAACTTCATATGAAGCAAGAAGCTATCTCTCGTTTAGAGAGACGATCTGATATTTTGCTTTCTACGCTTGTTTCTTATATTAAAGCGATGGGTGGTGAGTTAAATTTAACTGCTAAGTTTCCTAATCGACCTGCGATAATATTGAGAGGATTTGAAGATATTGCGCAGAAGAAATAAAATTTCGATATTTTAACATTTCTGAATCGCTGTACTTACTATCGTGTTTATTTCGGAAAAGATGGCGGTGAAATTATAATTTTGCTTTGTGGCGGGACAAAGAAACGTCAATCAAATGACATAGCGGCAGCTAAAGAATATTGGCAAGAGTATAAAAAGCGGAAAAGATGAGAGGTATATTTATGCCATTAACCAAAGAATTTAAAACAACTGTGATGGCTCGCGCCCGTCATGATAAAAGCTTTTGTAATGCGATGCTGGCAGAAGCTATTAATGAATTATTCACCGGCGACGTTGATGTTGGTAAGGCGATTCTACGTGACTACATTAATGCAACAATATCATTTGAAATATTATTTGCCATGCTAGACAAGAATCCCAAGAGCTTAATGAGAATGCTGGGTCCTTATGGCAACCCCACTAGCAAATCACTTTTTGAAATCTTTCATGCTATTCAGAAGATCAAAAAGATGCGGATAAATATTTCGTTGAAATGATCAATAGCTAGATTTCAATAAGCCTGTGTAGCTGCAAAACAGAAGCCTGCAATATATTGATATAGATAGGTAAGTAATGATTAAAAATATTTGGAAGTGGATTCTGGATTTTTTCAAAAAGGATGTGAAGCATAACATTTTTATTAGCTATGCTAATAATGATCTACATATCGTTGAAAATCTTAGAGATCAATTTGAGGATATTGGAATAAAAGCTTGGGTGTATTCTCGAGATGCAACATTGGGCGAGCATATGTGGAAAGAGATTACGAATAAGCTTGCGGAAGTAGATATGGTTATTTTTGTGCTTTCTGATGATAGCGCAACTGCTGATGGACAACAAAGAGAATTAAATTTAGTGCTTGAAAAAATAGTGCCTATTACCGGTTATTCAAGAATAATGCCGCTTTTCATCACAGGAACAAATCCTAGAAATTATCCTGCGCCTCTACGAAGTATTAATGGCGAATTTCTTGATGGGCGAACGGTTAAATTGGTCGTATGGAAAATTGCTAATCAAGCTTTCCCCTCATTAATAAGACAGAAGAATCATCAACCATGGAACTATCCTGTTCCTGGAGAATGGCTTGAAGTGTCAAATCTTGATGGAATTGTGGCACAGTATTTTGATATAGGTGATAAACTTTATTTTCGCGCAATTAGTCCAATGGGATTGTTTGAATGCTATGATCCAAAGGTTGATGGCTTATTCTGGATTTCACCTAATAATGTTCAACGGTCACTTGTTGAGGAAGATAGCGAGCTCACGGTTTCAGTACCGAAGATATATACTGTAACTGGCATGGTTGAAATACAAAGACTTGGTTGGGCGGCGTGGAATGCGCGTAGCGACTCCGATAAATAAAATTATTTGTCATTACTGTCTTTATCGGTCAAAGGGTAATTTATAATCTGCTTAACTGACATCATGATAATATGACAAGCTGAATAGAATAAGATTACAGCTAAGCTTATTCCTACAATCACATCAGGCCACTGACTGTTAAAATAATAAATCAGTATTGCAGTGATAATAACTGAAACATTAATTAAAATGTCATTTCTAGAACAAATCCAGACTGACTTCATGTTAAGATTTTCATCTCTATATTTTGTAAGCAGCCACAAGCAGAAGCTATTTGCGGTTAAGCCGACAAAACTAAA
The DNA here is from genome assembly GCA_964492045.1 of uncultured Coxiellaceae bacterium. Lineage (GTDB taxonomy): Bacteria > Pseudomonadota > Gammaproteobacteria > DSM-16500 > DSM-16500 > Aquicella. The sequence goes on along the minus strand of CAZBHW010000012.1, from coordinate 75,006 downwards.
AATCAACATCAGATGCGAGGATGGTATTTGTGCCACAACAAAAATCTTTTCTGAAGCATCAATAAAAACTAAGGTAGCCAATATAGCGATAATAATTCCTTTAAATAACGCAGCTTTAGCAATCCATCTATCACCTCTATTAAACGCGTATAAGCTAATCGCATATGCTATAACATCTCCTATCATATTGATAGAATCAGCTAATAAAACAGAAGAATTTGCAAGGATGGCGGCCGTCAGCTGACCTACAAAAACAAAAGTGTTTACCCACAATGCAATCCATAAAACTTTACGCATCTTTGTGCTATGGGTTTTTATAGTGCAACAGTTATCCATTTAATATCCAATAACAATTTAATTATATTTATTTTTTAGTTGAGTCAGAATTGTGTTGAAAATAAGTCGAGTTCAAAGACTGCTGAGATTGCGATACATTTGCAGGACACAAATACGCCTTTCCTTGGATATCATAGGTGACGCTGCGACGCAAGAGACGAGGTTTGCTCGTTAAATTTTTTTGTTCCGTTACAATTCGTTCGTGTTTCGCGAGAACAACTAAATTTGCTCCGAGTCTTTTACCCTCATTTTTCAGAAAGTTTACGTCATCTAATTCTCTTTCTTGTGGAGAAGAAGTTATTAACATATCGCCATGAATATTTTCTGAAGAAATATCACCCTTAAATTTACAATTATTAGCCGAGGCCGCACTATAACTTATTTTTACCATCTCTGATCCTGGCTCAAGTGTTCTAGGAGCGCACCCTACAATTGTGAAAGTAGTGTAGATAACAGCTAGTGAGATGATCAATCGCATATGAGCCTCATTGAATAAATCATTCAAATAATTTACTGTAATTTCTTACCAAAATCACTTAAACCAGAATTTAACTAATATGACAAGTATACTAGCTTAACGATTGCACATTATTTGCGAAACTGTAAATACTTACACCATTTGCTAACACTATCTCTACGCACGCCTACTTATCTGTCTCCTCCAGATTGTTCTCGGTGTATAATCAATGTATTAACCATCAGGTTAGCATTAAAGGAATAGTGTGCTGATGATAGTGCAAGTAAAGAACTTAAGACTACTAGCGTATTTTATTGCTTGCTTTCTAGGCTGCACGTCATTCTCTTACGCTAATACAACGTTGAACAACTTTATAGGCGAAGTTTTAGAAAACAACCCCTCTATTCAAGCCGCCAAATCGAATGTACTAGCGGCAAAAGCCCGCGGGCGTGCGTCTAATAATGCACTTTATAATCCTGAGTTGACGGCAGAAACACAAAGGGCTTTAGAGAATACCAGTAGCATTGGCATCACCCAAACCATTGACTGGATGAATAAGCGAGGTGCTAGAGGGCAAGCAGGTGCAGCTAATGCACGTGTTGCACAAGCTGTGTTAGCTCAATTAAGGCAACAGCTTGCTACTCAAGTATTGGATGCTCTAGCAAAATACCACGCAGGACAACAAGCTTTAGGTTTAGCAAAGGAACGTACATCATTATTAAAACAATTTGTTGAACTTACTACAAAACGGTATAATAGCGGTGATGTTGCGCGAGTTGACTTGGATTTGGCACAGCTAGCACTTTCTGAGGCACTAGCACTACAAGCTGATACTGAAGTGAATGCAAATCAAGCGCTACAAACTTTAAGGGCGATATCCGGCATTAACCAAATGCATTGGCCGCAGTTACCTTCAACATTACCTGCACCAGTTTCAAGTAAATCTGATACTTCACATTATGTTTATAATCTTCCTTCATTAGCTATCCTTGAAAATGAATCTCAGTCAGCTCGTGCTCGACTCAAATTAGCAGAACGCCAAAGATATCCTGACCCTACTATTGGAATTCAGGGAGGCGAATCGTCAGGTGAAGGACAGCGTAAGCGATTGTACGGACTGACTCTTAGCATACCCTTATTTGCTCTCAACTCTTATAAAGCAGAAGCTGATGCGGCTAACTATGACGCGGTAGAAGCTGATTCAAAGCGAGTAGACACCATGCGCCAAGCAAAAGCTGAAATACAAAGCAGTGCCGAGCGATATCGAATACTTTATCGCGCAAGCTTGCAATGGCAACAAGCTGCAGGCAAACCACTGAGTGATGGCATGACATTAATCGAACGTTTGTGGCAAGCGGGTGAAATCAACTCTACTGATTACATAGTGCAGTTAAAACAGCGTATAGACAGCCAAATATCTGGGGTTGAATTGAAAGGCAGAGCATGGCAAGCATGGGCAGAATGGCTAAGAGCATCAGGCCAAATAGATAAATGGTTACAGCTAAAGCCATTAAATTCGGGAGAAACATTGTGCTCATAAAACTGGAAAGAAAATACTTGGTTGCACTTGTAATCGCATTTTTAATCATTACTTCAGGGTTAATATTTTTAATTTTTAGTGGTCGAGCCCCCGAGAAAGAAAACAGTGTAGCAGAAAAGAATATTATTAGATTAGATGCAGCCTCACTAAAAATGGCGGACATTCAGGTGGCGATACTTCAGCCACAAGTGTTGGCATATCTCATCACTGCTCCAGGTGAGGTCATCCCTAACGCGAATCTTACAACAAAAGTATCTACGCGTGTTCCAGCGCAAGTCATTCAGCGCTATGTGCAAGAAGGACAACACGTTAAAACAGGTCAACCACTCGTTGATCTCTCGAGTGTTGATATGGCGAAAACTCAAGGTGATTTGCTGTTAGCTACGCAAGAATGGGAGCGAGTTAAGAGTTTAGGAAAAGATGCTATCTCTGGTAAACGTTATTCGGAAGCTCAAGTAGCATATCAACACGCGTATTCTACTGCTTTAGCTTATGGGATGACCGAGAGTGAAATAGCGGCAATTTTACGTGCACAAAAACCATCAAATGCAAAAGGCGAATTTAAGTTACTAGCTCCGCGTGATGGTACTGTATTTAATCTTAATTTTGCAGAAGGCGAGTTAGTCGAAACGGGACGAATATTACTTCAAGTGGTTGAGGAATCGACGGTGTGGGTCGATGCTAAATTACCACCAGATCTTGCACAGCCTGTAAAAGTTGGTGATGCTGCACGTATGCAAGTTAATGGCAAAACTCTTAATGGCAAAGTGATTCAGGTTCATCATCAACTGGATGAGACGACAAGAACGAGATCGGTACGTTTAGAGGTACCAAATCCAGATGATCTTTTACATCCCGGACAATACGTTAATTGCCAGATCGAGTCAGGTTATACAAAACCGGTATTGGCTGTGCCTGTCGATGCAGTTTTAAAAACAACAGATGGAGATTGGGCGCTTTATATAGAAAAAGAACCAGGTACGTTCCAGCAAGTTGAGGTAAAGCTGGGTGATGTAATCGATAACAAAGCCATTATTGAAGGGCTAAAATCTGGTACACGAGTAGTCATGAAAGGCGCATTTTTCATTCACGCCGAATTGAATAAACAAGGCTTTGATGCGCATTAAGGCTAGCAAAGTTAAGGACATAAAATGCTAGATAAGATAATTGATTTTTCGGTTAATAATCGATTGTTGGTAGTGCTGGCACTATTAGCGACCTTAATAGCAGGCGCTATGATTTTGCCTAATCTTAACCTAGATGCATTTCCTGATGTTACCAACGTGCAGGTTGCGATAAATACTGAAGCACCAGGTTTAGCTGCAGAAGAAGTTGAGCAATTAATTTCATACCCCGTTGAAGCAGTGATGTATTCATTGCCTGATGTTGAAGAAGTGAGATCTATTTCTAAAGTTGGTTTGTCAGTTGTCACTGTAGTGTTTAAAGATAACGTAAATATTTATTTCGCGCGTCAGCAGGTGTTTGAGAGATTACAAGCAGCGCGTGAAAAGATTCCATCTGGAGTCGGTGTACCTGAAATGGGGCCGAATACTTCAGGTCTAGGTCAAGTGTATCAATACATTCTACGCAGTAATGATGCAAAAAAATATGATGTCATGGCATTGAGAGGGTTAAATGATTGGGTGGTGAAACTCTTAATCGCGCCGGTTGATGGAGTGACAGATGTTTTGTCATTCGGTGGTGAAGTTCGACAATATCAAGTACAAGTCGATCCCGCACGATTACTAGCGTATCACCTCACTATTGATGATTTAGTAAATGCGATAGATGCTAATAATCGGAATGCAGGTGGATGGTATCTCGATCGTGGTTCAGAACAATTAACTATACGTGGTTTTGGATGGGTACGAAGCGGCGACAACGGAATATTAGATATTAAAAATATTCCCATAAAAGATAAAGACGGTGTAGTTGTTCGTGTACGCAATGTTGCTCAAGTGGCATACGGAAGTGAAATACGACAGGGAGCTGTCAGCATGACCGAACGTGGCGTTGATGGTAAACCAAACGCCCTTGGTGAAGTGGTAGCAGGAATCGTTCTGAAAAGAATTGGCGCCAATACTAAAGCAACCATTGATGGTATTAAAGATGTGCTACCCATCATTCAAAAAGCTCTTCCAGAGGGTGTGCAACTTGAACCTGTATACGATCAAGCTGACTTAATTCAACAAGCCGTACACACAGTCATCAAAGCATTAATTGAAGCATTTGTATTAATACTCGTAGTATTATTTCTCTTCTTAATGAATTTACGCGCAACATTCCTCGTACTAATTTCAGTGCCTATTTCAGTTGGTCTTGCGCTCATGGCAATGGCTTATTGGGGATTATCAGCTAATTTAATGTCATTAGGCGGATTAGCTATTGCAATTGGCATGATGGTCGATGGATCCGTTGTTATGATGGAAAATATTTTTAAACATTTAAGTCAGCCAGGCTCCAGTCGATCTTATACACAACATGCTACATCTGAAGAAGATGAGGATGAAGAAAGTGAAGTGGAGATTGAAGAAAGTAATCATGCTATTCCTATCCGAATTCTCGAGGCTGCACGCGAAGTAGCCAGACCAGTTTTCTTTGCTGTATTAATTATTATTGTGGTATTTACACCTTTATTTAGCCTACAAGGTGTTGAAGGTAAATTGTTTCAACCAATGGCAATAAGTATTGTACTTGCAATGTTAGCCTCACTGGTTGTGGCAATGATGGTAATACCAGCATTATCGACTTACTTTTTTCAATCTGCTGTTAAGCATAGAGAAAGTCCAGTTTTGCGTCCAATCATGCATCATTATACATCCCTGCTTACTAAGGCACTTTTGCGCCCCAAACCAATTATCATTAGCGTCATTTGCTTATTTCTATTCTCTCTTATGTTGTTGCCATTTTTAGGCACTGAATTTGTTCCAGAGCTAGAGGAAGGTACAATCAATATACGTGCAACTCTCTCTCCTTCTGCTAGCGTGGATACGGCACTCAAAGTCTCTAACGAGCTTGAGCAGCAAATCATGTCCTTCCCTGAAGTAACCTATGCTTCGAGTCGCATTGGACGTCCAGAGTTAGGTGGTGATCCAGAACCGGTTTCAAACATCGAAATATATGTTGGATTAAAACCAGTTAAAGAGTGGGTATCAGCTAATAACAGATTTGAGCTACAAGAAATGATGGAAAAGAAACTATCGGTTTACCCCGGTATACTCTTGTCGTTTTCACAACCTATCGCCAGCCGTGTCGATGAGTTGATTTCAGGAGTGCGCGCACAATTAGCTGTAAAATTATTTGGTTCTGATTTGACAATTTTGGCTGAGAAAGGTCGTGAAATTGAAGATGTTGTAAAATCAGTAGATGGCACTCGTGACGTTTCAATGGAACAAATTTCAGGTGAAGCGCAGTTAGTAATTAAACCCGATAGAGAAGCACTTATGCGATATGGAATCTCAATCGGACAAGTCATGTCATTGATTAGTGACTCAATCGGTGGGAAAGCTGCAGGCCAAGTAATCAATGGTAATGAGAGATACGATATTTATGTTAGGTTAGGAAAACCCTATCGTGACAGCATTGAATCAATCGGAAATCTAATTTTACTTTCGCCTAAAGGTGCATGGGTTCGTTTAAGTGATATTGCCAGTGTAAAAATAGAATCATCACCACCACAAATACGCCGTGATGATGTGCAACGACGTGTCGTCATCCAGACTAATGTCGAAGGCCGCGACATGGGAAGTGTTGTTTCTGAAATACAGCAAAAAATAGAAAAATCTGTTAAGTTACCACCCGGATATTCAGTGACCTATGGTGGTCAATTTAAAAATCAACAGCGTGCTCAACAACGATTAATGATCGTAGTTCCGATCTCATTAGCATTAATATTTTTACTTTTGTATTTTGCATTTGATTCTGCAGGACAAGCGCTGCTTGTTATGATTAATGTTCCATTAGCTTTAATCGGGGGCATAGTTGCTTTGTTTATTTCCGGGCAATATTTATCTGTACCTGGATCAATAGGATTTATTGCTCTTTTCGGTATCGCTGTTTTGAATGGTGTGGTTTTAGTGAATGCTATCAATCAAAATAAACAAGGTGGTATGCCCGTTGATGAAGCGGTATTTGCTGGTTCAGTTTCAAGATTACGGCCTGTATTAATGACAGCATTTATAACTGCACTTGGTCTGATACCCATGTTATTAGCGCGTGGAATTGGAGCTGAAATCCAAAGACCGTTAGCTACTGTTGTTGTAGGGGGCCTCATATCTTCTACAGCCTTAACATTAATTGTTTTGCCTGTTCTTTATGCACACTTTTTTAGAAACGGTACAAATGCAAATCATAGCCAAAGCTACGCCAGTTTATATATAAAAGAGAAATATGGAGTTATATGCAAAAAACTACTTTTTATATTCCAAAAATGGATTGCCCAACTGAAGAAAAAATAATAAGAGACCGGCTTAGTCAAATATCAGGTATCTACGATCTTGAATTTAATTTAATTCAACAGGAGTTGAGCTTTGCTCACGCGGGTATTGATGTCTTACAAGTTCAAAATGAGTTGGCAAAAGTAGGTATGGAATCAAAGATAAAACCAGATTCATACACAACTTCAAGTTTGGATTTATTACAGTCAGGTATTAGTCTTCGTGATTGGTTGATCATAGGACTGTCTGGCATATTGGCAGTAGCCGCAGAATGTTATGCGTTATTAATTCAAAATGAAAAGTCGGTTGTTATTATCGTCATGTCACTTGCATCGATGATTATTGGCGGCCGCCAAACAGTGATGAAAGGATTGAAAGCAGTTCGATATTTTACATTCAATATGAATTTCTTAATGACCATTGCAATTATCGGTGCGGCTTTTTTGGGTGAGTGGCCTGAAGCTGCAATGGTAACTTTTTTGTTTACATTAGCGGAAGCCATTGAGAGTTATTCACTAGAAAAAGCACGTCACGCGATAAGACGCTTAATTGAGATTACGCCTGATACTGCGACTGTGAAGTCTAAAAGTGATGCTTGGGAAATTCTACCCGTTTCTAAATTAAAATTAGATGATATTGTGTGGGTGAAACCAGGCGAAAGAATACCTATAGATGGAGTTGTAACAAAAGGTAATTCAAGCGTAAATCAAGCACCAATTACGGGAGAGTCAATGCCCGTTGAAAAGCAGATAGGCGATACTGTTTATGCGGGATCAATTAATGAAAGAGGCTCATTTGAATTTCGTGTTACGGCTCATACAAACCAAACACTAATTGCTAAAATTATTAAAGCAGTGCAACAAGCACAATCTGAGCGCGCACCTACGCAACGATTTGTAGATCAATTTGCTAAATATTACACGCCTATTATGGTAATTGCGGCATTACTCATGGTGATTGTACCAACCCTGTTATTTCATGCACCTTATGAAATATGGCTTTATGAAGCTTTAGTCTTATTAGTTATTGCTTGCCCATGTGCATTGGTTATATCAACTCCAATTACGATTGTTAGTGGACTAACTGCAGCAGCTAAACATGGGATTTTAGTAAAAGGGGGGACGTACTTAGAGAGAGGACATTTGTTAAAAGCAATTGCTTTTGACAAAACTGGCACATTAACAATCGGCAAACCTAAAGTCACGGATGTGGTTTCATTTAGTAACTTGACTGCTCACGAATCATTATATATAGCGGCAAGCCTTGAAGCACACTCTGAACACCCAGTTGCAGAGGCTATTATTCAGGAGTGGAATAAGTCTAATCCTAAAATGAATTTATCGAGTGTAAATAAATTTGTATCTATCTCTGGTAAAGGTGTAGTTGGTGAGATTGGCCATCGACTTTACGCATTAGGAAACCATCGATTTGCCGAAGAGAATAATGTATGTGATTCTAATGTTGAAACACAGCTAACAGGTTTGGAGGCACAAGGCAAAACAGTAATTGTCTTAGCGGACAAAGAAAAAGTGCTTGCGATAATCGCAGTTACTGATGTACTTAAGCCAACAAGCAATATTGCTATCAACCAAATCCATAATCTTGGTTTAACAACCGCGATGATTACAGGGGATAATCCCATCACAGCTCATGTGATAGCAAAGCAACTTGGCATTGATACTGTGCATGCTAATTTATTACCAACAGATAAGTCTGAAATTATGAGTAAACTCATTAATGAATTTAATTATGTTGGCATGGTTGGAGATGGTGTGAATGATGCGCCTGCTCTTTCAAAAGCTTCGATTGGATTTGCTATGGGTCATCAGGGAACCGATATCGCTTTAGAAACAGCCGATGTAGTGATTATGGATGACAATCTTGAAAAAATTCCATTATTCATCACAATAAGTCGTTCTACTTGGAGCAATCTCACGCAAAATATTATTTTATCGATTGGCATTAAAGCAGTATTTTTTGTCTTGGCCCTTTTAGGTATGGCTACATTGTGGATGGCTGTTTTTGCGGATATGGGTGCAAGTTTAATTGTTGTGTTCAACGGGCTGAGGTTGCTGAGACTCTAGCAAATAGATCGCCATGTCTAGTGATGATGTGGTATCCGATTGTTGCGATAAGGATTAATGCCAGTAAGCCCAGAATAGGCAACCATGAGCCTTTGTTTGCTGGTGGATTTTGATGTTTCGTATTGTTACGCTCTTGCTCTTGTGACATCGCGCTTCCTTGTCTTCGTTTCTCTACTTATCCTCTAGTATAATAACATGTTCTGTATGTAATAACCCCCATTGTCAACATTGTTAGGCACATAATATTTCGTGTTTGTGAAGATAACCAATGTTATGCTCGATATTAGGTATATCATACGGAGTTGGCTCTATGAAACTTAATAAATTGCGAGGATCCTTTTATTTCATTTTTATTTTACTTGCAGGATGCGTCGCAGCTAAGCAACCTGAACCGAGCAGAGACACTGTTAAAATCATAGCTGGTGGTGTTTATAAAAACTGTCATTTGCAAGGTAAAGTAAGCATTAGTGAAGAAAACATTTATGGTCCATCTCACAGAGTGGTTCAAGAAAAGCAATTGGATCAGTTAAGAAGCCAGGCAGTGAAATTAGGCGCTAATGTTATTAACATTACCAGCCACAAGACAAAATATTATGAACATCCAGAATATATTATCGCAGATGGTAAGTTCCAATGGGAATTGGATGCGCATGCGATCAGCGGTTTAGCATATCGGTGTCCCACTGATGCATTAAGAAATATCAATTCTGCGGGGTCTAAAAAGATTTCTGATGTACGTGCAATTGACGAGTAACGTTTACTGTAAGAAAGTAAACCATTCCTGGCTGATTACATCATTAAATACACATTTTATGATGAAAAACCCTGTATTTTATCGCTTAAACCTTAACCCAACATCGAGTCTATTAAATACATTATAATATAAGCATATATAGCTAAAGTTGGGGTTCGGCTGGATTCTATACAGGATGAGAATAAATGTTCTGGAAGACCATATTACAAAGGATTGTACCCTCCATTATTTTGGCCGCAAGTCCATTGCTTAGCTATGCCTCTTATTCCAATAACAGTTTAAGTTTGTCTGAAGCCGAGCGGTTAGCAATCACTACTGCCCCTGAGTTGAAGCAATTACAAGCTAATGCTAATTCTTTAAGAGCACAGGCAGTCGCAGATGGTCAATGGTCTGATCCCCAACTCATTGTTGGCGCAGCAAACGTTCCTACGAATTCATTCAGTTTTAATCAAGATGACATGACCATGGTGCAATTTGGGCTGCAGCAGACATTTGCACCTGGTCACTCATTAGCGATGAAATCAAAAAAAACGAAGGCCTTGGCAAACGCTCAACAAGAAAAAATCCATGAACAAGCTGCAATGATATTGCGGAATGTTAGAGAAACATGGCTTGATCTTTATTACTGGCATCAAGCAGCTAAAGTCGTTCGCGAGAATCGCGCATTATATCGAAGCTTATTAAAGGCGACTGAATCTCAATATAGCTCAGGGAAAGGAACCCAATCTGATGTATTGCAAATTCAAGTAGAGCTTACTCGATTAAATGATCAGAAAGCTCAAGTTGAACAGCGTATAGATGTGTTGCGAGCGCAGCTAGGGCGTTGGATTGGTGCAGAGGCAGCAAACCGTCCTATATCTAATTCATTGCCGCATTGGCCAGCTCCCGTACCAGCAGCCACATTGCAAGCGCATTTACTGCAGCATCCATTATTAAAAGTTGATTCCGCAAATATTGAAGCTGCTCGTGATGAAGTGGATTATGCGAACGAACAATATAAACCGGGTTGGACGGCAGAAGTTGGTTATGCGGTACGTCAAGGCAAATTTCAAGATGGGCAACCTCGCTCTGATTTTGTGGGAGCGCAAGTCACTATTGATCTGCCACTTTTTACTGGCAGCCGTCAAGATCAACGAGTAAGAGCAAGTGCGGATCAATTAACTTCTACGCAACTAGATCGCGATATTCATTATAAAGATTTATTGAAAGAACTCACTGTTCAATATGCAGTTTGGAAAAGTTATTCAAAACGTGTGAGCTTATATCGACATCATTTAGTTCCTGAGGCAACTCAGAATACTAAGGCAGCATTATTAGCATACCAAAATGCTACAACTAATTTAACAACAGTGTTACGCGCTTTTAGTAATCAATTAAACATTCGATTAGAAGGAACATAAATTGAAGTTGAGCGTGAAAAAGCGCGAGCCGCCATACTTTATTTAGAAGGAGTGACTTCATGAAGATAAAAAAAATATTTTTATTCATAATAATATTAGTCGCATTTCCATTGGCTGTGTATGCCTCAGAAAATTCAACAACGAATACTCAAGCACAATCCACCGATAAAAAACCTTTGTATTGGGTTGATACCATGGAACCAGATATTCACTATGATGCTCCAGGAAAATCGCGTATGGGTATGGAGCTTGTGCCTGTCTATCCTAAAGAGAAGCAGAGTAATTCTGAGTCATCTGCCAAGGAATGAGTAAATGAAGAATCGGACATTACTCTATATCGTGGCATTTGCTGTCATTGCTGGCATCGTGATCGGATGGAGTATTGGTCACACACCGCAATCCAGCAAAAAACCACTATATTGGGTTGATACAATGGAGCCTACCATTCACTATCCGGGTCCGGGAAAATCTCGAATGGGTATGGAGTTGATACCAGTCTACCCTGATAGCTCGACTGATGAATCGAGTGTTCGAATTTCACCTGCCGTTGTGAATAATTTGGGTGTGCGAACAGCTGTTGTGACCCAAGGCATGTTCGATAGGCGTATTGAAACAGTCGGTTATGTTGAGCCGAATGAAAATGAAATAAGCCATATTCATACTTATGCAGAGGGTTGGGTAAGAAAGCTTAATGTCAAAACAGTTGGCGAAGTTGTAAAAAAACATCAAGTGGTTTTACAGCTTTATTCACCGCAGTTGGTGACTGTGCAAGAAGAATATTTAATTGCTTTGGGAAGTGGTAATCAGTCTTTAATAGATGCGTCATATAAAAGATTACAAGCATTCCATATTTCTGATGAGCAAATTAAACAATTAAAAGGCACACGAAAAGCAAGCGAATTGGTGGATATGTATTCACATCAAGATGGTGTGGTGACCACGTTAAATATTCGAGAAGGAATGCATGTTACGCCTGATACAGAAATGATGAGTATAGTCGACTTATCCAGTATCTGGATGATTGCTCAAGTTTATGAGGATGAAGCAAATTGGGTTAAAGTTGGCGAGAAAGCTGAAGCAAAATTATCAGCTTTTCCAGATAAAACATGGGGCGGAGTGGTCGAGTATATCTATCCACAAGTTGATCCAACGACACGTACTCTTAAAATTCGATTTAGGTTTAATAATCCAGACGGTATATTGAAACCAAACATGTATGCAAATATTTCGTTGTTCGTAGAACCAAAACCTAATGCTCTTAGCATTCCGTTGGAAGCATTAATTCGAAGTTCGCAGGGGAATCGAGTCATCGTAAAATTGAACGACGGACAATTTCAAGCGCGTGACGTAAAAATTGGGATTGAATCAGGCGAGCGAGTTGAAATTATTTCTGGCTTAAAAGTTGGAGAGAATGTTGTAGTGTCGGGGCAATTTCTAATAGATTCTGAAACGAATTTACAAGCTGGTTTTGAGCGTATAGATAGTTCTGCTGGTGAGACCGTTAACCAATCGACAGTTGCTGAGCCACTGATTGTAGGTAAAGGTGTGATCACAAATATTAATCCTGATGATCACACTCTGACACTTAAACATGAAGCCATACCAGCATTAAATTGGCCTGAAATGACAATGAAATTTTCTGTAAATGAAAGTGTGGAGATTAATCAGTTCCAGATAGGCGATATAGTAAAATTTACATTAAAAAAAGATAAAGATGATAGTTATGACATTACCAGTATGACCAAATCATCAAATTGAAAGGAAGCAACACATGGTTGCAGGTATTATTCGCTGGTCAATGCAAAATAGATTTTTAATTCTATTAGCAACCTCATTTCTTGTGTTGTTAAGTGTTTACACGATAGAAAATACAGCCGTTGATGCAATTCCTGATTTATCCGATGTGCAAGTAATTATTAAAACAGATTTCCCGGGTCAGGCACCGCAAGTAGTCGAAGATCAAGTTACCTATCCTTTAACGACAGCTATGTTAGCAGTTCCAGGGGCTGTAACTGTACGGGGCGAATCAGGTTTTGGTGTGTCATATGTCTATATCATCTTCAAAGATGGTACAGATCTTTATTGGGCGCGTTCGAGAGTGTTGGAGTATCTCAGTCAAATTTCAAATAAATTACCAACTGGAGCGCAAACAGCACTTGGTCCAGATGCAACAGGTGTTGGCTGGGTTTATGAATATGCTTTAGTTGATCGCACAGGCAAACATGACCTTGCGCAATTAACAAGTTTGCAAAACTGGTTTCTTAAGTATGAATTACAAAAAGTACCCGGTGTGGCAGAGGTGGCTACTGCTGGTGGTATGGTTAAACAGTATCAAATTACGCTAGACCCGATTCGATTACGTGCCTATAACTTAACATTAGATCAAGTAAAGCAAGCTATCAAACGAGGTAATCGCGAGGCCGGTGGTTCAGCGATTGAGATGGGTGAAGCTGAATATATGATTCGCGCTGAAGGTTATATGAAGTCCATTAAAGATATAGAGCAAGTTCCTCTTGGATTGGGAAAAAATGGAACTCCCATTCTTCTGCAGGATGTTGCAGATGTACAATTAGGACCGCAAATGCGCCGTGGTATTACTGAGCTTAATGGCGAAGGAGAAGTGGTTGGCGGCATAGTTGTTATGCGTTATGGGCAAAATGCCATGCAAACAATTGCAAATATAAAAGAAAAATTGGCGCAATTACAGTCTAGCTTACCGCAAGGTGTGGAGATCATTACAACATATGATCGTTCCAGTTTAATTATGCGAGCGATAGACACCCTTAAGGATAAATTGATTGAAGAATTTATTATTGTCTCACTAATTTGCGTCGCGTTTTTATTTCATTTTCGATCTTCATTAATCATTATAATTAGCCTTCCCATTGGCATTATGCTTGCATTCGTTGTTATGCACTGGCAAGGCATAAACGCAAATATTATGTCACTTGGCGGCATTGCCATTGCAATTGGTGCGATGGTTGATGCGGCGATTGTGATGATTGAAAATGCACATAAGCATCTTGAGCGAGATAATGTTACTGAAAAAAACCGTTGGGAAATTATCCAAGAAGCAGCGATTGAGGTAGGTCCCGCTTTATTTTTCTCATTATTAATAATCACAATTAGCTTTTTACCTGTATTTACATTGCAGGCACAGGAAGGGCGATTATTTGCTCCTTTAGCTTATACAAAAACATATGCCATGGCCGCCGCTGCATTGTTATCAATTACACTGGTTCCTGTGTTGATGGGTTATTTGATTCGCGGCAAAATTCGACCTGAGCAAGACAATCCTCTCAACAGAGCATTATTTTCAGTGTATCGTCCGGTTATCGATATTTTGCTGAGAGTGCCAGAAAAAGTCATCTTAATCGCAGTAGTAATTGTCATTCTGGGATTGCTGCCATATTCAAGATTAGGTGGTGAGTTTATGCCAGAACTGGATGAAGGCGATTTGCTTTACATGCCTACCACCTTCCCGGGGCTTTCAATTGGCAAAGCACAGGAAATTTTGCAGCAGACTGATAAGCTAATTCGCACGGTTCCAGAAGTTAAAACGGTATTTGGAAAAATTGGTAGAGCAGAAACAGCGACTGACCCTGCACCTCTCTCTATGGTCGAAACTACCATTCAATTCAAACCTAAGAGTGAATGGCGCTCTGGAATGACCATGGATAAGATTCGTGCTGAACTTGAATCTCGTGTCAAATTACCGGGGCTATCTAATGCGTGGGTGATGCCTATACGAACACGAATTGATATGTTGGCGACGGGTATTAAAACACCTGTTGGTGTGAAAATATCAGGGCCCGATTTGAATGTCATTCAATCAATCGGTCAACAAGTTGAAACTGTACTAAGACAAATACCTGGCACAACATCGGCATTTGCTGAGCGTGTGGCCGGCAGTCGTTATGTGACAATTGATATAAATCGTTTGAACGCAGCACGCTATGGATTGAATATTGAAGATATACAGGAAATAGTGGAAACAGCGGTTGGCGGAATGAATGTCACGCAAACGATAGAGGGAAGAGAGCGTTATCCAGTTAACTTACGTTATCCGCGAGAGATTAGAGATTCTCTTGAGAAACTGCAGCAGCTACCTATTGTGACTGCCTCTGGTGCGACGATTCCATTAAGTGAAGTTGCCAGTGTTAATATCACAGAAGGTCCGGATATGATTCGCAGTGAAAATGCCAGGCTGAATGGCTGGGTGTATGTTGATATTAAGGATCGTGATTTAGCATCGTATGTTAAAGAAGCCAAGAATGCTGTTGCTAAACAAATTAAGTTACCGGCAGGTTATTCAATTGCATGGTCTGGTCAATATGAATATTTAGAGCGTGCTAAAGAAAGATTAATGATTGTCGCACCGTTCACATTGGGAATTATTATTTTATTGTTGTATCTCAATTTTAGGCGGTTCTCGGAAGTTGTTATCATACTTACTACACTGCCGTTTGCGCTAGTTGGTGGTGTCTGGTTGATTTACTTATTGGGTTACAATCTCTCCGTAGCGGTTGGGATAGGGTTTATAGCATTAGCAGGTGTGGCTGCTGAGACCGGTGTAATTATGTTAGTTTACTTGAATCATGCTTTGGAGAAGCGACAGCTGCTTGCTAGTCAAGAAAATCGAAGCTTAACTAAAGAAGACGTGCGACTGGCGGTGATAGAGGGAGCGTTGCTTCGATTAAGACCTAAACTGATGACAGTTCTTGCAATTATCGGCGGATTATTACCCATAATGTTTCTAGGTGGGACAGGAATTGAAGTCATGAGAAGGATAGCGGCGCCCATGATCGGTGGTATGGTCAGTGCTACTCTCTTAACTTTGGTTGTTATCCCAGCAGTTTATTTTCTGTGGAAGCAACAGAAACTACCAAAATAGCAGTTGTTGTTTATATTTACAGCAAACTGTTTGGAAATTATTTAGACAAGTGTTGACCGGATTCAGGCGGTAGTTGAAAATTGTATCTAGTAACGTATTTTCATTATCATCAGGAACTTAGCTACATGAAAAATATATTTTTCTCATTATCTGCCTTACTGATATCAGGATTTATTGTTGGATGCGCACCTCGATCATTGAATGCTGGCGCAGAAAACGTTCACCTCTCTGATTATATGGTACCTAAATCTTGTAAATTTATGGGCGATATCATGAATTCGAATGTCCATGGTGATTTATATTTAGAGTCTTCAATTGCTGATTTACAGAAAGATGACATTAATTTTCTTAAAAATGAAGGCGCAAAACTTGGTGCAAATATAGTAATACTTACTTCACATGTATCCCATGAAACAAAGATCAAAGCATACGGGAAAACTCCGAGATCCATCACTGTGAATGAACACAGTGTCATAGCAAAAGCTTATCGTTGCTCATCGGCATTAATGCCCGCATCAGGTAAAAGCTTGAATACTCATGTCAAAATAAGTGAGACACCATTGATTTAATCTCTGTCATCATTATCACCAAGGAAGGCTATATGATTGAAATTCTCCCTAACTGGCACCCGATTTTTGTCCACTTCACGATAGGTTTATATACTGCCGCCGCTGGATTTTACACGTTAGCCTATCTGACGAGTCAGGTATCGTGTATGAAAAGAATATATTCCAGTGAATTTGAGGTGGTGGCTCGCTGGAGCTTATGGATCGCCGCCCTCATTACGGCGATTACGGTTCTCGCTGGATGGCAGGCTTATAATTCTGTCAATCATGATGGTCCGTCTCATCTCGCCATGACTAACCATCGTAATTGGGCTTTACCGACTGCTAGTGCAATCATACTTGTTGCTTTATGGGCAGCATGGCGACATTACAAACAGAGATCAGTCACCTTAGTTTTTACTATCACTGTACTACTTGTACAGTGCCTACTGTTGTCTACTGCATGGCGAGGTGCTGAATTGGTATACCGCTATGGATTAGGTGTCTTGTCCATGCCCAAATCTGAAGGTGAAGGACATCAGCATCAACATAATGAGGGCATAAACGGAAGCACGATGGATCATTCAACAATGCCGCCAATGAATAATGATGAACATAGTACTCCACATGATCATGCTGACTAAGCGTAGGAGATTTTCTCAGTGAGTAGAATTCTAATTGCAATTTTCTGTCTATTTTTTATGACAGCAACAATGGCAGAAAAACGTGTGGTTGATTTAGTCATAGACTATAAAACAGTTAATTTTGCAGGAAAACCGGTTGTGGCACTAGCTGCTAATAATCAAATTCCTGCGCCTATACTGCATTTTAAAGAAGGCGACCAAGTCACTATTAATGTTCATAACAAGCTAAAAGAAGAAACCGCCCTACATTGGCATGGAATTATTTTACCTTGGCAGATGGACGGTGTATTGGGTATATCACAACATGGCATTCCGCCTGGTGGGGTTTTCCATTATCAATTTACACTGCATCAATCGGGTACTTATTGGTATCATGCACATGCTGGACTTCAAGAACAACAAGGCTTATACAGCGCATTTATTATCGATCCATTACAACCACCAGCTTATCAGTACACGAAAGATTACGTTGTCGTTTTATCTGATTGGAGTAATACCCATCCCGACCAGATTCTTGCCAATTTAAAAAAAGAAGGTGATTATTATTCGCCTAATTTTCCACTACAACCTTCTCTTTTGAAATTTATTCATGATTATAGAAAATCGTCCACGGCAGAACGTCGTCAATTAATTGATGATTATAAAATGATGCAGCAAATGCGCATGAGTATTTATGATTTTAGCGATGTCGCCTACGATGCATTTCTGTTAAATGGTCAGACTAAAGCTAAACCATGGACTGCACCTGTGAAGGTTGGAGATATTGTTCGGCTCCGATTTATAGGAGCAGGCGGCAGTACTATTTTTCATGTCAAAATTCCGGGTACGACGATGGAAATGGTTCATGTCGATGGCAATGATATCAAACCATATCCTGTCAAAGATTTTACGATTGCACCGGGCGAAACATTCGATGTATTAGTAAAAATACAGAAAAATGACCCTTACATTATTTACGCCGAATCCATTGATACTGTAGGTGCTGCATACGGTGCATTGGTTACCTCACCCAAGCAAGTTGTTAACTTCAAACAAGTAATGCCCTTCCCCGAACCTTTACCTGTCACTAGGGGTATGATGGAGCTAATGAT
The DNA here is from genome assembly GCA_964492045.1 of uncultured Coxiellaceae bacterium. Classification (GTDB taxonomy): domain Bacteria; phylum Pseudomonadota; class Gammaproteobacteria; order DSM-16500; family DSM-16500; genus Aquicella. The sequence goes on along the minus strand of CAZBHW010000012.1, from coordinate 56,825 downwards.
GGGTAGTAAAAATCAAGGCACTTTACCTGCAGATAAAGCTAAGAGTCCGCCTCCAAACAAGACAAAACCTATGAGTGAGATGTCCGGCCAGATGAAGATGGACAACACTTCTGACTCAATGGCTGGTATGAAGATGGATGGCAATATGCCCATGAACCATTCGATGCCTATGAGCAATGAAAAAACAACGCCAAATAATGCTAATTCAACGAGTAAAAAATCTCATGATGGAATGGCAATAGATATGAGTTCAATGCAGGACATGTCGTCACACGATGCGTCAACCATGCCAAAAGACATGCCTATGAAAGCTCAAACTCCACCAAAGAAAGTGCCCGATAAAAAGATGCAAGGTGGAATGATGATGAATATGAGTCAACACGGTATGCATGACATGGGTGCCATGTCGATGAGTTCCATGAATTCCATGCAAGCAAATTCTTCACATTCATCGTCAAGCATGTCAGCTACCATGGACATGAGTATGCCGACAGAAGCAACCAGATTTGGAGATGGAATTGCAGCCCCAAATTCAAATTACGAAACGTCGATAGACACCAAATATGAAAAGTTAACAGCCGCTGTTAAAACTAATGATCCCAACAAGCCCATAGCAGGCGTAATTAATATGGAATTGTTCGGTTATATGGATCGCTACATTTGGTTTATTAATGGAGTTCCTGAAGACAGAGCGCATCCTATCGTACTTGAGCCAGGGAAACGTTATCGTTTTATCTTCACTAACACATCTATGATGCATCATCCCATGCATATTCATGGCCATTGGTTTATTTTGCGCAAAGGTAATGGTGAATATGACCCGTTATTACATACGATTGATGTGCTGCCAGGTGCTACCATGACTGCCGATGTTGATACGGATGCGAGTGGTCAGTGGATATTTCATTGCCATATGCTCTATCACATGATGTCAGGGATGGCGCGCACGTTTCAGTACTCGACATTGCTCGAAATCGTAAAAGATGAAGCTAAGCCACAAGATGTTATTAAGAAAACACCTTACAAGAATCGACCAGTTGTCAGGGTAGATGAAGTGAGGCCAATAGATCCTGCTCTGGTTAAGCATCCAATGGCACACCAGATGGGACTATGGTTGGCAACATTCTTGGATGTCGGGGCTGATCCTTTCAATAATGTACAGAGAGTTACCTATAAAGGTTTATACGGACGCGACTATAACAAAATTGAATTATTCGCCAACGATGCTGAGGTAAGTAAAGGCAGTATTGCGAATGCAGATATCGATATTTTCTATTGGCGTTTAATTTCGCAATTCTGGGCGGTCAAAGGTGGTGCTAATTATTATTATCGCCCAGCAACAACACCATATTGGCAGCCCGGCATCGGCATTGAAGGGTTACTGCCATATTTTATCGACACAGACATTAGAGGTTATGTATATGGCGGTAGCGCGAAACTAGATGTTGAAATATCACGTGATACGCAAATAACAAATAATTTTTTTATTCGCTTAGGCGTGCGAGGAATTGCCGCATCAAAAACTGTAACTGCCGCTGAGATAGGCAGTGGATTAAATCAAATGCGCTTTATCGTTAGGCCATATTATCGATTAATGCCAGGCATCAATCTTGTCGCTGAATTTGAACGTGAGCAGACTTACGGTGTGTATCGAAGTATACAACGAAATGGTGGTGAATCTACCAGCGAGAATACATTAACATTTGGTTTATCTATGCTGTTTTGAGATCAAGCAAGGAGTCATGATATGAAGTATTTTTCTTTCGTTATATTTTTAATTTTAACTAGTTGTTTAATGTTTAGTTGTTCTGTGCGGCAACTAACTACGGGTGGTAAGAATGTTGCACTGTATGAACACGCACCTAAGTCATGTAAGCTTTTAGGAACTATCTCAAATCCGAATGTCCATGAATATTTAGATTTGAGAGAAAATAAAGAAAAAGACCACATTAATTATATTAAGAATGAAAGTGCAAAACTTGGTGGAAACGCAGTTGTTATTACGGCGCTTATAAAAACAAAAGCGAAGCGCTACTATGTCAGAAGTTCTGGGTTTTTCATGATCGAAAAATATGCGATAACTGCACAAGCCTATCTTTGCCCAATTTAGATGGCCATGTAAAAGTGAGGAATTATTTTGAATAACTCAACGAGTAAAGAGAATATAAAATATCGATATATTATTACCGGCGCCACATGCACTAGCTGCGTTACTAAGATTGAAAATAAGATCAAAGAAATTCCAGGCGTGTTGCATGCTGATATGAATTTCGTTGATCGAACCGTAACTGTTACACAAGAAGTTGATGTATTACCTGATGTGATTATTGATGCGATTAAACATATTGGTTATCAGGGGAAATTGATAACCAATAATTTACACGAAAATACAGATAAGAATATCGCCGAGCAAATATATTATCAAAGCTTGCTGTATAAAATGCTAGTGGCGATTGCTATTGGATTACCTTTATTTATTGTGAGCATGTTCAACCATCTTCCATCTTTACAAACAACCTCTGGGTTTTGGCAAAATTTGTTGATTGGGTTAGTTACACTAGGAGTCTTAATATATTCAGGTGGACATTTTTTCGTTGGTGCATGGAAATCTTTACTGTTTCATTCTGCGAATATGGATACATTGATAGCGATTGGAACAGGGATGTCATGGTTGTATTCGATGATCGCTATTTTATTCACTCAATATATACCCGAGATGGCACAGCACGTTTACTTTGAGGCTGGTGTCGTGATTATTGCATTAGTGAACATGGGCGCTGTACTTGAATTACGTGCACGGCATCATACTTCCGAAGCTATTCAGCGATTAATGCGCCTGCAACCTAAAACTGCTCGTGTCATTAAAGATGATAGAGAGATAAACGAACCTATTGAAAATTTAAAAATTGGTGACCATGTTCGTGTACGTCCGGGTGAGCAAATTCCAGTTGATGGTATTATCATTGATGGCACTTCTTATATTGATGAATCAATGCTGACAGGAGAGCCGCTTCCTCGTCAAAAAGGAAATGATGACCCTGTATATGGCGGGACTTTGAATAAGTCAGGCAGTTTTATCTTCAAAACAAATCATGTCGGTAGTGAAACGGTTCTTGCGAAAATTATCCTTTTAGTTCAACAAGCACAAAATTCTAAGCCTGAATTAGCTCGACTTGCAGATACAATATCTGCGGTTTTTGTACCAACTGTCATTATTATTTCAATATTAACTGCACTTATCTGGTTTAATATTGGCGTTGAGCCAACAATCGCATATATGTTAGTAACATCAATGGCTGTATTGATTGTAGCTTGTCCCTGCGCATTAGGCCTTGCTGTTCCGATTTCGGTTATGGTTGGTATTGGCAAAGGAGCAGAATATGGCATTTTAATTAGACATGCAGATGCACTACAGCAAACAGGTCAATTAACCACAATTGTGCTGGATAAGACAGGTACTATTACACAAGGTCAACCTCAAGTTACTGATATTTTTCCTGCAACAACCAATGATGCTAATGAATTACTGATATTAGCTGCAAGCATCGAATCGGTTTCTGAGCATCCTCTTGCCGATGCAGTGATTAAAGCTAATAAAAAAAATGGTGGGCACATATTACAAGTCAAAGATTTTGAAGCTATCACTGGCATTGGTGTACGCGGCATGATTAATGAGCAATGGATCTATCTTGGAAATCGTAAACTAATGATGAAATATAATATTCCCTTACAGGATTGGGAAAATAAAGAGGAAAAATTAGCAACGCAAGCTAAAACACCCATTTATATCGCAAAAAACCAAATTATTATTGGAATGATTGCTATTGCTGATCCTGTTAAATCTGACTCAAAAGAGGCTATTGCAGCCATGCAAGCGTTGGGCATAAATGTCATTATGATAACGGGGGATCACATTACCACCGCACAAGCAATCGCAGAACAGGTCGGCATAAAAAATGTCTTTGCTGAAGTTTCTCCTGAAAGTAAATCTACAAAAGTGGCTGAACTGCAATCGAAAGGAGAAATAGTTGGTATGGTAGGAGATGGTATCAATGACGCGCCAGCTTTAGCACTAGCTGACGTTGGTTTTGCCATGGGAAGCGGTACCGATGTCGCCATGGAAAGCGCTGATATTACTTTAATGCGTAATTCATTAAATAGTGTTGTTCAAGCTATCCAGCTATCGAAACGAACTATTAGAAATATGAAGCAAAATCTTTTTGGCGCTTTCATTTATAACGTAGTAGGAATTCCAATTGCTGCCGGTGTTTTATTTCCCGTGATAGGCTTACTATTAAATCCAATGCTTGCAGGCTTCGCGATGGCATTATCATCAGTGACTGTTGTGACAAACGCCAATCGTTTACGATTTTTTAAACCGACAGGTGATAATCATGATCATAGTCATTAACGTTATTGGTTTAGGACTAATCGGTTTAGTTGTTTGGTGGTTTTGGCTCTATAAGCCCAATCTTAATGTTTCAAAATTGGCAAACATTAAAACCGGAAATATCATCGAGGTATTAGTAAAAGATGGTGTTTATACACCGACGTATATTCCGGTTGAACTTAATCACCCCTTCATTCTGCGATTTATTCGTAAAGATGCTAGTCCTTGTGCTGAAATTGTTAATTTTTCTTCATTAAATATTAGTCGACAGCTGCCTTTAGATGACCCGATTGATATCAATATTAGTATTGAAAAACCTGGCGAATACGAATTTACCTGCCAAATGGGGATGTATCGGGGTAAGTTGATCGCTAAAGTATGAAGCATGCGAAATGATATCTGTTTGTATATATGAATGTTAAGTTTAAGGCTAAACATAGCATAGATCATGCAGTATTGTTCAAATATTGGATATGACTTATAATACATAGTTACATTCACAATTCATCAACTATACAAGGATTAGTACCCCATGAAAAACATACTTATTACAAGTTGTATGATCACAATCATGGCTTTAGCACCTGTTTCTGCTACATATGCTGCAGATGATGCTACAGCGAATACACCTGCCACAGCAACAGATAATGACAAAATGCAGCAAAATGATAAAACGATGAAAGATGACGGAAAAATGAAAAACGATCACGACAAAATGAAAGACAAAAGCAATGGCGACATGAAGGACATGAAAGACATGCCGATGTAATTCGTTAGCTATGAAGTAATCCCGCGGACAAATGTCTGCGGGGTATACGCTTATAGAGGTGCTTTTCTTATGCGTACAGTCGATACTTATGTTCGCGCTCGTATTGATACCAAAACTAAAGAACGCGCTGCTCATGCGCTTGAAGCAATGGGTTTATCCATATCTGATACTATTCGCCTGCTAATGCTCCGAGTCGCTGATGAACGCCGTTTACCTTTTGATGTAAGAGTTCCTAACACTCATACGCAAAAAGCGATGGCAGCACTTGAAGCTGGCAAAGCTAAGAAATTTAGTAACCTTAATTCATTCATCGAAGATTTAAATGAGGACGATTGAGCGCTCATCTGCATTTAAGCGAGATTATAAGCGCATAAAAGCAACGCCACGCTTTAGGAAAGATTTGGATACATTACTCACTGAAGTATTAAAGCTTCTGTTAGCTGATAAATGGTAATACCTCAGTCGTTAAAGAGACTGTGACTGTTCGATCAGCAAAATTCATTTCAGCTTTTAATACACCTGGAACCTCTCTTATTTTATTTTCAATTTTTGAGACACAGCTTGCGCAAGTAGCACCCATAATGACAAATCGATATTTTTCTTTTTCTGTAGCATTCATCGGGTTATCTCCTGCATGACAATCCTCATTAATCCTGCTGTAAAGCTTGTGAGATTATTGGTTGTTTGAGGTTAAAGTCATAAATTTCAAATCCAATGACGAATCATCCATTAATTGCACAGCTCTCTAGCTGATGGTTATATATTTATCATGCATTGCTCTTAATTCGTTGTTAAAAAGAACCTATACCCTAAATGTTAATGCGCTTGTGCCAGAAGGTTCGCCTGAGTTTCTGCTATTTATGGCTTTTCATGAAAAGCATATTGGAATAACCTGATATACTCTCCATGCCCTCATGATGATACACTTCGCCGTCCAGGAAGAGCAGCTGTCCATAAGCACCAATCAATATCCTAAATATTTGATGATTTTACATATAGATCAGAATCTTATATTATGTATGAACAGATTTTGAATGCCAATGAAACAGCGTTGTTGCTTGGTTAGCAGGCATCCCTACTGCTATTTGCTTTATTTATACTAAAAGGAGTTAGTCATGAGCAATAAAAAATTGATTGGAATAACAATCGCGACCGCTGCAGCATTAGGGTTTGCAGCTGCACCTGTTACCTCAGCAATTGCCAAAGGACAGGTAAATAACGTTAGATGCTACGGAACGAATTCATGCAAAGGAATGAGCGATTGCAAAACAGCGAATAATTCATGTAAAGGGATGAACTCCTGCAAAGGGCAAGGATTGAAGTTGATGGCATCCAGTAAAGCATGTAAAGATGCTGGTGGTTCTACTTCTCAAAGCTAATTCTTATTAACCACATTAATGAGCGCATCTACTATCGAATGTGCTCTTAATGTGAAATACATAATTAAAAACACATTCATGCTGATGCAAAATTATTTCTGATGTCGAAGTCCTTAGTTGACTGTCAGGCACATTAATTAAGAAGACTATCCTGTTTATGAATAGGCAAAAACTTGGATTTGGTTTGGGCTTACGACCAAGTCATTACGAACAAATATTATCGTCCAATCCTCCGGTTGATTGGTTTGAGGTAATTACTGAAAACTATCTTGTTCCGGGCGGCAAGCCGCATTATTACCTTAATCAAATTTGTGAACGATACCCAGTAGTGATGCATGGTGTCTCGATGTCTATCGGCAGTACGGATCCAATCGATTTTGACTATCTACGACAAGTTAAACAACTCAGCGAACGTATCAAACCAAAATGGATTTCAGATCATTTATGCTGGACTGGCATTCATGGAAAGAATACACATGATCTTCTGCCGCTCCCATACACAGAGGAATCTATTCAGCATATTGTTGGTCGTATTCAGGAAATTCAAAATTTTCTCGGCCGGCAAATAGTAATTGAAAATGTATCGAGCTATATAGAGTATCAACAATCACAGATGACTGAATGGGAATTTATTAGTGAAATTACCAATCAAGCCGATTGTCACATTTTATTGGATATCAACAATATTTATGTCAGTTCTGTAAATCACGGATTTAATCCTTCTACCTTTCTAACTAATATACCAAAAAATAGAGTTTTCCAATTCCACCTTGCGGGACATTCCAACATGGGTAATTACATTATCGATACGCATGATCAAGATATTATTGATCCGGTCTGGAAATTATACGCTGATGCCATTAAACATTTTGGTTTTGTATCAACAATGATAGAACGTGACGATAATATTCCACCACTTGAATCATTGGTCACCGAGCTAAATTATGCTCGAATGATTGCGCAAAACGCATTGACAGCGGTGGCATGATGACAGGTTTAAAGCAGATTCAAGATTCATTTCAGCAATATTTATTGCAATCTGATTCGAGTATAATTGTCACACACGTAGTAAGCACAGAAAAATTCCACGCGGTTGAAAGATTAGCTATCTACGCTAATGCCTATAAAACGCGGTTACTAGAAGCTTTATCCAGTACTTTTCCATTTCTTCGCACTTGCTTGGGTGATGATGAATTTAACGCTATTGCCGCGACTTATATCGATAAAAACAATTCATGTTTCCGATCCATACGCTGGTATGGCGATAGATTCCCTGATTTTATACAATTGTGTGATTTATCTAAATCATTTCCATATCTTCACGAAATAGCACAACTAGACTGGATAATGACGCTCGTTTTCGACGCGCAAGATGCAAAAGTCTTTACGCTCGAACAGATATCACTCATCCCACCGGATGCATGGGCAGAGATGCACTTTATTTTTCATCCATCAATGCATCGATTTCAGTTTCATTGGAATGTGATAGATTTTTGGCAATCTACGTTAAATGAAGACAGTACAATGGCACTAACACAACACTCTTCTCCTATAACATGGCTATTCTGGCGCCATGAATTGATCAGTCATTTTAATTCCATGCCAAATGATGAGGCTTGGGCATTAGATGCTGCGATATCGGATTCAAGCTTTGCGGATATTTGTGAAGGACTATGTCAGTTCATGAATGAGGATATCGTTGCTATCGCAGCTGCTACAATGCTGAAGAAATGGGTAACAATTGGCGTGATTTCAGAAATAAGTTATTAAATTAATAAATATGATTTAGATAATTTTATCAATTCGCAGTACTGTCTAACACTGTCGTTAGCTAGCTGATATACCAGATTCTTTGTCATGCTTTATACAGATGTCTGATTCGTTTATGTGGAATGCTCTACATATACATGAATAATACAGTTTCTCAGGACACTCCAGCACCGATATTAATCTGGATTTCATAAGACTACAATTACTCATTTCTTTTCTTTTATTGGCACTCGAAGTGAAAGTTTTTGCATGTCATGATGGCGATCATCATCAATTGCATGTATATATCGATGCGTCGTTTCACCACTTTCATGACGATGATTTTCTTTTAAATCAGTAAACTTTATTCCTGCACTATCCTGCATAGAGGCGGACAAATGTCGCAGCCAATAAGCGGAAAACTTTTTTATTTTTTTAACTTATCTGACTGTCCTGTAAATTTATTTGCTGTTTCCAATGCTAATTTTTTTAGACTTTTATTAATTTGCCTACTTCATTAAATTGAAAGGTAAGCTCATCATACCCTAGTCGATCGATAACTATTTTTGTTGTAGTTTGCAAGAATATGATATATACGTTATACCATATATATGAATTCGGTTATATATAATCAATTACTTTTATTAAGAGGAATCTATGGAACTTAAAGATTGCATTGAGCGTTGTTTAAAATGTCTGAAAGCCTGCGAAAAATGCATTGCCAGTTGTAGTGAAAATGGTGGCTGTAGTGATTGCATTAAATATTGCCTGGATTGTGCAGATATTTGCAGCCTTTGCATCAGGATGTGCGCACGAAATTCTAATTTATTACCACTAGTCATGAAACTTTGTGCTGAAGCCTGCAAAAATTGCTCTGACCACTGTGGTAAACATGACAGCATAGATTGCAAAAATTGCGCAGTTGCTTGCACTGAATGCAGTAATTCTTGTAACTCATTATCATGTTGCTAGACAATTTTTTGTCCTTTAAGAGACAGCTATGAAGCCAAAAATGTTGGTCATTCAACCAGAAAAAATATATAACTTGTTGTCTGACATCACGCGTCTGCGTTGCTTAGCGCGAATTTACTTTGCCGATGAATTATGTGTTTGTGAGCTTACTCATGCGTTAGATAGCAGCCAGCCAAAGATCTCTCGACACCTAGCGTTATTGCGTAAATATAACGTGGTGACAGGGAGGCGCGATGGTCTTTGGATATACTATCGACTACACCCCAATTTACCTAGTTGGATAAGAGAGGTAATTAAACTGACTATTAAGTCTATCGCGCATTTAGCACCATATAAATTAGATAAACGGCGACTGGATACATTTTGTAAACCTTGCGAGAGGAGCTAATTTATAAATAAACTATATACAACAACACTAATCGTGCACCAACATATCGATTAATTATTTTCTATCTTTATTGTACAATCGAAGAGAAAGTTTTTGCATATCGTGATGACGATCTTCATCAATTGCATGCACATAACGGCGCGTCGTTTCGCCGCTCTCGTGACGATGATTCGCTTTGATGTGAGTAAACTTTATTCCTACTCTATCTTGCATAGATGCGGATAAATGACGTAACCAATGAGCAGAGAACTTTTTTAATTTATTTATCTTATCTGGCTGGGAAACGAATTTTTTAGCGGTTTCTATAGCGAGTTTTTTAAGAATCTTATTAATTTGTCTTGGTGTAATTGCTTCATTTGAAGCTAATGATGAAATTAATGGTTCAATTTCTTCAGTTTGTGGAAAGGGTACTTTTTTTAAAAAAGTTCGGTAATGAATAACAGATTTTAGTAACTCATCACAAACAGGTACCATACCAGATTTATCACCTTTACCAATAACAACAAACCACCAGTGATTATCAACCTTACGAAATGCATTCCATGTATGAGTTGCTAACTCATTTATACGCAGCCCTAAAAAATACAGAATATTAATTAAAAAAATGAGCCGCTCTTTTTCCTGTTTTTCTATAAATTCTTTTGCTGGTAGGTTATCTAATGTATCTAACATAGCATGCCACTCATCAATATTTAGCATCCGTTCTTGTAGTGACAACATCGCAGGTCTAACGTTCCCTTTGTTGTTACGTTTTCTCATGAGCACGAGAGGATTAAAATTTAGATATCGTGCGTCGACTAAGTAATTTAATAAAGAATCTATACATCTAATTGCTGTCTGCTTGGCAGAAAGACTCAAAGCACCGACAAAAGGTCTCCAACCAGCATCACCTCTTCTGCGACCTCCACCATGATCTCGCGCACACCAAATTTCTTTGGGCATGGGATTATCTAAAAATTCAAAATATTTTTCAAAGTCGTCGCGATCTAAGCTAGAGAATGCTTTTTTACATTGAAAGACTGACCACAATAATAAACGTTCAGCTTCTTTTTGGTAGGTTCGATATGTTGTTTCTTTCTGACGGTATTCGTTCAGCCAACATTGAATAGCTTCATAATCGTGTTTAGCATGTATTTGGCAACGCTCTTGTCGTTCTCGATTTGTCCCAGTTGCTCCATTTAACTGTAATGCATCCAGTGTCAGTGGCAATTGTTGTAGAGAGGGAAACGTTATTTCATTGTCTACTGTCATACTATTCATGCTTCATATCAATGATGCTGATATTCTTGAATAATTCTATGGTTTGTTTTGCATCCTGCGTTACCTTGCCTAGACTTTCCATGGAAAGATTCATACTACTCTGTATATCACTTATTAAACTGATATAAGGTAAGTTAAAATCAAATTTGGGAATGTCCTTTAATTCAGACCATATATTATTGGTGACTTGGCTGTTTTTCTCAAATAGTCCCCAATATTTTTCTTGGGATTGAACCTGCGTAGAAAGCATCTCGTTCTCTTTTTTGAGAGCGATTAGCTGGGTTTTTAGTTCCATCAATTCTATATCTTTAGATGCAGATACTGCCTGTAAAAGTTCGTAATCTTTTTTTATTTTTTGCTGATTGGTTTTGAGATGATCCGTTTCTTGCATGTGTTTAACACGCTCATCTTCTGCATGACTTTTTTGTTGAGCGATTAATTTTTCGAGAGCGGCTATTTGTGCATTTGATTTTTCAATCAGCAAATTCATTTCATTGTGATGGGCTTGCGTGAGATCCGCTTGCTGTTTGGCCATGGTTAATTCCAAATCAGCGTAACGCTGCGCGAGACCTTTGTTCCGTTCTTCAAGTATTGCCTGCTCTCGCTGCAGCTGGTTTATATCGAATTGCTGCACGGCAGATTTCGCTTCTGATAACCGCAGTTGTTCCTGATACCCATTACACAATGCGGCTACCCTTTCATACTCTTGTGTCATGTGCGCCGCTTTTTCTTCAGATTCCGTGATGAGTGTTTGCGTGCTGGTTTTGATGGCTTCAATTTCCGCATCTGTTTCTTCACGGAGTTGTTGCCAGACGCGTGTCACCACCTGCTGCACTGGATCAGACGTATTGATGGAATTTGCGGGCTCTGATTTATGACTCTGCCCCGTATTATGGCGCCAAAGATGTAAATATTTTGAAATGGTGGTGTTGCTACCGGTGCCGCCCAGGAAGACTCGTATGCGATCAATCGTTGGGACTTCGCCTTGTGCAGTCAGTTTTTCAGCCGCGTCAGCGACCAGCGTATAATCAATACCGAGCCGTTGCATACGATTCCTCTCTTCAATTCAATTTAAACTTTATGCCTCATCGGTTACCCACGACCCTAATCTTGTTTAGCGAATGCTGCCGGCACAGATTAGGTGCTGCTCGTCTTAACACCGCTTTAGCCATTTTAACATAACTATGCGCGATGTCACGCATCGTGTGACATCATGTAACACACATATACAATATTTATACACGACCGATAACGTCTATTATCAGAACTTGGACGACGCTGATTTGCGTGAGAAATTGTCATTTGTCGAAGAGGAGTTCAGCATGACAAAGAGTAGTTCAGCAACGAGAGGATTTATTTCTCCACCGTAACCTTTTGCCCATCTACTCACGCACGAACGGATGCGAGCTAGAGCAAAAAGATAAAAAATGCCCAGTCTCACAGGGCATTTTAGTTTCACGCCAGTTTTTTGAGCTATGTCATTGATATTTTGGCTTAAAGGATTAGGGTCACTGAATAGTTACGCTGAGCAAGCCGTCAGGAATGGCATGATTTAAATGAAATTGGGTATAAGTTGGGGTATATTTGTCCGAATAATTATAACTGGGTTCGGCATATACCATGCAGTCAGCACAAGAAGAAAATATCACGCCACTCATTTCGGCGAATAATAGCGCAATGCAGACACGCAAGCGCTGGCTCATCAGGCTGGCAGTGGTGGTTGTCGCAGGGGTGCTCGTTTGCGGCAGTTACTGGCTGCTGATAGGATCCAAGCATGTCACCACTGATAATGCCTATGTAGCGGCGGATATTGCGCAGGTTTCTTCGAGTTCTGCAGGTACAGTTAAATCTGTTTTGGTGACAGATACACAGAATGTAAAAGCTGGTGATATTCTCGTCATTCTTGATGATTCGGATGCCAAAATTGCGCTGGAACAGGCGGATGCAAATGCTGCGCGTGCAGACGCAGAGCTTGGGCGTGCGCAAGCGAATTTAAACCGCCGTAACAAATTGGTGACTTCAGGTTTTGTCTCAAAAGAAGAGCTTGATAATTCTGAAAACACATTCAAGGTTGCCAAGGCCAATGCTGATCTCGCCAAGGCCGGTCTCGAAGCAGCACGGCTTGAAGTGAAGCGAACGGTGCTGCGTGCACCAATTGACGGCGTGATCGCCAAGCGCGAAGTGCAGCTTGGTCAGCGTGTATCCTCCGGTACTTATTTACTTTCGATTGTGCCTGTTTCAGAAGTCTATGTGACTGCCAACTTCAAGGAAGTGCAGTTAGTAAAAGTGAAACCTGGACAGCCAGTTGAGCTGCGCGCAGATATTTACGGTTCAGACGTCACTTATCGCGGCAAGGTTGTTGGTGTTTCAGGCGGCACGGGATCTTCATTTGCGATTATTCCGGCACAGAATGCAACGGGCAACTGGATTAAGGTCGTGCAGCGTTTACCCATACGCATTGCAATCGACAAAGACAGTCTTGCCCAATATCCACTGCGCGTTGGCTTATCCATGCATGTTGATATCAATATTGGTAGCAAAGCATAATGAATCACGAGATGCATACCAAACCACAATTAGCAGGCAGCGGTCTGATTATTGCTGCCGTGATGCTCGCCGCTTCAAATTTTATTGTGGTGCTGGATATGACGATAGCCAATGTTTCTGTGCCGCATATTGCGGGCGGGTTGGCGATATCAAGCAACGAAGGCACTTACGTCATCACTTCATATGCCGTTGCCGAGGCGATCAGCGTGCCGCTAACCGGCTGGCTTGCCAACCGTTTTGGTACCGTAAAAGTATTTGCTGCTGGTTTGTTATTTTTCGGCCTCTGTTCAGCGATTTGCGGATTCGCAAATTCACTTGGTATGCTGGTCGTCGGCCGCATATTGCAGGGTCTTGCCGGCGGCCCGCTGATGCCGCTTTCACAAACCATTTTAATGTCAACTTTCCCCAAAGAAAAACGCATGGCAGCGATGGCGATCTGGAGTATGACGACGCTGATCGCACCTATTCTTGGCCCCATTATCGGCGGTTATATTTGTGATAACTGGGGCTGGTCATGGATCTTTCTCATTAATGTACCGCTCGCCGTCGTGTGTTGTTACATGATCTGGACGCTGCTGAAGCCCTTTGAAACAGCGACAGTTAAATCAAAAATTGATGTCGTAGGGTTAGTACTGTTAATCGTGTCTGTTGGTTCCTTGCAATTGATGCTGGATGAAGGACAAAAACTTGATTGGTTTTCATCACCTGAAATTATTATTCTGGCCATCACTGCTATCATAGGTTTCGCAGCATTTCTGATTTGGGAATTAACTGAAAAAAATCCGATTGTAGATTTATATATTTTCCGGCATCGCAGTTTCAGTATAAGTGTGATGGCTACCAGTCTCACCTTCGGCGCGTTTTTTAGCTCGATTGTCCTGACACCTCTTTGGCTGCAAACCAATATGGGTTACACCGCCACTACATCAGGAATGGCGATGGCAGCTCACGGCATGTTTGCCGTTCTTGTCGCGCCGATTGCCGCCAAACTTGCTTCGAAGGTGGACCCGCGCAAACTGGTGTTTTGCGGAGTCATGTGGATGGGATGCATGACCTTCGTCCGTTCCTTTGGCAGTATTGATATGACATTCGCACAAGTTGCCGTGCCGCTATTATTTCAAGGCATTGGTATGCCATTCTTTTTTATTCCGCTTAGTGCGTTGGCGCTTTCTGCTGTAGAGCCGAATGAGATTGCATCCGCTGCTGGTCTCATGAATTTTTTGCGCACATTATCCGGCGCATTTGCTGCATCGATTGTTACTTCTGCCTGGAGTGATCATGCTGCGATTAACCGCAATGAACTAGTTTCAATGATGCATCCCAGCTCAGAAATACCGGTCATTACGCTGAATCAAATGGTGGATACCCAAAGTGTAATGCTGGCAACAAACCAGCTGTTTGTTGTCGCTTCTCTCGTGCTTGTTTGTGCTGCGACTGTCGTGTTATTTGCGCCGAAACCGGCGAAACTTGCGGGACTGGAGATGGGGCATTGATACCAAGCATCCAGCTCGTAATTCCAACGCCTATATGCAGCTAAATATTTCTTGACCCGCATGAAGTAATTCACTGGCAATGTGATCTATTTATATCAGCATGTTCGCTGATATTTTTTTCTGATATTCCCGCACAGCTTCTGCCGGCTTATTCTGTATGTGCATGACATACGGGCAGTGATTACAAATAAACATAATCACAGTTGCGCTTTCAGATTTTAATTCATCAAGTAATAATTCTTTGCCAGTTCGCGTATCTAATAAACAAAAATCAGGTGATTTTGTGCCCAAAGGCAGCATATTAGACGGTGTCACGGCCATTTTATTTCCTGTGTGGTGAATTAGTTGTTTTGGTGTGCAGATAAGGTATCCTTATAGCCATTTATTTCAAGCTCGCCAAGGCGGGATATTCCATGTCAGGAGGTAACAATGGGCTGTTTTAAACTTAGCAAATTGGCCGCTGCGCTAACTGTTTCGGGCTTGTTAGTATTTTCATCTCATGCCATGGCATCAGCTTTCCAATTATGGGAACAAGATGCAAACAATGTCGCTAATTTTCACGCTGGCTATGCAGCAGCTGCATACGACGCCAGTACCGCGTTTTACAATCCAGCAGGCCTAAATCGATTCAAAGATCAACAACTAGTTATAGCTGCAGATAATGTATTCACAAGTTTCAAATACACAGGCACGGTTGGCATGAATACAATTCTGGTTGGCGCTCCTCAGCCGGTTACGGCACAAGGCGGCGGTTATGGTTTGATACCAGCGTTGCATTATGTTGCACCATTGAGTGATGTCGTCGCTTTCGGTTTTAGTGTCACCGTTCCATTTGGCCAGAAAACGAGTTATGGAACATCAACCATTTTACGCTATGCATCCACTGAGACTTCAGTACAAGTCATCGATATCAGCCCTGTATTATCTGTTAAGCTTGGTGAGAAGCTTGCCTTTGGTATTGGCCCGGATATTCAGGTGATGAAAGGCGAGTTTGATCAGGTGGCAACACTTGGCGACAAAGAGCTGGATAGCGATGGTATTAACACAGCTAATGATACTGGTTATGGCATGCATGCAGGTATTATGTATGACATCAATGAAAACTCACGCTTTGGCTTAAGCTATCATTCTCAGGCGGTCCACCATCTTATCGGGGATAGTGCGTTTAGCGGCCCATTAGCAGGTGATTACGGACCAATTAAATCCAGCAGAGCCAAGCTTAATATCACTTTACCGCCGTATACCGCGCTTAGTGGATATCATAAATTAAATCCTCAGGTTGCCGTGATGGGCAGCGTGATTTTCACGCAATGGAATACGATACGAAATCTTATTTTGCAAAATGTTGCGGGTCTGGAATTTGCAGATCCGAGCACAAGTATTGTGGTAACAATCCCCCAGCATTTTCATAATACATTTAGTGTTTCTGTGGGCGGTGATTATTTTGTTACTGATAAAATTACCTTGCGTGGCGGTATTGGTTACGATCAAACACCGGTGAGCAATACTTATCGCAATGTGAAAATGCCGGATAATGATCATTATGCTTTTGCAGTTGGTGGGCATTTTCAATCAACACCCACCATCGGATTTGATTTGGGATGGACGCATATCTTTATCAATAAAGCACACGTCATACCACCAGCGCAGGTAACAGGTGATGAAATTGTTGCAACAAATGGTAGTGTGAATGGCAGTGCCGATGTTCTTGCCGCGCAGTTGGTGTGGAATCTCGCTTAGCTTGAATCATCATTCCCGCGTTAGCGGGAATGATGTTGTTCGATAGTATCTTAGAAAAGTAATTTATACCATTTTCTGCTTGGACCACCTTCGATCGAAACATTCTGACCGTGGCCAACAATTTTGTATCCATCAGCTGAACCGTCAGCAACCTGAACATCAGTGACGCCTTCTTTGGTACTTGCTCTCACTTCTGCGATACTCTTGCCGCTGCAGTTTCTGCTCATGTAAACATGACCAGTGCAACCGTTCTTGCAATACATGTTCTAGATCCAATCTTTCACAACAACTTTCCCGGCATGCGGCTTATAGAACTCCCATGTTTCCTGCGGCACTGGAACACGGACTGCCAGTTACTGATGCTGTTGCTGGTGAGTTGCTATTGTTTGTGAGGGTGAGATCAGCAAATGCTGCAAGTGGAATAATGCTGAATGACATTGCACCCAGCAACGCTAGACTTTTAAGCTTCATGCTATACTCCGTGTCATTTTTTAATTTCTGAAATTTGTGAATTAGTTTCTATAGGACGTAGCTTCACAGTGGGCCCTATAGTGGAATTAGCAATAAATATTGCAGGCAAAAGAATAATGAAGATAAAAATTAATAATAAGATAATATTTAGAGGATGGATTTACCCTGCGCAAGATTGCGCAGGGTAAATAGTTTGATGATTACTTGGTTAACTGTTCAACTGTTGATGTAAAGCCACTGCCGGTAATTTTGAACTGAGTTTCACCTGCTTCTGGTGTGACGCTGATAATGCCAGCGTCAACATCGAATACTACTGTTGCAATTGTTCTGCCGGAGCAATTTGCTGTCATTTTAACGGCAGCAACACAATCACGTTTGTGCGCGCCGCAAGCTAATCTGACTTTGCGATCCGGGATAACATTGCCTTCGGTGTGTGCGCGTGCAATGCCGATTTCACCCAAAATGGTGGAGCAAACTGCACCATTTGTGATCAGGGTGGAATCATAATTTGTGCGGTTATTGGCGATTAAATCACCGGCTTGCGCTTGAAATGGGATGGCGGCAAGTATGGTCGCGGTGATCATGAATAGTGTTTTTTTAATGGACATAGAGATCGTCTCCAATGAATTATTTAAGCTCGCATTGTCATGCGAATACTTTATTCAGGTCAAGTAAAAAATCAGCTGCGAATCAGTTTGGGCATGACCAATTTAATGCTTGCAATGTATCCGCTAAATCAACTACCCGTCACTAGCTCATCTAGCGATCAACGCGCGATCGTTATTGAATAGCAACAGAGCTTCGATTTTATCGTCGGACTGGCGCAGCGGCATTTGCTGTAACGCATACCGAGGCCAATCATAAGGCTCAATGTCATGGTATTTGAATGTCTCAAGTAAGCTAAATAAGGTCGCAGCAACTTCAGCGCCAGCAATGTTGTCAGCAAAAAGCCAGCCCTTTCGGTTATGCGGAGATCCGCATAAAAGAAATTATACTGATATTAATATTATGCTCAGCTAGTAAATTCGTGTAATAGAACAGCCTGTATTTTAAGCACCATATACAATATTCAATAAATTTAACTCAGCATAATAATGAGACAATATCCTTTGTGATACTCACAATAAGAGTGAGAAGTCATGCAGTTGTTTTAACTTATCGAATAACTCATGTTGCTAAATATAGTAAGAAATCACTTAGGCAATATTTCGCTCAAATAGCTGTCTTCGTTCTGATGGGGAATAATAATCAGCTAACCTTAAAGCCATCTCATCTATTTCTTCCTTTCCAGTACGAATAGCACTAATAGCTGCACGACGAAGTAAAGTGAACATTTCCCCAAGAATGCCTTCGCTCTTTGCCAAAATATTTTCTGAGATAGATGGCATATTTAATTTAGAAGGTTTCTTTAGCGGCAAAACTGCTACTATACTAGATAATAAAGAATCGTATTCACGACCAGCTTTCCATAATGGCAATGGGAAAGGTTCAAATCTATTTTCTAATTGCGGATCACTACGAATTGCCAAGTACGCATCTTTAGTGCCAACACACACTAGTGGAATTTTTAATTCATTCCCAAGAAATCGCAATACATTTAGAAACTCGCGTTGTTTATCATTTCGGCCAGCGAGAATATTGTGAATTTCATCAATCAATAACATTTTTACTTTAAATTTTTTAAATAGAGAAATAATTGTGATTTCTAGCGGGCCAGTGTGATAACGAATATATACATTCTGCATTTTAAATTTTTCAAGTATCGCCAAATAAAAACGTCTCGTATCAGGTGATGGTGGCATTTGTACTGATACCACTGGCATTTCTTCAAGCAAGTTTTGCTCGCCTAAATCATATATATCAACTTCGATGTGTTGTCTTTTAACGATCGGTTTATGAACTCGGCAGAATTTTTCGATAATCATTGTTTTTCCATTATTAGTTGGCCCAATGATTAAAATATTTGGCATGCGCTGTCGCTGCGGGTAAGAATATAACTCGTGGAGTTTAAGTGATGCTTCAATTGCCCTAGTGTATCCAATCCAATTGTCTCTCTGAATATACTCAATTCGTTCAGGCTGACTCAGTTTCAATAAATTTCTAATCTCAGGTATGAGATGATCAGGACTTTCCTCTACCATATTTCAATATCCTCAAATCTTTTAGCCGACTTGTAATTGTCAGCTTCGGAAACAATTGGCTCATTATCTTTCTCAACTGAGTCTTCTTTTTTTATCACATAAGATAAATTTTTCGCTCTTTCATGTTGACGCCGCGCTTGCTTGCTATTAGCAACAGCGCTATCAGTAATCATTCGTAACTTTTCGACAGCTTGAAATATTAGGTTTTCATCTTGTTGCTTTAATCCCTTTTCACGTAAATACTTTAATGCTTGACGATGCTCCCATAATGTAATGGTAGGCCTTGATAGCGTACGGTATGGAATTTCCAGATATTCATTACTTCGCTTGTCAAGGACATATATACAACTTATATTGCGTGGATCACGCCGAATAATATATTGTTCATGCTTTTTACGATTTGCAATCATCGGTGACAATGCGTTGCTATAATATGAAATGTGATCCAGCATAAAACCATGCCGCTGAATCGTACGTCTTTCAATGGGTAAGAAATCAATTAAAAAACCACGCTTGTTATGAATACGTGGCGGATAACCACAACCTATACGATTCTCATCTCCTAAAATACCCGCCGTATACATTGCAATTGGTGGTGCACACAGACCACCATGAATTTTTTGATGATAATATTCTGTAATTGCAATTGTTAGCCAATGCTCTAACTCTGTTAATGTTAGCGCTGCATTTTTTTCAGATTGATAACCACCACGTTCAGCTGTATTGGAAAAAGTGGTACCTGGCAATTGATGGACTAATTGCATCATAGTACCAATAACGCGCTCAACAATACCACCATACTGCGGTTGTGCTAATGGTCGATACTCAATACGAATTCCATTAATATCACAACCTCTCTGCAATGCTTCACTATGAAACTCTTTCGCATTATCGACATAAATCACCATTGGTTTTCCCCAGATTGGCCAAGCACCCACAATATTTCTGTCAGCAAGCCATGCATCTTTATCGAAGACTGAGTGAGTCAGGCAAAGACCTACGGATACAGCAGATGGTGGTTCCAGCGACAAGCAAAATCCTGTAATACAGCGACTGAAAACATCGATAGCTATAGTTAAATAAGGACGACCAATCGGTTTTCTGAGGATTTCATCAACGATGATTACATCAACTGGTGTATGATCAATCTGAACCACTTTCAGGGGACTGGTTACTTCTGGGAATTCTCCAAATATTGGTGAATATTTATTTCTTGCAATTTTAGCACCTTCTCTCTTAGCAACGACTAGTTTAGCTGCAATATTGTTAATTCTTCTACGAATGGTTCTTTCGGATGGGCGTTGTAAATTAGCATAATGACAGCGCCGTAAAATTTCTTCGACAACTATACTAATTTTATACTTTTGCCTTGTAAGATAAAGCTCATCAATCGTCGCCTGGATAATTTGTTCTATTTCATTATTAATGCGGCTCTTACCGCTTCCTCCATCAGGCTGTACAGGTAGTAGTGCATTCAGTTTGCACCCAGATTTTTGATAACGCTGAATCAGTTTGTAAACCTGACGCCCAGTAATACCTAACTTTTCACCTATATTTTCAGCGTCCAGCCTAGAACAAACACAAGATACAAATTCCTTGATAGCCTCTTCACGTTTTTTTGCCTCTGCCCAGGCTTCAGATGATACGGATACAACACAAACTTTGTTTGGCCGTTGCTCTTCGATGGCAACAGGACGTAGATCTGATAAATTAGCTGATTTTGATTCTCCGGTATCTACTGACTCCATCAGCACTCGTTCCAGGCTTAATGGGGATTTAATTCTGTATTTCATATCGTCATACATAACGATATCACCTTGCCGTATCCCGAACTCCATTTGTTGCCCCTGAATTTGCAGAACTCTTCTTTGGCAGGAATGCTAGTTAAGGAACCCCTCTCTGTCAATGCTGAACTTGTCTTTGACAAAATATACCCTATAATTACACAATTTTGCTGAACTCCTCTTTGGCAAATGACAGAAATTCAATAAATCCCGAGCCCACAAATTCGATAACCACTATGGCTTGCCGAACTTTGCGTCATTTGGTATTCATACGCGCATGATTAAATCTAATTTTGTACCAAAGAACCCACAACTGGTCAAAGAATGGCATCCAACTAAAAATGGGGCGCTTAGCCCATTTCATGTATCCGCATACTCAAAAGACATCGCCTGGTGGAAGTGCTCAAAGGGTGATGATCATGAATGGCAGGCCATGATTTCTAACAGAAGTCAAGGCAAAGGGTGCCCTATCTGTTCTGGTAAAAAAATTGTTATGTCTAACTGCTTGGCAACCGTTAACCCTAAATTAGCTGATGAATGGCACCCGACTAAAAATGGAACTCTAACTCCGCAAGATGTTCTACCTGGGTCACATAGAAAAGCTTGGTGGAGATGTCAGGTAAATAATGATCATGAGTGGGACGCGGTAATTTCTAAAAGAACGGGAGGCAATGGTTGCCCGATATGCTCAGGCAAGAGAGTCTCAGACTCAAATTGTCTCTCTGTTACGAATCCGGTATTAGCTAGTGAATGGCACCCTACTAAAAATGGAACGCTAACCCCACGAGATGTTGTAGCTGGCTCACACAAGAGAGTTTGGTGGAAATGTCCAAATGGCGATGATCACGAGTGGCAAACAATGGTTTCAAATAGAAGCCAGGGAACAGGCTGTCCCATTTGCGCTGGCCTGAAAGCAGTTTGGTCTAATTGTTTTGCAACGTTACATCCTGAATTAGCAAAGGAGTGGCACCCCACAAAAAACGGGGCATTTACACCATATGATGTAACCCCCTTTTCCGACAAAGTTGCATGGTGGCAATGCTCGAAAAGCACTGATCATGTATGGCAAGCAGCCGTTAAAACCAGAAGCAAGGGTCATGGCTGTGGTGTCTGCAGTAACAAAGTTGTCGTTCAATCAAATTGTTTAGCAACATTAAATCCGAACCTTGCCAGTGAATGGCATCCTACCAAAAATGGGGAATTAACCCCCTTCGAAATAATTCCTGGATCATGTAAAAAAGTATGGTGGAAATGTTCAATAGGTGAGGATCATGTTTGGCAAGCCACTGTTGAAGATCGAAACAACGGGACAGGTTGTCCAATCTGCTCAAATAAGAAAGTCGTCAAATCAAATTGCCTAGCGACACTAAATCCTAAACTTGCTAGTGAATGGCACCCAACAAAGAATAGGATGTTAACACCTAATAAAGTTACTCTTGGTTCATTAAAAAAAGCTTGGTGGGTATGCCCAAAAGGGGATGATCATGTTTGGCAAGCGAGTGTAGTAAGTAGATCAAATGGTCATGGCTGCGGAGTATGTGCAAGCCAAGTAGTGGTTAACTCGAATTGTTTAGCGACGTTAAATCCAAAACTCGCGAATGAATGGCATCCCACGAAGAATGGCGTTTTAACTCCCTACACAGTGACACCGAGTTCGGGAAAAAAAGTTTGGTGGAAGTGCCCAAAAGGCGATGACCATGAATGGGATGCAGTTATTGCAAATCGTAATAAAGGAATAGGCTGTCCAATATGCTCCAATCAGAAAGTGGCTATATCTAATTGCTTAGGAGCAGCTAATCCAAGACTAGCTAAGGAATGGCATCCAACTAAAAATGGAAAGCTTACACCATTTGATGTCTTACCTAGCGCAAATAAAATGATATGGTGGAAATGTCACAAAGGCGACGATCATGAGTGGAAAGCAACACTTAACAATAGAGCAAGTGGAAATGGTTGCCCTATTTGTGCAGGGCAAAAACTTGCAAAATCTAACTGTCTAGCAACACGTTATCCTCTGGTCGCTGAACAATGGCACTCAGCGAAAAATGGAACACTTACTGCATATGATGTTATGCCTGGTACAGCCAAAAAAGTTTGGTGGAAATGCCCAAAAGGTGATGATCATGAGTGGTTAGCGGCTATAAATCACAGAACGCAAGGCACCGGATGCCCTAAATGCAATCCAGCATACTCTATACCAGAGTTAAGAATATTTTGTGAATTGAAAGCAATATTCGAGAATGTAGAACACAGGGTTATTATCAATAAGCGCGAAGTCGATATCTTCATCCCTGAATTTAATATCGGTATTGAATTTGACGGCGTATATTGGCACCAAGACAAGCATGAAAAAGATCAAGAAAAGTATTTAGCACTGACTGCAAGCATATTCCTGATAAGGATAAGAGAAGAAGGCCTTCCCATTTTAGGTGCAAATGATATTTCTGTTAAAAAAAGAGAGATGAATATCTCAACAATCAAGCAAATACTAAATATAATTTTAAAGAATAATGATTGTATCCCTCCGATAATTTTAGAAAAGATAAACATGTACATGGCAAAAGATGAGTGGATAGCGACATCGCATTTCAATGATTACTATTCAAAACGAAAGCATGTTGATTATAATAAATCCTTAAATTATTTATTTCCTGTTTTAGCAAATGAATGGCATTCATCTAAAAATGACCAATTACTCCCTGAGCACTTCACACCAGGTTCTGGTAGAGTTGTTTGGTGGAAAGGTAATTGTGGGCACGAGTGGCGGGATTCGATTCTTCACAGAACACAAGGCAGAAACTGCCCCATGTGCAGATATAAAAGAGCGAGTACAACACGCCACATGAAAAGGCAGGAAAATTCAGGCCAGTTTAATATGGATAGCGTATTTATAAAAGACTCTTGCTGAAACGCGCCTAATTTTAGTTTAAGATACGGAACGTACGACCAGCCCCCATTTACCCTACGCTAAAAGTCGAATCAAGCCATTTCATGGTTTACTATCAATAGGTGCTGCCATTTATCATTCTAGGCTTCCCAGAATCCGTTTCCGTTTTAATTCGATCTCAAATAGTGTTGGTGTAAACGGGTTCATGAAAGATAGGATGTATTCATGCATTTGTGACGATAGACCTACACCCCTCCAGTTTTTCGCCATCCAAGATCAATGTGAGATTGTCACATTCACCATTTGGATTCAGCATGAACTCAACTTGCATATCTGGAATTCTTGAGAAATATTTTGTATCTGACTCTGGTAACAGTTGAACTTTAGGTTGATATGTCACCAACGCAATCAAATGGCCGTCCTCGACTGTAAGAGCAATCTTCTTTGAAGATGATAATTCGTAAACCCCAACATACTTTTCAATTAGTTGTAGTGGGACAGTAATTTCCTTGCGTTCAGATGGGATAAGGACATCCTCACCACGAGATAGCTTAGCTAATTTTAAAGCTATATTCTGTGGTGGAAATCCAATGGCAATTAAATTACTAAGCACGATAACGAGTAAATCCTCAGAAGGCGAATAAACCATATTAGTTTGAAACCCGTTAATTCCACCACCATGGCCAATTAACAGATGGCTATCGATCTCTTTTATGAAAACACCAAGTCCGTAATTGTCTTTAAATGGTGTTATCATTTTTTGTAATGACTGAGCAGATAAAACTTCACCGCCGAACAATTTTTGCTGCCACTGAAGTAGATCATGTGTGGTTGAATAGAGTGAACCAGCAGAATACGGGATGCAACAATTTAAATATTCGGCATTTTTCATCCCGTCTGGAGTGTTTTCATAGCCAGAAGCGCGATGTGGTATTATTTGCGTATTAGAGTCATAGCCGGAATCATTCATACCGTGTTTTTTAAATATATTTTCATCTACAAAATCCTGATAGCTTTTCCCGAAAATTTGTTCGATCAGATAGCCAAGGATCACATAGCCGGAATTGCAATAATCGTATTTGGTTCCAGGTTTAAAATGTAAGGGTATGTTGATAAATAAATCTATCATCTGTTTAGGTGTCACACTTTTTGTTGTAGCAGCAAAGTCATTAAAATCAGGAAAAGCTGTATAATTTGGGATACCTGATGTATGCGTGAGTAAATGGAATATTGTGATTTCATTCCAGGCGGTAGGAACAGACATATACTTGCTCAATAAGTCATCTAGTTTTAAATTAGATCGCTCCTCAAGCAGTAATATTGCAGCTGCTGTGAATTGTTTGGTGATGGAACCCAGCCTGAATTTCGTATCACAAGAATTTGGTATTTGCCATTCGACGTTAGCATACCCATAACCTTTATCTAGGAGCACATTTCCGTTCTTGTAAACCAGAGCTGAACCCATGAATTGACCATCAGCTACCGATAACTGAATTATACACTCCATGCGATCTAATAACTGGATCATATTGAATGCTCCTAGGTTTAATTAAGACAAGCCAATTGAGTAATCATTTTCGCTTCAATTCCATATCAAATGGGGTTGGCGTGCGTTTACCCTCTGTAGGTTTCACCTCTAATTTGTCATTAAGCTGAACACTACTAATAGCAACTTTTAAGGCATCCCTACTATCTACTACTGTATCTGGTTGAACACCCTTATTGTCCTGGTCCTCCCAATTTGTTTTCGATGTTGGGTTAATTGAACATGCGTAGGGGATTCGTAAAATGAGATCGCTATTTATTTGTCCCTGACTATCTACTAATGGGAAAGCACACTCTGGATGAGCTCCTCCTTTAGTTACACCACCTATAATCTGAAAGCGATCACCCATTTGCAGGCCATCTCTCTGCAACTGAATATTTAGCTGCTGGAAATCATAAGCTAATTCTTCTCTAGCAGAAAAAGTAGTGTGATCAGTTAAGATGCGTACTGGCACATTATATAGTTGATGAGGCATCTCTTTCACGGTATATGGAGTTCGTGTGCCAGTCATACGATCATCTATTTCATTGATAACAATTCCCTTTTGAGCGATGAAGTAGCTAACTATACTTTGAACCATTTCAGGCGACCCACCTTCGGGTGCATCTCTGAGATCGATTATAATTGCTTCCTTACCAACTAGGTTTTTCATCGCATTATCTAAAGCAGCCATTGCATTCGGGCCTACTCTCAAATTCTTATCTTTCTCCTTAATTCCAAGTTGAGGATCAATTAATACATCAATTTTTATATAACCAATATTATCAGGTATCTCAACATTATCTCGTGGTGTATTAATAAACCCATAGTTATTAGTAGGTCTACCACGAAATTCATTGATTTCAGAAAGAACTGACTGTGGTGGTCCATCACCGAAATCAAATCTGGCAGCATTGTTATTACTACTCTGCGAGAGTTGATTTAATCTCTTTCTGTCTGAAATAAATTCCTTTCCGTATTCAATATCCAAATGTGGGTCGAATTTCTGCATAGCTATATTCAATGCATCAAGATAAGGTTGATACTCTTCTTTGCTAGATGGTAGTTTTGAACTGTTATTATGACCCTTGTTGATTTGAGCAAAGGCTTCGATCAAAGACTTTTTAAAATCGTTTTCATGGGCTGAAAACTTATCTGGTAAACAATAATAATTTCTCAAAGCATGAATAACCTGATTTACTAAATTAATTTGCCATTCAGAAATGTTATTCATGGAAGCATTTGATGCTATTGATTTATGAAGCAGTGCAGTCGTTGATTGTGAAGGTTTAGGCGGTACAGTTTTTCCTACTTGCATATGAGATACAGAATTAGCATGCTTCTGAACAGCTCCCGGACCTTCATTCGCTTGCGATGGTGCAGCAGGTCCTTTGCGAATGCCAAAGCTACGTTTTTCTCTCCAGTCATTTCTCAGTTCCTCAGGACTTCTTGCGAATTTAAATTTATCAAAAAAGTAATTAAGCGCATGAGATTGACCGAAAACCTGCTCTTGCAGTACATGTCCGTTTTCATGAGTTGATTTCGTGAATAAGACCGTGGCCTGTTTCGCAACCAAATCTAATTTAACCCCTGATCTCCATTCATTCATATCACCCGTATGAAACGCAACGATCACGTCTCCCTTATCATTTGTTTCTAATCCCCAGCCATATCCCCAGGCAAGATGTGACAGTGTATCTGATGATACTTTTTCACGAACTGCCCATGGATCATCTATTAACATCACCTGAATTGTAAAAGCTCGTTGTACAATCGTATCTGGGTCCTTCATCCAGTAAACGCAAAATCGAACATAATCCTCTGCTGTCGTATGCAGACTGTTAGCAGCATTTTGCCCCTTAGAGGAAATAAAAGTGCTGTTAGGCATATCAGCTTTAGTTTTATCAAAAATATATTCTTGCGCGAGCTCTTCAAGTTTTTTGCCTGTTTTTTCTTCAATCCACTGCTGGAGATACATTAAATGCAAGCCTGAATATCCATATCCTTCACCGGGTTCAAAATCAAATTTCAATGGTGCGGGTTTGCCCTCATATTTCGGGTCAGGGGAATCATTATATCCAATAGGTAATCCTGTTTGATGAGATAAAATCATAGCTGGGGTAAATTGATTAACTCGACCATTATTTTCTTCTGAATCTATAAAATTAATGCCGTTTTTCAGACAAAATTGAGAAAAAGTTAGAATGGGATTTTCTTGTTCGGTGCTTTTTGTTTCCGCATTTAGTTGTGTATCAAGGTTTATAATCCCGTCGCTAATTAATTTAAGAACAAGGTAAGTGAATACGGGTTTACTTAATGAAGCGGCGCCATATTGTTTTTGGCTATCACCTAGCGCCATCACAGAAATGCTTTCTTTGCTTGCACCGAAAGCGATAGATACAGACTGAATTTCCGCAGCTTGCATATTCTTTTCGATTTCACTCTCGTCGATGCGATGCATAACCACTCCCAAAAGATATATTAATTATAGCAAATACATATCATTTGTAAGTCCATGATAATTTATAGCAATTTGCACAAATTCAACTACATAATTTAAATGGGAATTTAATAAAACGCCTGCATAAAATCAATCAACTGAAACTTTGTTCTGACGCCAACTTTAGCTTTGACACGTTCAATACTATGTTCAACAGTACGTGGAGATATACACAAATCATCAGCAATCTGCTTATAAGATTTGCCACACATCAATTGATCAAGACATTCTTTTTCTCGATTTGTTAATTGAATATTTTCGATTGAAGTCGGTTTACTTGATTTTATTAAACCAAGATCACAGAGATAATTAAAAGCCGGAACAATCGATTGCGAGCCAATCTCAGCTGAAAAACCTAATATTCCTATAAGTTCATCATCGTCGCCATAACATGGCGCATCAATAATAATATTATTAAAATCTTTACCATCTTTACGAGTTGTTTTATTGACGCTTATGCTGGTTTTTTTTGCATTCAGTATTGCGATATCATGATTTCTCAATTCATGAGCATTGCTACGTTCGAACATATCAAACAACGATTTACCAATGACATCCTTTTCCGACACATAGCCATTTAATTCAGCACCAGCTGCGTTCATTCGAATAATTTCACTGTTAGTATTCAACAGACAAAAGCTGAAAGAAAGTGTAGCAGCATGACCGATGGTATACCATTCATGCAGCAGCATAGAAGAGGGTGCAATCTGATAAGGGCGTACTAACTTCACTCCATTTCGATATTGATGGATGTAAAGTTCGTCAGAAATTAAACGATCTACTGCCGATCCCAGCATGGTGAAACCTCGTAATTCCAATTATATAATTGTTTTATAATGTATTTTTATAAATCTCTTAATGTCCATATATTATACACCAAGTAATGTTATGTTCAATATATAGTACAGGAACTTAGCATTTTTTTGGCGGAGCCAAACAGGGGTGTTTTCACCCTAATAGCAATTAGGGGGCTAATTAAAATCTCTTTGTGTGTGATTAATCGATAATTTTCGTCTTTGCGTAGAACCCAATAGCAGTACCTGCAAATATTCCCAACGCACTGACACGTAATGCAAATCGACCACAACCTTGCGAAAGATAGTACCCGCACAGCGCACCAAATATGCTGCCGTTGAGTGCATATTTCACTGGCAACATTGAAGCCTCTTGATGTAGTTCTTGTGATCGCAATAATTTCAACTGTTTTAATTTAACATCATGCTCTGATTGAATATCTCTGCCTATCATATCAACTCCCAACTATCAGTTACTTATTGTGGGTTTAGATCAGTCGTATTTACTTTTGCATTAACATACGTTACCAAAATTCGATATCCTCTTCGGTCTGTAGGGTTGAGTTTTATTGCGAACTTATATTTATCTCGAAACAGAGCAAAGGCAAGACATGTGTCTTCTTTTGTAGAGTCTTTTGTATTCATAAATTATTTGAATTAGGTTGACTGCTTCCTGACGGCCTAGTCTCATGACTATTTCCTGAATTATTCACATTACTATGATTGCTTCTAACGCCAAACAAATTGATGAATTGAGCATATGAAGAGTTCTCTCTTGCATGGCCATGCTGTGGGGGATTGTGCAGCTGTATCAACATATTAATTAAAGCCATATTAAGTTGTTTTAGCTCTTGCACTTCCTGAGATAGTGTTCCAAGTTGCGCCGCGATTACATTGTTATTGTCTACTGCAGGATTAGGGATAGGTTCAGACAAAAGTGGCATTAATCTCAATAGGTTCAATCGTTGTAGCGCCACTCTGATCTCCCGCTCAACTGGATGATCTTGAAAATATTCGTTTGTTGACTGGCGCTCAATCATACGTCTTTCAATTTCCTCAGCATTCAAACATAGCTCTAAGTGTGGCATGTGATCATGATGAATACTGACAATCCCATTTAAATAGTCGTTATATAATTTATTGATACTATTCGAGTCATGGAGTGAATTCTGCAACAGCAGGATTTCTTCATTTCTATAACCTGCAACAAAAGCCATCGCAATAATTAATTTCTTGATGGAATTGAGCTGCTCTTTCAAATGACTCAGCTGTATACCCGAAATCGCGTTAGAGATAGATTTCTTTCTCTCCTCGTATAGCCATTCTGAAAATTCAATAGAAGCATTGCCCTTAAGTTCGGTAATGTCACCGGCCTCGGTGACAGAACAAACTTTATCTCTAGACCAATAGTTTTCCATTAGTTTAGTGGTATGAAGACCTGAATTGCAGACCACCACATTGTTTACGGTATACGATCCACTCCAGTTAATGCTGAATTGAACATTTTCATTATGCCATTCCATATGTCGATATAAATTCCAGGTTGAGGGACCATCAACTAATACATGGCTACCATATTGTCCTCCGAGACGAAGCTGTTGTTCGATAGGCTTTAATGAATACTTGACATCCGCTAACTTCTTAAGATGTCTTTGCTTGTCTTTGATGAAGATATTGGTATTTATCTCGGCAAAAGCATCAACATCGCCGCCCCATGCGAGGATTTTGACGTCATAGTTCATACTGATCTCTTTACCCAGGCGATCAAGTAATACAAAAATACCTGGTATGGAATACCCGCTAAAATTAGCGACAACATCAGCATTATGATCACACGACCAAGCTTTTACCCACAAACCTGTCATAGGTGGAAATGAAATCATATTTCCTTTAGCTACAATTTTTGAAGGCTTTTTATTTTCAAATGCAGCTACATTTTTCCAAGCAGCCTCTTTGATATCGATATTAATCCGCTCCATCGCTGGATATTGAGCAACGGGAAATCTTGCGGCTATTTGTTGATTGATCACTGCACTTCTTTCATCGAGAGCAGCATCAGTGGCTACTTTAATAGCCCCGAGTATCGCTCTATATTGAGCAAATAGAGTCTGATAGAGTGCCGGAGTAGTTTGCAATAGTTGTTTGAAAGCTAATTGATTATTACCAGCTCGAATGATTTTATTGATATTGATACTGTCAGTGTCCGATATATATCTTGAGAAAGTTGCACGAAGTTGTATATATTTTTCAACTGCTTCATTCCACAGCGTTGGACTAAAGACAGCCGTCAAGTCAACCTGCTCAGACTGTAAGCCAAGATGCTTGCGGGCATATACTGATAGAAATCCCGTATAATCAATTGCTGTTTCGTAATTTAATTCTTTAAACACTTCATTCACAACGCGATAAGCGTCGACGTTGTTCATCTGATCTGGAACCCATCTAGCGCCCGTATAAGTGTTTGACGCTAAAACCCCATTAAGACCGGTTAAAGCCGTTAATTTTCCAGCTAGTTTTTCGATGTTTTCACGTGGATTTTGCGTCAGCGTTTCTGAAACCCAACCATCTACTTTTGTAAATGTTTCACGAATTTTTTGAAGTGAAATTTCTCGTTGCGATTCAGCAAGCACGGTGAAGTTTCGATTGACACTAGCTTCTAGTCTAGTAAGAAGCTCTTGCGTGCCCATATGTAGCTGATGATTCTCATGACGCTGAGCATCAATTAACTGGGTCATTGTTTGAAAACCTTCAAGTATCGCCGTATAAATGATTTGTTGGTTTCTCGCGTTTTGCTGAAATTGTTCACGCATATCAACATGCAGGGAATGTACTTGCTCTGAAATAACCCTAAGATTTCGCATAACAGCTTCACCAAACTGATCGTTTTTCTTTTTCTTCGAAAAAGCATTAAAGATCACAACTGCCGCCATCGCAATTGAAGCCGCAGGACCTAAGGCAACCAACGGGCTTGCTGCAGCAAGTGGAGCTGCTGACGTAGCGGCGGTGGTGACACCAGCATTAAGCGTCATTAATTCCGCATATCCAGCATACATTTGCGTGGCTGCCAACCCCAACTCAGAAACACGCTGCATAGTGGTACTATTCGCGGAAACCATACCTATCAACTGGAACGAACGTTGCGCAGCGGATATTCTCTGCTCGAATGCTCTAGCAGCATCTTGTCTACTCTCCATTGATGTTGGTTGATTAAGATCGCGACGCAACGCCATGAATTCATCGGTGGTTGGGAGTGAAGCGAATACTTCTTCTGGACTTTGTAAGCCTTGTCTTTGCATGATAGGAATCTCTAATTAGTTTAATATTACGTTACTTGGGATGATATTTGTTGCCGCCATTGGTGGAGTGTTAGCTGTCGAAAATAATGCTGATGGATTGTTCGAAACGCCACTGCGGTGGTCGCGATTGAGTACGCACTCACGTACGACACTATTCATTTTGCTCTCAATGACAGATATCTCGTGCATAAGATCGCCAGCTTCTGCGTCACTTGTTTTCAGTCCATTGCGCTGCATACTCTGAACCGTAGCTTTCAAAGAGTTAACGGCCTCTACTCGCTTTGTCACCGTTATGCAATCACGAACTGATAGGTCACGTGGATCGGATTTTTTGATGATGTCTAAGGTGATGCGGAATAGTTTCTCTTGTTCTTCTGTATTTGAAGACTGAATAGATGAAGGACTCTGCACTGTATGTGTGGCATCAACATAGTTTTTCAACATTTTAACAATTTGCAAGCATGCTAATTCAACTGAATCACCCACAATATTGCTTAGCGTATCAACCGCTGGTAGTGCTGCCGAGACGAATATAGTGGCCGGTATTAGACCTGCACCGCCTGAGGCACCAGCCATTAAAACACCTTCCGTGACAACTGTTCCGTAACCAACCGTTGCAGTGACTGATTTAGAGATGCCGGCTAATGACGCGATTACAAATAATGATGCTGGATCTAGATCTGATAAGTCATCGCTCTGCGTTCGATCATAAACATCGGTTACAAGACCCGCTAAGCGAATTTTTGTCCCGAGATAACCTCGACTACCTTCGATGACACTATCAAGCGCTCGTAATCCAAATTGCCTGATAGCCGTATTTGATGCTGCCTGCAAGAGAGAAGACGGCTGCTTTAGCGTGCTTTCGTTTTGCGATTTTGCCATGAAGTTGTTACACGCATTCGATGAGTTATTATTTATCTGTAGATCAGAAGTAAATATCGGTAAACTTAGTTCGGGCGGATTTAATTTGAATGATATGACGTCTGCGCTTGGAGTAATAATGGGTAACTGCAATGGAAACGCGTTAGCCACTGCAAAAGGTTGTCTGTAGGCTGTGGTTGTTGCTGTGGTACGCAAGCCTTGTGAACTTGCGGATAAAAATGAATGATATGCATTATTTGAATTGGCATTAAGAATATTTTCAACTGCAAACTGGCTAAAAGGACTATTTTGCGCTGCAAAGTCAGCGAATGACGATCGTGATTGGCTCATGGTATGCCTATTATAATTATCGGTTTCTGATCAAATTCTTTCATATTCATAAAATCATAAATAGAGTTGTTTTTACCCTATTTGCGATTTATAGAAGACCATTTTTATATATCATTTCACTACTCTCCTTCTCAGTCGTCATCAATCCGAAGAGACTATTGCTTCGGAGGCTGGACATGCTTTTACTTAAAGGAAGTGAAGAAGATGTCGTGTTAGCGATTACTTTTTCGAATAATATCGCTATGTCTGATCGAGAGAGGGTCACATCCAAGCTATTTAAAGTATCGCAGTAGGTTGTGCTATCTGATAAGCATTGCGTGAAATTTCCGTTTACTGAATCAATTACCTTTAGATATGCATTATTCAAGGTAATACGACCATATTTCGTTGGTTTCGATATCAAGACAGTCTTATATAGCGGTGACGATTCATCGATAGACAGCCGATCACTATAGGCTTGTAAATCGCCTATATTTAAAGGTCGCATGGTTAGATCAAATCGATATTCAGGATGAAACAGGCCGCCATAATTAACACCATATACGTATTCATTTTTAGAGTAGGATTTAATTGAGTATGAAGTTGAATATACGATTAAATCACTTTCAAGATCGAGTGCGATGGGATGAATCAAAGCATTGCGACCGTAGGCGACGTCTACCAAGTATTTCTTATCTTCTATCGTCACAATATTGATAGCATGCGTTGGTGATCCGTCGTGATTAAAAATTCCATCCTGAGATAACTCTGCAAGGTGCAATTCAACGTCAAAGCCAAGATCGTTCAATAATGCGAAAAATAGTGCATTCATTTCATAACAATAGCCACCACGTTTAGTGTTATCTGTAGTTGAAATAATCTTGCTGTGGAGGCTTTCAATGTCTATCTTTACGGCTTCAGGTAAATGCATAGAGATATTTTCAAATGGGATAGAGAAAACGTGACATTCATGCAGTTCCTGTAATAGTTTTAAATTAGCAACCATCTCTTTCGCATTAGGAGCCGTATAATTAATTCGTGTGAGGTACTGCTCTAATTGCGCTTTTGATAACAATTTTGTTCTATCTTTCATTGTTTTACCCCTGCTTCGTTCAATTATTTATTTAGAATTTCAATATCCAACTATCTGATATTTAGACTATAATTAAATAGAATGATGACTGTAAGCGAAGATTTCTTAACAAGTTGTTCAAGGAATTTAAACAATGACAATCACCCTTGATCT
The DNA here is from genome assembly GCA_964492045.1 of uncultured Coxiellaceae bacterium. Lineage (GTDB taxonomy): Bacteria > Pseudomonadota > Gammaproteobacteria > DSM-16500 > DSM-16500 > Aquicella. The sequence goes on along the minus strand of CAZBHW010000012.1, from coordinate 22,303 downwards.
GATACAAATTCTGGATGCCATCGATAGAAATGGCAGTTTTGAAGCTGCTGCACAAGAGCTTCATAAAGTACGCTCAGCATTAACTTACAATATTCGTACCTATGAAAATGTCACAGGAACGCAAATCTTCGATCGAAGTAAGCATCGCGCTGAATTTACGATCGCTGGTAGAGTCCTGCTTGAACAAGGTCGACATCTTTTAAAGCTCAGTAAGCAAATAGAAGATAATGTTAAATCCGCCGCTAGCGGCTGGGAAACTGTAATACGTATTGCTTATGATGAAGCGATGAATGCTCAACCTATTTTTGATCTCATCAAGCGTTTTCAACTTGCATGCCCAGCAGTCAACCTCGAAATATTCAGTGAGGTAATGGGTGGCTGTACCCATGCACTAATAAATAACTATGTAGACATTGTGATTGGTGCATCCGGCCGACTACCACAACGTCAAGAATACACATTTGAAATGATCGGAAAAGTAAAATTCGTCTTTGCCGTCACTCCTGACCACCCACTCGCTTCCATTCCTGAGCCGATAGATTCAGCGCTCATAGAGAAATATTATTCCGTATATGCTAGAGATTCTTCTCAGCGTTTTGAACAGCAAGCCTCTTTCCCAGCCATTGATCAATCAACCATTACTTTTTCCAGCTTGGCATTAAAGAAGCAAGCTCAAATTATGCAGCTTGGTGTAGGTTTTCTTCCGGCCAATCTAATTACCAATGAAGTTCACATGTCCCAACTTGTTATCAAAGAAGTTGAAAAACCAAAAGCAGACAGTGTTTTTTATATTGGCTGGAATAGCGAAAACAATAATAAGGCACATCGATGGCTTGTTAAGGAGATACTGAAGAAATCATTTAGAGATTCGTTAATCGAATAACAATGATTCCAAAATTAATACGCCACTGGAAGTAATTATAACAACACCCTATAACCTATGAATTGTATCGATAGTTTTTGATAGTGGTGTTTAATCCTTCTGTAACATCACATTTAATCAAGCAGCAATACCCAAAAAAATCTTGAATGCCGCAATAAAAAAAATACTTGGATAGACGCTTCATCTACATCTTCGTAGATGAGTATGGATCGTTCTTATACTAGACCACGGAATTTGATTTGATTCTTGGTATGGATAGTATCGCCACCAGCTAGTATTTCTTCATTTAAAAATTCCAATATTTTTAGTGGCGAAATCACTGGACGAAATCTTGTTGGTAATTTGACATAACATATAATCGGCACATGGTTGGATAGATGTACTCACATCTCCCCAATACTCATCATGTACACCAATGCAAATATCCTTAGCTCTTTGCATCACTGCTTGATGATTTTCTGGTAAGCGTTCAATCGCCCAATCCGCAGCAACAGGTTTTGCCAGAATGAAATCAGTTTCAACGGTATTCCAGATACGGGCTAAGGCTAAAAGCACATTGCGGGTATCACTATACAATTCTGCCATCAAGCCAGGCAAAGAATGCGTAGTAGCCCTCATAAAATCACGATATGGTATTTTATCAAGTAGTTGTTCAGGACTCTTACCATATAAAATTTTATGGGCTAATAAAACTTGAGTAATAAGAATAGCAAGGTCTGGCATCTCTTTTGTTGGCCAAGGTTCTATGGTGCCTGCTTCAAATTCTTTACGTAACCATTCGCCATATTGAAAATCAAAGTGTGGTGGATATTTCCAGGGGTTTACAGAAGTATGATTGATGATTGTTAACTCTATTGGCGGTTTATCATCTTTCATATATATGCCTGAGATATTGAGTAAACTAGTAACCAAGTCTGATTTTTCTTTTTGATTAGTAGCTCGGTTTATCACGACAAGTAAATCAATATCGCTGTATTTCTGCAAGCCGCCTATAACTGAAGATCCATATAGAAAAACGCCAAGCAGATCAGATCCAAATATATTTTTAAGCATACTCGTGCATAGATCGATTTGTGCTTCAGTTATTTCACAGTGATTAATTCGATCGAATAATACTTTCGCACTAGTTCCCATCTTGAATGGTGTATCTTTCGAAGATGACTGAAGACGGCGAAAAAACTCATCCATTTTAATCGCTACAGGCGAGTAATATGAGATTACAGTTTTTATTTCAACTGGTAATGAATTTTTAGCATCAATAGATTTTTTAAGATTATTAATCCAATCGTCGTTTCCAAATAATCCTGTTATAATAGCATAAAGGAAATTAGTCGCTGCACTACAATAATCATAATCTCGATGAGATTCATAAAATTTTATTTCTTCGTCAGCCAATTCAAACTTATTTGACAGCGCGAGACCAAAATCAGAGAAATATAGATGACTTCCATCTGTTAAAATATTCCGGAAATGCGCATCCATGTGAAGTAGGCCATTATCGCCCATAAATTTTATGGTTGATTGCAGCTCTCGCTCAATCATTCTGGATGATGAAATCGCTTCATCATTTCCCAGCTTTATTTGCTTACTAAACCATTGATATAAGTTTTCCGGAAAATACTCGAGAAATAAAATGATTTCTGAACTTGCTTCATACCTTGTAATCAATCTTTCTCGTATAGCTTGTGAACCTTCCCAATAAGCAACATCTTGCTCAATTTTCTGTGAAACACTAGCGGAAATTTCAGACTTCTGACAAGGTAGAATTCTGTAGTGATACAATAATGGAAAATTAATACATTCATTATTGATTACCCATTCAGTTGTCATTTGATGCGCTGCCAATTCTCTCCAGGCACCGAATCCGGTTGAACCGACGCCATATTGATAGCACAATGGTAGATTGTAAATATTACGTGTAGAATATTTATTAGTCTTTTCTATATCACTTAGCTTAATCTTCTTAATAAATATAGGTACCTGTTTTATTGTTAGTACTGACGATGATCCTCCTATACTCGTTCCTAAATGACTAGCTGTCTCTATTAGAGATAACACTTCCTCATCACTTAAATTGCTAAATTCTCTAGCAAGCATGTTGTAATGTGAGATTCGCGATTTCAATTCATCATTCATTATTAATTACCGAATTATCTATGCTTCTTTCCTGATACTTGGCAACTACCATAGAAAGCAGCTATCTGCTCATCATTATCAACAATTGCTTGTGTTTGCAAAACATGATTCTGCCAATCTGTTTCAGTGTAGCCTTGAGACAAGAAGAAGGGTTTAAACTCTTCAATGCCTAGTAATAGTAGTTTTTTTTCATCTCTCGTTATCATTACTGGATGAATAATTTTTGCCTGATCTACTGTAAACCCAGCTTGTTTCATTTTAGTTACCAGCTTTACACCAACATTTGGATCCCTATTTCCGACTGGGTAATCAGTCCAAACAGGAGGCAATCGTGTTTCTTCGTTACCCCAAGCATCTGAGTGCGGATAGGTGAAAGCGTAGTTCACGATACCTTCTTCTGCCGCATAAATTCCACCTGGCTTCAATATTTGATATATTTTTTCGATGACTCTTTTCACATCGTGCAAATGATGAAGCAGAAATCTACAATACACAAAGTCGAATTGTTCGCCTAGCTGCTCTAGATCATAAGCGGAACACAGCACAAATTTAGTATTAGATAATTTCTCCTCTTGCGCACGATGAATGGCAGCGTTAAGTTGGTTCTCATCATTTTCAATACCAATTGATAATCCATCATTTCCAATTTGATTTGCGATCCAGCACGTCATCACTCCAGAGCCACAGCCTATATCGAGTACTTTCATGCCAGACTTCAAGCCAGATTTAAGTAGAAATTCTTGTGTAGTGGGATTGTATAAATAATCCAGCTTACCTAACCCAACTGAACCGCCTTTGGCTATTTCAATCATGTATTTTTCAGATGACATGTTATGGATTCCTCATTTATCAAAATTGCCTATCAAGTTTTTCGGCTTCTTGAATCATGATTTTTACTGCGTAATTAACCAGATTTTCTGCATCTAGCAAATATGATTTTGCTAAACCTACTTGCTGTGAAGAGACATTACATTCCGAAATATAATTCTCAACAATTCTGGAAAAGAAACGTTCCGGCCATGATTTTATACCAACACTGGTATCATACTCTTCCATTTCAACCCAGGTACGCACGCCGTCTACCTTCAGCGGAACTTTGAACCTGACAATTCTTTTGTTGCTAATAGGTGCAATATGTTCGGCATAATGAAGCAAGGTTACTTGATCGAGGTCAGAACCTAGCAAGAGCACCTTACCATGCAAATCACATAATCTTGCCAGAGGTGATTCAGTACCATATCCATATTGCAGTGCATGGTCTGTTGTTATCTCTTTTGCCTTTGCCCCAATCGCTGCTATTCTGGCACCTGGGTTAACACTGCAAACTACGCCAGGCAATTGGCGGAAATATTCAGCAAGAATTCCGTAATCTTTCCTCGCCGGTGTAATTTGCGGATCAAAGATGGGGCAGCTCGATAACAGTGCTTCTTCTTGCGTTTTAGTTAATTTACCTCTCCCTATTGCTTCAAACTTTGGGTCACACCCGACATACATCATTAATGTACCAGTTGGACCTATGGCATCTAGAAGACTCTTTATAACCTGTATAGGACTACTAGCCTCTTTGCCAATTGATCGCACCGAGGCATGAAGCATTATAGTATCGCCACTGCGCAAACCAGCAGTGGTAAGTTGAATTGAATCGATCATAAATCACATTATGCTATTGATTTTTATATTATATAATTAAATTAAGATCTACGAATACTGTACTTATACGGTATGTGTATCATTCAGGAGTATGTTACATTTAACTGACTAAAAACGTCGCCCCTACCCATTTAGTGTGCAGGTTTAGACCAATCTAATCTGTTTTGGAATCGTTATGGCTATAGAATTAATGTATTTACAGGAATGCCAGGAGCACATACCGTCTCTGGCTAAACTATGGTACGAAGAAATTAGCCGCCACTGGAATAAAGAAGCATCCATTGAAAAAGCGCATGCATCTTTAGTCAAGCATGCTCAACTTGGCGCGTTGCCGATGGCGATTGTTGCCATTGATGATGGAAACCCCATTGGCCTTGCTTGTCTCCGAGAAACTGATGGTATTCGACCAGGCGTGACTCCTTGGCTAGGTAGTTTGGTTGTCTGCCCGAAAAGTCGTAAATCCAAAGTTGGTGAAAGACTGATAGACGCTATCAAGGCACAGGCAAAAATCATGGAATACGAAACCTTATATCTTCTTGCCTTCGACCCAACTATACCAAACTGGTACGCAAGACTAGGCTGGCAAATGATTGGCGATGATGAGCTGTTAGGGCACCGTGTGGCAGTAATGAGTATACCGCTATGAAATCCATCGATAGCAAAGCTGTATTAGCACTATTAACTGAAGAAGATATTAGCGATATTGTCGCTGCCTTTAAATCAATTGGCTGGAGTAAGCCAGAAAGCACCTATCTGACTTATCTGGATGAACAGTCAAATAACCTACGATCTGTGATTGTAGCCAAAGTTGATGGCAAGTTTTGTGGTTATGTCACACTTAAATATCATTCTGACTATCCAGACTTTAATGCGCAAAATATACCGGAAATTTCAGATTTGAATGTATTGCCTGATTACCGTAACGAAGGTATTGGTACAAGTTTGATTTTGGAATGCGAGAAATTTGCTGATGAACGAGGTTATCGCACGGTGGGTATTGGTGTGGGGATGACTGCTGATTATGGAAATGCTCAACGCTTATATGTAAAACTTAACTATGTCCCAGACGGAAAGGGTCTTTTTTATAAGAATGTCTCAGTAAAATACAATGAATCCGTCACAGCAGATGATGACTTGGTGCTTTATCTAACGAAAACAATAGGTGACTAATGCAATATATAATTCAATATGAAAAAAATCCGAATTCAGATGATGTGCAAATTCTTAATGATGGCATCATGGAGCAAGCTAAACAAAAAAAAGGAATGAAGCAACTAGATTTCTTTGCTTTTTTTATTCGTGATGAAACAGGAAAGATTATTGGCGGATGTTCGGGTGATAACATGTACGGGTCACTTTTTGTGGGTTCGCTTTGGGTTACCGAAGAATTGCGCGGGCAAGGTTATGGAACAAAGCTAATGCAGGCAGCAGAAAAGTTAGCAAAAGAGAGTGATTGTAACTTTATGGCGGTAAACACAATGGATTGGGAAGCGCTGGATTTCTATAAAAAGTTAGGATTTTATGTTGAGTTTGAACGTAATGGATTTGACAAAAATTCAACCTTTTATTTTTTAAGAAAAGATATTAAGGCGTAATCAATGCTAATTGAAGTCAGAGAGCTAACCAGCAATGATATTGAGGCTTGTGTTCGTTTGTTTCATGACACTGTTCATGCCATCAATTCAAAAGATTATACACTGGATCAATTGCAGATATGGGCGCCTGAAAATATAGACGCACATGGAGAAAGATGGCAATCATTGCTACACAATATTTCTTTAGTTGCGGAGGTTAACTCTAAACTGGTGGGTTTTATCGACACTACCTATTCAGGCTATCTTGATCGGTTATACGTTCATAAAGATTATCAAGGTAAAGGCATCGCATCTAACCTTTTACATAATCTTGAGATGATAGCTAGAGAGCACTCAATAGCAGAATTACTGACTGATGCTAGCATTACAGCAAAACCATTTTTTGAATTGAATGGTTTTACTGTATGTAAAGAACAAAACAAATTATTTGGCGGTATGCATTTCATTAATTACTTAATGCGAAAGAAATTAATATGAATATTAAACTCGATTTAGATTGCAACCCAACACTCAGTGACATTGATGTCCTTCAAAAGGGGATAAATCAATTCAACAACAAACAACTGGGCGAAAGTCCCAAAGAATTTTGCATCTATTTGCGCGATGATTCAAATGTGATTCAAGGTGGATTATTTGCTGTTTCATTCTCAGAATCGATACATATAGTTCTGATGTGGCTTGATGAAAATTTAAGAGGAAAAGGATACGGAAGTGAATTAATTAAAGCAGCAGAATTAGAAGGCATAAAAAGAGGCTGCTCATATTCATTCGTAGATACATTTTCATTTCAAGCTGAAGGATTTTATCAAAAGCACGGTTATCAACCAATAGGAACCATTAACACAGCTTTATTCAATCACTACAGAATATTCTTAAAAAAAGAATTAATGCCTAGAGATTCCTCCCAATGAAAGATATCACCTTTCGACCTTTGTTATTATCAGATATCGCACAAATGTATAGCTGGTTTAATCTTCCTCACGTGCAAAGATTTTATTCTTTGCGACAATGGACAGAAGCGGAAGTGTTAAAAAAACTAGAGCCCTACATAGAAGGTAAACAGCCCGTTAGCGGCTATATTGCCCTGATTGATGCTAAGCCTGCCGGTTATGTCCAGAAATACAGTATTGTTGATTTCCCCTGGCCAAATCAAAATCTGACAGTAGATATAGTAAAGAATGCAGCAGGAATGGATTTGTTTATTGGCGATATAGAAATGATTGGTAAGGGTATCGGTAGTCAACTCATACAATCATTCCTGAACCAACATATATGGCCAAACAAGCAGTATTGTCTTGTTGATCCAGATATTTCAAATACCGCGGCAATACGGTGTTATGAAAAGCTAAATTTTAAAGAGCATGCCATTATTAACAGCACAGATTCCTTAGGTAAACCGGTAGTATTGATGTTAATGATCGCCAAACACAAATAGATATTAGATGGAGAGGTCAAATATCATGAACCAACTTGAAAGACTAATCGGTAATTATCAGGAATTTTTCTCTGACTTATTATCTCGCATGAAACAATCAGGAATTGATATAACTGGCATGCCAATGAGCCACTTACTTTATCGAACATCTACATTGCCAGAATATGAAATGTTACGTGATGAGTTAAAAGTATTATGTTCCGAGTTTGTTGAAACACAATTTAATGGCCGAGCAGTTTCTATTCTTATTTTAGCTGAGCCTATTGTCCTTGAAGATGGACATAAAGTTTCGATGATTGAATTACCAGCGCCGAGACCCGCCCATATGTATCCTAGTGGTTTAGAAAGCGTTGGTGTAGTGGTTGGTTCTTCGTTACCACAATTTATTGAGAAATATAAATCCGTATTGACAGGTGTAAAAGATCATGGTGTACATTGCCAACCTGCATTCATTACATTTGATAATGATAAAACCTCCAAGTTTTATGATATTTCCTTGCGAGAAATAGTCAAATTACAAGGCTGGACGATTGAGAAGGTAGCTTAATTACATGAGCAATGCGGCAGTTCGGTGGGCTTTGCAGACATTAAATACCAAGAATTATAAATGCACTACTGATATGCCTGTCGTCATACAAGATAATCAATGGTCGGTAGTGTTTCGAATCTCAACCGATAAGGGTTATGTTTTCCTAAAAGTTGTTCCCCAGAAACTATTCCTGGAAACCGAAGTAATTGAATTATTACATAATAAATACCATGCAAATGTTCCTGCGGTTATTGCAACTAGCGAGGAACATCTCTGTTTTTTGATGGTAGATGCTGGAATACAATTGTATCATCATTTTAAACATAAATTCATGCCTGATGTTTTAGTTGAAGCATTAGATGCGTATACTGCATTGCAAATAAACTCAACAGATAGTATCCAGAAATTGATTGATCTTGGTGTACCTGATTGGCGCACACAAAAATTGCCATCTCTCTATCAACATCTTATTCTGCAAGAAGAACTTTTACTTGGCGACGGAATGACCAGACAGGAAATATTTAAATTAAATCAGCTTGCACCAAAGCTAAGCGAGCTATGTCATGAATTGTCGTCATTTAAGATTATCGATACCTTTGGTCATGCCGATTTTCATGATAAGAATATATTAATAAACCCGACTACAGGCGTGATTACCATTATCGACTTGGGTGAGGTTGTCATCACTCATCCATTTTTTTCATTCCACAATTGCCTGCATAAGGCAATGGAGAATTTCAATCTGACTAGGCGGCAACATCAAGAGTTATTGTATAGGTGCTTGATACCATGGACAGAGTATGAATCTTTGGATAATTTACTAAATGCCATATCACTTATCAGCAAGTGTTGGTCTATTCATTCCGTTTTGGGTGAATATAGACTTATATATTCGTTGAGTGAAGTCGATAGGAATTCCCTCAAAAGGCAAGGCCGTTTGGCTAACAATTTACGTCATTGGCTGCAAGGCTAGTGGGACAGTCAAATGAATATCACGGAGTAACTATTTAATGGGCTATTTACCTTTTTCCCATGGTGGAATTAGTTTAGTTTGAAAAGGAGACTGCTGAGAATTAGAATTGCTCATTGTCTCTGCATTAACACCTCCATCTGTTGGAGCCTGCTCTGGTTGAGCTTTTTCAGCTACAGCAGTTTTACCATGCTTTTGTTGTTTCATAGCAGTAGACGTGGGCATGATTTTTTCGCTATCTCTTTCATCTATCACTACTTTCAAACCTGAATCATCATTTGCACTGCGATTTACAGACAAATTATTGCCCATTTTTGGCTGATGCCCTAACGACTTTATGATCAATGTCTGGGAGGTTAGGGTATTCGGTTTTATTGAATCTTCTTTAGTGGAATTTTGTTGCCGTTGTAATAACTCTAAAACTTTTACCCCGTTAATCACAGTACTAGTTTTGCTATGGGTGTCCGCAAGCGTAACTGGAGTTTGACCCATATGATCAATCAATCCTGTGTTTGCACCAAGTTTCAATAATTTGTTAATAAGATTGAGAGGTTCATCTCTATAAACATAAAAATTCTGTACCGCATAATGCAATGCAGTCATGCCTTTTTCGTCGACGCTATTTACAGATATGCCTGCTTCTAATAAAAGATCAATAGCGTTGTTATTATCTTTACTACCGAGTAGAACCTTTCCGCAACTAACCATCACTAATCGCAATAGCGCATCATTTTTTAATATTCTTTGTAACACATCTTCATGGCCTTTAAATATTGAAACATGATTTAAACCAAGTGCTATCATGAGCACATCTCTATCTGTGAATGTCTTTTTTGACAATATATTCTGCGCTCTTTGCAAATATCTATCTTGTTCTTGAATTAATAATTTGTTTTGATTTTCAGTAAATTTTTGAATTCCATCATTAGAAACTTTGACTGTATAAGGAAAACCATTCTCAGGTTTCAAATCTTCAATTTTCATAATGGTACGATTTACGCGAATTCTTGTCAGGACTTCATTTTTCTCTCCATCTGCCATGTCTGCATATTGATTTAAAACCTCACATGCGTAATTGATAGTATTCAATTTCAAATTTTTAGCAGTATCTGTTGATGCAAAGGGTGATTTCCTTACAGCAATTTGATGATCGTTTTGATGAAATATTACAGTATTACCATGCTTCCAAATGCCGCCGCCTGTCGAAGTGACGGGTGCCTGCCCAGCCGGTGCTCTGGCATCAGTTGCGAGACTTTCATACTTGTTTTTTGAATCGCTCCATGGACCAGTTCCACTAAAAGTAACCTGTGGATAGTTTTCCGACAGTCTTTCTAAAAACGATTGTGGATAACCAAACTCTTTATGGCGTTTACCATATTCCTCAGCTGATACCAGGTTGTCCGCATGACATGCTTCTAATGTAATTCCATTACCATTAGGACGTGCCGGTATGGTGTTTAGAATATCCCTGATCAATTTATCAAAATCGTCATCATAAATCTGTTCGGTAGGATCTGGGTCATGGTTATGGCTGAAGTCGTCATGAACATGATAATTACCAAATCCATATTTACTCGCGTCATCACCATGACCCATTAGATATACTTTTTGTGTTCTATCGAATAAATGCTGCTTTTCAGGAGGTAAATGTTCTTGTAGTTCCATCAAGCTTGAATAAAACTCAGGATGTGGCTTTTTATCGCAATCCTCAAATAAGTAATATTGCAAATCTGAGGTACCTTCTTTTAGCATAACACCAATTGAGAGATAGTTATCAGAACCAAACCGTTCCTTTATCCATAAGTTTTCATGAACGCTTTTGTTATTATGATGAACATCAGGATTTGGGTTAAGAACCATTATCTCTATCGCAGCATCCTGGCGGATACCATAGCTTGGTTTCTCCCGCCAGTCACGTTTCAGTTCTTCAGGGCTTCTTGCAAATTTATATTTATCGAAAAAATAATCTAGCGCATGGGATTTACCAAAAATTTGTTCTTGTAGTACATGACCATTTTCAGATTGTGATTTGGAAAAAAATACTGTCACGTTTTTTGACACTAAATCCAGTTTAACGCCAGCTCTCCATGGGCCCATATCACCTGTGTGAAATGCACTGACAACTTCATCTTTGTCATTTTTTTCGAGACCCCAACCATATCCCCACTCAAGGTGATTTAATGTATTTGGTGCCACTTTTTCTCGCACTGCCCATGGATCTTTATTTAATGATACCTTACCTACAAACCCTTCTTGCACTAGTTGGTCTTGGTCATTCATCACATGAATACAAAAGCGTGCATAATCTTCTGCCGTTGTATAGAAGCTATTGGCGGCATTTGCGTTTGGCGTATTAAACGTAGATTGTTTCATGCCAACGTCACGGAATACAAATTCCTGTGCAAGATCTTCGAGTTTTCTGCCTGTTTTTTCTTCTATCCATTGTTGCAGGTACATTAAATGCAGGCCAGAGTATCCATATCCTTCACCAGGCTCAAAATCAAACTTTAACGGTGCTGCCTTGTTGTTGTAAGCTGAATCTGGTCTATCATCATAACCGATTGGCAGACCTGATTGATGTGATAAGACAATTGCAGGTGTAAGCTTATTGGCACGATCATGATTTACTTCTGTATCCTCTAAATTGATCCCGAACTTTTCGCAAAAGTCAGCAAAAGGCAATATGCTTTTATCTTGTTTTATTTTGTCATCATACTTGGTTGCTTCATTTAGATTCGTATTTAATTCAAGTACACCAGCTCTAATCAGCTTTAATACGAGATATGCAAACACAGGTTTGCTGAGTGATGCTGCACCAAATTGCTCTTGCGGTGCACCAAGTGGAGTCGAGACAATATTTTCCTTACTGCTGCCTGAGGCGATAGATACAGATTGAATATCCGCATCTTCCATTGTTTTTCTGATTTCACGTTCATTGATTCTTTGCATGGATAAAGGCCTGATTATTAATAACCATTTTAAGTATAGACCATATAAGTTATCTAATGGACGCTGTATATCTAATTGATAAATATCATGTATTCTGATGGACTGCCATTAAGAGAAATAATCTGTCATGCGTGCGATAACAATGGAAACACTACTTTATTTTTATTAAACAAATCTGATGCATCATTCATAATAAATAACGCTTCATCTTTAGCAGATTCATCTATAATTTTGGCCTCGTATAAAGAGCAATCATTTGGTGTGAAACCAAGCGTGACATAATTTATATTATGTGCCAGTGATTGAATCACTTCATTTAGGTCAACATCAGTTTTGCTAAATACATCTAATAGCTGCAATTTATTTTCATTGTGAATAGCAATGGCAAATGCATCGAGTTGATTTATGTAATAAACATTATTCTTGTAAACAGTTATACAATAAAACATAACCAGATCAGCATTATGCTGCAATGATAGTTTACCAAGTGCGCAAGATTTATTTGCATAATCGTATAGTTTATCTCTATTAGACTGTATGTCCATGTCAACATTTTCCAGCGCAGTTGATAGAGTCGATTTTACGGGCTTGCCATACTGATATTCACGGAATCGTTTGAATCCGAGCTTGGGGTAATAATCCCAAACGGTAGAGTTGGCAAACAGATAAATGAAGTCGCATTTGTCTCTCCAATCAGCGATCATTTTTTCCAATAAATATCGAGATAACCCTTTGTTACGGTAAGTCTCATCTGTCATAACAGTACCGATTTGGATAAAGCGCTTCTTTTCACCTAGCACGTCAAAATCCATAATATTAGCAGAAGCATTTGCTATCGCTTTGTCGCCGTCGAACAATGTGTATGGGATATACTTATCTTTCCAGTAGCCAGATTGATACCAAAGTTCAAAAGATAGTTGAAAAACAGCTACTGCAAGCTGATTGAATGATGCACGTTTTTTATCATCATCCTGATAGCCTTTGAAGAAACTATAATTATTATTTCTCAGCATGGTTGTTTAACCTCTTTATCAGTGAAGCCACGACCTTCGAAAAGGATATCAGCTCGCTGCAGAGGGTTAGTTCGCCAGTAGATATCGACGCTTGGAAGATATAGTTCGTTCCAAAGTTTGATATTTTTATTTTCTCTCAGGCAAATCGCTTCAAATTCATTGCTTTGATTGCTGACTACAAGTATTTTTTTATAAAAGAACGGCACAAGCTCTTCACAAAGCACGGAAACACCTTCAACAATGATTATATTTTTAGGATCAACCTTTCTGATTTTTCCCAATCTGCCAGTGTCCCAGTTATATGGTTGATATTCAAATACCATTCCTTGAGCTAATTTGAATACACCTTCCAGGAATTCCTTATATCGAATATAAGGAAAAGGAAATGCAGGATAGATATGCGTGGGCCATTCTGATTGGGTAATAAAGAAATCATCCAAGAATAAACCATCTGCATGCAATTCTTCAATCAGCAAGTCAGCTAGAGTGGATTTTCCTGAGCAAGGCCTACCATCAATTCCGATTAATAAAGGTCGATTGGCTGTTATTTCCAATTGTGATATTACATCTTTGTGATTATTTACTTTAATCATGATTACAATATTATAGTTCAGCTCTCATAAGTCTGGCTTCATTTATTTGTTGCTGTAGGATTTTGACAGCCTATTTCTGCTATTGGCAAACGGGTAATCCCCTTTTGTTCGTCTTTACTTAGTAATGAGTTCACCACAAGAGGTGATGGGTCTATACTATCGTCCCATTCCCTTTGTTTTGTGTCTTTCCATCGAAAGGACTCTTTTGTACCATCAGTAAATTCAATTGATATGACAGTCATTCCTTCAAAATTTGACATAACATCACCCTTTTTATATTCCTGATGCTTGATGTAGTGAACCTGCATGTATGATATCTCTTTACCAGGAAAAAATTTATTTAATTCATGTCTACTCATGTGGTTTTTCATGACAGATTTAAGCTTATCGGTATCTGTTAAACCAGTTCTAGTTTCCATTATCAAATCCTACTTTCTTTACATTATCATCGCCATTGTCAGCTTGATCAGGATTGTTAGCTGGTGGCAATGCAAATAACTGGTTCCTGGCATAACCTGCCATGGCATTATTATGCGGTTGCGGTGCTAATGACAGAATATTTAAACCCGATCGCTGGAATAAATCTGCCAAATGAATCGCTGCATCAACGTGTCCTGCTCTCAGTAATTCACCTTGAATGATGAGTGCAGACTGTAAAGCTCCATGCAAGGCAGCTTCCTGATTGTCAATTACTCTTTCTTCTTGCGCCATTACTTTATCATCGCGCACATAGCTTTCGAATTCTTCCATAAACCTCGTCAACTTTTGCAATGTTTCATCCAACGGAGCGAAGGCGACATCAAGATGACTAAGCTGCGCAAGACATTCTTTTTCGAGGGAAGTTATTAATTCAATGTTTGTTGCAAATTGCGAAATTAAGTAATGATCATGGTTTTGATATTCTTTTAAAAACTTCAATACTTCTTCCTTACCCCATATTTCAGCTGGTTTTTTGTATTTTCCTCTGAAGACAATTGATAAAAACGCTACTAGCAATTTCCCAGCAGCATCAAGCTCTATCAAAGTCATAGCACTATTGTTACGTGAATCAACTGATTCTAATTCACGAATAACCTTATCATTTAATTCCTTTCGCAATTCTCTTTTCTTAGCTCGTACCAATTTACATACTTTTTCTTTGTCATCTATAGCAACCAAGGCATCGAGATACTGGCGATTTTCCTTCAATTGCCTGCGCAACCCAACTGATGTTTTAAATTCGGGAATTGCCGAATATTGCCTGCAAAAATAATCTCCATTCGGTGTGTGAAGACTTCTTGCTTCTAGGTGAGAATAACTACCATTCGCAGGATAAGTTCCACCCATATAAGCATGCCATACCGCCTCAGCAGGATTTAAATGGCTATCAAGCACACATTTAGTTTTAAAGCGACTCATCAGTATGGATTGGTCATTTGATTTATCAACAAAAGTAATCTTGTAAATAAATTCATCTTTTTCGAAACGGTAGGTATGCACTATGGTACCTAGACCTAATAATTCCGCTTCAATAAATTCTGAACCAATATAACCTGTTCCTATTCCAAATGGCCGAGGAAGTAATGGCAATGAATCAGGCGTAATTTCTGAAATCATGAATACCGAGCATCCGCTACTACCCATATTTTTCGATTCATAAAACTTCACTATTCTATTTAAATGGGATTGCTCTTGTTTAGCAATAAACTCATTTTCATATTCATTAAGCATCCTATCGATTTCTTTCTTTCGTGCCTCAAGATGAGTTGTCCATTCTCCGCTAAATTGATCATAACCCATGAACCTGGCGCTATTATGAAAACCCTTACATCCACTCCAGTCTTCAGTTGCTGTCATGTAACAATAATTGCGCTTAAAATCGAATTTGAATTCACGCTGTTTCTTTAATTGATCTGTACCAAGAAAAGCTGGCTTTAAAGACTTATTCACTACAGCTTCTTCTGCCTGAATGCTTTCCGTAACAATGGCATTTAGTTGCTGTAGTCGTTCTATATATCTAGTGAATAACAATTTCAAATTATCGGGATTTTGTTTAAATTGATTCACGAAAGACAACCAATTTTTACCTATCGCTAGCAGATGTTTGAAATCATCGTAGTCTTTTTGACTAATGACGGCTTTGTCATTTCTATCATCGCTGGCTTGTTTCGTAACATCAATTAAAAGAGTAGCGCATTGCTGCCATTGCTCTGGATCAGCAATAGGTGCTTTGACCTCCATTCCTAAATGATGTCTTGCATAATTCAGTAGTATGCCAGCATTCGCTTCCGCACTACCTAGTAACATTGATAAAGACCTTGATACTTCTATACTAGTGACTGGCACATCATTTAATTTCTTTTCAATTACGCTTTGATTAAATGTTTCAAAGGCAGACATAATTTCTACTTGCAGCTTTACTTTCTTTAATCCTCGATCAGCTTTGCGCTTTACTGAATTCATCATTAACTGTAGCTGCTTTCTGTCATCTTCCAAAACATATCCACGCATTTGTGTTTCGAGATTATCGATCTTGTCGCCTATTGCATTCACACTATCTTGAAGTGTTGATACGGATCGTTGAAGTTTAATTATGTTTTCACCAATTTTCGATTGCTCTTCATGCAACAATCTAAAACCCTGAATAATATTGTTATTAATAATACCGAGCGCTGTGAACACACGGCCAAACTGGAATAACATATCTTCATGCAATGCGTGTATTTGCCTTGAGATAACCGCTAACTGCTCAGCAAAGGCTTCCATGGCATCGTTATTATCCGAACCAAAAGCACCGACCAATGCATTCATTCCACCAAAAACCATCCCTACTGGACCTGCTGCCCAGCCTGATTTGGCAATTTGAGCAATACCCATCACAATCTGAGTTGCGCCAACAGCGGAAGTAGTAATCTGTTGTGCAAGTCTATGATTACCTGTGATCCTTGCAACCAATGATGCACCTTGGCTTGCTGCGCCTAATACTTCACAAAATTGATAGGCGTCTTTAACTGGATCAGATTTAACTGGCGTAATTTTACCGCCATTCTGACGATTTGCCTGAGTGGCTAGACTGGTTAGGGTTGGTGAAAGCTTTTTATTTAGTTGCGTAATTTCGACAGCAACTTTTTTACCAAGTATTTCATCGGAGTTTTTTTCAATTATCTTTTTTTCAATATCGACAAGGGATTTCTTTGCAGCATCGTCTGATATAGTCTTAGGCAATTCAATATCATCATTACCTAAATTCAATTTACCATCTGCGATCTTAAAATGTTCCATAAATACATCACGCGCGATAATTGCATAGATATATTTCTGGTTTTCATCTAGCGTTGCATAAAGTGATTTAACATAATCTTCGTAACCAAATTTAACCATCGCTGTTTCAATGTCATCATATT
The DNA here is from genome assembly GCA_964492045.1 of uncultured Coxiellaceae bacterium. Lineage (GTDB taxonomy): Bacteria > Pseudomonadota > Gammaproteobacteria > DSM-16500 > DSM-16500 > Aquicella. The sequence goes on along the minus strand of CAZBHW010000012.1, from coordinate 5,167 downwards.
GGCATGAAACCAATTCTGGTTGATCAAATCTACTTATGCATTCTTTTACAAACCCAGATGCGGATGCATATAAATCTGAAACACCATCAATTGATTTATCAATTAATTCTGGCAAATAGTGTTGGATAATTTTGCTGGTTTCTTCAGCTTTCCCCATCAGCATATAGCCAGCAGACATTGCCGCCCCACCAACAGGCGGTGCTTCTGGTGCCACAACAGCCCCTGCGGTCATCAAGCCAGCACCTGCGGTAAATATAGTTGCACCTCCCACGATAGAAGCACCAGCACCGATAACTGAAGCCACTCTGGAATGCCCTGCATCTTCCAGTTCTTGTTCTTTTTGGCCAAATTTTAGGAATTTAACGAGTTTATCAACTGATTCGCGTCCGCGATTTAACATACCACACCCGTATTATTGTTAATTTAAAAGTGAAGGTAATTTATCATGATTAAACAGGGTGGACATACCGTATTAGTACGGTACTATTCGTTCATTTTAAGCTTCAGATATGAATTAGCTGTGTTAATTTAATAATCAGTTCGCTTTTGTTCCGACATTCCAATTTTGCTTTCAGGTTTTCAACGTAGTATTCAATACTTCTAGTCGATAATTTCAGTTGACTAGCAATCTCATTATACTGAAAACCTTCCAGCAGCAATCGTGCGCAATCGGTTTGACGGCTTGATAATTTGATTTTGTATGGTTTAATTTCTACAAGTCTACAATCGGCATGACAAACTTCCATGTTTTGTATTTGAAACATCTGCTTTTTGGCGATCTTTAATAATTGGTCTGATTGTTCCTTGAATTCATGACCGTACTTCAACAGTAAATCTAGGTTGTTGAGATAAAAACTATTTATTATCCTAGTGTTCTGAGTATGAGTAGCAAAGCAGAAATATTCTATATAATCGGTATGCTTTTCAGCGATTGAGATTCCGTTAGAAGTATTAAAATTGACTGCTGCATCAATCAACATTTCCGGGCAATCATCTGTCAACCAAACGTAATAATTTAATGGCTTGCTCAAATACGATTTGGGTACGGTCATTGTGTTCATATAGTTCTTTTGAAAATAATGCTCAGTCCATGCCTGATCTGAAGACAGACGAATCATCTTCCCATCGAAATATACCCTGTAGTAGTTGAATACAGTCATATCATGCAATTTAAGCTTAGGCATGATAATTTGCTCGACTATTGGGCAGGATGTAATAGCTATATGCTTTTTCATATACGCATTATAGTATTTAGCTTGATATTAGAGCAAATGCAAAGTATTGTGCAATATTAATGCTAGTATAATTAGAACATCGAAAAATGCCCTCACAACTTACTTGTATTCAGCCCCATCATCACAGCATTCATCCAAGCATATTGATGATAATCAAAATGCTATTGGTCATCCCGTTTGGTGTATCTGCTTCCACATTGGTTTTATATCTAACGCATAATCATATCTCTGATTCAACGGCTATAAGCATGACGGCATGCTTTCTGGGTTCAGCTGGAATACTTCGCATTACTGCCGGATATATTGCTGATCGGTATATTCGCCACCATTACTTATTGTTACTAAGCGCATTATTCATGCTTGCAGGTTGTCTGCTATTATCTCACCCTGCCTATGCTCAACATGGCATGTGTGCCATTGCAATTGGATCGGCATTCACAATTGCCATCAACTGCATCATAACCAACCTCTATTTGGAAAATGATAGCCAAAGGGAAATGAATTTTTTATTGAATTACAGTGTCATGAATATTGGGTTTCTTGTCAGCTTTCTCATTAGCGGTTATTTCGAGTTAACTCAAAGATACGACTTACTGTTTATGACAGCGAGCTTCTTTAGTGTGGCTGCACTATCTCTCATCTTATTTAACTGGCGTGAACTTAATATTTTAAAATCGCATATAGTCATAAGAAATATTGTGAATGGCATTGTATTGATTTTTTGTATGTATGGTCTCATGTACGTTGTTTTGAGATGGGCAACTAATTTTGAAAGCACCTATCAAACAGGCATTAATATTTCAGCTTTCATTTTAATTTTATATGGAATTAAGAAATTATATCAAAAAAAAGATAATACCGTATTAACGTGTCTATTATTCATCATACCTGCAGTTTTATTCAGTACCTTGCACTACTTAAGTCCGCTTATCATTACCCTTTTTCTTAAAAGAAACATTGATGCACACATATATGGTTTTCTTATTAGTCCACAATGGTTTCAATTAGCAGGTACACTTGCAATTGTGATTGGTGGCCCTATTGTAATCTTCGTCTTTAATTTCCTTAGAAAGCGCCAAATTACAATTAACACCTCTTTACAGTTCTCACTAGCACTCATTCTTATGGGATTATCATTCGTGATGATGTCTTATGGTATAAAGCACTTCACTAATGGCTTTTCAATTAATATAAACTGGCTCATTGCAGGTAATTTAATCCAAGGCATTGCTGAACTCTTACTTGCACCTATCGGCTTTAGCATGATTGCAAGAATAGCACCAACATGTTCACGGGGAACGATGATGGGTGTTTGGCTTTTGCTGCTGAGCTTAGGTGCAATATTTTCAGGGTATCTATCTAACTCGATAACTGATATTAAATATGCCTTTTCAATTTTGGCCATTGTTCCAATTTTATGTGGAAGCATAATTTTTCTGCTTCGTTACAAGCTTACGGAATAAGAATATCGCATCAAAATCGCTATTGATTAGCTCAATTCAATTTGCCATTGCAGAAGCCGCTGTATTTTCAATATCAGCTCAACCCTGCTTCTACAATCCAGTTTAGCCTTGACGTTTTCTAGGTAGTATTCTACTGTGCGCTTTGATAGACCCAGCGTAAGTCCGATCTGACTAGCCGTTTTTCCACTTAATAAAAGCTTTGAGCATTGAAGTTGTCTTACTGATAATTTTGTTCTTACTGATTTTATTTGCGTAGTCATTTTGTAAATCTCGCATTAATCATTCAGCCTTCCAGCGCGCGGTATTCAGACAAAAGGAATACGTCAGCGATGAATGCCAAATATTCAATTGATTATTAATGCGCTCACATTGCGTTCGCGGACCGTTACCTCACGGTCTAACACTTTTCAGTGTTTGTGGGGCACTGAGACGTTATTCCCAGTACTAATTATTGAAATAACACGAGCTGTCCATGATATTTAAAGAGACATTTACCGTCAATCAATGAATAGCATACTTAACATATTGATTATATTTCATATATCATCAATAGCGTAGTACTACGCGTTTCGCAGCGATCAGTCTCTACTTATACTAGCTATACTATATGAACAGAGGAGTACAAGAATGAATCAAGTTAAGCGAATTATCATTGTTGGTCATCCTGGCGCAGGTAAGGCTGTATTAGGTCAAGCATTAGCTGAAAAGCTAGCCTGGCAATTCATCGACGCTGATTATGGCATTGAGGTCAGAACCGGTGCGTTAGTAGACCAAATACTCGGGGATGCCGGCAATAAAGCATTGCGCGCCACAGAGAAGGATATCATATCGCATCAAACTGACCATAGTGTCATCGTAACAGATGTCGGCATAGTAACTTCGCCAGATAATCGTGCCAGTCTGGAGAATGAATATGTTGTCTTTGCGACTGTTAGTCTAGCCACACAATTAGAACGCATGTCTAGGCACGTTGAACCGCTACTACTGAGTAGTGATAGAAGCGCACTCTTAACTAAACTTCATGACAGAGATCCATGGTTCAATGAAGTAGCCAATATCACAATTAATACCGATGATAATGCACTTGATCAACATGTTGAAGCTATCATTAAACATGCCAATTTAGCTGACCTAATTCCTGAATCACCTGAAATTAAACTAGTTAAAAAAGATTTGGTTTTATATCATTACATCACACATCAGCCCGTACACTTATCTAAACAACAAGCTATCTGTGTGAAATTACTTTCGCAGGGTAACTCAGCAAAAGAAATTGCACAAGAACTCGATATTTCATATCGTACGGTCGAAGGATACCTCGCGAAAGTCATGGAACTATTAGGATGCGCTTCCAGTAAAGAACTGATTTCCCTTTATCTTAATCAGCCATAAACTACCGTAGTAATACGGTAGTTGAGAATACAATTTATATTTAATATATTCGACCACCTGAAGGTTGATAGCTATAGATGGAGCGCATGTGAAATTTAAATCATTCATTTCCTTATTTTTATTATTAATTACATCAAATGCCCTTTCTGCTAATCATCGACTTAATCATGCATACACGGATGTTGGTCAAGGAAAGCCTATTATTCTCATTCATGCCTTCCCAACCGATCAAAGACTATGGAAGCCACAGCAAGATGAATTGAAGAAATATTTCAGGATTATTACGCTTGATCTGCGAGGTTTTGGTGAGAATGATAAGACAAATGGTGAAGCAGTCACCATGACTGATTATGCCAATGAAGTGAAGGCAGTTATGTCCGAGCTGCACATCAATAAGACGGTAATTGGTGGAGAATCAATGGGTGGTTACATTGCACTATCATTCTTACAACAATATCCAGAGAGCGTTGAAGCTTTAATTCTTTCAGACACGCAATCCATCGCTGATAGCCCTGAGACGAAAGCTAAACGTGAAGCTAGCGCCCAAGATGTAATGCAAAATGGAACAGCTGAATTACTTGCAGGTTTTATGAATAAAGCACTCTCTCCAAATGCTGATGATGTAACAAAATCATATTTAAAATCCATTGTTGATTCACAATCAGCAACAGGCATTGCATCCGCACTTCGAGGCATGGCTTTACGTGTAGACACTTCGTTTTTGTTAACACAAACATCTATTCCTATTTTAATAATCTCCGGTGACAAAGATATATTAATACCACCGCAACAAAGCATAAACATGCATGCTCTCGCAAAAAATAGTAAATTAGTCATCATTCCCGATGCGGGACATTTGTCTAGCCTTGAAAAGCCATCGGAATGGAATCAGTCCGTGAAGGAGATGTTTTCATGATTTCAAGAAAGAATATGAGTATGCTGCAAATATTAAATAAAATAGATTAACTCGGAGCGAAACTAACATGAGAATTAGATCAAGAAATTATCCAGGTGGTAAACTATTAGGATTTGGTTCTACAGCTTACTTACCAAAGCGAAATATCGTTGATGGCATTC
>CAZBHW010000011.1:0-102513 GCA_964492045.1 uncultured Coxiellaceae bacterium | reverse complement strand
ATTACTAGTCGTTATCTAATGACTAGGTGGACCGGTATTAGCGGGGAGCGTTACATGAAGAAATTGCTTTAGAACTGGTCAAAGCTGAAAAAGAAAAGCCGGTTAACATGAATGACGATGCATTATCATTGTACGAACAGTATGTAAAAAAAGTATATCAGTTAAAAGATGAGCTCGATAAATAACTCAGAGCAAAGCGTGCTTAAAGCATCTTGAAGATATGAATAAAAAGCACCTATTCCAACCACTCTTCTGAAGCCAAGGGTAGCTCATTAAGCTCAGCACGAGCTTCACGCCAAGTTGGGTAATGGTCAGTAATTAATGAAATAAAGCGGGCACTATGAGTTGGCTCTATCAAATGAAGCATTTCGTGCACCACGACATATTCGATCAAGTCCTTCGGCTTTTTCACTAACTCAGTATTCAGCCTGATATGGCACTCTCTGTGATTGCATCCACCCCATTTGGTTTTCATTCGCTGAAGATAATACGCCGTAACTTGCACACCGAGTTTTGGCTCCCATTTATCGATTACCTGAGGAATATATTCATGCAACAAGATTTTATGCCACTCGTGGATTACCTCAGAGCGTTTGGCTTGGTTACTACCGGGACGAACACTAAGCGTTATACGTTTATGATCGAGAGTTACAGATGGTTTGGCATTACACTCAATCACTGACAATAAATGTCTTCGACCCCATAGATAATGGCTTTCTAGTTCTATGAATTCTCGAGGTGTCTCTCTTGCCTGATTGCGCAATTTCTCCTGCTGCTCACGCATCCAACTGAGCCTTGTAATAACATACGCCCGCGCCACTTCGAGACGCGTATACACAGGAATAGATAGCGTTACACGCCCCTCTGGCGGGTGAACGGTAAGATGAACATTCTTAATATCTTTCCGTATCACTGAGATTGAAATATCACCTACCTGAATAATTTCAGTCATATTCAACCTGGCTGATTCTTGATAATCTCAAATATTGCCAATGTTGCATCACGATCTCTCCCTAAAAGTGGAAACAAAGCATTTAACACTTGTTTCTCTCTGGTATCATCTCCCTTCCAACCTGCCGGTGCATTTTCACGCATCGCACGATCTATTGCGAGTGCGAGTTCAGCTTTTTCATCGAGATCTTCTGGACAGCAAAAACTACTTACTGGAATGCTCGCAAGATTGTTAAACAATACAATTGCCAAAGGATGCCCATTCAACACCGAAGGGTATGCACCTGCTGTTGCCTTACCAGCCATCTGCTTGACCAGTGCCTCAGCCTTCCTCAGAAATTCTTCGTAAGAGTCCGTGTCTGCATGTTGTTGCTTTATAAGATCATCGAGCAACAATGACATTTCCCTGTAAAATCTGGGATCAGTCAGCTGATCTCGAATAATCGTCTTACGAACGTTGTTAATAATACCTTCAGCAATCGCATTCCTTGAAAGTTTACCTTTTTGATTAAGCTTTTTGGCAATAGCATCATGAATTCCCGTTTCAATGATCAACTCAACCAACGAATAGTCATCCACTTTACCTAATGGATCAGCAGGGTCAGCCTGTATATATGTGTTGATCAAATGGCGCATATCAGCCTCGTAGGGCTTTATATCAAGCTCTTCACCTGAATGCTTTTTGATTCCAGCGCGGATCTCACTATAAAATACGATCTCTATATTCAGAGAAACAATTTCATTAGCAGTATATCCAGCGTCGTCAAGATTCTGGGAGATGGCAGTGTATGCACGTACAAAAGTCACCACTGATTTGTAGAATGAAATTCGCAGAGCTTCTGTGTCATTTAGCGCATGAGGATTATTTGCATCACCGCAAAAATAATGCAGATACTGTTCCACTTCTCTTGGTGAAGGTATCGGCTCACACAAATATTTCAATGCCTCACGAGCAGCATCAAGCCTTGCTTTCCCTTCTTTCAACCAATCTTTAAGTGTAATATTGTTACTCCCACCGCAGCCTTCATCAATATCCAACTCATCCGAGCTGTAAACAGCGATCGCCTGCTGCACATCACCAAACAATTCTTTGAAGTCCACAATATATCCATAATCTTTGTCATCTCCATCGAGTCGGTTTGTGCGGCAGATAGCCTGAAAGAGATTATGATCATGTAGCTCGTTATCAAGGTAGATATATGAACACGAAGGAGCATCAAAACCAGTGAGGAGCTTACTAACAACAATTAGCAACTTACAGTTTGCGGGCTCTTCAATAAATCGTCTTTTTATTTCATCTTCATACTGCTTAGTTGATTCTCCATCTTTCAATACATCCTGAGTGTAGGTATCGAACTTGTAGCGCTCATCGCTATGAGCAGGCTCACGTGAAATTGCATTATGATTTGGTTCGTAAGAAGTAATAATGCCACAGTAAGAGCCAAAAGTTGTGTTATGGAATAATCGATAATAATGACACGCATCATATATAGAAGAGGCCACCAGAATTGCGGTACCACGATCATTGTTTAGACGCGACTTGAGACTGAAATCTTCTATAATATTGGCGACAATTCGCTGCTTACGCTCTCCCGAACTCATTAACTCTTCCATAGTCGCCCAACGCTTCCTCAGTACTGCCTTCTGGAAGTTATTTAGGTTTTTCGTTTTATTATCAAACCATGCATCAATAGCTTGCTGCGAGGTTAAGCGCTGCGGCACATTTCTGGCTTCGTATTTGAGATCGAGAACGACTTTGTCAGCTACCGCTTGATGAAACTTGTATGTATGAATGTACGTGCCAAATATTTCTCGAGTGGTCGTCCTATCTTTACGTAGTAGTGGTGTACCTGTAAATCCGATGAAAATAGCATCTTGCATCCAGCGCTTCATTTGTTTATTCATGTTGCCACCTTGCGTGCGATGACATTCATCAACAAAGATATAAAAGCGTCCGTGAATCGGCGGCGGTTCGCCTTTAAGATCTGTTGCATCAAACTTATGAATTAATGCACATAGTAAGCGCGGCATAGTTGCACTTAATTTTTCAACAAATTGAGCACGAGATGTGATACGTGGCGACGGAGCATCCTCGCCGGTCACCCCAGCATTACGCATCACACCCTCAATCTGCTTATCTAATTCATCACGATCTGTAATTACAAGGATTCTCGCATCAGGATCATGCTCCATTAACCACTTGGCGAGCAGCACCATGAGAATACTTTTACCGCTACCCTGAGTATGCCAAATAACACCACCTTCTCGCTGTCTTACACGCTCCTGCGCTGCTTTTACGCCAAAATATTGGTGGGGTCTAGGTACCTTCTTATGGCCAGCATCATATATAATGTAGTTGTGAATTAAATCCAGCAACCGCGTTTTACTACACATCTGCACCAAAGGCTTATCAAGCAAGGTACCAGGCTCCAAAGCGCTACCGCCGCTCTCATCTTTCCACTGAACAAAAAACTGTTCAGGCGTACCAGTAGTACCATAACGCAACCCTTGAGAATCACTGCCAGCAAAAACAAACTGCACTGTGCTAAAGAAGCTCTTATTAAATATCTCTTCCTGATTTGTTATCAACTGACGAACACCATCCGCCACCTCTACCGAGCTGCGCTTGAGCTCGATTACACCTACGGCAATACCATTGATATACAAAACCAAATCGGGACGTCGCTCGTAACCACCCTTCAGCGTCACCTCTTCAGCTAAGGAAAATGCATTTTCTTCTGGATGCTCCCAATCAATGAGATGCACTGTCTCATGCGCCTGCCCAACAGTAGTTTGCACTGGCACACCATAGCGTAACAAATTATAAGTTCGAAGATTTGCCTGATAGAGAGTAATACCTGTGGTATCAGCCACTGTTTCAAGCTTTTGCAAAGCTGCAGAAATATGTGCTTCTGAATAACCTCGCATTTTGAGATTTTTACTAAGGTATTCGGCTTCAATGGGACGATTGTTTTCGCGCTTACTCCAATCACCAAGATATTCATAACCAAGATAATCTGCCTGAGATTTGTCAGTAAATAAACCAACAACTCGGCTTTGCGTAATTCGCTCAGGGCGAGATCTTTTAGGCATCACAATCTCCGCATCTCACGAGACGAGTCTTGCCAGTCAATAATTCTTGCATCATTGCATGTTTGATGTCTTTGGTTTTATTGCGGCGTTGTTCGAGACAGGCAAGCTCGGTGTCCATATCGGAAAGGACGGCGGCAATCGCAGCTTGCTCATCCTTTTCAAGAGGAAAATTAACTTCGATTTTATTGAGTTCTGACTTATTTAATTTTGCCCGAGTACCACTCGCCAAGAAAGGTAAAATGTTTTTATGAACAAGTGAATAAAAGAGAAATCCCTGATCAAAACCAGGCTTAGCCTTGAGAATATGTGCATGATTGTTTACCCAGCACTTCCCTATCATTCGGTAAGCGATCGGTCGATATTCATATTCATCAAAATAACCACCATCCTCTGCCATCAAAATTATGTCATCATCAATGACATAGTTGTTAACGTAACCAAGTACTCCATTCGCACCACAATAAGGGATATCTCCTTGCATATGGGAGCGCTCCGCTTCATTCATAGGTACTCTCACATTATCCAAACAGTCAGCAGAATTTTCGAGCTTCTTTACTTCCCACTTCCCATTAAACCCTGGCAAACGGGTTTTGCCCGTAAGAAGTTGCTGAATGGCAGCATGTTTGAGATCGCGCTTTTTGGTAATCAGCCTCGCTAGACCATTAAGCAGAGCATCTACATCACCCAAGGCGGTAGCGATAGCACGTTGTTCTACTACACTCCTCGGAACCGGTATGGGAATAGCCCCAATTTCTTGCATATTTATCTTTTTAGGGGTTGCGTTTGTCAGCGCTCGTTTTTCGGTTTCCCTAATAAACACAGGAGAGCGCGAGTACCGATAAAGATACTCCGATTCAATTCGATTGTTTGGTTTTAGCAGAGCCAAGCTAACATAAATGCTTGCATTAACATCCCAATCGATTAATCGTGTATCACCAACAACACCTGCAGTTATGCGCGTCATCAAAATATCACCGCGCTCAGGCTTGCACCGTTTAATTAACGTTGCATGTTCTTTTTCCGATATGTATTTAGTATTCTCAAAATCGTTTGCAGTAATATTCTCCACACTGTAAAACGGGATACCTTGAGAAACATATCTTGGTGTGAAATGAGTGCCATCGCAAATAGAATGACATACATCAGAGAGAGTCATGACATCCCAATCTTCCGGGACAATCCCCAAGAGTGACTGCTTATATCCCAGTTTTAATTCCATTTTGCGCCCATCCGTTTCAGATGCGCATCAACACGAGCGGACAGTTCTGCCACCTTATTCACTAATTGCGGTAGAGACGTATCATAACGTTCAGCAAGTTGGCGAATACGCGAGGTAAGGGTTTGAGATATGCGATCTAACTCACCTTGCACTGCAACTGTCAGCGCGCCAAACCACTTATCATCTACCACTAGGATCTTGATCTCATCCACGCTAAGTTTTGAGTATTTTCCGAAAGCAAGCATGTCAAGTGCGGCATCCGCTTCCTTGATCTTGCTCTTGATTGCGCTTTGTTCATCGAGCAGCTTTAGGTAACGAGCTGTGGCATTCAACTCCACGAGATTTTCTTGTAAAGGCTCAGACCATAACCGCTTCTGATATTGCATTTCTACCTTGGCGAGGAGTTCAGCCGCCTCTTTGGCGGCAGTTTTTTGTTGCTTATCCGCGTCAATATAACGGGAAAGTATTTCATTCTCTCTCGAGTCGATAGTTGAAGACAACCGATCCTTAATTGCCTTTAGAGTGAGATTAGCCTTATTATTTTTTAAAACAGAAATGAGGTTGTGCTCACTAAGACTTCGGATCTGAGCCGCTTGCTCCTCAACCCGATCCATGAGGGTGCTATAAACGCTACTTGCTGTTTTGTCTTCCTCATTCCATACAGCGACTAGTGCCTGCGTATAAGCCTCAATGGCATCACCTTTACTAGAAACATCTTTAAGTACACCTTCTTCGCTCCCGTATTCCTCGGCTAATTCTATGAGAGCGGCAGTCACTGCATCCAATTTATTCTGAAGAGCATCCAGGTCTGCCTGCTCTTCAGCGAAATAGCGAGCAACGATATAAGTTTTAGGGATTAGGTCACACATCCAGCCCTTGTCCTTCATCTCACCCTTTTGCTTTCCACTCTTGACCTCTTCCATGACGCGACGGGTATTAGCAGCCCATCCACCGGCAGCTATCAAATAACAATCATCTTGCATGGTCTCCATCCAATAGTTCATGAGGTGCTGATAGATATCATAGGCATCAAGTAGAGGTGCATTACGGAAAGTTGTAAGTAGGTTTTCGGAAATGGTCTCAATCAGCACCTTCGGCTGCCCTTCTTCATTGAAGCCTTTCAGGACTGGCATATTTGCGGTTAGCCAATGATCAAAAATCTTAGTTACCTTTCCCTTTAAGGCTGTAAATTCGTCGTGACTCAGAATAGCTGACTTAACTGCAGAAATGGGCGATCTCAGTTTTGAATAACCAGGCCGCCCTTCGCTAACAAATAACGTAGAACGAACGCCAGGGATCACCTGCCAATAGGCATCTAGCGCATTAATGTCTCGATCGGGAATACCCCCACGCAGATGTCCGTCGATATCCTGAAAATCTTCTGGCTCTGAATTGTCGATATAACGCGGTAGATTAAGGTTATAATCGTTCTTGGAATCAGCGATTTCGTCGAAAGAAACCATGCGGGCATAGCGGGGCGTGTCTATCTGCTTAGTAAAAATATCGACAATCTTATGAATATCCTGTTCACGTAAACGGTTTTTATTCCCATCCTTAATAAACCCTTTTGAAGCATCGATCATGAAAATACCCTTGCGAGCCGGAGCATTTTCCTTATCGAGAACCAAAATGCAAGCGGGAATACTAGTGCCATAGAACAAATTCGCAGGCAGCCCAATAACACCTTTTAGATAGCCAGAACGTATAAGCCTTTTACGGATGACTGCCTCGGCATTACTACGAAATAAGGCACCATGCGGGAGAATACAGGCTGCTTTTCCAGCACTTTTCATTGAGCGAATGATGTGCAGCAGGTAAGCATAGTCACCCTGCTTAGCGGGTGGCTCACCCCATTCAAAGCGCTGATACAAATCATTAGCGGGCGTGAGCCCTGTGCTCCAGGATTTGTCCGAAAATGGAGGATTAGCAACGACAAAGTCGTAGGTTCGTAAATTTTCGCCATCCTTAAACTTGGGAGAAGCAAGCGTATTCCCATTAAGAACATTGGCAGTCGGAAAATCATGCAAGATCATATTCATACGGGCAAGACCAGCGGTGGTCACATCCTTTTCCTGGCCTTCAAGGGTTATATGTTTGCCCGCTTCGGCAGCCACCTTCAAAAGCAAAGACCCCGATCCACAGGTCGGATCATAGACCGTTGTCGACGCTACCGCATTCTGCGGCGAAATGCCGATCACCTTGGCGATGATACGACTGACCTCTGATGGTGTATAGAATTGCCCCTTGCTCTTGCCGCTATCCTGTGCAAAATGGCGCATCAAATATTCATACGCATCACCAAGGATATCGTCGTGATCGGCGCGGTTCTTGGAAAAATCCAGCTCAGGCTTTTGGAAGATGCTAATCAAATGTGACAGGCGATCTACCATCGCCTTGCCTTCACCAAGCTTGTTAGGATCATTAAAATCTGGAAAGTCGCTACGAGCCAAGCGTGAATTGTTGTCGATCAGCGGTTTAATGATTTGGGTATTAATCTTATCGCCAATATCGCTTTTACCTCTAAGCTTAACCATATCATTGAAGCTGGCTCCTGGTGGAATAGTAACCGGTGGAGAGAAGTCGTCGGAGTTGGCGTACTTGTCAGAAATGTATTTGATGAACAACATAAAAAGGACATAATCCTTGTACTGACTGGCATCCATCCCACCGCGCAATGCGTCACAACTCTCCCAAAGCGATGAGTAAAGCTCAGATTTCTTTATTGCCATCTATATCTATCTCCAATTATGTTGTTCTACTTCGCCAATTTCGCCACATCAAGATAAACTTGCGCCACCATCTTGAACCCATTCATCAACTTTATCCTTCTTGAATTTCCAAAGGCGCCCCATGCGATGTGCGGGCATTGCATGTTTTTCAATCCAACGGTAAACAGTGTCATTACTCACACCGAGATATTTTGCAATCTCATCTACTGATAACCAGCGATCTTCGATATCTACCATAATGACTCCAGTTAAGTGAGGCCCTGGCATAGTTCGTTCAACATTAGAGCAGGGATATATCGGTCTAGCAATAGTATGTGATTTCAAATATATTTGGGTTTTAGCCCATTTACAAATGCTTTAATCCGCATAAGGCCGTATAAATCGGCAATGGTTATCATTTAGCACCAAGAGAAGACAAAATGTCCAAGATATATCAAAACGGCGTGGTAGCATTTATTGACCTGCTAGGCTTTAAAGAAGCTGTCAAAGTTGAAAAAAACGCGCCAGAAATTCTCCATATACTTCAGCAAATCAAAAACGGCGAAAACTCGAGCCATAAGGCTGATATCGAGAAATCAAGAACCACTGCTACGATAAAATTAAAACCAGCCATAAGTGCCGCATCGGATAGCCTCGCTATAACAATCCCAGAAAGTCTATTCAATGAAACTATATCCTGGCGGCATGCTGTCATTGAAATCTTAAATATTACTCAGCAATTAGCAAATTTCCTCATAGGAAAGGGCTTTCTTATAAGAGGCGGTTTAACAGTAGGCAAGGTATACCATGAAAACAACATCATTTTTGGACCGGGTCATGTCAGCGCGTATGAACTTGAATCGAAAGTGGCAAAGTATCCACGAATAGTTGCATCACAAGAATTAGTCGACCTTTTCAACGCTGATAAAAATGGTGGCACCCAAGAATGCTTCATCAAAGATGATGATGGGCATTATCACTTAGATTATCTTCCAATTGCGCTTCAGTATTTTGCACGAGGCGAGTGTTATCATAAGATTATTCAAGAAAAGATTCTTCACTTAATGAAAACATCATCCAGCGACCAACGAGCACTTAGAATACTCGAAAAATGGATGTGGTTTGAAAAATACCACCAAATGACGGTTGATAGAATTGGCTGCTGATCCCAGCTCAACCAACGGGCGCTCTTGTGTAATTAAGCTCGCTTAAACCTTTTGAAGTTTAATTTTTTTTGAGCTAAATCTTTTTCAGCCTCATAAAGCTGTATACTTGGGATTTTTTTTATAGCCATCTCGGCAATCTTTTCTTTTAAATCTTTTTCCATATTAAGGCCAAAGTAAATTGATTTCAGAATATCGCCAGTAAGCTTAAGATGAGGGGAGGGGTTAGCATCATCCTTAACTGATATCATTCGCCATTCTTTTTCATAAGACCAATCTTTATGTTTATCAAGAGCAGTTTTTTTAAAGAACAAGCTTTGTACTTCAGTTGATTTATCTGCAAGGCTCAAAAGCTGTATTGCTTCATTCAGAGAGCACACTCCACCTCTCTTAAGGTGGTCAGGATACTCAACCTTGTGCACTCGACCCTTATACTTATCTGCAGAAAAATCGAACTCAAAAGCCACACCCGTGTGACAGTGCGCATAATGACCCCATAACAGCACCGCATCAGCTAGATCACATCTTGAAAAACAATAGATGACACCAAAGTTTTTTAACTTCTCAAATGAGACAATACTCTCTTGGTACTCAAACAAGTACTGGCTCTTATAAGGAATTAGCACTTTCTTAGTAGCCCTTATCGCACGATTCATTGCCTCTTCCGCTTCCTGCGACGTCATACTCTTAATTCTTTGACTAACCTCTCTAGAAAGAAAGCTGCTATTTTCTTGTCTATATAACTGAAAGAGACTCTTATAATATTTGTCTACCTCATCTAAATTTTTAAACTTGATATAAAAGGGATTATTATCAAACTCAAATGGATCGTTACAATTCAATACATTTGACGGCATAAACTCACAAGACTCAATTATTGATATTGCTGCGCTTGATTTAGTGAAATGAAACAACGACTTTGTCATTTTTGGTATATTTATCCTCATTAAACTAAGTTAATTATTTTGAAATTACTTTATATAATTCTTTTTAATGTGCTCACACAACACCAAAATCTCTTTTGCTTTAACGTAGTACCCCAAATGTATAAATTGTTGACTTGTAGAAACTGGAATCTGCAGAGTTGGTATTTCTTTGATTTCAATCTTACCTTCACTTGTGTACACCGGGCCGCCAAAGAGCAATCCTAACAATATTATCTTTCCACCAATCGTAAACGACTGGCTCTTTTTGTCGAGATACGCACCAGATGCATAGCTTAGTACTGGCGAACCTGATGAACCTGGGAAACAAGCAATATCAACAACACCCATGCTTTTATCTTGAAAATCTACAGCAGGGTGTGTTGCTGTAATACCTTTTCTAATTATTGGAAAGTTATTAATCTCGTCCCATAAGCCAATCGGGTAACCAGCCATTAATACTTCTTCAGCAACGTCAACTTCAGCTTGAAGAGCAGCATCATCTCTAATAAACGTGTTATCGAAATAAATATTGAAAATCTCTTTTTGTATGTCTGTCCTAACATGATTTTTAATTGGAACAGAAAGTAGCGCGCCTAAATCAACATCGGGATTAGGATGCGGAACCCATATACTAGAATAATCGCTCACATCTACTAAGATTGACTTGTCAGATACCTTTCTATCGGCTCCATTACCTATGGCTTCATGAAAATATAATGATAGTTTCTTATTTCCAGTAACAACATGCTTATTCGTTAAAATCATCTCTATGCCCTTCTTCTCCTCTAATAAGTATCGGAAAAAGAAGCCGCTGCCTGTACTAGCATCTCCAGCAATACGTACCGTACTATACAGAATTTGCTCGCCAGGAGATTTGGGCTCAATGATTATCCTTTCAGTTTTCACTATTTATTTCCCTTCAATAAAGGTAGCCAGGCTGTTAATTATTCCTAAATTAAGTAAACTACTCTAGACTTAAATATCGAAATTCTTCTCGCGGACCCCGGTTCAATTCCCCCGTCAGTACGGGATTTTTAGGGGCCGATTTGGGGGCCCACAGAAAAACCACATTCAGTTAATTATTTATTATCAATCAGTTACTTAACCAATATGAATGACGCCGCCCCACGCCTTCGCACTTCGTGCTCCGGCGCTGCAAGCACGAAGTGCAATAATCTCCGACCGGCACCACCGTTCCCGCTAGCACAGCGAACGGCGTGCCGCGCCGTAGCCCAAAGGGCGAAGGCGGGCTCCATCAAACTCCCCACCATTACAAACGAAGCCCTCTCCAACATTACCAATTTAAATGGTCAAACACCAATGTACGTATACATCCTAAAATCCACCGCCCACACCCCAGCCAAATATTACGTTGGCATCACATCCAATTTAAATAATCGCATAACAGAACACAACGCAGGAAAATGCAAAGCAACTACCACCTTTAAACCGTGGTCCTATAAAAATTTTTTCTGGTTTGAAAATGACAGCAAAGCGTTCGCGTTTGAAAAATATCTAAAGTCTGGCTCTGGGAGAGCATTTGCGAAATTGCATTTTTGAAGTGAATGGCCTGATGGCTTGATACATCATATGTAACATAAAGCCTAAACTATCCTTATCTGATGTGGACAAGGTGGGCTTTATAGCGTTATGAATTAGCTGGCTTTTGGGGTTGGGTGTTCTTGTCACTCTATGCGTGCGATACGCTATCTTCTTTGCCATAAGCGGGGGCTTTTCCTTGTTTAATTGAACTTTTAGTCGAGCCAATCCTACAAAAAAGTTCCCGCTTATTTCTATCTAATTCATTTTTCTAGATTATTTGCGCAAAAACGCCTTACTGGGTTGAAAATGGTATGATTGCGTTGAGCAATAGGCGGTAAATGGGGACAAGTATAATTTACATTATACTATTCAAAGAATTCTACTCTTAGCAAAAATGATCAAATAACATTATTATGAAACCAGTACCCTTGGTAACGTAAATTGAACAATGAAATGAATGATAGCAAGTATGAATTATCAACGGCAATTAAATAAGGTTATTGAGTTTATCGGCAAGCATCTTGACGAAAACCTCACCTTAGACCAATTGAGCGATATTGCTTGTTTTTCAAAATATCATTTTCATCGTTTATTTACCGCTTATACCGGATTGTCTTTACAACAATATATTCGCTGGCTGCGGTTAAAACGTGCTGCACATCAGCTCATTGTTAACAAAGATCAATCTATTATTAATATTGCAATTGATGCAGGGTTTGAGTCTCATGAAGCTTTCTCACGAGCATTTAAACAAACTTGTGGCATAAGCCCTAATGTATTTAGACAAGAATCAAGTTGGCAAGCATGGGAAAAACCGCCTTATCAATTGCCTCTGCAAGGGGAAATGACAATGAACGTAGATATAAAAAATATGAATGCCAGACGCTTGGCTGTATTAGAGCATCGTGGTGATCCTAAATTTGTAGGCGATAGTGTTAATAAGTTAATTAACTGGGCAAAGGCACAGCCTGTTAATCTTAAACCTAAGCCTGGAGAAGCCTTTGGATTTGGTTATGATGACCCAAAAATTACACCAGCGGCTGAGTTCCGTTTTGATCTTGGCATTACCATACCAGAACACCTAGTGCTAAAAGGTGAAGTAGTTGAAAAACGATTACCTGCTGGTCGATATGCCGTAACGATGCACAAAGGGTCACATGATAATATAGGCGATACTGTGTATGCGCTATATCGCGATTGGTTACCAAATTCAGGAGAAGAATTAGCTGACTTACCTTGTGTTTTTTGCTACTACAACTTTGAGCATGAAGTTGCAGAAACGGAATTGCTAACCGAATGTTGGTTATTTCTGAAATAATGCATCGGGACGCTTACTGCGTCCCTTTTTTATTTTTTGATACTAATTGCTTCACTATCTCGACAGCCTCAATAAAATGAGGCTCAACGAGTGAAGGCGCATCCGCAATTAATGCACGATATTTATCACACTCAGTATGTGCTTTATCGATAGCTTGCGGTATACTGCAACACGAGATAGATCATCTCAGCGGCAAGCTTTTTATCGACATTGCAAATCCCTGTAGTGAAATGACTATGGATAACTATCTCAAGCATTGGGCAAATGCGCTGAGTGATGTAGTGATGGGGTTTTATCATAAAAATTGTTGCTGATCTGTCGAAGGAATATATTAAAATAATAACAAACTTAACCAGAAAAATAGAAATGACATGTTAATTCCAAAAGTTCCCGCATTAACTCTGTTTTCATTCCTTGGAAAACTTGGTACCTACGCATTAAGAAGCACGTGTCGCCACTATAATAATATAGCGAAAGAAGACGCAATTTGGTGTGAATTATTACGGCAAGACTTTGGTGTGACTAAACCCGACCCTGATTTTGCAACCGCTAGAGATCATTATGTTGCACTCGACCAAGAAGCAACACGATTTGTTAATCTGCTAGTCATCAATTATTATTTTTATACTAAAGTGCAAGATCTTAGAGACTATGTAGCGTTAATTAATGCTAATCTTAACTTTAAAGAATTGGTTGCAGCTGCAAACCAAGAGGGAAAAGCAGAAGAACTAAATGACATTAAACGTCGAGCTAAACGATGGTTGCGTCAAGTTCTATTGCATGCGGATAAATATTTATCTATTCAATATATGAGAAAGGTTGATGCGATTAGAGATCGTGTGATACATCACGATGTTCTTGAACCAATGACCAATCTATTCAATCTAGATTTTACTAATTGCTCTGATACACCAAATGAAGCTGAGAAGAAAGCATGGTACATGAATGCTGACTTTCTGATGTTTAGCTTGGAATATTTAGCAACATTAAATTGCCGTCTTTTACTTAGATTAATCATCCGCAAACAGCCAGATTATTTATATTATGTTTTTTGTGGACGATACTGCACAACATTAATAGAGCAGGCTGTTAGTACATTTCATGCTGATCTTGTTAGTGATTTGGTACAATATGCAAGATTGGTTCGCAAACCACTTCAAGATGAAAATAATTATCTTTGTGTAAATAATTTTTCATTCAATGGGTTTATATCATCATCACTAGCATCCGCAGTAGCTATAGCTATAAAGGTTGCTTGTACAGTCAAACCAGAACCTGAAGAAGATTATTATCTCAATTCACATCATAAACTGCGATGTATTAACTACTGTCGCTGGCTATATAACAATAGAGAAACGCTGTTTAGTAAACAGTTGGAAATTATCAATATCTTATTAAATACTGGTTATGACCCAAAGGCGAACGTTTATTGCCAATTCTTAGATGGAGGATGCACTCCCCTGAGATTAGTTGATACGCATATTTCAGGTTTAGATCAAATAAAAGATCCATGCCTATATAAAGAGGATATTGCAAGTAAACTATCTTTATTACTGCAGACATTAATGCAAGCTCGAAATTTAGAAGAAGAAAACTTGATAGAGGATGTCACTAATTCTGCTGCCAAGGTGAAATTTGGTTCTTGATTATTGGCAACAACCTGACTGGCCCGAATTTCGGTATGACTTAAACTCCATGGCGGAATCGCTATATATTATTGCTGAAAAATCTGGTTTGATCAGTTGGCAAATTGCCCAATAGAACTAGAGAGATATGCTTATTTAAGACAACGCCCCAATACGGCGACGACCTTGCACAATAACTAAATTTGCAACATTCTTCTGCTGCAGATCTTTCAAGTCTTGGATTTCAGCCTGCCTTCCAACAAATGCTACACTCACTGAGCGGCCTCAATTATTTAATTTGGTGCGCCCTGAAAACCACTTACTTAGACGCACCAAATTAATAAAAAATCATTTAGTGCGTCTGAAACCAGCTCCTCCTAAGCGCACCAAAAAGCGCTTCTCCATAATTATGGTTATCCGAGAGTGCCCGAAGTAAGCCAGCTATGTTAGGTGTAATTTTTGGGGTACTAATAAGCATCCGAATTAATAATTTTTACATTACATATGGTTACAATAAGAATTCGATTCCCGGCGCTGCAAGCACGAATGGCACAAATCTACGTACAGCACCCAGCATAGGCAAACCTTATCAACATCAGCGGCAATCAGATGAGCGCATGATAAAGATAGGTGCACTCTCTACTGCATTGATTTACTTTCAACCTAGATAATGCGTTATTGCCTGACACATTACTGTTTTACGCCACCCTCGCATTAAGAGATGCCCCATAAATACAATAGGTTAAGTCACGCAGCACACAGGTAGCATCAGGCGAATCTTGACCGGACTCCTGCATCATGTATAATGTGAGCACATTTTGATCTGCATTGGCTATATTTTACCCACTATAAACGACAATAATATGGGAGCGAATGATGGACCCCAGAACACCAGACAGCCCTACCTTGTTTTCGCCCAAACAACGATGCTTCTCGCTTAGCGAAGGCAATAAGGTAAAAGAGTGCGCCATCATTATGTTGCATGCTGTAGTAAAGACACCACACCTTATTGCCAGCAATCAAAGCAAGCGACTGGGTTATCACCCAATCATGATCGATAAGCCGGTTGACGATAAGGTAGAAGCCGCCAGCCTGACCATCGAGCGTCTCGAGCAAAGACTGATAGAAGAACGCCTTACCCTTAATACACAGCAATTAAACATGAAGGTAGCGTACGTACTGGTGGAAGCCAACTATTCTGACCATGGCTCAGAAAGCGCAAACACTCAGCTGCTTAAGTATTTAATCGACTCCTTTCCTGAGGCCCGCATATTTGCAACCAGTTCCACACCGGAATGCCTGGTGGCAATCAAGACCAATGATGAGCTAAAAAGCATTATTACTACCGAGGGAAAGCAAGCTTGCGCGGATATCACGAACATAATGAATGATGATGCCGAAGCTTCGCGTGCGGATAGGAAATTATCGTTATAAGCATAACAAGTAACAAGCCCCAGAGCATGACACCCTAATAAAAATTATAAAGCACCCTCCTTGAGAGACGACTATCCTTGTCAGATGCGGATGGGTAGGTGTTGCAAGAAATTGATTGCGTGATGATTTGATAGAGGTGTCCAGGCCTGACACGTCTCTTCTTACCTTTTTGAATTAAAATAGCTATTCTAAGCGAAGCAAATAGCAAGGAATCAAAAATGGAATCAAGAGTCATAAAAGTAAGATATTTGATAACCGATTACGATCAATGCGCTGTGGCATATAATGGTACAGATCCACAAATGATTTCCATACCTTTTATGCAATTCGCTGGCCGCAAGGAATCAATTAAGCCAGGTTATTATGCCGGTTTTTATGGATGCACCCATCGCAGCCACAAAACCCGCGGTTTTATTTTGCGCCATGCCATGAAACAAATTCCTGAAGGAAGTTATACGCGTGAAGATGTGGAAAAGCATGCAAACACAGTCACTATTACTCAAAACCTTGAAGCACGATTAAAACTACCATGTATTGCCGTTTCAACCTTCGAAGATACAGTTGAAGGCAGAATGTGTGGACAAGGCTATGAAGAGATATTAAAACCTGTAGAAGAAAAGGGGTTTGACCCAAAACGCAGAGACTGCGCCAGCTTCGGCCGATTTTTATTTGGCAATTTACATGATAAAAATACGCAACTGGTGCAAATCGCTATCAACGCCAGCGCGCAAAAAAGTGCAGATACAAAAGTCGTTCTGCATTATGTAGACGATAATCCCAAAATTCTGAGAAATGCACTAGCTGCCCCCCGCTCACCAAATTGGCCGAAACAAGTTATCATGAAATTCTTCCTGCATTCTGCAACGGGTGATGATTCTGTTATCACTAGGATTAAAACAGAAGATGACCTAGTAAAGATGAAACGGTAGGATTGCCTATGCACACCGGCGAACGCTTACCAAATCAGAGTCAGTGTGTCGTGACATCGCTATGTTTACACTTGCCCGATTAGCCAGATGTGAATTACCATCTCCAACAATTAAAACCTATCAAGGATATGAAATGAAACTCTGGCATTGCTTATTGCTGAATTTATGGCTGGTATCGTCGGTGTGCGCGGCGAATTCTGTTGTGTGGGGAAATGCGCAAGCGAATGCGGCTCATACAGGTTATGTGGCACAAACAACGACTCCCACTAACTTTCATATCTTGTGGAAAACTGATCTTGCCAAATCAGAAATCGAGCCATTTTCAGGGTTTGCTGCCCAACCAATTGTGACAGATCAAGCTGTTTATTTCGCCGTGAACAACTGGGACGGTAAAGACAAGTATCTATTGAAAGCACTCAATCTTAAATCAGGTGCATCACTCTGGGGCCTGTCCTTAAACGCGCAGCCAGCACTAAATGAACCGCTTTTGGTTAATGATCAGCTTTATATTATGTATCAGAGCGTAGAAAATGGTGATGTACTACTGCAAGGCTTTCAATCGACTACTGGAAAATTAATTTCTTCTTTTAAAAATAACTATGCAACTTTCTCTTATCCTTTAGCGTTTGCTGACACCATTTATTTTGATGGTTCATTTAGCTTGATAAGCGTTAATCCAGTGAGTGGTTTATTGAACTGGCAGCAAAATCAGGATCCGCAAAACTATCAAAGCCAGCATTGGGGTATGGCTGCAGCAGATGAGTCTCATCTATATCAAATAACAGTACATGGGTTAAGTGTATTAGATCGAGCAACTGGTAACTTACTTTATTCTATTGATGCCGGCGATTATATTGCTGGCGCTGTTGCACCATGTTTTCCCGTGCTTGATATGAAGCGCAATAATGTCTATCACATTTTCCGTAATGGCAAAGGACAGCTGGACTTGATCGCTTTTGATTTGAACTCCCGCACAGTGAAATGGAAGGCACAAAATGTTGTTAGCAATGTGGTGCTAGTGGACGATGAAATATATGTGATCGCTCCTAATATTGCAAAAATGAAATGGCAGTTAATCGCACTTAATGCTGATAATGGTCAGATCAACTGGAGCTGGATGCCGGCAGGCAATGACAATATCAATCCCAACCAGATGCCAGTTGCAACATCAGATGTGATATTTGTACCTGGTACAAAAACTTTCGCAATTTCCCGCGCTTCTCATCAGCAAGTCTGGTCAACTGATGCCAGCGGAATGCTCGCGCTAGGAAAAGACATGTTATTAATTACCAGCAGTAACAAAGATGCCTTGAGTGTCTATGCAGTGGCATTAAATTAAAACCAAACCATCATGATGGTTGCAATATTTGAGAATTAGAATAATCTTTGCGAATTCACTATATGGAATAGACTATGCGCAAATTACACAAACTTAAATCCTGTTTCATTCTTTCAATTAGCTTATCAGCATTATTTGCCGTGCCCACATTTAGTCAAACTCATACTATTAACTCATGCGTACAAAACTATATCGGCACTGCTAACGATAACCCGTTTTTAGCTTATGTCAACATGGAAAATTGCAATTTGAATGACAGTGACATTCCAGATTTGCTGACCGCCATGAATCAAAAGAAATTTGATGGTCAACTATTCCTAACTAACAATAATATCACTGCTCAAGGCGCCATATTACTCTCTCAATATTCCCGTCCACATGCTTATAATATCGATCACAATCCTATTGGGAATGATGGCTTAATGGCTTTCCTGCAGGATAAAAATATTACCTGGTTATTGATTGGATACAATCAGGTTGATACACCGACAATCAACAAATTCATACAACAGCTCGCATCTACTAATATTCATGCAATCAACCTGGCGAATTATAATTTAACTCCTGCGACAATGCAGGCATTAGCCAGCAATACACGCCTCAGATCGCTAGGAATATCTCACACTACATTGTCTGAAAGTGATATTAGCACTTTAATGCAAAACAGCTCCATTCGAGAACTATCATTATATGATGATCACCTAAGTGAGAATGCTATTAATTTAGTCGCCAGTAATACAAACCTGAAAGATCTGTATCTTGTTGAGGCAAATGTAGGAGATGTAACCGCAGGTATTTTGGCGAAATCAAACAATCTTGAAAGTATTCATCTAAACAACAATCATATTACCAGTGTCGGCTTGCAGAAATTATTAAGCAGTCCATCTATCATCCAGATAGCGCTAGATAGTAATGATATCCAGGACGATAAGATCTCAATCAATACCAATAGCAAATTACAATATCTATATCTAGGAAATAATAAAATTGGCGATAATATTGCGAATGCAATTGCCGAGCATTTACCAGAACTTAATTCGCTCGATCTAAGCAATAATTTAATAACTAGCAAGGGTTTTACAAAATTAATGGATTTACAAAACCTCAGCCATCTTACATTGAGACATAATCAAATAGACAGCCATATCTCACTTGATGCGGCACCCTACCAATCTAACTTGACGCTCGATATAGGTGAAAACATGCTCGGCGACGCTGGATTTATTGCTTTATATAAATCAGAACGCAGCGAGGAACTGATTGCCGATCATAACCAAATCGGTGACGCTGGCGCAGCTGCATTAACCGAAACGATTAAATTATCAGCTTGCAATGAGGTAGATTTGAGCTATAACAATATCAGTGACGCGAGCATAAAAATAATTGCGCTGAGCAACCTCTCAGCAAGCCTATATTTAAGCCACAACAATATCACTGACGTAGGAGCTTTAGCGCTTGCCAATCCAGCAGAGCAATTTCTAGTGACCGATTTAGATATTAGCTACAATAAATTAACAAAAGTCGGCGTAGATGCGCTGAAAAACAGTTCGCATTCATATTTCAGGCTAATTACAGACGGAAACAACGGGTAAAGGGAGCCAAAGCGTATTAGCAAATCATTGCGGCGTCACTTATAACTCGCATCTATAGACCAGACCGCGAAATGATAAATGCACTTGCCTCAATTAAGAGACGAGTATCCTTGTCGGATGTGGACGCGCACGGCATATTGCTCACCAGCACCATCCAAGTCGAATCAATCACTTAAGTCCTAATTTTGCATGCCATACTTATTATAATATAATAAAATTTAGGTGATGGTTATGGCATTACAACAAAACCATTTTCATGCACTTGGAGTAGATACAAAAGTATTTGCTCAGCTTGATGATAATAATAAAGCAGAAATGCTGAATAAAGCATTCAAACAAATGATGCTAAAGTATCATCCGGATAAAAATCCAGGATTGTCTGAGGAAGAGCAAAAGAAACATCTCGAGCTATTTAATCAGGCTCTTGAAGCTTATCGTATACTCAAAGATAAAGATAAGCGCGAAGCTTACGAGGCTGGGCTAAAAAATTCAAACACACATACAGCTAATCAACCTGAAGCACCACGCCAAGAAAATCAAACCAAGCCAGATAAACCGCAACAAACAGATGGCCTTGGAAGCTTTCAACAAGAATTAGCGCGCGATGAGAGATATCAACAGGCACAAACTAAATTTAAAAAAGCTGAGTCTGACTATAATAACTTGTCTAATCAGGCTAAGCTTGGAATCACGGAAGTATCGCCTGCTCAATTACAACAAAAAGAAAAAGATCTTGAAGCAGCCAGCAAAGGTGTCAGCGAAGCTTTTTGGAGAAAGGCTGTTGAATCAGGTGTACCAATGGACAAGGTAAAAGAAAGACAACAGAATCTTGCAAAAGCATTTGAAGATTGGAGTAAAGCGAATAAAAACGGCACATCAGAACAAAAAGATGCGGCCTATAAAAAATATTCTGATGCTGCTAGAGAATTGCGTAATACTTTTAACGAACGTAATTCGCTAACCATCGAGGGCGACAAATCATCAAATAATAATGCTATTGAAGGCGGTAATGCAAAAAATAACATACCGCTAGATAACAAAGCACACAATCCAAGCTCAGTTGACACCAAGGCTCAACCGGAAAGCTCATTGACAAGAAGACGATGAGTAAGTAGCGGAGAATAGTGTCAGAGAGACGACTATCCTTAATTAGAAAGCCATTCATGCATATTTAATGATGGCTGGATGCGGCGAACCACATCCAGCCCAATATGATTAACCCATGCTAAATATCATCGAATACGAATATGACCACAGGCCATCATAATTAGCACCGAGATAGTGCAATTTGCCGTAGCATTTTGGATCGATCGACTGGGGATTGTCATTGCTTGCGCCATCCAAGAAATTTAAAACACAATAATCAGATTGAGACGCGTAATAAGTGACGTGCACAGTGCCTTGAGAACTCATGTTGCAGACACCTGGGGTTTGATTGTCATGAATATCGAAGCTATCCACGCCAGTTTGCACGCCGGTCGTGTCGCCATCAGAGGTAATATTGCCCTGAATGACAGGCTTAGCTGGCGAATTACTCGCCATGTGCATGTGGTCAACGTAGCCGCAAATCATGGTTTTTGCATCAGCGACATTCATGGTGAGAGCGCATACAGCCAGGGAGGTAAATAATACTAATTTTTTCATGTTTATCTCGCTATAGTAAAGTTGAAAAGAATGACACTTCAAAGATATAGACATCTATTTTCACCATCAATATAGCTACTGGAAACACTATGTTCTTATTAATGCTTTAATCACTTTTAGCAGATAACTAAATGCTTTTTTTCATTCTTGCAAAAGGAACCCGTGCCTGACTGATAACGCTGAAGGTCACCTCAAGTACGCCTGCGCCCCTTAGCCTGAGCAACACCATCAGCAGGATTCTCCGGCCACTGATGTTTTGGATAGCGTATACGTAATTCTTTTCGAACAGCTGAATATCCTGTTTGCCAAAAGCTTGCAAGATCACTAGTGATTTGTACTGGACGATAATTTGGACCCAGCAAATGCAGCACGACTGGAATTCGCTGAAATAAAATGGTCGGTGTTTTTGTCCAACCAAACACCTCTTGAATTCTGACTTCAAGATAAGGCCCTGTTACAGAGGAATAATGAATGGGAATCATGCTCCCACTTGGCATTTTTAATTTATTGGGAAGTTCAATTTGCAAAATGCTACGCAATTCAGCAGATAAATTTAGCTCAAAGAAATAAACCAGATTCTTTTGCAATACGGTCGCTATTTTACTTTCACCCAAGCAAGCTTGTCGGAATGCATCCAGGCAAAATGATTTCATTAACACATTTCCATCAAAAATATCGGCTAATTCCTCTTGCAATTGAGCAGATAAAAATTCCTGATGAAAACGTAAAAATGTCAGCTTCTCAACCCACTCTTTTAAATTCACATTCTTAGTCAACGTATCTTCCCAATTATCCGTTAATATCTCGGGAAGTTTTGCTGCGACGGCGGTTGAGCTTGCTAATGTGAGCTTAGGATCTTCCAACGGTAAATCCCAAAGCGTTTTAAATTCACGTTGATAAAATTTCGATTTATCAGAATCGAAAACAATATCATTTTTAACAATGATCATGTCATCAAAGTATTTAAACAAGAAATCACCGCTGATTCCACTGGCCTGAGTGACCAGGGTATCTGCGTCGCTACTGCCTTCGACGCCATCTAATGCAATAAAAAACTCACTCTTCTTAACCTGCGTTTGTTCTGACAATTTAACACCTCGACCACCCACCATTAATGCACGGTCAGAATGCTTACGGCGTCGACATAAACGATCACCATAAGATTGCAGCAACAGTAATTGTCTAGCCTCATCTTCGTTTAGCTGAGAATGTGGAGATTTTGATTTTTTAGCCAGATCCAATATTTGCCGATAACTTTGCGCGACAGTTTGCAAAACTGAAAAGTGACTATCTCGAGTAGATTGTTCAGTCAAAAACTGATTGAGAACGTGTAATCGTAAAGTGATATCACATTCATAATGCTCCGCCTGAAAATCACTGACCGAGTCTTTACGTAGAATATCACGCTCTTGTAACAAGGCCGCCATTTTTGCTGCCAAATCAACACAACCAGTTTCTATACCAGCGAGTAATAATCGCCCCAAGCGCACTGGCAGCGGAAAATGCAAGAGCTGACGACCCATTGGAGTGAGTTCATGGTTCTCATTAATTGCACCCATGACTTTCAAGTTAATAACAGCACGCTCTATACTGGCGATACCAGGTTTTTCAAACCACAAAAAGCTTTCAAAGTTTGTCACACCTTGCGCCGACAAGAAAAGTAAACTTTCACTTAAGTCGGCACGTAATATTTCCGGCATATCGGATTTCACAAATGAATTTTCGTCATGTTGATTCCACATGCGATAACACACGCCAGGAAATTGGCGCGCAGCTCTACCTGCGCGCTGTATGGCACTTGATAGACTAATTCGTGAAATTTCTAAGCGTGAAAATCCTGTCCGTAAATCTTGCTTCATGATCTTCATTAAACCTGAATCAATGACGGTATTAACGCCATCCAAAGTTACTGAAGATTCAGCAATATTCGTTGCAAGGATGATTCTTTGCGCGGAAGATTGTTGTAATGCTTTACGCTGTGCATCAAGCGAAAGACTGCCATGCAACACTACTATTTCTATCTGTAGATCTAAAGCCCAGGAGAGCAAACTTTCTTTAGCGCGCTCAATTTCGCCTACACCAGGCAGAAAGACTAGAATATCTTTATCAGTTTGTCGCTGCGCCTCTTTCACTACTCGCTGCAAATGCTCATAAAACTGATGTTGCGGTTTAAGCAGTTGCGTTGGCTTTTGATATCGCACTGCTAACTCGAATAATTTACCTGGCACGGATAACACAGGGCAATCGCCTAAATATCGAGAAATTTTTTCTGCCTCTAGCGTCGCTGACATCACGATGATTTTCACAGGATGCCCCAACTCCTGTAACTCTCGTAATAACCCTAGCGTTAAATCAACGTGTAATGATCTTTCATGAAATTCATCTAGCACAACCACGTCTATATCGTCTAATTCAGGGTGATGAATCATGTGTCGCGCCAATAAGGCTTCTGTGAGATAAATTAATCGAGTATTAGCAGACGTTTTATTGGCGAATCGCACTTGATAGCCAACTTCATGCCCTACTCTCCAATTATTTTCCTCAGCAACCCTATGCGCGGCAGCAATGGCTGCCATTCTACGTGGCTCTAACACAACCATTTTTCGAGAGACAGCAGACAGCAATGCTGGCGGCAATCTGGTTGTTTTGCCAGCACCTGGTGCGGCTGTTATTACTAAATTAGGGCTGGATGTTAACTTTTGTAAGACATCATCAATAAAGTCATCTATTGGTAAATAAACTGCGTTAGCCATTAAAATAATCGATCCCCCTTACTCATGCTCATCATTATGATTTGCTCAACCATACGGACAAGCATCACCTAAGCGGTATTCTCGCTTCGTTTTATTGAACCCGAATTGAATTGATCATGCCGCTATATCTACCCCAATGAAAGCTGGACGGTTTACCATCTACCATGGTTGGCTCCAGACCAAATACATTCACGACCCTGCCATTCATCATGAAGCTAGTTCCAACATAAATAGCCGGCACCGTGTTGACAGTCAATTTACCAATACACTGATAAGCAGCGCTGGAATGAATATTGATATGCTTACATTGTTCGATTTTCAAATCAGCCTGTTTTTCATCTTTAATGATTCGCTTCATTGTAATTGGAAGCTCTTTGGCTAAATCAAACTTCTTTGTTGGTTTGATACTGTCAACCACGTACTGTCCATCCATCATCCAATAATATTTTCCCGATGTGAAAGCAACCGTTGTGTAATTCCCAGTGTCTAAATCTTGCGGTGACACTTCTGCAAGAGCTGGAACGTTTACGGATAATTGTTTACTGGCAGATGTGTATCTGCCGTTTTGCAAGGTTCCATTCACAGTTGAGCATGCGGTTAATGAAATACAAGCCAAAGAAATAAAAAGTTTATGGAAGTGAAATTGATTCATTGTCTATTTTCCTCATCTGATAAAATCTTGCTAACTTTGCGTAGGTTGGGTTTCGCAGTTGCTCAACCCAACCTACACCTGTAAATGCTGATTATAATTTAGAGCGGCGAATTTCAACCTGAGGCACTTTAACACCCTTTTGAGCAACATCAGATTCCTTAAGCACATTCATTAATTTAGTCATAATTTGATGATGGCCAATTTCATTGGCCAGTTGATAAATGCTAGCTAAATTAGTCTTCATTGATTGATCTAATTGAATATTATTTCTAACCAACCAATCGACATAAGCAAATATACGTTCTGGATTACCTGCTTTTGCATCCTTACCAAGCAGTAACATCAGGTTCAAATAATCCTGATGAGGATTTTGTGTTTCTTGAGAAAACTGTCGTGCAAACCAAGCTCTGTTGTTAGCCATTTTTACTCTCCTGTTAATCTTTATGCATTTTAGCAAGAGAATGCTGGATAACAAGCAATTTTAGTCAAGCTTTCCTGCTTGGCAGACACGGCGCACATACAACTTAGACATCCCGGAAGTGATATTGTATTGAATATTATCTTAACAGGATGGTATGCATAGCTGGCTACGTCATATCCTATAACGTCATATTGTGATATAACAATGACATCATATTATTGCAAAGGATGCTAAATGGTCACCTCTATCTTCGCCGCAATTCTCGGGCTAATGTTAGTGAAGCTCTCAATGAATGTTATCCGTGTTAGAAGAAAATTAGGAGTCGGGCTTGGTGATGCTGCTGACATGGAGCTGCGCCGTTGCGTACGCGCTCAGGCAAATTTTACTGAATACACACCCATTTTCCTTATTCTCCTGGCTTGCGCTGAATTCAGCAATCTACCGGGGTGGCTGCTGATAACACTTGGCTCGGTGTTCCTACTAGGTCGCTTGATGCATGCTTACAGTTTACTGAAAGATGAAAAATACCAACACGATAAAATCATAGCACACCCACTATGGCGTAAATACGGTATGCTTTGCACCTTCAATGTCATAGCAATTTTATCGTTGCTTATCATTGCCTACAGAGTCATGGCGATTTTGAGTTGATGACATCAATAGCAGCCAGCGCCTGCTATTGATGCTTAGCATTATACTCTTACCTGTTCGAGTATCACTAACTCACCATTTTCTTTATCTGCTCGCGAAGGTAGTGAAATAGCACGACGAATATGATCATGCTCAATACCCAACGCTAAGGGCTTAGTAACATTTGCAAGGGTAATAACATCATAAATATATTTCATCCGCAAAACATCGTGACATATTTAGGTTGTCCGTCTTGCATGGCCAAACCATTAAGGTGCATCTATCTTCCGGCAGTAACTCACTAATAAACGGAGGCGTCCAGACGACCATCATGAGCTACAGTAATATCATGAGTATCTAACTCACCCATAATGATGCTTGAACGTGGTGAATACAACCGATCAAAATCCTGGAATAGCTCGCCTTTCGGTAAGATGTTTGATAATTTCCAAATTTGATAAAGTGTTCCCACATAAATAGTATGGTTGCCAACAACAGCAAGCCCCATGCAAAGATCAAAATTGCGATGAAAGACTGACAAGCCACCCGAAGATTCACGACCAAACATAAACAGCTTGCCTAATTCATAGCTTGAAAAAGCTAGGCTGATGTTGGTCTTACATAACCAGCCTAGCACATCCCCAGTACCATGTATGGTTATCTCTTCTTGCGATGGCAATGTTTCATTGCTTGTTTCTTTGCATGAGGAATGCATTATTTTGCGAACACCTATACCGATTGGTTGAAATAGTAATTAATACCTAACATGAAACTCTGTGCGGACATGGTTGATTGCGCAGCGCTGGTAAAAGCGCCTGTTGTAACAGGTAATGGAATTGGTGAGGTATTCACAACACTGCCTGAACCATTAGCACCATTATTATTGCCGTACCAAGTAAACACATAATCCGCAGTTGCAGCGATTTGCGCCAAGATGGAATGACGATTAGTAGACAAAGCATGATTGAAGGGTATCGAGCCATAGCTTGTGTTATAGCGTGCGCGACACAGAATCCACATTAGCAAATGTATTGCTAATGCCCGCTTTGGCACCAGCGTAAAATCCATCAAATTTAGATGTATCGTTGTTACTGGCCACCGCTGTTACCGAGACACAGGCAAGCGGGATCACTGCGACTAAAGTCCGCTTGATATGGGAACTATCCTTATCATGACAAGTTAACGAAAATACATTCTATCCTCACCAACAATAGAATCCAATAAGACAGCTATGATATCCGTTAAACTTTTACTGACAGGATAGACAGTACAACCCCAGTTTCAGTATCATCTTTTGATACTTGAAGAGAAAACAATGATCCCAATTCTCAATCTACAAAGCTACCTGCAAGGTTCCACCAACGAAAAACAGGATTTTATCCAACAACTACATCACGCCTGCTCTAATGTCGGATTTTTTTATTTGAATCATCACAGCATCTCCACCTACCTCCTCTCGACTATTCTTCAGTTAACTCGAGAATTCTTTCATTCACCACAAGCAATCAAAGATCAAATCGATATTCAGTTTTCAGTATGTTGCCGCGGTTATGGCAAACTTGAGGCGGAGAAGACACATAATATTGGCGATTACAAAGAAACTTATGATTTAGGCCCAGAGAGGTTACTGCACCCAGAAAGAGTGCAAAAGCCTTATCTTCGTTTGCTAGGGCCAAATCAATGGCCAAAATCAGAGGCGCTTAATCAACTTCATTTCAAAGAAAACATCATTAATTACATGGCGCAAATGATGCAGCTAGGTGCAACGATCATGCAGGCCATGACTGCCGCTTTACAATTTCCTAGCGACCGTTTCGAATATTACTTTCAACCAGAGCAAGATGACGCACATGCAATGCTGCGATTACTGCATTATCCAGCCACAAATAACCATCAATTAGGAGTAGGCGCTCATGTAGATTCAGGCTTCATTGCCTTCTTATTGCAAGATGACGTTGGTGGATTGCAAATCCTGAGTCACGATAATCAATGGATAGAGGTTCCACCGATCGCAAATCATTTTGTCGTGAACATTGGCGAGATGTTACAGAGCTGGTCGAATGGTTGTTATAAAGCCACCATGCATAGAGTGATTAATCAGAGTCACCGCGCACGCTATTCTGCTCCATTTTTCTTTGAGCCGAATCTGTCAGCCAACATCACCATTCCGCAACTAAATAATGAGTCTGTGATTTATGGTAATTATTTATTGAAAATATTCGAGCGAAGTTTTCCGAACGCGACACAACGCTAACTCGATTCTCTGTATAGTTCTCTGTAGTGTATAAAAATACTATTACAATACCTACTATGCCTGTCGTTGCCGCATCAGCTCGTTACGCTCGTCACGCCGCATCAGCTCGTTACAGTCGTCGTCCCCGCATGCTTTTAGCGGGGATCTGTTTGTGTAACTGAGCAACTAAACAGAAGATCCACCTAAACAAAATACTCACAGTTGCACAAACAGATCCCCGCTAAAAGCATGCGGGGACGACGACTGTAATGAGCTGATGCGGAACGACGACTGTAATGAGCTGATGCGGAACGACGACTATAATGAGCTGATGCGGGACGACGACTATAATGAGCTCATGCGGAACGACGACTATAATGAGCTCATGCGGAACGACGACTGTAACGAGCTGATGCGGGACGACGACTGTAACGAGCTGATGCAGCAACGGACTAAAAAATGGTACCGATGTGCCAGTGAAATTATTTAATCAACACATTCATTTGTCACGAGACCTCATATCATCAGACTGTTGGGTTAGAACAAGCAATGACATAAAATCTCATCTTATAGATATTGCAAGGAGAGCGAGTTTTGCTCGAGATTATCTAGCTCAATTGAATTCGTGTGAGCAACACCAGCAGGATTGAGTTTCGTGAACATCGTTGGCGTTGCATTCACACCGAATATGGATACAGTGTCCGTGAGCTCATGCCGTATATTCATATCATTAACTTTGTAGCGAGCACGTAGCGCAAGCACGCCAGATGTCATCACCAATGAGCAAGCGTAAGAACCTGTTAGAGCAAGTGCGCCGCCACTAGTATGGATACCAAGAAATGCACCTGCCGTTACGCCTGAGGCAAGACCGAGAAAATTAACAACCGTCGGAAATGTTGCGCCTTCAGCCGAATGCAGCTGAGCAGAAAGCGTAACGCGCAAAGTATCGAAAATTTGTATACTACCAAGCAGGATAGCCATCCCTCGCATGTATGGCATGTTATTGAATGTCTGCCCTGTGATCATTAGCATCAAGTCAGGTACTGCAGAATAGACAATGGTTGGCGGCATTACGCATAAAGTAGCGATAAATGGGCTTCTTCTTGCAAACAACATCATGGATGCATCCCGACGCACTGCGCGCTCACGTAGTTCAAGCGCAACATTTTTCACAAAGCCGGCTTTCAAGGTCGAGCTAAAAGAAGTAAAAGGATGAATGAGTGAATTCACAAACAACGCACTCTTGCCACCGGTGATACCAGTTAAAGCAACTAATGACATACTTGCTGCTGTATCAACAGTGGTATTCACAAATGCTGGAACACCAGAACGAAAAATTAATTTACATTGTGCCAAGACATACTTGTTATTTCGCCTGCTTAAAAAGTCATAGTCCTTAAAATCCACATGAAGACGTACAAACAGAGCATACATAACCGACGTGATATAAGGTTCAATTGCCAAGATCAAACCTGTGCCATTACGTCGCATGGGTTCATTACCAAATATGCCGTAACTGTATCCAAGACCAATTAGGACTGACAGGGTAAGACTAGTAAGACCCATCCCTGAAAGCTGCTTCCTTTTTTGAAAGCCGAATAGAATAGCTTCCAGCGTCAGGCGCATGGCAATGCCTGGAACACTGGCAACCGGATAATCATCCAAATAGGAAGCTGCATCATGTGAGTTAGATGGTGGTTGTTGAAAAACGTAAATTAAAATTTTTTCAGCTAATGATAATGCAGTCATTGCCAGGGGAATACCAACAAGCGAGCCTGCAAATACTGCTTTGCCAATTGCAGAGATGCGACAATTGATCTCGTCATAGTTTGCATTTGTCGTTGAATCAACATCCACATCGAAACGTCGCTGCATTTCTAATTCGGTTCGTTGTTGCATGATGATATTGGCTGAAGGTGAAATAAAGGCAAAAGCGATGTAAATCAAGCCCAGCATTTTTAATATCAGTGAAGATGACGCTACCATTTCATCGTTATCGCTGAGACTGAGGATCATGAAACCTAAAATAAACTGATTGAAGTTCATTGAAGACGCAGAGACAGGAATGGATGAAGTCAGCAAAGCTACTGTCAAAGTCCAAAATGAATCTGAGTTTTCTTCTGCTGGCGCCTCAACGTCATCGTGTGCAATTAACTCTATCTCTTCTACTCGCTGCATATTATTATCTTGTATTGTTATTATTTTATTAGCGATCCTCAGTATACTGATTTACTCACATTATGGCAATTATCTGAGCAAACACAATCCTCGCCCTACAGATAAAGATAGGAAAAATTACGATAATATTGAATTACTTGGATTGTTAGCAGGCAGGCACTGACCCATAACCAACACTGTGACCGCTTTAAACGCGGGGTTCGCAGATTCGCCTGAAACCCCGCTAATTATCCAGCGCAAAACTAGCTAGTGAATCACTACATCAGCTTACAACTCGTGCAATCAACATTCTCAGGCATATCAGTGTGTTGATTGAGTATGCGCTCACATTGCTTGAGTAATCCTTTAAAACTTGATGACACCGCTAACAGCTCTGGGCCTTTGTTAGCCTGTTTAACCTTGTCATCACTAAAGAAATTACTAGTGATATAGACTGACTTATTCTGTTTACTCAAGTTCGCGATCAGAGTGCGAATACTTTCAAGATCAGTTGAACCTTCGACATCATTCAATAATTGTTTTGCCTGATCTTTATGTATCGTATCAAGCTTAAGGAAATTCCTGATTTCATTACTCAAATAAATTCTTGTTTTAATGTGACCTTCGACCATCAGTGTTGAGCCAGATTGCATGATTACCACCTCGTTTATTTATCATTTTATGGCTTCATTATGATGAATGATCAATGACAAGTTGGTGACGATAATATGACAGTTTTGTCATAATAGCGCCTAAGACTTTACTTAATAATTATAATTGCGATTACTAACTCGTTATCTACATGAAAATTGATGGTTTTTGTCAAATATTTGTGATGATGCTAAAATAGGTTATAGGATAGATGAAATTGCACCAGTCACTATAATATGAATATGGATAATATTAGCTAATGAATAAATTAGTTGGTTTTGTACTCATATTAACACTCTTACCAACCACTATTGTTCTTGCGTGTACCTGCCTTGAATTAGGCGGTGAAATTGCGATACCAAATAAAATCCAATTAACCATTATCAATTGTGATAAAAGCTGTAATGCTGCCGTCACGATAGAAAATGACTTTAATTTCTATATGTCAGCGCGATTACCAGATAATAAGGCAATAATCTTTCCTTCTGTTGTGCGTTACGATAGCAACAACACTGAAGCATCCGCGATGGTTCAACAAAAATTTCAGAATTTACCCGGGATCTACAAAATAGTATCCCTAACAGAGACACCCCCTGATAACAGCAATGCTACCAGCGTTACCAACATCACCCAATTGAGTGATAAACCAGATGCGGATTTTATCAAAAATCAGGGCGCCATTTATCAAAATGAGCTCGAGATATACCAGGCATATATAAATGCCCCGAATGACATAACCGATACTATATACTATGTAGGATTAATAGCATTGATTGCTTATTTTGCTTTACTGCTACTTAATTCAATATATCTCTTTTTTAAAAGCGCCCAGGTTGGTGAAGATACAATTAGCACTCTACTTAATAAATCGTTAGATATAGAACCCATACCGTACGTATTATTTTATTTCTTTCTTCAAAGTTTAATGAAACTAATCACATTCTCACTAGAACTTAACTCTATATTTGTGATGACTCATTATCGCTGGGTGAGCGTTGCTTATGTACTTTATACACTCTGTTTTATATATCTTTTTTACCGATTACTTTTCAAATCTGCAAAAATCAACGCCAAGTCCAGATTCATAAGCATGTACCTATTGCAACGCAGCCTACTCATCATTGCACTTGGATGGGGATTTGCCTATACCGGGACAACCATTTTTCTGCTCCAATATATTTTATTAGCCTTCTTTGCTTTCTTATTCTCATTGATACACAAAGCCAACTCAGAGTCACTCAGCAACCAATCCAAATCTTTGTACCTTAAAAGTCAGTCATATCTCTATATGCTTCTATTTTTCATACCTATTTTAATGTTGTGTATCGTTCAATTTTCTGCAAGGTTATCGAATTACATCATCCTGAATAACTTCTGGGACATAATGCAATTCTACCTTATCTTGATGATAGTCCCTTTTGTTTACTATATTACATTATTAAAACGAGCCGGCTTAACGCTAAGAGAATTAGCAAAACGTGTACTGATTTCAATATTCATCGTATGTATTATACCTATTGCATCCGGCACCATATCGACAAGCTCGTCTTGTAATTGTGACGCCATCGATCAAAGTATGAATCCGCAATATCAATACATAGCAAAATATAAAGAATATGCTATCCAGCATGGCATCGTAGTTGAGTTGACAAACAATCATGATTAACGCCATTACAGCGCTTTATATTGAAATGAAATAGCGTGCGCAGCGTTTGATTGCTCAAGATCACCCAATCTCGAAAAAATATATTCCGGCTGATTCGTGTTAATAAAATCAGCTCCTGCCTCTAGCATAGACATAGCCATATCAAGATTATCATCACCCGGGTAGGTCCACACGACTCCCAATAATTTTTGTTGATGAAGGATAGGAAGATATCGTGCTATCGATGGGTGATATTGCATATCAATACCATCCAGCTTGGCTTGCTGCACAACTGCAATCACTTTTAGTAAATCAGCCTCATTGTTAATGACATAATCCATTTCACTAGTTTTAAATAAACCAGAACGAGACAATCTTAACGCACTTTGCGCCGCACATACCGTCAAGAGCAGGTGCTTGAATTCTGGTAATTCGGCCTTCAATAACGTTATTAATTGCAAATCAAAGCTGATAAATATCAGTTGATCGACATTTAAATGATAGCTTTTCACTAATTTAGTGAGCGCACCGATAATCGCTGTATGACCCGCCTTCATTTCTACGACTAACTTTCTTTCAGGATGATTCACCAATTGATCGAAGAACTCAGACAACAACGGAATTTTTGTCCCACGGAAAATGGGTGCGATAACTTCATCATAAGCGCCAATATCAACTTGCGAAAGCTGATCTTGATAACTCAAGGTAGTCACCTCACTATCAAGCATCGCAGTAAAAGCTTCTTGTGTTAGTGTTGTCGCAAGAGCGGGATTATAACGCGCTGTGCGCCTGAGTGTATTATCATGCAAGACAAATATCTGCTGATCACTTGAGAGAAACACATCACATTCAACATACTCAGCTTGCACTCGATAAGCCTCTAATAAAGCTGGCAGGCTATTTTCAGGCAAGTGCGGCAGTGTGTTACCTGGCGCGAAATTGTTAGCGCCGCGATGTGCAATAAACTGTTTGCTACGTGTAGATCTCATCTTGCCCTCCCTGGCTTTTTCCAACTAAGTTCATTTGTATCCATGAATGAGATCTAATTTACTGAAATACCACCCACCACATCAAGTATGATAAGCACGACTCAGCTCACCAACGCCGGTATTATTAAACCCGTACGCCGGTACATCCGTCACACTGGCTGAAACAATATCCGCAATGGCTCTTCTATCATCAATTAATTGATTATGCGCGGCCGCGGTTGGATGAGTACGGCTAGTTAAGATAATGATGAAGGTTTGTGAAACAGGATCTATCCAGATAGAGGTGCCGGTATAACCGGTATGACCATAAGAATGCAATGGAAATAACACGCCGCGATTTGAATAGGGTGAATCGATATCCCAACCCAAGCCACGTGCTGTGGGCATGTCTTTAGGTGTTTGCACTGTTGTCATTTTTTCTATCGTTAATGGCCCAAGAAAATTTGTCAGTGTTTGACTGCCTGCTTGATAGGGCCGTGGCAGCGCACCACCATTTAACAGCGCTTGCGCAAATTTCGCTAAATCTGGCGCAGTAGAAAATACACCTGCATTCCCAGACACACCACCCAGTGCATGCGCAACAGGATCTTGCGGCGTCCCCCAACGCACATCGTTTTGATTCACTTCCGTTGGTGCAATTCGATCACGCAAGCTTGCATTAGGCAAATACGTAGTGTCCGCCATCGCTAACGGTTTGAAGACATGATTCGCAGCATATTGATTAATCGGTTCATGTGAAATGATTTCCACAAGGTGTGCCAACACCACAAAATTCAAATCGCTATAGTCAAATGACTTGCCTGCTGGTTGCTTCACTGTCATCGCCGCTATCTTTGATAATAAGGCTGCTTCAGTTTGCGGCGCAGGATCTTTGGCAAAGTCTTCCGGCAAACCAGACGTGTGCGTCAGCAATTCACGTATCGTTATTTTGTCTTTACCTTGTTTTGCAAATTCCGGCCAGTATTTTGCAACCGGTGCGTCTAACTCAATTTTACCCTGCTCTACTAACTGCATGACAGCAGGTGTCGTCGCTACCACTTTGGTTAAAGACGCCAAATCAAAAATGGTGTCTAACTGCATAGGGGCAACATCCGGTACGATGCGGCGGCTGCCAAATACGCCCTGATAGACGATTTTACCGCGGTGCGAAATCAAGATGACTGCCCCAGGATAACTGCCATTCTGAATAGAATTTTCTACGATAGGGGCGATATTTTGCAGCAGGTCACTTCTAAACCCTGGCGCGTCGCTCATCGTCACAGCCTGCGTACCGGCCGGAAAATGCCTGTCCGCAGCGTTAGCGCAGCTAAAAAGCTGACAAGTCGCCAAGAAACCAAGGCATAACACCTTGACAAAATACCTAACTAATTGATTTTTCATCATTATATAGAATAGCTTGTGGTTTTTAATTATACATCGATGGTATCACCTGCGCATTTTTGTGGCAATATCAACATACCAGCTTATTTTCCTTCAAACAGTACATTATGCTTTGCTCACCAGCGCGGTACGCAGAGGTAAATCATTTAGGTAAACACAGATCCCACACCAACCCTCCACGCTTCAAAACCTGTAGCGCCCACCAACCAGGATCAGCCAGTGCCCGGTGACACTGACAGCGACACGACAAGCCACACCCCAGACCGCAAAGCCAATGCCACCGATTTAATAAAATAGCACTGCCAACATGAATTGCTGTACGAATGAATTTAACGTATTAACTAAATTGTCTCTTACCAAACTGTAATACACAAATTGGGCTTGTTTTTCACTAGTGATTAACTGTTCGTTAACTAAAATGGCAACGTTACCTAAACTTGCGATTCTTAGTATTATCTCCTTGATTTTCCTGATCAACCCCAGATTTACCGCCTAACGCACGTTGAATGCGCTCTTTTGCCGCCTCAAGAAGATTGCCTTGGCTGGCTTTTTTAGTTTCTTTGCCAGTGGGCGCAGCCGTGTTCGCTTCCAGCCTGTTGTATTGTTGTTGCTGTTGCGCACGCCGTTCTTTTTCCAACATCTGCTCTCTTGTCATCGTTCGCTTTTCCACAGGACTGCCTGGCTTAAGATCAATCTCAACTTCACGCGGCGCATCCATGCTTGCCCTGCGACTACCTTCTGGACTTTTATTCTTCACATCACCAGTCATCAAGTCAGCCGCATTTTTCAGCATCTGTATCGTTGAACCAAACACTTCTGCTTGAATACCCGGCGTGACAGGCTGCACGGTGTGATGCACTTTCTGAAATCTTTTTCCAAAGTCAGTTAATTCAACTTCAAAATAGCCTTGCGAACGATACTTTCCTTCCACGTCTTCTGAAGATAAACCCCTAGCGGATTCTTTAACATGATATCTATCTCTAAATGCATTGCTTTGAGCATTATCTTTTAGCTGCTCTCTTTCCACTGCGCTTAACACACGCACTGTGTCCCCCGCAGGAGTGGTACGTTCTTTTTCTTCATAATCACGAACGTAATTCGACCAGGGATTTCTCACGAGCACAAACTTCATGTCACCTCGCTCATAACAATCGACTACTTCAAACGCGTGCGTACCAACCAACCCTTTTGTCAGCCCTTCACCCACGCCACGGTCACCCTCTCCCACTTTGAAATCTTTAGTCTCAGCAGCCATCAGGTGTCCCGCGCCAATTAAATCGTGCATTTTGGCATACAATTCAGTCTGCTCTCTTGTGTATTCAGCAAGCCCTCGTTTTCGATGGGGTGAATTATCGACTAACCCTTTCATAAACGCTTGCTTTAACACATCATCCATCATAGGTGGTGACTTATCACCACCATTAAACATCTTTTGATACAATTGATTATAAGCAGCACCAAGTTGATCTAGCGTGAGCATTCTATCTTTTTGCGCCACGTCATACGCTTTAACAAAAAAATCTGACAAGACTCGCAATTGATCTTTATTCAATCCTTTTGCATATTGCATGAATTGATTCGTTAACTCAGCATCATTAAAAAATAATTTATTTTTAAATATAGACGCACCTGTGATATCCATCTTTCCTTCGGCACAATACTTGGTAATATCACTCATCCCTTTTAGCTCTTCACCAGCACTGACACCATAATTCTTTCCAGGTAATTTCAACTCACTAAACACATCGCTAGGTAAACCCCCGGCTAAAGCACTGCGGTACTCTATCATTTCAACTGCTTTGATCTGTGTTGATGGTTGTGACGTACTGGGAGATGTCGTCGTCACGGCAAACTCAATATTCTTACCCAGGTGTTTGACTTCTTTATCTTTATCAACCGTATCAGTGAAAATTCTATGGATGGCATAGGCTTTTTCCAATAAATACATCGCATCATGAGAATGATTGTTGAGATCGCTTTCACCCATATTAAACATGCCTCGTATTCTTGACATCTTAGTGGCATCGATCACATAAGTGATATCTCGATTCGCGTGACGAAAAGTGACTTCAGCAGTCTTTCCATCATTACTGAGCGTGATCATGTTATTTAAAAATATTGGGTCATTTTCAACAATGGTGCTGATAGCGGCAACCAAGAAGCAATTACCCATGCCAGCTTGGGCGATTTGTGATGTATGCACAGGAGTCCCAATTTGATTTGTATCCACTGGCTGATAGTCAAACTTGGCCCAGCCTGCTTTTTGCAGGTCAGCATCTGTGATTCTAATACTGACTTTAGCTTCTTCTCGTGATTGAGACATCGCAAGCTCATGTAGCTAAAAATAATTAGATACAGTAAGTATAGCCAATGAATGTTGGATTGTTTGGTGAGTGGATTCAGACGGTTAGCGTGGCACTTATCTAGGTGGCGATCACCCGGAATAGGCGTTGCGCGTTATCCCGGGCTACTGGTGTAATACAGCTGGTCATTTGTGCATGATGGCTATGACAGCGAATAAGCTGCAACATAATCATCTGAGCTAGTATCCTCGTTATAATAGCGGATAAATAACTTGTTATCGCCAATGGAAAGCCAGCCAGTCCTGGCCACTTCGAAAATGGTTTGATGTGTGGTGAGAGATACGCCGTAAGTATTGTGTGTGCTTGGAAAAAAGATAGCGTCTTTCGTAACGACTGGCGGCTTTGTGGTGACGATGGCGTCATCATCGGTTAATTGCCACGTCCAGAGAATAACGCCAGCTGTTGCATCAATCGCATTTAATGTTTTAGCATCGCGACTGACACTATAGACAACATTATTTGCTACTACCGGATTCACAGAACCATTTTGATTGGGCTGCGACCAACGTATAGCATGCTTAGCGAGATCGAGTGCATACAATACTGGCGTAGGTGATTGCCTATAGCCAACAACCAGATAGGCGGCATTTGAGTTATCATCTATCACAGGGAAACGGTACAAGTCAGACCATGGTATGCCTGGGACATCTATACTGATATCCAGTTTTCCAGAAGTTAGATTGAAGAAATTCACCGTTGTATTAGCCGCATCAGATTGCTGCATTAAATTGTACTGACCTACCCCATAACCTCTATCATAGTTATAGACAGAAACAGTATAAGGGACACTCCAGTTAGCCGCTAGATTCTTATTGTTTAGCTGCACTATTTTATTGTCATCTTTAATTGCATAAAAATGGGCTTCATCAAATGCAATCAGTCTACCTGAGTTGATAGTCTGTTCAGGGTGCAGTTGTTTTCCCGTTTGCGGATCATAATCATAGAGGTAAGTATGATGACTATCCGTCATTGCTATCATTAATGCGTTATTGCTATAAAATATCGGCTGTAAGTCATCTAATGCATACTCAGCATTTAATACTGATTTCCATTTCACATTTCCAGTCATGGTATCGACAGCAATTAAAATAGAGTCTATGGCTTGGCCCCGTGCTGTACGCTCTTGAAACGCGTAATATAAGCTGTTACCAGCAATGACTTCAGATGCTGTAACATCGATGATGTTTTCAGGTATTAATTTTTTGTCCCACAATAAATGATAGTTGGCAGGATTAGTGGTAATGGGAACATAACCCGTATGCCCAGGATTTCCCTGTGGCCCCACCCACACACTGGCAGCGAAAACGCTAACTGTAAAACATGACATCAAGACTGCTAACACCGCACCGCTCAGCTTCATGACCATCTTTCTCCGTGACGTTGAATTTAACGCGCATCGTAAAGAAATTGACTCTTCTCAGCAATATTAATTTGCCGCTCAAAATATGCCTCTGAACTCATGAAATCTCGTGAAATGCTCTAAACATTGACTAGCCAATTATTTGCACCTATTATTTGGCTACAATAATAACAATATCACGGGAACTCGCGCCTGAAATTCAAGCTGGTTGAATAACCCGCTCTTACACGCCTGTGATGATAAACTAGCAAACCATTATCAATTTAACTCACTAAAAGAAAACAATGATCACATCTAGAAATGTCTTTTCAAGCTATGAAAGTTTTATGGCTGCCATATTAGCTGCAGACCGTATCGATTTTTGTCATACCACAACATCGAAAGACGATACGAGAAGCTGCACTCAAAAAGCCAATGAACTTAAAGCCGAGTCGCTAAAGCTATTAACTGAGGTAAAACTCGATAGAGCCATGCCACTAGCTAATAAATTGCATACTGCCTATGAAGCATTTCAATTACACCTTAGCAGCCTGGACTTGCAATCTGGCGTGAATCAGCACGAATATCTCATTTGTCTTGAACAGCGTTTTGCGGCATTTTCAGATCTATCCGTGTTAAAAGCAATCAACGTCATTTCATGTGTGTTTCTAGTGTTAGTACACCGAGGTAGTCAATTCACTTTTGGCGCACATATCGACGCTGGCACAAGCACACAACATATTACTGATGCCATTACTATGTTTCTTTCCAAAATCGATGATCACGATGCAGAGTTTACTTGTCACCTGGTAGGTGGCGATGCCACCACTCAGGATAATGGAACACTAGAGAAGATCTATTTTGCACTGAAAGATTTAAACATAGCGCTTGGCAAACAAGCTTTAACATTATATGAATCGAAAGAAAACCTGCGTCACTCATATCGACCCTTGAATATTGCCTATGACCCGGTAACGGCAACATTTTATGAGTCAAAAGTTTCGTTTTCCAATAAGCTACGTAAAATTCAATCGACAATATTTTATATTCTCTGTCACGAAGATGTACCACAAGAACTGCCATTACATGTTATTGCTTCACATAGACAGG
This sequence comes from uncultured Coxiellaceae bacterium, assembly GCA_964492045.1. Classification (GTDB taxonomy): domain Bacteria; phylum Pseudomonadota; class Gammaproteobacteria; order DSM-16500; family DSM-16500; genus Aquicella. Next base: position 62,707 of record CAZBHW010000011.1, on the reverse strand, counting down.
ATACATTTGAATATTATCCGTTACAAATTTCAAAGGAATCCATGACAGCATGGATGGCTAGCGCAAAAGAAAAAGAATTTGAAAACAACTTTGTGAAAACGATACTTCAGCATTTAGGTGATTTATTTAATGAACCCATGGAAAGCGAATACTCTGCCGTCTTTGATGAGATTCTTTATGAAATAGCGGAAGCCTATCGATATGTGGATTGCAGGTTAAATAACAAATCCCTGTTTTTTCAGCCACGTGCGGCGAGCGACCAGCCGGTTGAGCACAATCATCATCTGAATAACGCTATTAACTGTCAAACATGGTCACCAAACCAGTAAAAACAGCCACATTTACCCTAACGTAATGATACATATCATCCTCTTACAAAAATAAAAAAATCGACATCAAATGCCTCATCAAATTTCCAAATAAGCCTAGGAAAAGACTCGAAATTTGTTAACAGCCGCAACAAAAATCCGTTTTCTTACTGATGCACTATACTTAAATTAACAATAATAAGAACGAGGCTACCCATGCGCTCAACCGACCAACTGCCCAATTTGCCGGAAAAGTATAAACTTGAATCTGATATTTACGCGCAAGGAAAAACCGAGAGTGGATGTGATTATGGCGTGTGCTCGATACGCGGCGTCGACCTCAAAAATCACAAAGAGCAAGAAGATAAAACGGATATATCTGGTGATGAATTCGTTGCAAAGTTAACGGCCATGCCTATCACTCAACAAGTCAAAGCGATGCAATCCGCTTTTGAAAGATCTCATCGCGCCGTTAACGCTGCCGATGAAGGCAGTTGCGCGACTGTCGTTGCTGCCAATATAAAAGACGGAAAACTAAATGCAGTCGTTGGCTACGTTGGCGACAGCCCTGCCTATCGTGTGACCATTAAAAAAAATAAGACCATCACTGCCGCTGCGTTAAATCCTGATTTTCATGATCAATATAATGCAAATGAAGTGAACTCGATTACTAAAGATGATGAAAAAAGTCAGCTGTCACGAGCAGCGGGTCAGCGAGAAAAAGGGAAACTGATTAGAGGTAGATTAGTTAGCGCTTATGGATTAGCTGTCACGCGCGCCATCGGTGACAATGCTTATGATAAAGAAGGCATCTCCCATGTAGGTCAATTTGCCCTGACGGTCAACCAGAAAGTTGATAAAGGCGATCGTGTTTTCATATTAACAGGCTGTGATGGCATCATGGAACATTGCAAAGGCGAAGGTGCTGCTCATGCTTTTAAAGATGATATCGTATCAACGCTTACAACGCTCATGCAATCCAATGCAAAACCAACTTGTAAACAAATGTCCGAAGCGATTGTTGATAATGCTTTAGCTAAAGGTTCAAAAGATAATATTTCTGTCGTCGTGACAGAAGTAAAAGGCCCCGTGTTAGCAGCCGTGTATGATGGTCACGGCGGTCAACAGGTTTCAGAATATTTAGGTAAACATCATTTTGATAATATTAAATCCGCGGTAAATCAGCTAGAAAAGCAAAAAGACAAAGGTTTGATGCAAAGCGCTGTTGCTGTGCATGCTCAATCCGTCAAGCGCTTCGTGCCCGCACAACCCACCGCATCAAGCACGAAAAGCAAAGCCACTTTATTTTCAAGTCGCACCAAAGACAGCAGAAGTGATGATGATGCACGTTTTGATATTTTGATGGATTTAAAAATGCTGCTAGAGCACAAGTCATTTCCAACAAACGAAACACTTGAAATGCTGCAACAAGATTTATCCGCCCTGAAAGATAAATCTGACGTGCGTTCTTGTGTTGATACACTGGATATCATGATGCAGCATGAATCCAGCAGCACCCCAAATGACACAGAATCACGCGACAAATCCTCCGATAGCGAGGATGACACTCCTAAGTTTTTCGAGTCAGAAGATGATGATGCTGAGCTAGACAGCCCTAGACCTCAACGAATCACCGAAGCGGTCGCAGAGCTGATACACTCCTTAAATAGTGAAAAATTTAATCGTAAAACCGCAATGAATCATCTAGATAACTTGAAAAGCATGCTACCCGCCGCACCCCAACTGAAGTAATGTCGGCAACATCGGGATGCTGAGTTTAAAAACCAGCATCCTTAGTGATACAATAATCACTATCGACCTATCTAGACTGATATCAAGGATGATATATGCGCAAACTCTTCGCCATCTACGCTCTTACCTTCAGTACCTTCGCCGCGGCCAGCACGCCTATTCACTTAAGCGCCGACGAAGCCCTCAAAATTGGAACCGATGCTTATATCTTTGGTTACCCATTGATAACCATGGAAATGACAAAAGATGTCATGACCAACGTTGCGAAACCTGAAGGAACTCGCGCACCAGAAGGCCAATTTCTGAATATGAGCAAATATCCCAATGCGTCATTTCATGATGTGACTGCACCGAATGCAGATACCCTCTATTCTGTTGCCTGGCTCAATCTAAGCAAAGAGCCCTATATTTTACAATTGCCCAATGAAAATGGCCGTTACTATCTCATGCCTATGCTGAGTGCTTGGACAAACGTATTTGAAGTACCAGGCACGCGCACCACAGGGACAAACGCGCAGTCGTATGCCATTGTAGGCCCAACATGGCATGGTAAATTGCCTGATCATGTTGTCAAAATTCAGGCGCCGACTAACATCGTGTGGATTCTAGGTCGTACCTATTGCACCGGCACCCCTGAAGACTATGCAGCCGTGCATAAATTACAAAGTGAATACAAACTCTTCCCGCTTAGCTATTTTGGTAAATCGTATGTACCAGCAGAAGGCAAAGTAAACCCAAACATTGATATGAAAACGCCTGTGCGCGATCAAGTCAACAACCTGGATGCAGCCGCCTATTTTAAAATGTTAGCGACTTCTCTTAAGCTCAATCCACCCGCGCCTGCAGATGCGCCTATGGTTAAAGAACTCGCCAAAATAGGCATCGTGCCGGGCCAGGATTTTGACCCAAGCAAGGTCAGCGCCGACACCATGCAGCAGTTAAATAAAGCGGTAAAAGCAGGTCAATCACGCATCATGCAACATGAGAAACACGCCGGCGAAATAGTCAATGGCTGGGTGTTCTCAACCCAAACTGGACAATATGGCACAGACTACCTGCAACGAGCGTTTGTTGCCTACATCGGCCTGGGAGCCAATTTACCTCAAGACGCTATCTACCCCACTGCGACCACGGATAGCCAAGGCAATGTGCTAAATGGCGCGAATCACTATGTGATTCATTTTGACAAGGGCCAATTACCTCCTGTCCATGGTTTTTGGTCACTTACCATGTATGACGCGAAATACTTCTTTGTGGATAATCCATTAAACCGTTATACGCTGAGTGAACGCGACAAACTCAAATCTAACTCAGATGGTTCTATCGATCTTTATATACAACATGCGTCACCAGACAAAACGAAAGAATCAAACTGGCTGCCAGCACCAAAAGGAAATTTCTCACTAATGTTCCGTTTTTATTGGCCCAAAGAAAGTCTGATCAAAGGTGAATGGAAATTACCAAAGATCAATAAATCGGTCTAATACAGGCGATATTTTCTCTCGCATCAAGCACAGCCCGGTTGAAATGTATTCCAAGCTCAACCGGGCTTTTTTATCCTCTCAATTCAGTGCCACTATCATGGCATTCAGATAGGCTGCAAAAGTCAGCCAAAGCAAATACGGCAGCATTAACCATGAAATATAACGCGCCTGATACCAGCTTTTAACCATGATGACTCCATTGATGATTATCATTCCCAGCAACCAGGCAAGACCTATGCCAATCCAATGCAATTGAAAAAATATCGGCGTCCATGCAAAGTTCATTAACATCTGCAAACAAAACAATAAGAATAGAGTTTTATAAAATGCTTGTTGGCGCTGGCTAAACAAGATAAACCCCATCACAGCCAACAGAAAATACAGTGTTGACCACACGATAGAGAAAACATAGCCGGGTGGCGTTAATGACGACTTGCTCAATCCCGCATACCAAGTCGCTATATTTTCCTGAGTGAGAAAACCCATGAAGGCACCGATAAGTTCAATACAGATAATCCAGATAATTAAATAAATCCATTTACGATTCACTGATAGCTCCTTATTGATTTGTTATTGAATAATAGCACACACAAACTAACCTTTATATTTAAAATACAGGCTATTTCTCAATGACATCAGTAGTCAGCGAGTCGCCACGTTCCTGCATTGCGCGTATGCTGCTATAGCTGAACGCTATCTAAGTTACGGGATCATGATTTTCTTATCATTCAGACCTGCGTATGCATTGCTATTATTACTGCATGATTCACACATTGGTAACGATCACCTCCAAGACTAAGCTAAACACTTCGCTGCCACTTTTCCTCACCAGCAACCAAGACAGGATCGCATCAAAATGTAATGTAAATATGTGTACTTATCGCTATGCTTGATTTATGCCTAATGAGATCAGATATAACATGCGATTGTGTATGAATATATATCCTATTCATCCAGGCGAAAGATATTAGCACTTAAAAATCCTTCCAGCTTCCAGGAATTTTCGCATATGATTGACTGGTATACTTTCCAACAATTGAAGCACTATAAGCACCTACAGAACCTGACATCGTTACAGCTCCTTGCGAAATCAGCCCACCGTTAAAATTGACATTACCAGACATGGTAGTAGACCCTGTTACATATACCACACCGTAAATTGTCATCGTGCCAGACGCTATCAGATTGCCGTTTATGATTAGCAAAACCGGGTTTGCTGCAGTGCCTATTGTGTAATTACCAGAAACTACAACACTAGTATTAATATAGTTCTTTCCTGTCAATCCTGAATAATTCAGGCCGCTAGTAGTATTGTATACCGTACTCTGTGATTGCATTTGAGCCATCGTCACACCAAAGATACTCGAAAATAATGCTGATGAGGTCATATTTTTTAAATTTGTATCATTTTGAATGATACTGCCAATATTAACATTACCGCTTTGAGTGACTTTACCGCCAACGTGAACGCCATTAGCACCTGGTATCGTTACGTTGCCACTAGTGACCAAATTACCTTGAGTAGTGAGCGCAGCATTGAGTGAAGAGACACCAGCATAAATCAACTGGCTTATAACCTTTGAAGAAGTTCCATCATCATTCACACCTGTTGACGTGATTTTAATTAACTGATAATTATTGGCAATAGGATTTGTGAAAACAACTGAATATTTCGAACTATTCGTTAGCGTAACATTAGTAAGATTTGAATCTGATGAACCGTAATTTACATATCCGCCAACAGGATTTGCGAGTACCGTGCTGGAATTGGTAGTGATATACGCTATCCCAAATTCAATACCCGCTTGCGCAGCCTCTGTTGCACTAGCGCTACGCTTTATGTTCGTGACTGATTTAGACATCATGATAGAATAATTGGCAGCAAATAATATCATCAGTGTAACGATCGTCACCAGAACGACCGCCATAAATAACGTCGCCGCACCAACAACTAATTTAGGCTTAAAACCTGGAGATAATGACATAATTCTATTATATTATATTTTTGTGGTTGTTAAATTAAGTCAAACGTATCCCCTTGAATTGCTTACAGTTACCACATAATTCTCAGTCGTTAAGCGCTAAACTCTACTACTTTTTTTCGCTATATATCATCAGTTCTTTATTTTTCATCACATAAAACAAACTGATAATCGCTGCCAATATCACGATACTCAGTATTATCCCGATACTTCTAAATGAACCCACATAGAAATACCCAGCAATTTGTAATGCCATGGCCGTTAAAATGAGACGCGCCCCTTGTATGATTGCCGAGACTCGCCCCTTCGTGTCAGGAATCAAATTCAAACATAGCGGGTATAGAATATTTGATGGAATGATTTGCCCAATAATAAATGGCAAGAAGCCCAAGGTAATCATTAACGCATTATTCACATCAAGCAGCGTGATGACTGACAACATCATCAAACTCAGCACTAACACTCGCATGCCCCATCTCAATAGACTAAGTTGATGCCCTGTGTGGCGGTTGAGTATGAACCCAAACAGTATACTGCCTAGTGCAAACACGATAGATAAAACACCTTGATAATAACCAAAGTGAGCGAGACTAACACCAAGGTCTTTCATATATAACAAGGGCGTCATGCCAATGAATATCCAGTAAGGGACAAAGACCAATAGTAAATTCAGCATTAATAACACTAAAGGTTTAGATTGGAAAATAGTAATGTAGCCGTTCAAGCCACGCAGCGCTAATGTTTCATGATGTTTTGCATGATTAGCAGCGGGAATAAACAGTAAAGTCATCAAGAAAATAATTAAACCGAACGCGAATAGAAAAACAAAATTACCTTGCCAATGAAAATACAATGTAATGTAGCTACCAATAACAGGGGCAATTCCTGCCGCGATATTGTAGGAGCCATTCATCATCGCCATTAAAACTTGTTGTTCTTTGAGTTGATAATTATCTGCAATAATGACAAAACTCAGTATCGCAGGAGCAGCAATACCCAAGCCCTGCAAAAAGCGTCCAACTAAAAGAGTGTCATAACCATATGGCAATAAACACAACATCGTGCCCAAGATAAATATTAGCAAGCCAAGCAGGATAATTGGTTTATTTCCGTATCGGTCAGATAAATCGCCCAAGAAAATCAGGCCAAGACAATAGCCGACAAAATTCGCCGACAACAACGCCTCTACCCATGCTGGCGACAGATGAAACTGGCTTTGCAGCTCGGGAAAACTCGGTACAAAAATATCAAGCTCCATGCCAGTCAATAGATCCATCACGAAGACAGTGATAATAATCAGTAGGTTTGTCATGTAGCGATTCCAAACGAGGGTAAAAAATAATAACCTAACTGTTCCATGATAATCAATGCATGTAACCTTGAGAGTAGATGCCACATCAGACCCACAAATTCCCGACAAACCAGGAATATTGCAACAAGATGGAAATACCAGACAACTTCTACCAGCAGCAAGTTGACGAATGCCTCAAATTGCTCAATAACGTTTTGGGGCAAGACTTACTTGGCGTTTACCTTTACGGTTCTGCCATGCTAGGCGGACTGCAAAAATATAGTGATATCGATTTACTTGTTATTTCCGCGCGCGCCACAACCAGGGATCAACGAACACATCCTGCACGAAACTGGTATCATTTAAAAAGGTAAGTGACTGATTGGTGGAAAAGATTTCACGCTGGTAACTACATCGCATATGATATGCAAGAACAAGATGACATTGCGGTTGCGATTCTAGAGTATGTTTGTCCAGTTGAGAACGATCGCTCATTGACCGCCGGCACAAATGCTTCATCTGCTATTTTAAACGAGTAGATTGGGATTTCGTTGACTTATCAATATCCTCATCTGCAAATCTTACTCTCAACCATGGTTTCTTTTTGGTGGGTGGCACAGGCATAGGCGCAACGCATTCTGCGGCAGTTCTAAGGCTCTCGTTTCTCAATCCACTCCTGATGCGAGTAAAGATAGAGTTTTTCGGGTTTTTCGATTCTTTCGTAACGAAAATACAATCGTTAATCTTGTCTTTCCATGTCACGTCGACTTCAGGTGTCATTCTATCATGTATCCACTCCCAATTCTTGGGCGCATTGCTATCTAACTCTTTGAGACAGTTTACCAAAAGATGTTGATTGCCATAACAATCGAGACTTGGCCGTTCGAATACTGCCCGTTGACGATCTAGCTTTGTCGCAAAGGTTAATGCCTTCTTAGAGTAAGCGATTGGAAATTTACGTAGCGAAGTAGTAGCGCCTATACAATCCAGTGGAATATTGTTGAGTAACGCCTCTGCTTCTTCTTGATTCGTGCAATGCTTTTCAACGACAACACCAGTCACACATCTCAGCGCGTTTTTCACATTAGCATGCAGACCGTTTGCGGCATTTGCTATATCAATAAATAATGGCAAATTGATAGTTAGCAGAAAATCACTAATGGTTCGCTCATTCACGCAGTTAAGACACTGCAACAACGCATCTCTATTGACCTCAGGTCGGTTCGCCATGAATGTCAGTACTTGTAAAAGTAATTCAGTTGCATGATCAGTGCCCTCATCATTTAAAGCACGAATGAGCCTGAATATATCCTTCGTAGTTAATCGTGTCAGTAAATACGCTAATACTGCTTGGCAAGCATTTGCTGCGTGGGCTTGAAAAAGCCATTCATAGATTTGATTAGTCGTTGGTGACATCTGCTGAAAAAGAAAATCAATATTTTCCACATCGTTTTTGTTGAGCATGCATCGCATGAGCAGCTTCAGCTCGACTGTCTTGCTTAAGTGATCGAGCAACAACTTGGTAGTCTCCGGATGAGAGCTCGCATTAAGCATAACCTTAAAACCCAGCGCCAATCCATGAGAGAGTTTATAGTGAATGTCTGCATGATTATTGGTTCGAATAGATTGCAGCAATTCACTTTTAGTTTGCTCGCTAATATGATCGCAGACGTTATTCACCCGTCTGGCTCGCCTTCTCAGCTCATCATCGTGAAAGCCACTGACGAGCTTGCGATAGCCCGCGTAATGATTAGCGGCCAAGACACCATGAATAACACGGATATTAAACTGATCTAATAAGCTGATAAATTGTGTTAACATGCGCCCACCTAACGCTTGGACTTGTTGTTGCAGTGCCTTAATCACAGACGGTCGATTACCTATATTTGCTTGCAATAAGTCCTTCACTGCGCTGACATGACACCGCTCAATCGCTGTTACCATCTTTTGCTCGGCAACTAACAGTTTTGAGTTGATAACTGCTACAACATGAACCGGAATGTGCGTGCGTGTTAGTGTGCTTAGCCGTCCCAATAATCTAGAACAGGGTCTTGAGTCGATTTCTATATGACTGAAGACCTGACTGACATCCAGAGCACTCAGAAAACCTAGCGCACGACATGCTGCTATTAATGCTTCATCATTGCAGTCCGGATCATTTAATACCCGCATCACACGTTGCACGAATCTGTTGAAGGGGATTTCATCATCGAGCACCCAGGCCAAATGTGGATTAGCACTTTCATATAACTGATTTGCCAAGCTCTTCTCTAGCTCATGAATCACGCCAGCAACTCTGTTGTATACGGTAAAATTCAGATGTGCATTCACCTGCGAAACTAGACTGCGGTATCCTGCAAATTGATTTGCTGATAAGACACGTTGAATGACTGACCTATCAAAAAGATTTAGCACATCTAGGAGCTGACAAGTTTCGTTCGCTGTTAACTCTATTTGAATACGTCTCTCTAACTCTTGAACTGCAGGCTCAAGCAAGAATTCAGCGTCAGAAAGCTTTAAGACTGCTCTTGCATCACCCGCTTGAACAGCGGCTATCATTTCAGCTTGAGTCTTTTCCATTTTATTCCTGATGACGGCTGCGACGTCAGGCGGCATGCATCTTTGATCAAGCTTGCTTAACTCATTCAGTACACGCAATGGTCGTGCAGATGCGTTTGCTATCGCATCCAGCGCATTGGCAATGTCTTCTGCTCTAAAAAACCTAAGCGCAAAACAAATTTTTGCTAATTTAGCTGCATCATTCCCTGTATGTTTTAAATCCCGCATGATTTGACGAAAAAGTCTGTTAACAAGTTTTTGATCTTTGAATAAACGTGTGATGTTTTCGTCTGCTAACGCGTTGGGAGTGAGTACGAAATGGTATAATTGCTCAACCAGCGGCGTTTCCACTAGATGCAGAGCTTGCTGCAGATTTTGCAAACCATTCACTTTCATTTTACGTATCGCACAATATACGGGTGACTCTGTCTTACCCGCTTGCAATACCCGCATAATGTCAGCAATAGCATATTGATTGAGCCCAGCGGCGAATAACAGCTCATCCTGACTAGAGGTGTTTGGGTTCGACAATCCTGCTGTCATTCGATTGAAAAAAGCATTTAGCGCTTGCTGATGCGAAGCCTGCTCCTTTCGATTGAATAACTTCCTGAACGAACTCATGGCGTTTAATTTACCCTGAGACTGCTGATGGTGATAAACCATACGACTGATTGCGCCGCTGGGCACCTCGTCATACGGCACCAATTCGCCTATCTCAGCGCTGCTAAAGGATTGTTCCAGCTGCGGCAACCACGCCTGCAACAGTGCAGGCTGGTTTGCCAATTCAGCTCTCACCGCCTTTTTAAGCTGCCAACGCCGAATCCATTGCCATGATTTTAATTGATTTAATTGCTCTAAAGGAGTCACACATGACCTCTATCTTATTGTTATTATGGGTCTAATAGTTGCGGAAATTATACTGAATGTAGCTCGATAAATGAAGCCCTGAGGGAGGTATCATCGCATGCCAGCCCAATAGCCGGCATGCGAGTTTAGTCCCGATAATCATTAGCGGCATAAGGCTTACCGCCAACGACTGTTCCCCAAATGGGAATGTCTTTAATTTTTTCTTTCGCTGTTGTGTAAGGGTCTGCCTCCAGAATGGTGAAATCGGCTAATTTGCCCAACGTGATACTGCCGACTTTTGTATCTTCACCAATCAAGTAAACGGCGCATTCAATTCAGCACGCGCATATAAATACGTTGGATTAACACTGACAACCGCACCTAACTGTTTCACTTCACGCGCCATGGCTGGTGTAGAAATGCCGTAATGCTCGATCGAAAAACGATGGTCGAATCTGGGCTTTTCCTGCATTAACGCATGCAGCGCATTCATGGTAGAACGATTACCGCCATTGCCATTTGAATGCATATGAATTTGAAAACCCGCATCCCACCATGGTTGCATCAACGCGGCAAGTCATCTGGTGGTGTAATGAATTGACCTTTTACTGAATAACACTCAACCTCTACTTAGTGGTTTTATAGCGATCTTCCAGACACCTTACGCTCATGCTCTCTGGGTTCTTCCGCTAATGCATTCTCTCTGAATGCACGATTGTGGTCTCTGACAGCCTGCATAGTGGATTTAAGTTTCTTTTGCTTCATTTGCGCGTTAGATACTGGTGCGGGAGCTTTAAATAAATGAAATAATTCATCCATTACCTTGGTGGGCAGCTCTAACTTTGGATTGTCAAACATACCTGGAATATTGGTGAAGGTTGTTTTGATTTGTTCGTTAGTGATTGCGCATTTATCCTTGGCATATCTCATCGTTACGCGGCATGGCAATGGATCAGTACCAGGCTCCCACATCAGCACAATCAGGCCCTTATCGAATTCATTCGCCGTTAAAAATGCTTTGCAATTTTCAGAGCCATCGAACACAATTTTGTCGCCATAAACGATGGTTACCTTTCCGGCGAACTTGCTCGTAATTGCATTTTGAAAATCCTGCATGGTCATTTCATCGTTGATATCAATCGCGATATATTTATAGTCTAAAGTGATCAGAAAGAATTGCATTTGCAAACCTCATTTTTTAATGTATTTTTTATAAGACAGCGGATACTAACTCAGTCGTCCAGCCAATTACAATGTTAAACCCATACCTGATCAATGCTTGAACTTGATGAGACATACTTAACAATTTTATCTTGTTCACACTCACTTTTCTTGCCTGATGAACAGGCTAATGATATAGACTTAAAAAAATAATGACATCACTTGGAGGTTCCATGAGCCGCAGCAGATTAACTTATGCGATATTAATTCCATCAATAGCCGGTGCAGCTGCATTAGGCACTGTTAACACGAAACGCAACACCTCTACCCCCGTACAGATGAAAGCAACTGACCATAGTGACTCACAGACCACTCTACTAAGCAGCTATGCATTTCTGAGCATGCAACTAGCAAAAGAAGCGCACACACCAGCGATATTTACTGCTGCATTAAGCAGACAAAAAAATTCACTATCATCTGCAAACATTCTGGAATTATCGCAATTAGCCATTGATAATCATCACGTCACACAGCTAGAAACCTTAGCAGGCATGTTTCCTGCGGTGATTACGCGTGATTGGGTGAACTCAGCACTTCTAAAATCAAATAGTCCGATTTTATTTTCCAAGTTACTGCGCAAGCAGGCTGCTGGAAAAATTAATCATTTGAGTTACTTGTTTGATGCTGACAATGCTGTTGTATTGATAGAACAAGCTGATCAAGCAAAACTTAACACAGTCGCCCTTTTCGCTAAAAAGCCAAACATAATACTAATTGATACAGACCCCTATGAACCAAGTTGTCGCAAACTTGTTTAGTGATTTATTGCTTAATGTCTGAATTCTTATTATTTCACGGCAGGAGGAGCCGCTGCTGTCGTGAATTTACAAACAAGCTTGTCCTGATTACTTGGATTATTACTATTGGTTAAATAAATTAAAATATTTTGATTATCATCTGTAGTTGAACCGTCATCTTGATATTTAATATCGAAGGCGAATTTAGCTCCCGGCAGCGAAGACACACCTTCCACATCCGCATGCTTCTTGCCTGTGATCATCAAGATCGCATCAGGGCCGGTGAAGTTACAATCGCCGTGTACTGTCTGCTTGCCATTAAATGTTATTTGCGCGTTACTATCTTGACCTGCTACCCATTTGCTCCAGTCGCATGTGATCGTGGATGCCTGGTATTTCGCCATGTTAGTACAGTCTGCTGGACCTTCAGCAGGGCAACTGCAAAGTTGACGATTTGCAAATATCACGGCTTTTGCTGAAGCGGTAACTGCCGTCATCGTTAAGAGACAGACAGTACACGCTGAAACGATGACCCTTATTTTAAAGGCTGGCGATTGCATCTACTTACCTCCTTTATGCTTATTATTTCTTATAAGTATAGCTCAAGTTTCCAAGATTTAGTGGCTGAGCAGTCTCAGATTAGCTCATGCGATCAATATGTTAGCAGCTGATATCCAAAGGCGACCTGAATCACCCGTTTGTTCTCATCCAGCGAGTCGCATCATGGTGCAATCCATGATATAAATGCTGCAAATAACAATAAAATTCAGGGCAATTTCACATGCAAAAAATCTCACTGATCTCCGCAACCTTACTGGCAGCGATGACTCTCCCAGCGTTTGCTGACACGACACAACCATGGTCAACTACACTCGGTAGCGCCGCAAGAAACAGTTACGCTGCCAACGTGACGGTTGATGACTCAAGCATTAAAAATAGCTGGTCACTCACAGGTGGCACATATTCAAATATCGTGGCAGATGACCAAGCCGCTTACGTAATTAATGTTAATCATTCAGCCAACGACACCTTTTTATTAAAACTAAACCCGACAACCGGCGCTGTGATTTGGCAAACGCCTGTCAATGCAAAAGCAAACACTCACCTTACTCTTGCCAATGCAACGATTTATTTTCTCACTGGTGATAACGCATCATTAACATTGAATGCTTATCAAACCAAAGACGCTCACTTGCTATTCGCACAAAATATTAGTGATACCAGCTTTAACAACGCCTCCTATCAACAAGCACCAGCGGTAGATGGAAATCACGTTTATCTGTCTTCAGTATTATATTTTTATAGCTTTAATGCACAAACCGGCCAGCAAGAATGGCGATCACACGCATTGAATTCAACCAATTTGAATGTGTCAGTCACTAAAGATTATCTGATGAAAGTTTCTGACAGAGAAACCTTTGCGGTAGACAAAAATACAGGTAATGAAAGCGGATATTACTTACGCTACGACAAAGACACGACACTCTTACCAAGTGATAATTTGGTTCCAGCTTACGATGTCAGCTCCAATACAGTGATTACCTTTTCTCCTGTAGAAAATAATAATGTCAACATGGTGGCCTATAACATGAGTAACGGCCTGCCGGTATTTGCTACCAAAGTGGTTAAATCACCCTCGTTACAACCGGTAGTGACGCCAGATTATTTTTACCTTGCAACCACTGATAGCTTAAATTGTTATGACATGAAACATGGCGAACAAACCTGGGCATGGTCTGCAGTCAATAATCGCATCTCCAGCATGTTGGCGACAGACAATCTTTTATTTGTTTCCGGTTGGATGGATGCGCCTTACAAAGCGGAGGAAACGTTAGCCTTCAATCGAATGACTGGTAAACTGGTCTGGGAAGCAAAGCTTAGCGGTGAGCTCGCGGTGACTGGTAATATGCTTTATATCAACAATGGAAATAAAATAGCGGCGTATCAGTTTACAAGCGCTATCAAGTAAAGTCGCCTTATCGGTATAGTGTGTTGCAGTATAGAATTTAATGCTGCAACACTTATTGCAACAGGGTTAACTTAGGGTGTTGTTGGCTGCAGACGTTCACGTGAAGCACTGTAAATTTTCGCATCTTGAGATGTTTAAATTGCATTCTCCCCCACCCTGCTCCTCTCTCGTGTCACCCGAATACGCTCGTCGTTCACGCATCACCCAAATACGCCCGTCGTCCCCGCATGCTTTTAGCGGGGATCTGTTCGTGCAACCGTGCAATAGCTCGAAGGGAGTTTTGCTCAGTTACACGAACAGATCCCCGCTAAAAGCATGCGGGGACGACGGGCGTATTTGGGTGACGTGGCGACGACGGCGTATTCGGGTGACGCGGGGACGACGGCGTATTCGGGTGACGTGGCGACGACGGGCGTATTCGGGTGACGTGGCGACCACGGCGTATTCGGGTGACGCGGCGACGACGGCATATTCGGGTGACGCGGCGATGACGGCATATTCGGGTGATGCGGCGATGACGGGCGTATTCGGGTAATGCGGCGACGACGGTATATTCGGGTGACACGAGAGAGGAACAGGGTGAGGGACACATTAGCTGACATGAAAACCCGCCTTAGCCTCAGCGAAAGCGGGTTGAATGTTCAAATAGCCTAGTGTTTAAGCACGAAATACGCGGTACTTCATTTTAGGATTATGCACTTCTTTCGTTTTCTTTCTTTGTTCCGGAACGTTGCCATCTGTATACACCCCTTGAATTGCACTCTTTGCCAACGCAGCGAGACCTGCCTCACCGATATGGTTAAAGCGAACATACAAAGCCACTAATGACGTATTCTTTGCTAGCGCAATAGCTCCAGCATCACCAACCAAATCATGATCTAACCCAAGCGAGTCAATTTTGCTATCGGCAAACGCACTAGCGCCAGCATCACCAACAGAGTCATCTGACAAATCAATCTCTTTGATTTTCGTTTTGGCCAACACGGATGCACCTTCATCACCAACATGATTCCGCGCAAGATCCAACGTATAAAGTTTTGGCGCTTTAGCGAGTGCAATGGCACCATCATTACCAATAGAACAACCTTCTGCCACAACACTGCTGATATTGGGATTTGCGGCAACCGCAATCGCGCCTGCATTTCCAATTGGGTTATCAGAAATATCAAGATTAGTCAGCGACTTCATGCGTGACACTAATGCAACGGCATCCGTTGAATTGATGTTGCTATCTCTCACCCACAACCAACGAATCAATTTATTGTTCGCCAGTGCTGTAATAGCGGTTTTATCGAGTTTATTGCCTTCAATACTTAGGTTCCACACTGCAGGGTGTTTTGCAATAGCGCTAATACCTTCACCAGTAATATTATTATTACCGATGAATAACTGCGTAATAGTTTCGTTTTTAGCGAGTGCCTGCGCGCCAAAATCACCGATGTTATTGTTATCTAAAGCCAGCATTTCAATATAAGGCAATTGAGCCAGTACCGATGTGCCCCATGCACCTATCTTATTATTTGATGCATCTATCCAGGTAAGATTTGTGTCTTTTAACAGTGAAACACCTAGATCACCGATATTGTTATCGTAAATATATAATTCTCTTACGCTGGGGTTTTTCTGGATGAAGTCTACCACTTTCACCATGTCATCATCATTCAGCTGACAGGATGGCAACATTAATTGATTACCAGTGAAATGCGCACTGATATTGTCGAGACAGTCATTAGCAAAAGCTGATGTACCCAACAAAGACAGCGCAAGCGAAACTGCTAAAGCGTGTTTTGTCATAGTTATTCCTTTAAGTTTATTTAACAGCGTCAGAGATCATAACTGTCCTCTATGCTGATTTCCAGAATGAGGTTAAACTATCTGAACTAAACGGATTTGGTGTCTATGCATATCGCAACATTTTTACAAGACTTGGCCATTGTGATGCTGGTTGCAGGCATTGTGACCATCATTTTCAAAATCCTCAAACAACCAGTCGTGCTTGGCTATATTCTTGCAGGCCTCATCATCGGTCGTCATACACCGCCGTTTTCATTTATCAACGATGAAAACACCATTAACACGCTGGCAGAATTAGGCGTCGTCTTCTTAATGTTTTCTTTAGGTTTGGAATTCAGCATCAAGCGATTGCTGCATGTTGGCATGACAGCCCTAGTGACCGCCGCTGCTGAAATCATGTTTATGATCATGGCAGGTTACGAACTAGGACAAGCCTTTGGCTGGTCACGTACCGATTCCGTTTTTCTGGGCGCGATGTTGGCCATCTCCTCCACCACCATCATCATTAAAGTCTTAAATGACTTAAAAATGAAAAAAGAGCATTTCGCACAGTTGATATTCGGTGTGCTCATTGTCGAAGACATATTAGCAATCGCCATCTTAGCCATTCTTTCCAGTGTTGCGATTGGCAATTCCATTCATATTATTGATATTGCAGCAATGCTAGGCAAATTAATGATTTTTATTGTGGTCTCAC
Organism: uncultured Coxiellaceae bacterium; assembly: GCA_964492045.1. Classification (GTDB taxonomy): domain Bacteria; phylum Pseudomonadota; class Gammaproteobacteria; order DSM-16500; family DSM-16500; genus Aquicella. The sequence goes on along the minus strand of CAZBHW010000011.1, from coordinate 46,067 downwards.
TGATCGCTGGGATTCTAATCGTACCCAACCTACTCACTTTTGTCGCCAAATTCAAAAGTAAAGAAATACTACTAATTACAGTGTTGGGTTTATGTTTCGGCTTTTCGCTGTTAGTCACCAAATTAGGTTATAGCATTGCTTTAGGTTCATTTTTAATTGGCGCCATTATGGCTGAATCGGAAGAGATAAAACACATACGCAAAATCATCTCACCATTAGCTAACATGTTTAGTGCCATATTTTTTGTTTCAATCGGTTTACTGGTGGATCCTAAAATTATTTGGGATTACATCATACCTATTACGTTTATTACCATGACGCTTGTGTTAGGCAAAGTATTCATCTGCAGCATGAGCGTCTTCCTGACCGGAAAAGATGGACGCACCTCCATGCGTGTCGGCATGGGTTTGGCACAGATCGGTGAGTTTTCATTTATCATCGCCTCGCTGGGCATATCCTTGCATGTAATGAGTGATTACTTATATCCAATCATCGTCGCCGTATCGACGATCACCACCTTTTTAACCCCGTACTTAATCAAGTTTGCAGACCCAATCACAAAGTATCTATCAAAGAGAACACCTAATGGGCTTGTTCAGTTATTTGATTCATACACGCATTGGCTGCAAGACATGCAAACCAATCATGAACCAGATGAACTCAAAACAGCTTTGAAACAGCATTTACTGAGCATAGCCATTAATCTGGCGATGATCACGGCTATCTTTAGTGTTGGCTCTTATCTTGCACATGCGGTGTCATTCAACTTTTCGTTTATGCCTAACCCCGATGTCGAAGATGCGTCTATTTGGGGGCTTTCACTTATCATCTCACTTCCTTTCTTGATTGCGATTTATTTTAAATTAAAAAGTTTAGGTGTCTTGCTTTCTGAAATAGCCATCAAACCCAACAACGCCGGCGAGTATGATATGCAAAAACGCCGTACACTGTCTGAGATGGTACCGGTGATTGCCATGCAGTTTATCATCTTGATGATTATTAGCTTAAGCGCAAGCGTTCTACCACCCATAGACTTATTGTTTTTTGTCATGATCGTCATCACTATTATCACCCTTGTCTTGTGGCGATGGTTTCTGAGTTTTCATGCACGTTTGCAAGCCATGGTTATAGACAAGCTCAATAAAAAATAAAATAATAATTCAAGGAATATATATGCAAAGACAAACACCCGTCACTGACATGCTTAATGCAATCGAAAAACTTCAAAATATCTCATCCAAACGAAATTCGGTTTCAAATGCAACAAAGTTCTTGAGTGATTTCAAAGCGGTTCGGAAAGCTTATAGCGATTTAGATAACGACACAAAAGCAAAGATAGATACCTACTTGCTGGAAAACCACAAGGAGCTACACACTATTTTCCAAAAAAGTGGCAGCCAAATCACGAACATTCCTGAACTGGGTCGCATGATTTCATACGAACTGTTAGACCAGTTACACATCATATTAAAATCAGCCCCAGCATATCAAATTGAAAGTGAAAGTACGCAGACCAAGTTATTACGCCGCATGAGCAGTGAAACAATAGATGCAGAAGATAGCGGTACGATGAAGGTCATACCAACCATTCAGGATGCGAATAACAAATCAACACGCCATTCTAGGGGTCAAATTGACATAGCACTTAACAGCCCTAATTTATCCAAGCCATCAGTTGCGTATCTCTTGCAAGCCTCTTTTGGCTCACCTGCAACGCTCAGAAAAATTGACCCGCTTTCTTTGATTATAGACTCATTCACAAAGCTACTAAAAAACAAAGAGATCAACCAGAAGCAACGCCATTCATTAACCACAAACTATGTTGAAGCGTATGAAAAAGTCATCTGCGATGAATTAGAAGCTTTACGTTCACCAAATCGCTTAACCACATTACGTACCCTGGCGAATTCATTAACCACTCATCCAGAGTTACAAGATATTCTCACCAAATTGAACGAAACCCAATTTTTCGATGACCAAAAAAAATTAGTGATTGCGGGCGAGGAAATTGCAAAAGTTATTAGCGCCGAACTAATCCAGGTTTTACAGGAACACAAGATCCAAGCACAGGAAAATCATTCAGCATTAAGCTTTAGCAAGCAAGTCTGTAAATGATCTGTTAAAAAATAGTTTGTGTGAGGCTGGCAAAATCAGGCAACATATCGCCACCTGATCCATCTACAGAGATGAGAAAAAATGCTAATTGAATTACATGAATACTTATTAACGCTAAACCCTATTGCTGTCACCACTGTCGGCGCCCTGATGCTGGCCAGCTCCATCTACTATCAGCTGAACTATAACAAGCTCATTGCAAAAGACCGATTCATCACCAGAATTTTACTGAGATTCACCGCTTATATTTCAGTATGGATAGGCATTTATCTCTCCATACTGGGATTTGGCTTACTTTCCTAGTTGTCACTATTGCTTACGACCAGGCGCATTAGTCCTGTTAGGATTAGGCACGCTATTTGATCTGCTGCGGTTCGAGAAAAATCCAGCTTTCTCCGCTGTATTTCTACGCGGAATCTCTGGTCGCGAGGCAGGCGCAGCTGCTGGAGCGGCGTCACTAGCTTCGACGCGACTATAATACGCAGAGACTCGCTCCAAAGTTTGAGAACGAGACTGCCTGGTATAAGCACTAATCACACAACGATAGAAACAATCCGTATTTGCTTTTTGCAACTCAATAAAAGTCAGCTTGTTATTGTAATCATGGTCAATAAACGGCTCAAATATCGCTATCATTTTCAATGCCAGAGAACCGCGCCTTTCGCCTCGTTGCGCTAATGACTCAGCGACGGCTTTTAAATTCTTTTTTGCATTATCCATGATCTGACGATCCGTAAAATTCAATAAAAATTCGATCGTCGGAATTTTAGGCGCATTTGGCAGACCAGCAACGATGAGCTTATAAAACTCTGCATGCATGAAATCAGCAATCGCTTGCAATATTGTTTTTTGGAATGAAATATAATCGGTAATGACACTGATGAGATGATCTTCTCTCAACGCTTCTATGTTGTGCATCATGGATGTCTGCAAATATTTTACATTTGCAACTGCGTTACCGCTGATTTTATTAATTCGATCAGCCACACCATAATCAACCCATACCGCCGAGTAATCCACGATTGACACCACATTCCTAGTGGCCATATCTCCATGCATGATGCCTCGATTATGCAATTCGTTCATTTCATCCATTAAGGAAGAAAATGAAGCGCGCATGATATGGATAGGGTCTTCTTTCGTGCAGTCAAGCATACGCATACGACAGGCGAGATTTGTGAAACTATTCTGTAATAAGTTTTCAATTGCCGAGATTTTTGCGGTTTCGCCTAACACTTCTTCACTGGAATCACCCTCAACGGAATCTGAGCTTGAGAATAAATTGCGATGTCTGCCTTTTTGAATATTGGTATAAATGCGAAGAAATTCAGCCTCATCATAAAATATTGGGCTGTTCAGAATGATTTGTTCGCCGCCAAAAACTCTACTTAATAATTTCAGTCTACCCCCAGTGATCGCGGGTGAATTCAACTGGGAGATAATGTTGAATTCGTTTTGATACGTCGATTCAGCATGAAGCTGCGGGTAAGATTTTTCTGGCATGACAAGGCGCACATACTCACCTGCTGCTTCATGTAACTCTACATCAGAGCGATCAACCACATTAATAGCGGTGGGAGCTGCGACATAAGGCGGTATCTTCACCAAGACGAAACCGAATTTTGCTATAGCATGAATATCTGTATCATCACCGATATATTCAAACACAGCGACACTTGCAGTAATCCCCCTGGTGATATCTACGCGATTAATAAAACCATTTTCTAATAAGATTTGATTAATTCTGTCGTTGTGTGCTTTCACTGCCGCATCATGCAAGGCGCGCAGACGACTCTGTTCAGCACTGATTGCAGACTCACGTGCCTCAACCGCACTGAGCGGCAAGGGTGCCTGTGTGACTTCAGCGAAGCTGGCAGCGTATTCACCTGTCACGCCTGCTTCAGGGCGAGCAGAAAGATAGGACAATCCTTTCACCTCAGGCACAGACAGAGCTGAGAAATAGGATAATTTATCCTGGGTTACGGCCGGCGCAAAATACTCTACTTTCATCCCCGACAACCAGTTGGCACGACCCAGATTTGGGCTCTTGGCGAGGGTCTGAGGCTGGATAGGGCCCATCGTATTGCTGGCAGTGGTCAAGGCGATTTGCTGACCGCGGCTCAATAAATAGGCCTGAAAATCAGCCTTAGTCATATACCCCTGATGAGGTACATCACAATCTGGCGACTGATTCTCTGCATTATTATTGTTATAACTATCAATACCTTTTGTAGGATTTTGACTGAACATACTAACCCTGCCTCGTGTTTTTTTTATTTTTTTATGCCTATTTATGATGCATTTACTGGATTCTATGTGAGCAATAGACTAACATACTTAAGATTGTTGCACAATAAATGATTAATATCTGATATACTCGCCGAAATCTAAATAATACTGAGAATAAATTATGTTTGATCGTGGTCAGTCAGCCAGAAGAAAATTGGTTTGGAGTTTTGGAGGAGAAGAAGACGCAGTAGCTGCGCCTAACAACCAGGTTGCCGGCGAAAAGCCACTGCCACCTCTCTCTTTCAGCAAAGCCCCCACTGATGTGGATGCGCATAATTGCCTAAAAGCCTTAGAGGCCAGAGGCGACAGTCCGGAACGTGCTTTACTGGAAACAAGTATGCAGTTAGCCAGCGTTGTTAGTCATAATAACGCACAAAATAACTTTCACGACCTCACAAACAAGCTTATCGAACAATTCAATTCATATAAAGCAAAACATGACGGCAGTCACACTGAAGCCTCTACTTTCTGCATTGTCTATCTCATCAATAAAATGTCATTTTGCGCAATGAAAGATCCGCATTTCAACGCATTTTACCTTACTAGCAACTTGAAGAAATATTTAGAAGCCAATCGTCCGCACGTACAATCACCACAAAAAAACACACCATCCCCATTTGGATCTCCCACCAAAGGTTAAGACGATGGCTGTCTTTGTATGCCAACCATTCGCACCGGCGCTTCCGTTCCATCTTGAATAGAGACAGGAAGCGTCATCACCACATCACCTGTTGCGTGCAAGGCGGCGGCATTTGCAACATTCTCAATCAAATATACGCCAGCACTTAACAGTAACTGATGCACCGGGAATCCTGAATTGCCAGCATCAGGTGAAAGAGTATCAATACCTAAACCAACGATGCCGCGCTTTAATAAATATCCCGCCGCCTCGACTGAAACACTTGGGTAGCGCAAATCATTGCGATATTGCTTTGGTTGATGCCAATGACGTTCCCAACCGGTATAAACGATGAATAAGCTCTTCGCAGGAATAATGCCGTGCTGATTTTCAAATTGCATAAGATCCTCCACACTCAGCAAGAATGTTTCATGCGCGCGAGCAGAAACATCCAACATACAACAAGGAACGATTAACGCAGCCAAGGGAAGTTGATCAATCGCCAGCGCATCAGGAATACAGTGCCGCGGCGCGTCAATATGCGTACCAATTCCAGCCGGCATGGTAAGAGAATAAGTTCGGAATTTTGTGTTCTCAGTGCAGTCTTGATAATCGAGCTCAATCTCGTGTTTGAATCCACAACCAACACCCCAATGCGGCACCTGAGTTGTCAGTGGATGCGTTAGATCGATAAATTTTATTGTACTGAAATCGAGAATCATGCTGAATCCTTTAAGTACCTACATATTAATTGAATTTTTCACAAACTGACAGAATACTCGGCATGAACTATTAGTAATCTTTTAGAAACGATGTGTGTCGATTATTGCAATTTACTCAATTAATACGGTTGTTTATCCTTTTGTCAATGAAGTAACACACACCTGACACACAAAAAAAGAGGTATAACAACATGAACTCAAGAATCGACGCACCAACATTTAGCACCATCTGGTGGGATAACGCAAAAACCATTGGAATTTATGGCGGAGCTGCTATTGGCATAGCGGCAGGCGCCCCTGTTGGGACCGCAGCCTACTTAGTGGGTGTAGGCCTAGGCTCCCCAGAATTTGGGATTGTGGCAGGTGGCATCACTGGCGGAGTAGTAGGGTTACCCGTTGCCGCGGCTACTGGCAGTACACTGGCTGCTATGTTCGCTGTGCCTTTTGCTATGAGTGCCGTGCACACACGCCAGTTCCAAACCAATCAAGTGATTGAAATGTCACTGCAATCACTATTCTCAACACTTGAGAATGAAACCCATTACAAAGAACAAGTGATTCAGCAAATTCTCGCTGAGAACAAACAACGTAAACTCGGCATACGCAGCTATGAAAGTTACAACTTAATTGAAGGACTCAAAGAAAAACAAACAGAAAATTCACAAAATCTATTAAATCACCAATGGGAGAGCCTGAAGCAATACATGACTGCTACTTCGAACGGCCGCTACATTCATAACGGTAAAAAATTATTTAATATGATCTTAAATATTGCCAATCAGCTAGCCGTGAAAAAGCGCATTTTGAATGAGTTAATGAACGCGATAAAGTCCGGCAACCAAAGTGTGGTGACTGAAATTCTGGCTACTCACGCTCATCTGTTTATGCAGCCAGGCTGGGCTAGACGCATGTTGATTGAGTGCGCGATTAATGCAGAAAACGGCCACGCGCTTAAAGAAATCATAGATCGCTGCCACGGCGAACACACGGATGATTATCACGATATTTTAACCTATGCCATCAACAATAATAAAATTCAAATGACTGATTTATTATTGGGTAACTGTCAACAACATTATGCCAAGGTCAATCAACTCGCAGAAACCATTTTTAACCGAGTCATCAAAGAAGGCCAGGTAATGATGCTGGATATGCTGCTCAGCAATCATCGTGCCTTATTACATCACCCAAATGTGTCTCCATTAAAACTGGCGATAATGCATGACAAACCAGCCATTATCAATGTGTTGGCAGTAAAACATGCTGACATTAACCAACCGTTACCGAATGGAAAACGACCAGTTAATTATGCTGATTCATTAATGAAACATAATCTGGCTGAGCAGTTAGTCAGACTAGGTGCTAATGATGATTCGTATATCCAATTGAAATCAGATCTGCAACAGATCATTAGCTTAATTAACAATCCGAGCTGGTCACAACAAGGCATAGGATTCTTTTCCAGAAAAGTACCAACAGGCGTAAGCCTCTTCAGGAAAATCGTTAGCGATTACAGCGAACATGATTTTGATACCATGTCGCGCGAGATGGTGATCAAGCTAGCCAATACCTTGAAAATCGTCGTTCGAGGATTCGAGCACTCCGCAACTCGCTCCGAAAGCACAAAATCACTCTATCGCATGGTAAGTGAAATGGGTGAAGTTAAAAATGATAGCAGATACGCCGCATTACACGTTGAGATTGACACCATAGACCAAGCAAGACGCGCACGTCGTTAATGGCTTAACATAGGAATGGTGACCTTAACACAGTCACCATTTTTATTATTCGCATTTTCGAATTTCCTGCTCGCGTAACACGCTCACTTCTTTATAAAATAGATCCAGCGCTGCAGCTGATAACACTTGCAAGGTATTGGCTTCACGTTCAATTAATTTTGTGTACTTGTCTTTAGACTCATCCATTTGCACAAGCTTCTGTACATCGTCGGGTAAATTAGCGATAGACTCTGAATTATCATTCAGATAACAAACCAATGTAGTTGAGCCTGCCTGCGCTGAAAAGTGCACAGGACAATGATAGTTACTCGTCATGATATACCCACTAAATTCATTTACCTTTGGATGCGCCTTAAAATAAGCACAGATTTCACCATACTGGGTGGTGGTGGCTGGCACCAAAAACGTGAATGGCAAACAACTTGTCGCGGCTTGTTGATACTGCATCAATTGATAGGATTCTGAGAGACTCAAAGCACCGCCAGATTTATCCATCGCCAATAATTTCTTGAACTCACGCGCCCGCTTATCCCCAGCATCTAATGCACGATTATACTCAGCAAGCCTGGCATCATTAACCGGGTAGAATGGTAAAAATGCCCATAAATTATTTTTCTGCATACAGCGTTTTGAGGTGTGTAGCAAATACCAATTCGCATGAATTAACTCATGAACCAGAAATCGCGGATCATGATTATCTGCAGACAAATAAATCTTGACTTGATGGTTGCTTGCATTGACTAATGCTTGCGTGAATTCATTTTGCATGGCTGCAATTTGTTGATGATTCGTGCAGATAATAGTGACACGAGGACTTGCCAACACCCGCTCCAGCGCTGGCTGAATAATAGTGGATTTAGCGGCGGCCTCAACGAATAGCGCAGGTATATTATCACAAGCCAGCTTGACTCTCTCACCAGCAGTAATATCTGGATCTCGAATCATTTTACTATTCACACGACGATAAATAGCTTGTTGATCTATTGGCGTTAGCACCGCAGAGCAATCCACAGCAAATAGCAATGCAGTAAAAAAGATAAAGGTCTTAATCACAACATGAATTTTTGCTAAATTCATATAACCCTTAAACCCAATAGGTAAGCGCAGCCGTCACCACATTCGCACTCAGGTTCACATGCCCGTTGCCATTCCCATCCTGCAAGCCATAAACAATCGGCAATTCCACTTTGACAGCATTACCATAATCCACATAATCATATTCAGCCCGCACCGACCAATGCCGCATGAAAGCCCATTCCAGCCCCACACCAACTAACCAGCCGGGAGCGATGGTCTTTTGCACATAGTAATCACCACCTTCATTCAGGTATGACAAATCTACATTCGCCAAACTCACACCAGTCGTAAGGTATGGTAATAAATGATATTGATGCCACCACAACACTCTGCCAACACGCGCTTTCACAGCGGTTTGCATTTGGGTTCTAAACAAGAAGCGATCATAAACATTGGCATTAAACTGACTAACACAACTTGATACCGTCGTTTGATTCGCGTTAATGCCAAAACTGCCTTCCACACCAGCTGCGATTAAATTTGCAAATTGATGTAAGTAACCAAACTGCACACCAGAGGTCACCGTGGAAAAATCAGGACTGACATGACAGGTATTATCCAGATTAGTAAATCCCAATTGCTGTGAATATAATTGAGCGCTATTAAAAATACCGCCCGCATTCACACCTGCATACACACCAGTCCAGTTATTTTCTGCATGCGCATACCCAACCAAACCTATAGACATCAAACTCAGTACTAACCATTTTTTCATGATGCAATTACCGTTAAAGGATTCGAAACAACACCGTTCTTTGTACCGACTATCGTGCATGAACCGTTATTACCATGCATTTTCAAATAGGTTTGTGTTTTCGTTTGACCGATTTGACATAACACACTACCAGTATGATTGGTGATGGAATAAGTGGTAGTGCCACTGCCCGGCACTGGTAACGGCCCAAGCATGATGGGCCGGCCGCAACACACGACGGCAGGATTTAAAATAGCTGAGCCATTCACCGTGGCAGGAATATCCACGGAAGATGGATAGCCAGTAAAATTAAACTGCACATATGTCGGTGCGCCAGCCGGCAAATAAGAGATAGTGTAGTTCGGTGTCGTGCCAGTGAACGTAACAGCAGAAAATGTTCCTGTGATTCCCCCTGCAGCCGTTAATACGATATAACTTCCAGGTGTCGCCGCTGGATCCAAGCTAATTTCTAATTTACCCGCCAAAGCAGCCGCACCATTCACAACCACTTTAGAAGTACCGCCAGCGTTAATATTAATATGCACCAGACTGCCCAAGGAGCCGCTAGCCGCGTTATTCAAGGTCAAACTGCCGACGGTCAGCGTGCCTCCAGCTTCAGGTGAAATCGCACCCGAGTTTGCAAACACATTACCCGTCATCACGCCAGTTCCACTCAGTGTTCCGCGTTGCGCGCTATAACTAACATTGCGGCAAACATTAATGGTCGCAGAATTGATTTGACCATTCACTTTGAAATTCGCATTGTTAACTGTGATGTTGCCAAGATAATCCGTGGTTCCATTATAAATGACCGTGCCATTGCCTTTTACAAACACACTGGAACCAGCGCCGCCAAATGTCGTGTCATCATTAAACGCCACCTGACTGCCCAGTGTTAACAAGTCAGATGCATCGCTTGCTAAAAAGGTAAGAGATGCGCCAGAGCGCAAGAAAATACTATTCCCCAATGCTGAACCATCTAAACCATCGGTTCCACCGGGACCGCCTGCACCATGGGTTCCTGCAATCGCTGTTGTGCTAGTGGTATCGAAACTAGTTGGCACACCGCCTGACAACGCTGCGATGGTAAAATTCAAATTGCTGTCTACGAAAATAGCGCCGCCTAAACCACTGCCGCCACCACCACCTCCGCCGCCAAATCCGGAACCATAATTATTCGCACCTGAACCACCTGCTCCACCGCCCAAATTGCCAACATCAACGCCACCACTAGCACTTAGACCATTGGATGGACCACCACCTCCACCACCACCGCCTATGGAATTACCGCCGGTCGCAGGCGTGAGGCCTGATTGATTAACACCGCCACCACCACCGCCGCCACCAACTCCACCCGCGGCGCCTTGCACAGAATAATCCACATCGTATGCACCCGTACCTGCGCCGCCGCCACCACCACCGCCGTAACCACCGCCGCCTGATTGTCCATCCACACTATTCGAGGCCGATGTGGTGACCACACCACCGCCACCACCACCTGCACCATCGCCACCTGTACCGCCTGACGGGGTTGCCGCTAATTTGCGTTTGGGTGCTGGTTTTTTCAACGGTGGTATCGAACCTTGCGGCTGCAAGCCGTTGGATCCCGCACTGCCTCCGCCGCCACCGCCTGGCAACCCGGCGCCAATTGCCGCACCACCACCACCGCCACCAGCATTGCTGCCGCCAGTGTTACCGCCGCCGCCTGCACCTGCTGTGTAAGTCAGGCCATAGCCATTACCATTTTGTCCGTTGTTTGCATCGGCGCCGCCATTGCCTAAATTCGTCAGAACACCCAAGGTCGCACGGGAACCGATTCCACCACCTCCTCCGCCGCCACCGCCAAGCAAATCCGCGGTCGACAAGGTGACATCACCACCGTTGCCGCCAAATCCTCCACCACCGGCACCACCAGTGATACCTGTTGCAATAATCGAACCACCATTACCGCTAAAACCGCCACCACCGCCGCCACCTTCATTACCGGTAAGCGAACCAATATAACTGCCGCCAGCTCCGCCCACAGCCGAGGTATTACTGATGCTGACATTTTGCAAAATCACTGAAGGATTTGAACCGTTTAAAAATGTCGTTGGTGTGTAAATTGCGCCGCCCGCACCCATTCCGCCGCCGCCTGCCGCCATACCATTACCGCCGTCACCACCTTTCGCTGTCATGTTTTGAAAACGCATATTTTGAATAGTGACCGTACCATTCGGAATGAAAAATCCACCGTATGCACCGCTGTTGCCATCAATGGTAACGGTTTGCAGTGAGCCTGGATTGCCAATAGTAATATTCACTGGATTGGCAGAATTATTAATAATCGGCAGCATGCCATTCAATTGAATTAACATGGGTGTTGCAAACACAATGTTGTAATCATCTGGTATTGTACTGAGCTGTTGATTCATGGTGTTCAACGCATACCTGAGATCACCAACATCACCTAATCCGCCAGGATTGTTATCCGAGTTGAGTGAGACAGTCAGTGTAGTTAAGGCGAAAACCGATTGTGATGCGAGAAGTAAAATCCAATATCTGAGCTTGAACATGAGTATCCCTACTATTCCAATTTATTGCATGATAAAGATTAAACCAGAATTATTCAATTAATAATCAGCGAGCAATCAACTCCGTGATTTAACTGTTGCTGATTGAACAACGTAGTGCTATGAAGACAACTTCAACGTGGAGAATGAAGTTATCATGAAACATAAATCCCTTTTTGTTATCGCCTGCATCTCATCATCGTTTTGTTTTGGTGAGCCTGTCAAAGCCTATTGGACAACGACATTGGGCAACAATGCGCGCACAGGTTATGTTAATGTCACTGTCGATCCAAACAAATTAAAATTAGCGTGGAAAAAACAATTTGGTGAACCAGTTGGCGGCAGATATGCACCAGTGATAACATCACCAGTTCTCACAGACAAAGCCATTTATTTATTTGAGACCACCACTGATCACACCGTTCCCGGTAAACTAGACGCATTAAATCCTGCGACAGGCGAATTTCTTTGGCGCCAAGATATCAAATCAACACAGTTTGAGACGGCGCGATTATTTGATTTAACCTTTTATCAAAATAAACTTTACGCGATTGAAGATGAACATAATGATGACCCCAAACTGACAAGAGACGTGAGAATCAATGCGTATCTTGCTGACAATGGCGCACAGATTTTTTCTGTATTAACAAATTATGGCGCAGGCGCATGGTATAACACACCTACAGTCGTTGATGACGTCGTTTACGCTGGCAGCCTGCAACGTGAACTGGCATTGAATGCAAACGATGGCACGCAAAAATGGTCTATAGAAACCTTAAAAGACAGCGATGTATCCACAACCGCTGTAGCTGGCAATTATCTGTTACGCAATAAGACAGACGGATTATATATTGTGAACCGCACAACAGGCGAAATTGAGAGTGCGATTGTGGCAACCACGGACCCAACCATGGACTATGAAATCAATCTTCCGGCCTGGGATGAAGCCACACACACCGCTTTTTCAACCCTAACCTTTGACCCCAAAAATACTTGTAACGGCTGTTGGGTCACCACTCAACTATCTGCTTATGACATTGAACAAAAAACAGTGAAATGGAAAAAAATATTACCCGCTGTTTCGCAACCCGTGTTTGCCGATAAAGAAATTTATTACACCAGCGACAAAACACTGTTTGCAGCCAATATTATCAACGGCAACGTTAACTGGTCCTTGAATACGACGGAACATCTCGATCAGTTACTGTTAACTGCCAATCTTATTTTCGCTTCCAGTTCGGCAGGGCATAAAACGTACGCGATTTCTCGTACCAGTCATGCCATCGTTTGGCAGACGGATGAAGCAGGCAGGCTCACTATCGATAACAAGCGTTTGTATATTGAAAATAGTTACTTGTTTTTCCCGCATTTGGCAGTCTACTCCTTTCAGGGTTAACCCATGCTAAGCTCTCACACCGTCGTCACCGCATACCGTTAGCGGGGACGACGCCCATCACACGACATTTGCCGCTTGAAAATTCTCCGCTCGCCTATATATTGTTACAAACAGCATGATGGGAGATAAATTATGGAATCCACCACTCAAGTACCTCACAGCGATATTTACTCCGCCATCCATTTTTGGCGCCAGCATTTAAACCAACGTGTATTAGGACAGACAAATTTAATCAATCGGTTATTAATCGCCGTTTTGTGCAACGGTCATTTATTAATTGAAGGCGCACCGGGGCTTGCTAAAACCAAAGTCATACGCGAATTAGCTGCCGGTCTTGAGGCCAAATTCAAACGTATTCAATTCACACCAGACCTGCTGCCAGGCGACATCACCGGCACCGACATCTATCGACCCGAAAAAAGCAGTTTTGAATTTCAACCGGGTCCCATATTTAATAACTTTATTCTGGCGGATGAAATTAACCGCGCCCCGGCAAAAGTGCAATCCGCCTTACTGGAAGCAATGGAAGAACGTCAGGTCAGTATCGGCAATCACACTTATCAATTGCCAGATTTATTTTTAGTGATGGCGACACAAAACCCCATTGAACAGGAAGGCACTTATCCACTGCCAGAAGCTGAATTAGACCGCTTTATGATGTATGTCAAAATTGATTACCCTGCAGCAATGTATGAAAGCAAGATTGTTGAACTCGCACGCGCGGAAGCCTTGCAAAAGACACCACCGCAAAACGCCAGCATGCCGTCCATTTCACCCATGAATGTGTTTGCAGCGCGTGATCTCATTTTGAATTTGCACATGAGCCCAGCGCTAATGCAATATCTAGTCGAACTCGTCTTAGCCACACGCACACCAGAACGTTATGGTGATGACATAAAACAATGGATACGACATGGCGCAAGCCCGCGCGCCACTATCGCATTAGACCGCGCAGCACGTGCTCATGCCTGGCTGGATCAACGCGATTATGTGACGCCAGATGACATTCAAGCGGTGGCCTTAGACGTACTGCGTCATCGCATCATACTCACTTACACTGCGATGGCTGAAGGAATGACATCGGATGATGTCATACGCACTATTATTTCACGAGTTGCGATTCCATAAGCGAGGCAGCCATGTCACAGCAGATGTCTGGCAATGGTACCAAGGTCGCACTGCAAGAGTTAATTGCATTGCGCAAAGAAGCACTGCACCAGCCCGTCATTGGTATCAAGAAAAAATTATTGTTGGCAGGGCAAAAACTCACAACGGTACGCGGACGTGGCATTGAGTTTGACACCACCCGGGAATATCAAGCGGGTGATGACATACGCAGCATGGCATGGCGCGTGACTGCCCGCAGCTTGAAACCGCATATTAAAGTTTATCGCGAAGAAAAAGAGCGGCCAGTCTGGCTGGCAGTAGATTTAAGTCCCAGCCAATATTTTGGCACACGTTGCATGTTTAAATCGGTCAAAAGCATTATGCAGGCAACATTAACCGGCTGGTTTTCCATTCTTAAACGCGAGCGTATTGGCGCTGTCATTAATACCACAGAGCCGCCGCAAGTCTTTCAACCACGATCAGGCGAAAAATATTTGCTTGGCATTTTGCATGCTTTGTCAAACGCATCAGCATTGACCCCGTCTTTTACCAGTCAAAATAAACTGCATGCATTACTAGTGTCATTACAGCAGCAGGTACGCACGGGTGACTTGCTCTATCTTTACAGCGACTTCTTAACATTTAATGATGAAACCGAATCATTAATTTTATACCTGGCAGAACGCGCTCAAGTAATTTTAAATTTTGTTTACGACCCATTTGAAGCGACACCTCCACCGCCCAATCAATACATGGTCACAAACGGTGTCACGACATTACAGTTAAATATGCTGGATGCGAAAAACCGCGAACAATACCAACAGTTATTTCATCACAAACTGACTCAACTAAAAAAATTTGCAACGAAACATCAGCTAGTCTTAAATGAATTTTGTACGGACACTGCACGGGAGCTAACATGACTACACCTAACCCTGCATTGCAACAGTTGAAAGATATTCATCTGCCTGGCGCTGTGAGCATGTGGCCGGTCGCGCCGGGCTGGATAATCCTTTACTTATTATCTTTAAGCCTGATCCTGTATGGTGTTTATGCCTGGCAACAAAAACGAAAAAAACGCCGCGCCATTTTATATGCACAGCAACAATTGCATTCATTACGTGAGTTAATGCAACACAACACGGAAAACATCAACATTGCCGCTGAACTCTCAACCTTGATTCGTCGTACAGCGCTCTATTATTTTCAACGCAATGCCATTGCAGGGCTGACAGGCAAATCATGGCTTGAGTTCCTAAACCAAAGCGGTAACACCACACTCTTCACTGATAAAGCCGGACAGTTGTTGTTAGAGGCACCTTACCGCAAACAAAATAATAATGACCTGGAACCGCTATTCGATTTAACTGAACAATGGCTAACGACCATCGCCAAGAATAAGGAGCAATAACATGTTTACGTTTGCGTGGCCTTATGCTTTTCTCTTGCTGCCATTACTGTGGCTAGTGAGAAAATTATTTCCGGGCAAACAGATCAACGATGATGCCATGCTGCGTGTGCCATTCATTACTGCTTTGCAATCACTGAATAGTGCTTCAGCCATGTCGTTTGTACCAAACACGCTACATCAAGTTTATGCCATTTGTGCTTGGCTTTTCTTAATCACCGCTTGTGCCAATCCTGAATGGTTAGGTCAGCCGCTGCCTATTGAGCAAGCTGGGCGAAATATCATGCTTGCGGTGGACGTTTCTCCCAGCATGTCTATCCCGGATTTACAACGCGACAATAATCTCATTAACCGCTTAAAAAGCGTGAAAACCGTCGCCGCGGGTTTTATTGATAAACGTCAAGGCGACAAACTCGGGTTAATTTTGTTTGGCAGCAAAGCCTATCTGCAAACGCCATTAACCTTCGACCGCAAAACCGTACGCAATATGTTAGATGATGCGACCGTTGGCCTGGCTGGTGATCACACAGCGATTGGTGATGCATTAGGTTTAGCCGTGAAAAAATTTGAAGGTGAAAATGCGAAAAGCCGCATTCTGATTTTATTAACCGACGGCGGAAACAACACCGGCGTCATTGACCCAGTAGAAGCCGCTGATCTTGCCAAACAAAATCACATCAAGATTTACACGGTTGGTATTGGTGCGTCAGAGCTCGAAATTAACAATGGTTTTGGCTCACAGCTTATCAATCCCTCTGCCGATTTAGACGAAGCGTTATTGAAAAATCTGGCCAGCAAAACCGACGGCAAATACTACCGCGCGGAAGATCAAACTGCATTGAACGCCATTTTAGAAGACATTAACAAACTGGAACCTGTCAGCGCTGAAAACAAAACGGCGCGCCCCATCACGGCCTTATTTTACTGGCCGCTTGCGGCAGCCTTAGTGTTTATCAGCTTGCTGATTTTTCCGACATTAACGGTGAAGTTACGACGATGATATTACATTTTATCCGTCCTTATTGGTTGTGGATGCTAGTGCCTGCCATGTTATATCTGGCATGGGTCATTTATGCCGTGAGACAACGTAACCCATGGCAGGCAGTGTGTGATCCCCATTTATTATCCGCCTTAGTCATGCCAAGCCCGCGGCGTTCTAAACGTTTATTGCATGCTTCTTTATTTATATTTTATTTGGTCAGTCTATTCGCGTTAGCAGGGCCTGCCTGGAATAAAGCGACACTACCAGTTTATCGCGATGTCAGCTCTACCATGTTAGTGCTGGACTTATCGGCCAACATGAACGAAGGCGATTTGAAGCCAGACCGCTTAACACGCGCCAAATATAAAATTCGTGATTTCATTAATGCCGCACAAAATACCCAGATGGGATTAGTCGCATTCACTGAAGAAGCGTTTACCGCTTCACCGTTATCACAAGATGCCAACACCTTGAATGGTTTAATTGACGAACTCAATCCCAGCATGATGCCAGTGGCCGGATCAGACAGCGGTCAAGGTTTAACTGAAGGTTATGAATTGCTGAAGCAGGCTGGTGCCGCGAATGGCAATATTTTATTAATCACGGCTAGCAATCCAACAGCGAATAGCTGGTCAGCGGCAAAAGCCATCGCGCAAGGTCATGGTCATGTGAATGTGCTGGCGGTACTTGATAACAATGCGGCGAATCAAAATACGATTACTAATCTGGAACAATTAGCCACAACTGGTCATGGCAGGTTTTATCTTTTTACGAATGACTCATCAGATATACAAGGTATTATTAGCGCTGCTGGCAGCAAACAAATCATCAGCAATGAAAAAGCTGAAAATGCTTATCTCTGGCTCGATGCGGGACCGTGGTTTTGTTTATTACTGATTCCTGTTGTCTTATTAGTGTTAAGGGAGAATGGCCGTCATGAAAACCATTAACACGCTGATACTCGCCGCCTTGTTGCTGCCGGCACCAGCATTCGCTTGGGGTTGGAGTGACTTATGGCAAACGAAAGATCAACAAGGCGTTAAGTTGTTACAACATGGTAACGCTGGTGCGGCCGCGCAAGTTTTTAAAGATAAGAATTGGCAAGCTGTGTCGCATTATCGCTCGGGCAATTACCAAGAAGCTTATCAGCAGTTTGGTGCCAACCCATCTAGCGATGGTCAATACAATTCGGGTAACGCAGCCGCTTTTTTGGGTAAATATCAGGAAGCGATTGCGGCTTATGATAAAGCCATTGCCATGAATCCGCATAATCAAGATGCCGTCACCAACCGAGAGATTGTGAAAAAATTGCTGCAAGAACAGCAACAGAACCCGCAACAAAATAAACAACAGAAAGACCAGCAAAACAAACAGCAGGATCAAAAGAATCAAGATCAAAAAAATCAGGATCAAAAGAACCAAGACAAGCAAAATCAAAACAAGCAAAATCAAGATCAGAAAAATCAGCAAAGCAATCAGAATAAGTCATCTGATAATAAAGATCAGAACAAAGATCAGAATAAAGATCAGAACAAAGATCAGAACAAAGATCAGAACAAAGATCAGAACAAAGATCAGCAAAATCAATCGAGCAATACAAATCAACAAAAATCTTCACGCCAGCCGCAAGATCAGTACGCACCTGCTGCCAACCATCGCAATCAACAGGAAGAAAACAATAAACAGTTACTACGCCGTCTATCAGACGATCCAGGCGGCTTGTTACAACAAAAATTTCTACGCGATTATGCACGCCGCCATGGCGCGGACGAGAATGATAATCAGGGAGCCATGCAATAATGAAGACGCAATCCATGAAACATTTAACAAAAATTGGTTTATCGTTACTGGCTTACGGCGTGAGCACACTCAGTTTTGCCGGCGTGATTGAAACGCAAGTATCCAGTGATCAAGTCATGATGGGCGATACCGTCTACGTCACCTATCTATCCAATGGCAATATCAATGGCTCACCCAATTTCGCGCCGCTGCAAAATGATTTTCGTGTGATTGATACCAATTATGGCACCGCCGTCAACATGATCAATGGCGTGACTTCCACGCAGTCTTATTGGCGCCTACAATTACAACCAAAACATGCAGGTGAACTGGTCATACCTGAGATAACGTTTGGCAGCGATAAATCGAGCGCGCATAAGCTAACTGTCAGCGCCACACCAGTGAGTCAAACCATTCAAAAAACACCGGTTAACACCAATCAAGATGCACCCGTTTTCGTGCGCGGCGAAATCAATAACAATACGCCTTATGTTCAAAGCTTTTTGCTCTACACGTTTAAATTATATTTCCGTGCGCAAATCAGAGAACCGCGTGTTTCTTTGCCGCAAGTACAAGATGTCACTTTCCTGCAATTAGCTGATGTGCCTGGCTATCAAACCAAAGTGAACGGCAAAATTTACAACGTGGTTGAAAAAACATTTGCAATTTTCCCGAAAAAACCCGGTGCCCTTGTCATCTCCCCTATGCAGTTTCAAGGTTTGGCGTTAGATGAAAACAACAGTCCGTATGATGACCCATTCAATTATGACATTCCAAAAGCTGTTTCTGTCGCGACTAAAGCGTTCTCGATTAATGTGCGAGATATACCGACAAATTATCAAGGCAGCGCCTGGCTGCCCGCAAAGAACATCACCATCACCGAACAATGGAGCGACAACACATCCAGGCGATTGGATGCGGGATCACCTGTTACTCGCACCATTAAAATCACCGCAGAAGGTTTGCGCGCCGACCAGATTCCAGATTTAACTTTCGGTAATATGAATGGCGTCAACGTTTATGCCGACAGACCAAAGCGCGATAATCAAATCAGCAGTGATATGGTCACCGGCACTTACGAACAAAAAGTCACCTACATTCCCAACAACACGGCAGCATTCACCACACCTGCTATAAAAATCAATTGGTGGAATACACAGTCTAACTCCAACGCAGTGGCCGAACTAAAAGAAGAAACATGGCAAGTCAATGCCAGCGCCACCTCAGCTCCTGCGCCGATTCCATCAGCACCACAGCATACTGCAGAAGTCATCACACCAGTCGATCAACCGTTTTATTTCACCGTCTGGTTCTGGGTCGCCTGTTCATTGCTAGCGGCCTGGCTGACTACACTCTGGATATTCTTGCGCAGAAAAGCCGTGACAACACAGCCAACACAAGCACGAGAGACTAATGAAATCAGCGATCAATCTTTCAAACAAGCATGTCAAACCGGCCAAGCTCTGCAGGCACAACAATATTTATTACAATGGGCAAAAACACATTGGCCAACAGAACCACTCACCTTAACCAGCTTGCGTGAAATGATTCAAGATGAAAATTTCGCTAAGGAATTACAGAATTTAGAACACTCGCTCTATGCAAAAAAACAAAACGCGTGGGATGGCGCACCATTATTCACTGCCTTTCAACGCATTAAAAAAGCGCCGCGTAGCAAACCTAAAACCATAACCAATCCTGCTGACCCATTGCCACCGTTAATCCCCGGGAATTAACATGATGACAGTTTGAATTGGTTTTATAGAATCTTGCTTGCTCATCAAACTAGTTACGGAAAGTTGGTGACGAGTTTTCCTTGTCGTTGTCGGTGCTCTTGAATTTTTCGCTATTCTCTCGCACAGTCTGCCTCGTCTTTGCATCTTTAACCGACTTTCTACGACTATCTTCTCTAAGCTGCATATAATGTAATAATAAATCACGCTGTAAAGTGATGGATGCTAACGTTGGCGGCAACTGATTCGTTGTTTCAGCGATGGCATTCAGCTCCCAGTCTTGCTTGATTAAGACATAATAATGTGTACCTAGCCTTTCTTCGCCCTGTAGATCCATCACATTTTTACCGTTAACCGTGTAATGAAAAGCGGGTTGCGCAAATGCGCGATTTTGCACGATGTCATCCCAGATACAACGCGGATAATTGTATTGAGCGGAGCCTAATTGCAAAATGGCGGCGTTACTAATATCCGCTTCATCGTTTCCATTTTCTTGCATCTCTTGGTAGTCAGCAGCGAACTGGTCGTACTCAGGGAGTTGACCTTCTAAATTGATATCCAAACCACAACTCAGCACCTGCGTATCATACTGTGCAACCGTGTTGGACCTGAAGGCATGCACGTAAAATAAATCCTGAAAATAGTAATCCAACGAACTGAAGCTCATGGTGACTGGTGAGTGAACCAGCTCCATGTCGTTACAGTTAATTGAGACGTATTCATAAAGGACTTCAGGGTCTGCGACCACCATCGCTTCGATTTCATCGAACTTTTCTTTTAAGTTCTCAGTGTGAGCAAAGCTAACCTCGCATAATAATCTAATGATTTTAGCCGCACTGCTTTGTCTAGTCTGAGCCACTGTATTCTCCGCCATGGTTGTTTTAAATTTGAGCAATCATACCAGCCAGAAATTAAGATAACGTTAAGGGCTGGCAGTACATTTATTATACATATTTCAATTAGTTATGAGCCAAAATAACCGGTTCATCCCGCGCCTGACACACTTGTAGCGAGGATCATAGTGGATTCATCATCAGATGTGAACGCCAAACAGCTATTTATGCGGGATTTTACGATCTTTGCTCTCATTCGACTGGGTGACCCCAGCTTGCTCTTTAGGACGCGCTGGCGGCTTATTTGGCACGCTAGCAGCAACCGATTTAAATAGACCGACATGCCTTAATGCAGCAGCCTCCGGATCCGGCTGCGAATGACCAGCCTGCTTAACCGGTGCGCTAGGTATAGGTTGCTTAGTGGGAGGAGCAGAATTTGGACGCGCCGCAGGAATGGGCGGGCGCGCTGCTGCACGCGGTGCATTATTATCATTCGAAGCTGGTGCGGCCTGCGCTGGATCAACACGTCGCTGTGGCGGAACAGGTGATGGCGTCACGGTTTTTTCGGGCGTAGATTGTCGTCGCGGCGCCTGCTGCGGAGGCTCAGGTGCCACACCTTTTGGCACACGCTGTGATGGTGGAGGCGGTGCTTCTTCTGTAGGCGCGCGCATTGTGCCTTGCGAGGCTGTTTGATTTGGTGCTGGCGATGCATCACTTCGTGGCGGTGCTTTCGGTGGCACTGCTTGTGCAGGTTTTGGGGTTGCCCCTGTCGGCGCTTTTGCCGGTACAGCCTGTGATCTGCGCGGCGGCGCGACTGGCACACCTGTCAGTTGCTGCGTATTCGCGCTGATCTCTTGGATCAGTTCTAACACATTTGCAGCAGGTTTCGAATTAGGCAGCATTAAAAACTCTCGCGCACGTAAATTCAGTTGATTCAGAGCTTCTATTTTATCTTGCACCGGCGCATAGGATTGCAAGATTTGCGCTTGCCATTCTTTGATGATTAATCGTCTCGCTTCAGCTTGCACGTCTGGATGACTTTGCCTAACCGCACGGTTTAACAAACCCAGCCATTCTGCAAACTTGCGGCAATCTTCTCTGACCACGTTGATTTCAGCACCTGCTGTAGGTGCGCCTTTGGGCACTCCGGTATTAATCAACTGACAAATGCGCCTGCCTGCCAAGTCCAGCATTTCATTACGCGCATCCAAGGTAATTTCTGTTTTCGCGGTCATCACACAAGCGAAATGCGCCAGTCTTCTGATCATTTCTTCGCGTTTGGGATCACCCATTTGAATCAGGCTTTCCGATTGACGTAAGGCTCTTTTCTCTGCCGCTTTTTCCGGCTTTGTGGCGGGTTGTGGTAGACCCGCGGCACGTGCTGCTTCGTTAGTTAATTCAAAAAATTCGCGTCTGTCTGCATCCACATCAAATCTTTCTATGATAATCAGTGCAGGCGCTAATTTATTTTGCGCTTTCATTTCTTGAATCCACGCTTGCACGGACAGCTGTTGGTTCGGAGTGTTGCCTATGGCTTTTTGATAATTTGCAAAATCACTGCCAGCAAGTCTCAGTGAATTATTGACACCTAAATAATCGATGTACATCAGTTCGTTCAAGATCACCATGTGTATTCGTGGATAACGCTCTGCCTCTTTCCCAGACTCACCTAAACTTAAGTAAACTGCACGAGCATTCGCCGTACCTTGAAGACCATAACCGATACTTGAAACGCTAGGTGGCGCTTTGGATTCACATGGCAGATCTAAATCATTTAAGTCAGCGAAATCGATATTCATTCTATAAGCATCACCATATTTCTTGCTGTTCGCACGCTCTTCCGCCATGCGTGGCACTAATGGGTTTTTGAATTCTTCGGTCTTGCCTTCAGCTGGAGCGACTTCACTAAACACATGCAACATGTTTTTTTCACGTGTGAGTTTTTCTGCTTTCTCAATATCACTGCAACCGGTAAAGACGACACATTCAGAAAACGTATCTGGAATGATGACATTGACTCTTCCTGATTCCACTGCAGTGTTATGTATGATTTTCTTGACGTCTAATGGATCATTCCTGCCAGAGATATCATTAAGATCGGAGATGGCACTGAAGCCGCATCTGAGAGACATTTTTAATGCGAGTTTGCGCACTTGTGAGAGCTGCCTTGCAATACCACCATCAACAAAAACAAAATAATTTCCCTGATTATCGCCCGCACCAAAATTTCTCATATGTTTCATCAATTGTTTGATCACACCATTTGCGCCAAAACTTTTACCTGAGCCGGAAGCACCACCAACCCAGATATACATTAATTGCGCCAGCTTCGGGCCCTGAAAATACTGGGCAGCTTTATAGGCCAAGGCTAGACGAAATGCAGCACTTTCACCTTCTTCCTTTACCGCTTCCTGGTAAAGCTCAACACCTTTAGGTGAAAAAATGCCTTCCATTTTTGTAGTCGCTTCAGCGGATTTTTTGGGGTCATATTCGCCTTTGTAATGAGGGAATGAAGGTTTGCCTTGAGCTCCAACATAATTACGCGCCAGGAATTTTAAAAATTTAATTCGTTTGTCAATATTATCATTCGGATTCTTTATGCCTTTCAGCAAGATATTTTCAACAGCGTTTTTTTCCATAAATAGCAATCACGGCATCGCGTAAAGTAGGACCTAGTGCGCGTCTATCAGCTTCAGATAATAGTGACTCATAATTTCCAATCAAGCCGCCTTGCGCGCAGGCATCAGATAGCGTTCTGGTGAGTGCTTCTCTTTCATCATATTTCTCGCGTTTTAATGTTTGTAATTTTATTAAATCTTCAGCCCTAGCAACGAATGCTTGTAGCTGTCCGACCACAACCTCATCAGCAACAGGTTTTTTTTCTTCTGGTTTAGGTGCAAATGTGGTCGTCGACGTTGATTTCATACCAACACCCCGCTTAGCCTGCTAAGTTCACGTTTTCATTCATAATCTAAGTATAGTGTATGGATGGCATTTCGGTGGGCTGACTAACTATATGATTTTATGCATGACATCCCGCGCTTGAACGCGGGATGCAGGGATTGGCAGTGAATCAGGGTTATTTATAGCAAACGCCATTGCGAACGATATTGCAGTAAACACCATTGATGAAATACAAATAATATAAGCCGTTGTAACTATAGTTGTAGTATCCGCCATTGTAGTAATAGCGATAATAATTGCCGTTATTATAGTAATTATAATATTGACCGTTGTGATAATAGTTATAACGTTGGCCGTTATGATAATAATTACCGCGTGCAGCACTGACATTATTCACGACATTACGATTATTAATATTAGTGCGGTTAACATTGGCGCGATTGATGTTACCGCCATGCACTGAAGTGCGAGAAACATGATAGCCTTGACCAGCATAACGATGGCCTGCGTGACCGCCGCCATGATAACCACCTCTGCCTCTGGCATCTGAGATAACTGGTGCTGCGAGTAATATGATGGCAGCGAGTGTGAGTATGTATTTACAATGGTGCTTGCTCATGATCATCTCCTATTATTTTTTTTCTAGATCTTCTACTGCATGATCTAATTGACGGATGATGTTGTTTAAATCATTTATCCAGATAGATTTATCGGATGATTGATTTTGTATTTTTTCAATGATAGCTGAAATTTTATTGTTGGTTTCAGTCAGGACTTCTATAACGTGTTTGCCGGCCATATTGCACTCCTGCATCTTATTATTCTAATTATAGTACCTATTTTAACCTGAAATGGGCGGGGATAAATTAATCGTTTAAATACATTACTATTAGACGTGACACACCTCCCCGCTTCCACTCATCGAGGAGAATGTCGTCCCCGCATGCTTTCAGCGGGGATCTGTTCGTGCAACCGTGAACCCTAAGTATGCATAAGCACCAGAGCAACAAAACATACACCTAAATCGCTAATCAGTGGCCTTGATTCCGCAATGAGGCACAAGGATCATTCGTTTGCACTCCAAAGCAAGGGACAAAAGGCGAAATACCATTGCCGCTGCAAATAATGGAATTGTCATGCTCATAACGAACGATATAACCTGGGCCGCTATAACCTACCCAATAGTATTGAATAAATGGGTTCACTTTCGCGTCAGGACTAAAGCCTACATCGAAGTAAGATTGATTTTGATCATCGTATTCTTCTTGAATTTCTTTAGTTTCACCTGGGGCAATGCTGATGCCGGTGTAGGTGCGGATGCCGTTTACATTTAAGAATGAATAGACGGTGTATTGAACCCATGGATAAAGTCTTGGGTTGCTGCCATCGGTGTTGACTAAGCAATCACTGACGTTAGTGAGTGTGCGCTTTGGTGCTGGTGGGAGTGCATGCGCGGTGAGTGATAGTGAAAGTAAAGCGGTAGCGGTGATGAGCTTTGTTATTTTCATTGTTGAGTCTCGTGATAAATATTTTGGTAGATTCTAGTTTTCAGAGGGCAGGCGGTCAATCTATTGTTGATCTTAGTCTATGCCCTCTCCCGCAGCCACCCAAACATTACGCGCACCAATCCGTTATGAATAATTTGCGCACTAGCGTAGCACGCGAATTTTATACATAACAAATGCTGGTTGAATAGCTTGGATTAAATAGGAAGTTCGATATGCAACATGAGCGATAAGACAGCGACTAACATCAGGTACAATACTGTATATTCAAAGCGTGCGCCTTCTTTTAACTCGTAATATTGCTTGCTTTGCTCATCGTGCGGATTAAAGTTCCATGCTTTCTTCAACTGCGGCAACGCAACCATAGCAATAATTAACATCACCGGCGATGGAGAATAATACCAGGCTGTTAACAACACAGGCACACCAAGAAACCAAATACGCGGCGTCAAAATAGCCGTAATGCGACCACCATCTAATGGACTGACAGGAATTAAATTGAATAAATTAATGAAGAACCCTGCTTGTGCCAGCGCCTCATACAACCCAGCGCCTGTATATCGCCAGAGATAATACATGGCAAAAGAAGCCATCGTGCCTGCGAGTGGCCCGGCATAAGCCACATAAGCTTCCACTTCCGCATTCAATGGTTGTTCTTTTAAATCTATCCATGCACCAACGAAAGGAATAAAAGTGGGTAAACCAACATGCAAATTTTTTTGTCGCGCGGCAATATAGTGCCCCATTTCGTGTATCAAGATGAGGCCAACAAAACCCACAGCAAATGGCCAGCCAAAACTGGCAGCATACACTGCAACGGTTAATACCATACTGCCAAACGACAGCAAAAATTTTAACAACGCACCCTTGGACAAAACACCAAGGAACAAACTAATTAAACTCATGCTTTGTTACGCTTAAATAGTTTTTTGATTGAGCCGGACAAGAACACGACCCCTAACACAATCAGTTTCCAGATTTTTACCAAGAACACACCAGCCAACGCAATTAAACCCAACTTCTTCGCGGCAATACCAGTGACCAATGCAGCGATACCATATTCAGCCAATTTATCGGTGCCTTTGATATAATCTTCGTAACGTTTGCCAGGATTGTAATTGATGGTTGAAAGAATTTTCTCAGCATCTTTCTTATTGGTGTCGATGGCTTCGCTGCTGGATAATAAATCTAATTCGAAATAACCATCACGACCAAGTGCATAAGTATTGTAGTTAACGAACTTGTATGACTCGCTATCAGTACCATTAATCGCCCAAATTAATTTATGCGATTTTGCATCATAGGTAGGAGCCTGTAACCAGCCAGTGATTGTAATGGCTGGAAAACCTTTTTCGCGGCGCATCTCATTACCTTCATCTGTGCCTTTTTGAATATCGGCTAACATATCGTTCGCTTTCCAGGATTGCGCTTCTTTATCTGCTACATAACCCGTTTTGTGATAGTCAACGGTGATGATGTAATGATTGGCTTTGTTTTCTGCTAACACTAAACCAAACAAATCGTCGTCTTTTGTATTACCGGTGGCTTCCATTAAGCCCGCTGCTTCTTTTGCCGGAACAAACAGATAACCTTTTGGTAACAACATGGTTGCCTGATCTAATAGTTCGATGGTGGCTGGACCCTTTCTTCCTGCCTTATAAGCATTTTCTGCGGCTTGCTGGACCGCGGCATCACGGGCATCTGCAGCGGATTGCTGTGGATTGCCTTCGGCATAAACGGTAGTAGTCGCTAATATCAAAGAGAAAAGAGATGCGAAAACGAATTTCATGTGTAACCTCGATTTATTATTGTTTGGGCAGAACTTTATCAGATGGGGCTTATACGAGCAACCAGCACGATTTGCATGATAATATTCAAAGTCTTAAATAACATTCAGATGGTGAAACGATTCATCGCTCGCAGAAATTTGTTATCATAGCTAAAACAGCAAACAAGGCAGGACGCAATTGTTAGCATCTATTACGACACATCTACTTCATCTCTATCAGTACCGCATTGAGAATGCCATTATTCAATATCAGTACTTATTAACTGTCATGGCAATTACCAGCATGATATTTTGCTTTTACACACACTACCCCAAAGCAAAACATCTTATAGGTGCAGCTATGCTGATGACCATTTTAAATTTCACCGTCAGCATCTTGTTAAATATTTCCATTATTAACCCTGATTCGGATATTCAAATTTATTATGCCATGTCGACTGACATGAATTCATTTTTTATCCTTGCACAAATTGCTTTGAGCATGATTGCTTACACGTTAGTCGTACTTGCCTTTCACGTTGACAATAACTAACGAATTTTGAATGAGTTAGTGAGCGCAACGAAATTTCCATGTAAATCAATAGTTACACGAAATGTGAATCACTTACGTCAATTTTCACTTCTTTAATAATCAGTGCACTAGCGATTTCCTACGGTGTTTCAGCCTTTTCATCACGACACTTATAGTAAAATAGCTAGATAAGAATAATAAAAATCAGGAGTGGTTATGTATACTCCATGGAAGTACCTGACATTGTGTTTACTGTTAATGCCTTTATTATCTTATGCGCGCCATCATCACAAAGCAGACACCGATAGCGCGGTGCCTGAATTCATAGAGCCGCAAGGTCAAAAAGAAATTATTGTTGATCCGCGCACTCACATGTGGGGCGCTTATAATGAAGATGGCAAATTAGTCAAAAAAGGGATGGCCACCTTAGGTTCTAATTATTGCCCCGATCTCGGACATTCCTGCCGCACTAAAGTGGGCACATTTCGCATTGAATCATTAGGTGATGCTTCCTGTAAATCACATAAATTCCCACTGCCACGCGGTGGTGCACCTATGCCATATTGCATGTTCTTTTATAATGGCATGGCCTTGCATGGTTCTAACGCCGTGGTCGCTGCTAATCGCAGCCATGGTTGTGTACGCTTGCACCCCAGTGACGCAAAGTGGATTCGCTATAATTTTGCAGAAGAGCCCACGCTCGCAAATGAACAGCTTGGCACCATTGTCATTATCAAACCTTACGAATAATGCTGATCTAGACGATACAAGAACGGTTGTGCTAGCTTGATGAACCAGCCTATCAGCAGAAGACTCTTCATCATGTCCATGGAATTGACCATTCAAGAATTCGAAAACCTTGGCTCTATCAAAATGCGTTACGTCAATATCACCAAAAGATTCATCCCTGACATTGCCAACTTTGACACCTTTGCCAGGCTCATAAGAGAACTGCATCTCATACATCAAACTGAATGTAAAATTGTCATGCAACGCGTATTAGCGGTTAATGAGCATAAAGAGGTTACTGATCAATCCCACTGTCACCCTGGCCGATTTTTTAAATTTAGAAGCGTACTCGGTGAATTCAACCGTTTTTGGCGTGAATTTAACGATGGCATTTACACTAAAGAATTTAAAGCCAATTTAGCGGCAGCCTATGCGCAAGAGCCGCGCATTACTTGTATTGAAGTGGGTTATCACATTAACCTGACAGGAAAGGAACGCGGCAGAGATTTACTTGCGATCTTAAATGCCGGCACCTCGGGAACTCGGGTCACATTTGCGGATGGCACTGTCCTTACTATACCGACGCAGGAAGCTGCAGATTTAGCGCAAGCTCGCGTAGCCTATGAAAAGAAAATGCGGCCGCAAATGATTCCAGTGAGGTAAGACTACTCTACTTTAACATTGCAAATTGGGCTTTTATAAACGCTGACGCTCGCGCCACAGGATTGCATGCAACTGTCGAAATCACTCTTACAAGTCGTATCGATATCTTCACCGCAAGTATCATCTAATGGCATGCCGCTGCATGAGCTGCTATTTCTGCCCCATAATTGTGGATGCAATGGCTCTTCAACATAACCATTCGCTGTTTTGCTCAATTTAGGCATCACACAAACTGAGTAACTTTTTTTGGCTTGTGCCATGCATTGATTTCTGGTTGCCACGCATTGCTGTACACATTGCCCGCCGCTAGCTGCTGGTGTCACAGCATACACGGTGCGTGTTTGATTGAAGTTATAACACCCTGATAACAACATCACTAATGTACCAACGGTAGCAAGTGTTCTGATGATTTTTAATTTCAACATTCCAACAACCCTCATTTTTCTAGTTATGCCTAACTGTATAAATAAACAACAAACTTATCATCTGATCAATTAAAGATCAATGACTTTTGCAATTATTGCTATTTTTCAATAAGTTAGTGTGGTTATTTTTCTTACCGACACAGTGCAAACAGAGGGTGAGCCATCACAACACCGGCTCTAGAAGCGAAAATAGTTGACGGAGACAACCTGCGCCGTTGATTTGTCATTCGTTAATGATACTTGAGAAAAGTTGTGCGTTCTGCATAAAGTTCATCTTCATAACATTCTGTCATGCAGACCAGCGTTGACATGCCTATCTACCCATTCTTCTGCCAGTTGGCGGAGGTGTTGGTGCCTGAGGAGAATTCAGCATTTTTAAACCTTCCATTTGCTCATTCATTTTTTTTGCCAACTTGTCGATAATCACTTGTGTTCGTTCACGCTGTTGTGTTGCGCCACCACCTTTGTATTTTTGATTCAAGTCTTGCGCCGTGTGTAATTGCTGTTGTACTTGATCCAGCAAGGATTGCATTTTCTTTTGGTTCACGTTGCCTTTTTTGCCTTCCTTAATAGCGTTATTCAAATTGGTATGTGCTAGTTTGAGAAAATTCACAGCGGGATTATCTCTTCTCAAAACCATCTCTTTCTGAGAACGTTGCTTGCCCGAAGCTGAAACGCGCCAGCTTTGTGGATTTTTATTAATCGCATTCATCATATTGGCCGTCGTACTATTATTTGGTTTATTGACCGACTCAAACGATTGACGGTTGATTGGGTTGTTATATCCCTCCACAATCTTCCCAAGCTTGTGGCCTATTTGTTTGTGTAACTCACGCGTCGATTCACTGTAAAATTTTCTATTTGCATTCTTACTGATATTCGACGCGGCCACTGCTGACATTTTTTCAACGCGCGGGATAGCTGTATTAAATTGTCCATTTTCAAAATCCTTTTTGATATCTCTTAATATTTTGACATAAGCCTCTTTTGTGCTGGAGGAATCAGAAAGTTTATTCACTAGTCCTGCAATATCTTTCATCGCATTTTTAAATGAATCTGGATCAAGCTTATTATTTTTGTGTCCATTAATCGCTTTTGAAAATGCGTGCGCGTTTACATAATCCGCCGCTTTATCTTCTGGTGCAGCTTTCATTGCCTCATTGAATAATAGCTCGTAACGCGGGAGACGTTGGATAGGTGTGATGGGAACCTGATTAAATGCGGTATTATGCTGACTGGGGAGGTTATTAGCTTTAACATCATTAAGCACTTTATCTTTCTCAGCCGTATTCTCTGGGTTATTAAACTTGTCAGCCAAGTCAAATGCTTTACCAACCATTTTAATATAGTCTTGCAATTTACCATGATCGAATTGATATTGATTACCCACTCGCTGTATCACAGATTCCAGACCCTTAGGATACTTTCCTCTAATCTCATCAGCGACATTTGCCATCTTGCCTAGCAAATCATAAGTAGCGGGGCTCGCTGTTTTATATTGGTTGTCGATGTTTTTCATATAGGCAACCGCTTCGCCTAGTCGACCTAATCCATTCGTAAATGTTTTTTCGGTATTGAACAACTCCATCATGATGTTATCCAGCTTACTGATGCTTGCTGCTTTCGGTGGCGCTGAAGCTGTTCGCGCAGTTCCTTGCGGTTGTTGTGGGCGCGGTGCTTGCTGTTGTGATTGTGCGCGCGGCTTATCTTGCGCCGTTGGTCGTGGTGGTGGTTGTGGTGGTGCTCCTCGTTGTTGTTGCTGTCGTTGTGGTTGTGGTGGCGGAGGTGGTGGCGGCGCTGCTTGTTGTTGTTTGGCTTTTTCGGCTTCGGCTGCAGCTGTTTTAACTCGTTCTTTTTCTTCTGCATCCTGCTGTGCCGTCCGATACTCAGGCGGAATAATAGGCTCATTCCGACTTAGCCATGCATTATATGGTGCCCGCTTAGCTGGATCACTCAAGACATTATAGGCATTAGAGAGATCTTGAAACTGCACTTTCAATTTTTCCAATTCCTCTGCTGAAGTACCAACTGGAGCTTTGTCAGGATGGACAGACAATGATTTTCGACGATATGCTTTTCTTATCTCGTCTGGAGAGGCATCATTGGCGACACCGATTACCTCATATAACGTTTGTCTTGAACCCGCCATATATCCACCCATCATTATTGTTATTTATCCTAAGTATAGTCCATAAACTCAGCCGTAAGTTGTTGATAAAACCGTGTTTCAATTTATAGGATATACTTGAGGTGGAGTGGTTAATAACATAACTTGGGCGAGGCAAGACATGAAACGTCTACCCAAACAAATATTTATGCGCGCCATGAAAAAGCACTGGAAAATCTCGTACGTTGATTATCCGGGGAAATTAATCATTGTCGAACATCCCCACCGGTCTTTAGTCATCTACGGCAAGCATTATTCCAGACGCGCGGCTTGCCATTTATTAACACGTTGGGCGATTTTAAAAGCGCACCACTTTTTAATTGCTAATTTAAAACGTTTAAACCGACGTGTACGCGTGAATTATAAAAAAGTCATCATCCGCGCGCATGAAGCGCAATGGGGAAGTTATTCTTCCAATAAAACCATTAGTTTAAATTATCAATTAGTTTTCTTGCCACCCGCATTGATGCAGCACGTGATTTTACATGAGTTATGTCATGTCGTGCACATGGATCATTCAGAGAATTTCTGGAAGTATTTATCCAAGTTTGATGTACGCTGGAAAAGCCATCGTGAAAGACTGAACACCGCGGATGAATATATTCCACGATGGCTTGATCCTTAATTTTTAATGACTGACTTCTTATTCGCACCACCAACAATCCCCGCGAAGGTTTTCATGCTTTGTGACTCAACAATCATGTAACGCGGTTGCGCCATGGGGCGGAAATTTCGGTTTGCTGGACGTGCATCAATACTGAATGCCATGTCATAACCGGCTTCTGCTGCTGCTTGTTCTAAATAAGCATCATAAATTCCAAACGGCCATGCAAGATAGGTAATCTTGGTATTCAATTTATCTTCCAACACTTTTTTGGAATTTTGTAATTGAAACTTTACATACTTTGCATAAGCTTCGGGTGATTTTTGTTTCTTGCTGTGTTTGAAATTCGGATGATCATAAGTGTGATCCTGAATATCAAACAAACCTGTTTGTTGTAACTCTTTTAATTGTTCCCACGTTAATGCATTTTTGCCGGTGGAGATGGTTTCTGGATAAATAAATAATGTCACTGGATAATTAAATTTTTTCACGATGGGATAAAAATATTTATAGTCTGATTCCCAGCCATCGTCTGCCGTGATAACAACCGCCTTGGGAGGGAGCGAATCTTTCTTGCCTTGCAGATAGGCGACTGCATCTTTCAAGGGAATCACTGTGTAGCCATTGTCTTTTAACCATTTGAATTGTGCCTCCACCACTTCTGGCTTCAGATTCATGCTGCCTGGCTTGACTGGGTTGAAGTTATGGTAGACCAGAATGGGGATATTGTTGGTTTCTGCAGCTGTCGCTGGGGCAGACAGGATAGTGCTGCTGATTGCGATGATGGCTAGGGCAATTCTTTGTAGCAGGCGCATATAACATCCTCCGTGATGTTAGTGGGTGAATTTATTTATTTTAGCATAAAATTTGTGATGTTATCTTTTTCCCTCACCCCTGTCCCTCTCCCGCAACTGCCAACTGCAAACTACTCGGCTACACAGGGCCGGAGAGGTGACCTGAAAAAACGCCGCGCCTATTGATGCGCGGCGTTCAGCATCTCTCGAGCATTAATAACAACTTTCTACGCGCGCTGAATTACGGCCGCTGTGATAATAGTAGTTTGTTTCACATCTGTAATAATATCCTGGGCAATAGGATTCACGCAGGCAGCCATTGCAGCAAGTTTGTCTGTAATAACCTGGCGCGTAATAGTAACGATACTTAACATATCGTTGGTGTTTTCTGTGATGTTTTACGTGCTTTTTCGGACAAACATAAACGATTTTTGTTTTTGTTGTCGTATCAGCAGCGGTAGTGGTTGTTGTTTCCGCTTGAGCCATGACAGCAGTAGACGCAGTCACAGCAGCAAATACAACGATCAGCATCGAAATGAGTGGCTTCATACCTACATCCCTCGTTCCTTATTATTATCTACTAATTATACCATTGAACCGCAGTTGACTGATTTACGCTTATTACTCACATAGTTATGTTGACACATCAGCTTAATTCTTGTAATTTTTATCCACTTCACCAAAGCTGCTACGGAGTGAGCGCTTGAAAAAATTCATAGGGATTTTGTTACTGTCTTTTGCTGCCAATTCTGTTGCAGCAACCACCACATTCAACACCACTGCAAACAATGCCAATTTTGGCTTTCTGGATATTTTAGTTTGGAATGCTAACGAAGGCGGCGCTGACAATTGGGCGAAAACAATTACTGCGCCCAGCGTACAGCAATCCAACGTGTTATATGATGCACCATTTAATGTGAATACTGGTGTTAGAATTGGCTTTGGCCACCACTTCAATCAAG
This sequence comes from uncultured Coxiellaceae bacterium, assembly GCA_964492045.1. Classification (GTDB taxonomy): domain Bacteria; phylum Pseudomonadota; class Gammaproteobacteria; order DSM-16500; family DSM-16500; genus Aquicella. Next base: position 11,969 of record CAZBHW010000011.1, on the reverse strand, counting down.
GTGCGTTTGATGTCACACTGGCTTATACCACCTTTCAAACGCAAGCGGCCAACAGTGTAAACGGTATCGTATATTCGTCGTTTGATGGTAATTACTTCGCAGACAATACCAACGGTGCTGCATTCGGTCCCAATTACCATGGCGCCAATATACGCTGGCAACTATTTTTTAATACGCTCGACTTAAATTTAGGTCACACCTTTAAACTCGATCAAGCACTGCAATTACATCCTTATATGGGACTCAAGGCAGCATCGATCAATCAAAAGATCTACACCAATTGGTTAAACCCAACCACACCAACAGTTTTCACTGCTGCGATTGAAGATTTAAAACAAAATTTCTGGGGCATAGGCCCAACTGTCGGCGTAGAGACGACCTGGCCGCTGCTTCAATGCACACATCAATCATTCGATATCGTCGGCAATATCGCCGCCGGCTTATTATGGGGTCACTGGAATTTCAATGAAGTCTATGCGAATAACGCGCCGCTAGTCGTCAATGTTTATCAACAAAGCTTAACCAGTGCCGCCGCGATGACTGATGGCGTACTAGGTTTGCAATGGAATTATCAATACAACGCAGCGCTGATTAGTGTACGTCTCGCTTATGAAGCACAAGTCTGGTTTAACCAGGTTCGTTTTTACGAATTGGATGGCGGCCGGTTACATGACCCAATGTCACTGCAAGGTGGTAATTTGGAATTTCGTCTTAACATCTAAGTAAGATAAACGATGAAAAAACATATTTATTACACGTTAGCATTAGCACTCTGCCTGCAGCCGGTTACTTCGCAAGCAGCCATCACCTACAGACCGTTTCTGGATGCCTTGGCGTGGACGGCATCTGAGCAGAATGCTTCAACTTGGGCGATGATCATCTCCCCAGCTGGCAACACCAGAAGTGTGACCACCTCTACCGTCACATTCAATTACAAGCCAGGCATCAAAGCCGGTATTGAATTGGCGCCAGATAATTTTTGGAGTACCACGCTGGCCTGGACGTATTATTCAACTAGCACCACAAATAATATTGCGCTAGGGCCTAGCACTATTTTCTCAACCATGTTTAGCGGCAATCCATTTAGCACACTAGGCATTTACTACAGCGCCTATGTTGATTGGCAATTAGTGATGAACATGGGTGATGCCACCATCAGCCATGCATTTAAGCCATCACCATCATTAACATTCACACCGCATATTGGGATTAAAGGCGGAACCATCAATCAAACCGTGAATAGCACATGGAATGCTGTGATTTATGTGTCTGAAGAAAGTGTCCACCATAGCTTCACCGGTGTCGGCCCTAGCTTTGGTGTCGATAGCAAATGGAATTTTTATGATGGTTTCAGTCTTGAAGGCGACATCACGACTGCCCTGATGTACGGCAAATGGAATATCACTGATGTCTTTAAGCGCCCCGTCGTTCTAGGGTTATTGCCAGCACTTACCTACGCCACCAGCATGACTAATTCCAGGCTGGGAACGTACATGATGGATTATTATCTCGGCCTTGAATATCTACACAAAGGCAAATCTCAAATTACATTCAAGTTGGGTTACGAAATGCAATATTGGGAAAATCAATTACGCTTGACTGCCTTTCAACAGCTGCCAACGCACGGTGATTTAACAATACAAGGTGCCACATGCGGAATCTTCATAGACTTATAATGTTGTCGACATTGATGTTATCCAGCAGTACTTACGCCATGCAAGTATTCGTGGATGGTTTGTATTGGCAAGCTTCTGAAACGAATAACTGGGCTTATACCAATAATAACACCACACCCGTGCAAAACATCAGTTATAAAACCTTGAACTTCAATTATCAGCCTGGTTTTAGAATTGGCGGCATTTATACGGCCAGTACTTGGGATGGATTGTTTTCTTATACGCAGTTTCACACATCGACGAACGACTCAACCAGCGGCAATGTCTTGTCTGCCTTTCTAGGCACCACGACTGCAAAACCATTTGAGGGATATTTCTTCCGCACTGGGGCGATTCGTCAAACCATCGACTACGACATACTGGATCTCGCTTTTGGCAAAGCATTTCAGCCTGCCCCTGCATTCATGCTGCACCCTTTTATCGGCATCATGGGCGGCTGGATTAATCAACATTTTAATGCCGTTTATCAAGGTGACATGTCGACCAATGAAATGATCGTCAATAACTTTACTGGCATCGGACCCAAGTTTGGCATTGATACCAGCATTAACTTTTATCATTACCGTGATGCGCAATTTAATTTATTAGGCGCATTTGCTGCTACTTATTTAATAGGGCATTGGGTTGTCAGCGATGACACCATGGCCAACCCCAGAGCAACTGTCATCATCTATAACCGCAGTCACAACATGGGCGCACCTGTGATGCAAGCCATGTTAGGCGCCAAGATGACTTACAAAAATTTTGGCGTGAAACTATCGTATGAATTAAATGACTGGTTCAACCAGGTTCAGTTCTTTGACAATGACTCGGGTACACATGGTAACGATCTGGTGATGCAGGGCTTTGCGCTTGGTATCACATACGATGTCGCATAAATCTGAAGTCGTGACACCATCTTCTGCCTTTGAGTGCTAGTATTTACTGCACCAAAGGTCACAGGTATAGTAATAGCCTGATATTTACCTGAAATAAGAAGGAACTTCACTCAATGAGCAGATCAATTAAACGGAATATGGCTGCGCTTCTCGCCAGCAGCGTTCTCTTCACTTCCATGTATACAGTCAATGCCCACGCTGAATTCAGTATTGGCGCACTGGGCGGCGTTGAAAGCTTTACCACGCAAGTGAGGGGCAATGCGATCTACAATTATGGCGGCGCGAATAGTTATTATGCTTACCCGATGGATATTAACATCAACCAGCTCACCGGTGGTTTCCTCGCTCGCTACCTGTACGACACACCTAAAGGTTTCTTTGTCGGTGCTGAAACAGGTTATATGTTCATGAACGTTAACCAAACCAGACCTCGCGCGAACATCGTCATCAGTAATACGATTCAACCATGGGTTGAAAATTTCAGCACGAAGTCCGTAGGATTAGGCTTATTAAATCTGGTTGCCGGTTTTCATCTTGCACCAAATGTTCGCTTTAATATTTTCATCGGCCCAGCATGGTTAAGCACCAACTATGTTGCGAATGATTTTGCAAATCAAGTTTCATTCGCTGTGAACAACGAATACCAAAGAACTTATGATGTTGGTTCTGAAGTTGATTGGCAGTTTGGTAAAAATTGGTCTGCAGGTATGCGATATGATTATCTTGGCAGAACCAGCACTCGCACTGTCAGCACGATTGGCTCAACCGGCACCGCATTATTACAGCCGCTGACCGCACAAACTTATGTTGATATCTTCAGCTTTACTATCAGATACCTGATTCCTAACACCTAATCTCCCCCAAACCGCACGCACTGTCTGGATAACTAGATAGTGCGTGCGATATCTTGCTGAATCTTAAGCACATTACTCTTTGTGATATAATAGTCTTATCGGCGACTTGCTCCACCCCAAGGATAATAACAATGCTAAAATGGGTATACAGCGCCTTTATCCCAGAAGATTTGGCGAAGGATTCATTACAATCTTCTTATGCCAGCAACCTGGTTGGCGCGATTATTATTTCTGTACTTGCCTCACCAATTTATGCCACCTTGTACTACCTGTTATCTTTTCATGAAGCAGCTTATGCCATTATGTTCTGCGAGCTACTTTTTTTACTTGCGCTGCCATTATTGAAATACACTCACTCATTGTTAGCATCATCTATCTTGATTACATCTACCTTAACAATATTATTGTCGTGGATTGCTTATTACGCCGGCTGCCTTTATGCAGCAACTGCATTTTGGTTAATCTCCCCCATTATCATCGGCACATTTATTGGTGGGATTGAGATTGGGTATTCCGTTTGTCTGTTAAGCGTGATTGTTCTAACCATTTTTTATTACTTACAACTGATCAATTATCCAATTCCTATTTCACCTATTACCGATCAGCTTACTTTGCAATATTTATCTATCGCCGGATTAATGCTAGTAGTGGTAACACTGCTTTACTTTTACGAATCTGGTAAACGTAAAAGCCTAGAAAAATTACGCACGATTGCATATCACGACATACTAACAGGCTTACCTAATCGAGTAGCTTATTCTGATATGCTGGAAGAAACGATAAAAGATGCGAAAATACTGCAATATGATTTCGCGATTTATCATCTTGATATCGATAATTTTAAAAAAATTAATACCGTATTCGGTGAAGACATTGGAGACATGCTGCTGGAAGAAATTGCCAAAAGATTAAAAAAATACATGCCGTCTACAGTCACCATCTTTCGAGTAGGGGCAGATGAATTTAAAATCATTACAGTAAATAACCAAAGCGAAGCACAAATCGAAGAAATGGCCAATATGTTATTGGCCAGCATTAAAGTCCCGTTGCGCATTAAACAACACGAAATAAACATCACCGCCAGTCTCGGCATCGCCTCTTATCAGCAAGGAAAAATAGATGCGACATACATCGACAGATTCGCAGAAGTCGCTTTAAACAAAGCAAAGAAACAACGCTACGATAGTTATCAATACTTTAACGATGAGTTAGCCGCCGAAAGCACACTCCAAGTGTCCATTGAGAAAAATCTCAAGGATGCTATCAAAAATAACGAGCTTTTTCTGAATTGCCAATTACAGTTTGACGCCAAAGACACAACAACGATCACCGGATTTGAAGTCTTATTGCGCTGGAACAGTCACACATTAGGTAACATACCACCTGGTATCTTCATTCCGATCGCAGAAAAAATCGATTTCATTTCACCACTTGGAGACTGGGTACTAAAAGAAGCCTGCAAACTTTACATGAAATGGCATGAAATGAAATTAGTGGACAAGAGCATCCCGATTGCAGTGAATATTTCACCTCAACAACTTTATAACGAACATTTTATCGAAAACATGATGCTCGTCTTGAGCGAAACAGGTATTCCACCTGAAAACTTAATCATTGAATTGACCGAATCCTCTGTCATACCAGAACACGTTAAACCCACATCCGCATTAAAACAATTAAAGGAAATGGGTATACGTATCATGATAGATGATTTTGGTGCCGGACAAACTTCTTTAAGCTATCTTTCTTTGTTACCAGTAACTGGCCTCAAGATTGATCGTGCATTTATTGTGAATCTTTTAGATAATGATTCTTCGAATAGTGCGATCATCGAGTCAGTGATTGAGTTAGCGCACAAATTGAATTTAGAAGTTGTGTCTGAAGGCGTGGAAAATCAGGAGCAATTGCGTTATTTACAATCGATTAACTGCGACCAAATACAAGGATTTTATCTCAGCAAACCGCAGAATATAGAGGTAACAGAAGCTTTTTTACGTGATTATCACGCCAACAAAAATTCATGATTCTGCATTTACTTCACCTCTTTACCAAACTTATCCGCACTCGTTTTATAACGCTGCTCTATCTTTCTGGCAGCCGCAGCCGATTCCGCAATGACTGCACCGCCGCCAAATAATAATTTATAAAAGGGTTTGTTTTGCGCTTTACCACTGATCAACACCAACTCTAAAGGCAACTTGTCATCTGTATTCTCCACCACCACTGCACCCGCCTCTTCTGTGCCTAATACTAGACAATCACGCTGGACAGCCATCATGCCATTTGATCCTGCTTTACATTGACCCGCTAAGATATATATAAAACCATGATAAGTTTTATCAGCGATAGGCAATTCCATTGTTTGACCTGGTTTGATCACCACGTGTAAATACTGTATCGGCCAATCTGATGTCACTGGTGATGTTTTTTCAAATGCACTGCCAACGATTACACGTACAGAGCCTTCTGGCGTTTCATGTACCGGTATTGCATCAGCATGAATTAATTGCGTGGCAGTGGTGACGGGTGATTCTGCAGTGATACCAGGATTCATCCACAGTTGCAGCCAGCGCAAAGGTCCACCGGTCACCACCGGCTCTTCTTCATGTAATATGCCATGACCAGAATGAATATAATAAAATCCACCAGCTTTATTCGTTTGTGGATTTTTTCCCTGCATGTTATCCCAAGGTTTTAATTCACCGGCAAGCAAGTAAGTCATGGCTATCAAACCTGCGTGCGGATGCCTTGGAAACGGCCAAGCCTCGTCGCCACGCATACAAGTTTCATCGAGAAAAATAAATGGATCCACATCTGCTAATGGGTGGGCTGTGCCACTGCCATTGATATCAATCGTGCCAATCACACGATAGCTTTGTTTGGTTGGTGTATTAGACTTGAAAGATTGGGCAGGAACTTTCTTGACAATGGACTTCATGGGCATGGCCTTTAGTAGATACTAATGAATCTAAAGCTATTCTAATCGGTTTATTAAGATTATTAAACTCAAGCACTCATACTGAATTGCTTGTTTTATCCGTGCTACTTGTGGGTTAAGTGGTGGCGCGATAAAATAACAAGAACATCATTATAAATAAGAAACCACGCCATGACCGCTCATCCAGAATTACAAACCATTCGTGATTTTATTCGCTATGCCACCTCGCGCTTCAACGAAGCAGGTATTTATTTTGGGCATGGCACGGATAATGCATGGGATGAAGCTTCAACACTCATCTTGCATGCGCTGCACTTGCCACAAGATATACATCAAACCGTTTTAGATGCTCGTCTTACCGCAGACGAACATAGCAAAATTTTACAACTGATCAATTTGCGTGTCGAAAAACGTATTCCGATTGCATACCTGATGCATGAAGCCTGGTTTTGTGGATTATCATTCTATGTCGATGAACGCGTCCTCATTCCACGCTCACCTTTTGGCGAGTTAATTCAACATCAATTCCAACCCTGGGTGAAGCCAGAGCAAGTACATCGCATACTGGATTTGTGTACCGGCAGCGGCTGCATTGCAATTGCCATGTCACAAGCATTTCCAGAAGTCATGGTGGATGCTAGCGACATTTCAGATGAAGCGCTCGCCGTTGCGAGAATTAATGTACTGCGTCATAACGTTGAAGACACGGTCACTTTATTCAAATCAGATTTATTCAAACAACTGCCACCGCAACAATACGACCTGATAGTCAGCAACCCGCCTTATGTCAGCGAACAGGAAATGAGTGAACTACCAAAAGAATACCTGCACGAACCCTCACTGGGCCTAACCGCTGGCAAAGAGGGGCTGGATTTCGCAGACCGCATTCTGGCAGAGGCCGCTAATTACCTGAGCCCCAATGGCGTCCTGATCGTCGAGGTGGGTAATAGCGAGTATGCCCTGGCTGACAAATACCCTGAGCTACCCATCATCTGGGTCGAATTTGAACACGGTGGCGGCGGTGTCTTTGTACTATCAGCCAAAGACTTACGCGAATACGCTAACTTGTTAAAAGTTTAATCAAATATTTAGCCGCACCCCCTGTGAATACTTGAGCAGATCTTCCCCAAGAGAAGCTATAATAGAAGTATCACCACGGGGAGCGGCTTCATGCAGGAGAAACTCAGGTTTCTAGTCATTGATGACAGCTTGCCAACTCTTGCGACTTACACAGAGTTACTAGAGCGAGCTGGACATGATGTACGCGCATTAACTTCCTGCGATCGTGCACTCGAAGAAATCTCTGCTTATCATCCCGACTGTATTGTTTGCGATTTAATGCTGCCCGGCATGGATGGCCTGGAATTATTTAAACGATTACGCGCCAACGCCAACATGAAGCAACCAGCATTTGTCGTCATCTCTGGCAAACAATTTGATTACGACAAACGTTTCGCCTTGAACACGGGTGTCGATGCTTATTTTACTAAACCCATTAATCCCTCTACTTTCGTCAAAGATCTTATCAGCATTATTGAAGGTAAGATGATTATTAAATTCTGGGGCGTACGCGGCACGTTTCCTGTGACTGGAAAAAAATCGTTGAAGTATGGCGGCAACACGAATTGCGTGACGCTCACGATTGGCAGTAAACACAATTTTATTTTTGATGCTGGTACTGGCATCAAAGAATTATCTGACTATATTCAGCGGGAAAATATTTATCCTTACGAAGCAAAAATTTTTATTACGCATCCGCATTACGATCACATTAATGGTATTCCGTATTTTGTGCCACTCTATGTGAAAGGTAATCGTTTTGAATTTTTAGGCACCGATCAAAGCAGTGTCACACTGGAACAGTGTTTATCTTCGCAAATGGATAGCGTTTATTTTCCTGTCACCATGAATGAGTTTGGCTCAACGGTAACGTTTCGTTCGCTGACTGAAGAAACGATCATGATTGATGATATCCGTATTGAAACACTGCTACTGAATCACCCCGGGCGCTGTCTTGGTTTTCGTGTCACGTACAAACACAAAGTATTTTGTTACGTAACGGATAATGAGCTTTATCTGCCATCGGATAAACAACGTTATAATCCGGAACAATATGAACGCTTATTGAAATTCATTGAAAACGCAGATGTGCTTATCATTGACGCCACGTATACCGATGAAGAATATGCATTCAAGATGGGCTGGGGTCACTCACCGCTTAGCAGCGTGATTGAAGTCGCGGATAAAGCCCATGTAAAATTACTGTGTTTATTTCACCACGACCCGGACCAAAGCGATCTGGACATTGACGTCAAATTGAAAAACGCTCAGAACTTATTACGCGCTCGTCATTCGACTACACAATGTATTGCTCCGCAAGAAGGCGACATCATAGATATGTTGAATATCTGATTTTCAGGAGAAAATTCATGTTTCGCAATTTTATCATCACAACGACTGCGTTGCTGCTTCTTATCACAGATGTCAATGCAAAACCTGCTATTGACCCCATTCAGGCGGCGCTAAATGCTCATTACAATACTTATAAACCCATGGAGTATTTTTCAGGCATTGCTGTTTCCGTGTATAAACCAGGTCAAGCAATCACTAGCTATTACGCCGGCAACGTATCTCACGATGCAAATGCAGCTCCGGTCAATGCGAATACATTGTTCCAGATTGGCAGCATCACAAAATCCTATGTCACCGCGATTTTATTGCAACTGCAAAAAGAAAAGAAATTAAAGCTAAGCGATACCATGCAACAGTGGCTACCAGAATATAAAAATTGGCTGCCGCGTGATATTACTTCGCTATTGAACATGACCAGCGGGTTACCGAATTATACCGATTCGCCATTGATAAACGCCGGCATGTATCATCAGCCTTCACTCGTGTATTCTGCCCAGGATTTAATAGCTTTTGTGTACCCCAAAAACCATCTCACACCACCGATGCGCCATGGATATAACTACACGAATACCGGTTACATTATTGCTGGCATGATTATTGAGAAAGTCACGCATGATACTTTACAACATCAACTACAAACCAGATTGTTAACCCCGCTGAAATTGCAAAACACTTATTATCCTTTACCTGATTTTCCCGCCGCGGCGAACGCTAGTCTTGCGCATGGCTACAGTTATAATCCCTATGCAAATCCAGAATTATTAGGCAAAGATGTTTCACAAACCAGCCCTTCCTGGGCCGCAGCTGCGGGCGCCATGGTTTCCAATGGCCCTGATGTGATTAATTGGGTAAAAGCTTTATTTGTTGATAACACCATACTTGATAAAGCGCAGCAGAAAGAATTGATGCAATCGGTTTCTACTGCAACTGGGCTACCAATCGCAAAAGCCACACGTAATGATCCACGTGGTTTTGGTTTAGGTGTTGGTGTTGGCTATCAAGATGATGTCGGACAATTCTGGTATTACGAAGGTGAAACAGAAGGCTTTCGTGCTGCTTATATGTATGTACCCAAAACGGGAATCATAGTGGTTGCCATCATGAACAGCGCGGTGAACGGTGAAAACGATCACGCAGGTGAGTTAGTCAATGTGATTTATCAACTGGTGAAAAACAAAAAATAATCCGGCTGTTATAATCTGTTTTTACGCATGGCCAACTGAATGGCTTCAACATCTTCATTACGCATCAGTTTGCCGACGTATTGCATATGACGTCGAATCGCCTCATGGGTTTTCAAGGTACGCGCATGCTTGAGAGCACTGAGCAATTCATCCGTTAAAGGTAGCTTCGCCAATTGTGAATCGGCCAGCTTCGAGAGACGAAGCCCCAGTTCCTGCAACGCAATCATGTCTTTTTTGCGACGGGTTTTACTTAAGTCATCGGGTTTTTGCTTTTCGGATTCTGGCATGACACTCATTCTCAACATATGGATTGGCAACGGATTTTATACTAAATAGCATAGAGATGGTACGATTTGGCAAAATTATGTTAAAATGCGTGTCGATTATAAATTCATATAGGCTTAGTAAGTGATTTTTAACTCTTTTCCGCTCGACCCCGTTATTTTGAAGAACATCGATTCATTGGGCTATGTAAACCCCACGCCTATCCAGGAACAATGCATTCCCCTAGTCCTGCAAGGTAAAGATGTCATGGGCCTCGCCCAAACCGGCACCGGCAAAACCGCTGCTTTCGCATTACCCATGATTCAACGTTTATTGCAAGGCGAACGCAACCAGTTACGCGCATTAATCATTGCACCCACGCGCGAACTAGCTCAACAAATTCATGATGCCATTGTGTCTTATACCGCGGGCACACGTTTGCGCGTCGTCACGCTGTATGGCGGCGTCAGCATTAATCCGCAAATTCAAGGGTTAAAAGATGGTGCAGAAATTGCAGTGGCCTGCCCTGGTCGCTTACTTGATCACATCAACCAACGCACCATTAATTTGTCTAAAGTTGAATGCATCGTATTAGATGAAGCAGATCAAATGCTGGATATGGGCTTCCTGCCTGACATTCGTACGATCATTCGCTTCATTCCAAAACAACGACAAACTTTATTATTTTCTGCAACCATGCCTGATGCAATTTCAACGTTGGCGCAAGATGTATTACGCCAACCTTTACGCATCGAAGTTAGCCGCAGTGCACCTGCAGAAACCGTGCAACAAGCATTGTTCCCCGTACCACAGCATTTAAAAACCGCGTTGCTCATGCACTTGCTGCAGCAGATTAACAAAGAATCTGTGTTGGTTTTCACTAGAACCAAACACACGGCAAAACGTGTCGCACAGAAATTGCTGGATGCGGGTTTAAGCGCAACGGCGCTGCAAGGCAATATGTCGCAAAGCAAACGCCAGGAATCCATGCGTGGTTTTCGCGATGGATCCATTCAGATTATGGTGGCAACGGACATTGCTTCCCGCGGCATTGATGTGACCAGCATCACGCATGTCATCAATTATGATATTCCAGATACTGTAGAAGCTTACATTCACCGCATTGGGCGCACCGGTCGCGCTGCCAAAGAAGGCGAAGCGTTTACTTTAATTACTGATGACGATCAAGCAGAAGTTCGCGTTATTGAAAGTGTGATTGGTAAAACTATTAAACGCGTTACTGTTGAAAATTTTAATTATGATGTCGCGCCACCAGAACGTAAGCTGGGTAGTGTTGCTACATTCAAGAAACCGCAGCATAAACGCAATAACAAACGCACTGAAAAGCAAAGCTCCTAAATTGGGTTGCCCGGATGTATGGTTTTTTACATAGCATCCGGGCTTAGCATCTTATTTTTAATCGATAATGTACTTTGTTTTAAATCACCCTCTCCGGTCACCACTCCTAAGCAATCATGCGTAGCTCTGCGCGATGAGTAGTCATCACCACGCACTCACGACACTATCGCACTTGCACCACACCCGACACTGCCGCACCTGCACCGCACCCAACACTGCCGTACCTGTGCCACACTCAACACTGCCGCACCAGCACCGCACCCAACACTGCCGCACCTGCACCACGCCCGACACTGCCGTACCTGCACCACACCCAACACAGCCGCACCTGCACCGCACCCAACACAGCCGCACCTGCACCACGCCCGACACTGCCGTACCTGCACCACACCCAACACATTGTC
>CAZBHW010000010.1:0-103212 GCA_964492045.1 uncultured Coxiellaceae bacterium | reverse complement strand
GTTGCACGAACAGATCCCCGCTAAAAGCATGCGGGGACGACGGGCAGGGGGAGGGCTAGCGACGGGCAGAGGGCCAGCGACGGGCAGAGGGCTAACAACGGACAGAGTGCAGACAACGTGCAAAGATCTGGCTACGTTCGGTGGTCTGATAATGTGTCTCTAGCCAAGCAGGCGCGAAATAGTCACCACTTCTTACGTTCTTCAATTCAGGTTTTATAGACAACTAAAAGTGGCGTAATGCAGATGGTGTCATGATCGTCAGCTAATGACACCATCTGCATTAATCTGTTACTGCTTTCGCAACTCAAGCGCCTGAACATTCCCACTCCACATTTTTTCAAGCTCAATTAATAAGCTACGATCATATGGCATATTGCAGCGTTCCAGGAAGTGAGTCATATCATCACCAAATAGGCCATGAGGAAAGAATTCAGCTGAGTTTCCATAACGATGTAAATTATGTGTCGACATGAATTTTGCATGCAGTAGATCAGTGATGAAAGCCAATCTGAGCTGTAATAATATCACTTCATTGGATTCTTCATGAACTCGCAATGAGTAACGCTCTCTGTGTATCAGTTTATGGTAGCGTTCGTTTGCTGCTTTACAAGCGTTTTGGATGACTGCCGAGTCATATTGGTTACGTCCAAACACAGGGAATAGCATTAACATGATATCGTATTCAAGATGCAGGCATGAAAAATTCGCGCCACCTTTAATGAATAATTCATCAAAGGTAGCTTGAGATATTCTGTTGCTGCAAAATTCTGGATGCAACATTGGTTTATTTGCAATGATCATACTCTTCAGTGCGCTGCATTCTAGTGCGACGCCCTGTTCTCGACAGGATATCTCCTCAATGACAGCGGTTAACATGAGTTCTGGTAGTGCTTTAAATTGTGCTCTAACTCTGAGTTCACTATCGAATAGTTGCGCGGTATCTAGTACGTGGCGCTTGATACGTGTGTAAAGGCGGCAAGGATCAATAATATGGCAGGTCACTGGACAATAATATATTTCAACGCCCACTGTCGAAGCGCGGGCGTGCTGATGCAATGCTGAGGCAACATTCTTATCGTTAAGGCACTTAATACGGAGTGACTCATGTTTTTCAGACTCAAATGTCACTAAAAGATGAGTATCTGCAGGATGTATCGATTTAATCTTAAGTTCATGTAAATGACATTCAAGTAACGCGATTAGTTCAGCTTTTCCTAAAGAACAAATCACTTCCATTGAATGATAAGGTATCCCGCGAATCGCATTTCTGACCGCAGCGCCAGCAATTAAGGGGTGTGATTGTTTGGCATGTAATAATCGAATTAATCTGCTTTCATTGTCCGTAATAAAGATAGAAGGCAGGGCGATTTTTTTACGGAAATCAGCAAAAATATCGTCAGAGAAGGCATTAAATAATTTTCTAACTGGTTTAGGCGCCTCAATCCTTTTTACGGATGGCTTTGGTACAGGTGCCCGTCGCTTTGGCGTGGCAATTACCGCTCTCTTTGGAAGAGCAACTGGTGTCTTCAGTGCAGGAGTCGGTCGTTCAGGCATTTCCTCTTTTGGCATGTAAGGCTCTATCCAGTTTTTATAATCTGAATATCGATCACCAAAAACCTGCAGCGGAGACGCTGGCGCCTGTAACTGTAGAATGGAATTCGTATGTGAAACCAGTTGTATGACTAGCTTATCATGCAATGCAGTGTCATGGATAAACCTTAATGATTCAGCGAGACCCATGACCGAATTGAATTTTATCGACGGTTGATTTTTTATATGAAACGATTCATGGTTTAATAACTTTAAGTAATGCTGAGCAATTTTTCTGAAATCGTCATGATAGCGTTTACGCAGGCTGGTAAAATTGGTTTCAGTCAGCATGTGATGATCATGCTGGTCGCGTGGTGCTGGTTCTGATTTGACTGGGGTCGATTTCTTCTTGGATGATTTACTTTGTTGGGGTTTGCTGGTCATCTCAACGGCAAATGATAATTTAACAACACCAGCAGGTTTAAAGTTAACGACTTGCAAGGTTAGTCGCTCTGGGTCTATAGCTGCTGAAAACCTCGAAATATAATCAACATAATGTTTATCTATGGCTGCTAGTGCATTCATTGCGGTTTTGTTTTCTTTGCTCGAGTGGTTAATGATCGCAGTGACTATGCCACGGAAATAGATATACATGGATTGACACATAAACACAGGCTCAGCTTGGTCATTATCTTTCGCTTGCTCCCATGTTTTTAACGCCTGAAGCAGTGCCACACTGAATTTATTAATAAGTGAAAGACATTTGTCAGTGTCTGCTTGACTCATGGATGTAATATCGAATCCGGGTCGTGATGCGAAAATTAATAACTCTCTGGCAGGAACTAGATAAGCAAATAAAGGCATGGCAAGGATTTTTGCATGCAATTCAGAAGTGAGCATTGCATCGTATTCTTCAACACTCGAGCATTTCGTTAAAAGGTTGATGTAAACGTCGGTGATTGCTTGAGCAGATTTCCTTAGATGATGCGGCTGAATATCAAGATATTTTTCAATCGCTGTTATTTCATTTAGTAACATCGAGTGATAGATTGAGGTATCGCTGCACTCATTCATTTCATTGATGTACGCTAAGGTAATTGACTCTTGTACGAGATGATCTGTAACGGAGAAATTACAATCTTTATAAAAGTTTCCTGTGCTAAAAGTGATGGTTTGCTGAGCCTGATCAAGCGTGTAGAATGCGCAGTTTAATACTTGTTTTAATTCACACAGTTCATACTTGAACAAGCCATCTTTCAGTCTATGCGTAACTTTATAAGATAGAAGTGATACACAATCCCTGACCATGAAGTTGATATGTTCAATAATTCGCGCTTGTAGCGTAAGGTAAGTTTGATCACCCTCTTTCATGACTGTATTTATGGCATTGTATGCATACAAACACTCATAGATATTCTTAGTCGCTGTTTTAACAATTAGTAGAGGTAGTTCGTCTGAATCAGCTCGGCGGGCTAATAGTTGGCTGCTTAAGGGGTGTAGATGTTGATTGGCGAGTAGAACATCATCAGTGATAGATTTTTTAGGTATAGTAGCATATCGCTTGCGTAATGTGGGATGATTCGATAAGTTGACGCTACTGACTAGAAGATCAATTAAATTCAAGTCATAACGCACAGCTAAGGCAGCGGTTGCATTTTGTGGGTCTTGCCTATCGCGATCAGTGAGGCGGTTCTGCACGCAGGAGCGCATCACAATCAGTTTGTCAACGATAGCGGAGATTTGACCTAGTAAGTGTTTTTGGCCCTTTGTTTCTGCAGGATGATCAGGATAATTAACAATCGCGAAATCTTGACGGAATTTCATAAAAAATGACAGCGGCAAGTTTTTCATGTAACTGATATTCAGGCGCGAAAGTGGTACGGTGGATGCAATAAAGACGGTCGTTAATAGTTTGCCGATTTTAACCAGCCAAGTGTCTCGATCCAGTAATTCAAAATCTTCATCCATGAACTCCATAAAGCTAAGTGCCAGGCCTATGTAAGACCTGATGAGGTCAAGATTGTTCGACCGTTCGTTGCCACCTACAAAGCGATTATATTTGCTTAATTCATTGAGTGAGGCGGTATGCTGTATCGCTTCCTCTGCACTGTGAGTGAGTTGCAACGACTGTTGCTTTCTGAAGATTAGTACTTTTAGAAATGCTAATATATCCGTTTCCAGTAAATAAGCTTGAACATGATAATTGCTACTGTTTTGGTATTCGGTGCCAAACAAGTCCTTAAACTCATCTTCATACTCGTTTAACTTGGTTCCGCGCTCGGTGATTATTTTAAGTAACAACTGTAGTTCGCTATCAGCGTTCGATTTATCAATCTGATTCGCTATTGAGAATAAATTAAGTATGAAATTCTCTTCGTCTGGATAACTGCAGGCAGATTCTGAATTCATATCCAAATCAAATGATGGATAATAGGCGTTATCATCACACTCATAACAAGGTGATCCGGCCCATTCGACGCGACGATCATCTATATAGTTCTGCATTTTTTGGTTGATCAGTTGAAGGCGGAGAGTGTCGGTTGCGTCGGATATTTTTGCTTGCACGGTTAACTCATAAATATTATTTTGTAATACCTGTAATGCATGGACGTTTGATTCGGGCGAACCATTAGCCAGGCTATCTATTACTGTGCAATATTTAATGGCTTTTTTGGCAATACTCTCAAGCGGTGTCATGTCATTAAGAATAAAATGTTGTAATAAATGCCCGCTCGTGTCTTTTATCGAATTGGAAATCTTATGCGCGAGGTGATGAGCTTCTGATGCGGGTAAGTGTTGCAAATCATGCTTGAGATAAATATAAACGTTTAAAATCAAACGCTGCATTAAGTATTTATCCGCATGTTTTTTATCTAACCGCTCAAGCAAAACGTTTAAATCATGTATGAATTGCTGTCTGGTTTTTTCCGCGCCAAGTTTACTCAAGCGCATGGCGGCGGCGGAGCATAGCAGAACGCAAAGGGCATCTGCGAGAGTGATATTTGTCATCCAGTCTAACGGCAATTGGCTAACTTTGACCTCGCTGAAAAATGCGTAAGCCCATTCCTTCAGCTCTTGCTTATCAGTGGCATGGCTCAATAAACAAGCCGAAAGATGGATGAGCAAGTTTAATTTTGAAATGACTTCTTCACTATTTGGAAGTTGTAGCGTTTTTAAATGTGCATATAGGATCTGCGCATCGAATAACAAATAGCTAGCACCAGTAAATAAGTCTTTATCCATGTCATCAAATAAATCAGCAATTGGTGTGCGCGAAGTCTTGAATAGCTGTAAAAAAAATAGTTTCTTAACTTCTACTTCAAGATTGGTCATCAGGTATTTGATGACTGATTCAAACTGATCCTTGAGTAATAATTCACTACCTGTGTTATCTATCAATGTGGATAGTACTGATACCTTACGAAAATCGAGATACATTTTATCGGAGACATAGTCGCGCATTTGCAATTGCGCGGCAGTCACGTATCGATGCAAAATGGTTCGGATTTTTTGATGTTTATGTAAATTGAGTCGCCATAAAATAGCGTCTATCGTCAGGATGCAATTTTTGTAATGTGCTGGCTGATCAATGTAATATTCACGAAACGCCAGCAGTTTCTCAATGAATATATTTCCAATCAAGCTTATGTATTCTTGCATTAACGATTGTGGTGCATGATCTTTAACGGTGTTAGCTTGTACTAAGTGTCCTGTGCAATGTCTAATATCATTGAGATCATCCGCGGATAAGCCATGGCATTGATCATCCCTGGCGGATTCAAATAGGGTTTTGTAGTCATATAAGGCAGTCAAAATTTCACAAGTACTGGTGCGTATCGTGAATGGATCTGTTGTGAAGCTCTGCTCGTTAAGTATCAGGATTTTCGCGGTGATGCTAAGCAAGCTGCGTAACATGCGTTTTGTATTTGAGTTGAGACTCATCTTGCTGGCATTCGCAAGCTTTGCGCAGTCATCAAGATAGGCATTGTGGTTATATGGTATTTGCAGTTCTTTTGCTTTGTAAGCTAAGAGCATGTTTAAAAAATTATACAAAGTTAATTCAAAAACGATTTCAAGCTTTTGTTCTATCGACTGATCTGGATTGGCTTTGCGTGCATTCAATAGCTCGTATTCACTTGCGCAAATCGCTTTTGCTTTTGAAAATTCTGCTTCGGATGAGGCCTGTAATATTTGTACTGCGATAGAAAAGGAACTGTTAATTAAACTCATGAATTATGCTCGTCGTTTTGTATGGCTATCATTTTTAACGGAATTCTACCGAGCCGTCTGTCTG
Source organism: uncultured Coxiellaceae bacterium (assembly GCA_964492045.1). Classification (GTDB taxonomy): domain Bacteria; phylum Pseudomonadota; class Gammaproteobacteria; order DSM-16500; family DSM-16500; genus Aquicella. The sequence continues at coordinate 97,388 of CAZBHW010000010.1, read as the reverse complement.
GTTGTCAATTTGTAGATCGGTTCACTGTAATTTCATGGGCTTAGGTAAGTGGCCGTTTGTTATATCTCTGGCTATACTGAAAAGGAATGTTGGTCAAGCAATAATGAGAATAATAATGCGAAGAACCGGCCTCTTTGAATACACTGAAAAACGCGCTTTTGGTGAGGTGTCAACTCAACCAAATCTGGACGCGATGTCGCATAATGCCATTGATGAGTTTACCAGGCTACCGCGCAATCATCCTGATAAAATCAAACATGCAGGGCGCATCAAAGCGCTGGCATTGAATGGCAGTACGACAGCAATGGATTTTTTCATCAATGCCTTGCCAGCGTTGTTCAACGACGTGAGCTTATTGCCAAGTATCAGTCTCACCACTAATCAACAAAATTCACGTGCATTGAACTCGCCTACCGTACATGAAGCATTGGGGGCAATGCTGAAGATTGCGCAAGAAGGTAAAAGCCATGCCAGCTATTGGGTGGCTCGCTCGCTTTTTTTATTGTATGCATTCGAATACATGGCCCTAAACAACATGGAAAGACCTGTGCGCCAACGAGGGCTAGGACAGGCTATCTTTCCCGGTGATCAGAGTATTTCATATTATTATACGATGAGCTTAACCATGGCTAATGACGAAGCTCATTTACTACCTGGTGACGCACAGTCTGTCGTAGAAGGAATGATTGCCTATGCAAATTCATTATCATGCGTTGCTGTCGCAGACCTGGTTCGAGCTTATGCTTCTGGTCATGCATTACTTGGAATTAAGGCTGATGAACATCAGTTTCAACACTGGAAAACCATGCAATCCGAGTTGGGTGATCAGTTGCTGCAAATGATCAAGCTAACATTTAAATTGTTTTTCGATGCTTTCCTCATCCATAGTCCATTCAATGCACGAGATAAAGATTTCATGTTGATGGCATACTCGATTCATGAACAGTTAACGAGTGGAAGAGAGTTAGATACCAGCCAATGTAGGTCAATGTTGATGCAAGAGTTAGATTACCGTTTGCTGCGTAAAGATCCCGATGCTTTATATTTCTATGCCAGATCATGTCAATATGGCAATGAATTCATACGCGAACCTAATCTTGAGATGGCAAAATACTATTATGAGTGTTTGCTCAAAGATGATAACTGCAAACAGAAAGCGCAAGCAGCTTATGCATTGTGCTGCCTCGCCGCGGAAAAACCTGATAAGCAGCTATTATCGCAAGCCTATTTACATGGCTCCGCAGAGGCGGCAAGGGATTTAGGCTGTATTGCCTGGAAAAATGGTGACATCGATCAGGCTGAAAAATACTTCTTTGATGCCTTATCAGTTGGCAGAGATATCAAAATCAGTGAGTCCATTTTTAGTGTGCTCATGAAGCAGCGATTTGTAAAATCTAACGAATTTTCCATGGCGTTGCTGAATACGGTGCGCCTTTTAATAATAAACGGTTATCACGATGCGATCCTCATCGCTGAAAATTATTGTCTGCAACTGAAAGACGCACACCTTGAAACCAAGTGGCGGCGATTACGAAGTAGCTTTAATGTGTCTGATGCTAGAGATAATTTATTTCACCGTCTGGATAACTTAATTGATAAAACTACCCGTGCTGCGACAGAGTTAACAGAGTCTAAAAGAAGCAAGAACAATCATGGTCCTTAAAGTTGGCGTAATGAGTGTCTGCATTCAACGGCTCCCTAGTAGTCAGGGGTCGCGTGTTTTCACTTGCCGAACTGCATATCTCTGTATATCTTTATCCTAGGTTGAAAATAACAGATGACACCCATGTTAAGTATCTCATTAATCAATAAACTTCTATCAAGCCGAATGCGCTGGTATCGGGCACAAATGTTTGAAAAGCTTGTTCGATTCAAACATGTAGTGGTGATACTCATCAGTTTGTTCGTCGCGCCGTTGCATCTATTCGATGCGCTGTTCGTGCAGCCTATCATCAATATCGGTTATGTCACTCAACCAGGGAGACTGTGGTTTTCACTGCTATTAACTCAGTTCATTTATCTTGGTTGGATCCTGTTTCAAGGTGATGCGATCAGTTCGCGCAAGATTCAACTATATTTGACTGCGTTGCCGATTCCTGCAGTAATAAATCGCATAGTCGATCTTGTGACTTTGGTGGTAGCAAACAATATCTTTCTTATCCCTATGGTGGCTGCCCTGATCAAGGCACCTTATGCGGCGATGAGTGAGCCATGGTTATTCCTAGTTAGAATGCTAGTCTTAATATCAAGTATTCTCGTGCTACAATTTCAATGGATTAACAGACGCTATCAGGCGCTATTCGGTATTATGGTCGCAGATGTTTTGTTTTACATGAGCAGCGTAGTCGTTAATCCACTATTATCATTTCTATTCATGCTGAGTTCCTTAGCAATTGTCTTCATGACTGCTTGCTCAAGGTCGCTAACTATCATTGAAGTGAGCAGGCTAGCGAATTCTGTGCCACGAAATACTACGGAAGTTTTATCTGGTTATTCACCTTTATATTTATTAAAGTTGACATATTCAGTGCTTGTTAAAAAATATTTTATTGAATATTTCACTCGCAGCATCGTGTCTATTGCTATATTAACTTTTGGTATTTTTGCCATTTTGTTTGGCGATGCACTCAATGCCAAATGGTGGAGCATGTCTTTGATGTCTTTCGTCGTGCTCTCATTCAGTGGATTATTTCCTTTGCTAAAAGAGTCGCGCGAGCAGTATCAGCTTTATATGCGTGCTTTGCCCATCAGTCAGTCTCATTGGTATTTACTGGACTTCTCTGCTATCACTTTATCAGTGATGTCTATAGGCGCTATATATATGTCAGTATTATACGCTTTCAGTAAACTCAATCGGTTTGATTTTAGCTGGATTATCATTTCAAGCAGCATCTTAACCTTGCTATTATTTTTCATCAGAAATCAATGCGGAAAATTCAATGCATTGATTGCAATCATCGCTACCGTCTCTTGGGTGGCATTAATGACTTTAGGTAGATAAGTATGGCGAGTCCTGTTATAAAAGTAGATAAGATCACCAAATCATACTTTTTTAAAAACATATTCGATGATTTATCTTTTGAATTTACTGCTGGCTGTTACGCCATTATCGGTGCTAATGGTGCTGGCAAGTCTACCTTGTTGTCTATGATGTCTGGTTCGGTTTCCACTGATGCCGGCGTTATTTATATCAATAACATTAACCTTGCCAAGCAGCCAGTCAAGGCAAAACATCATCTTTCCTATGTGCCGGACGGTGTTCCAGTTTATCCATTTATGTCAGGGAAAGCGTTATTCAATCTTGTTTGTGCAGCAAGAAAATGTGACATAACAGCTGACACTGAGAAATTGATTGCGGCATTTGATTTGCAGCAATACATGAACCTTGCATTTGCCAAGATGTCATTGGGGACACAAAGAAAGTTTTTACTTGCAGCATCAACTATCGGAAACCCGGATATTTATCTTTTTGATGAGCCTACGAATGCGATTGATCAAGCATCACGTGAGGTATTGATCAATTATTTATTCAGCCAGCGCGATAAAAAAATCATTATCTTTTCCACTCACGATCAGGATTTGATTCAGCGCTTAAACGCGAGAGTATTAACACTAGGAGCACATCCGATTTGCCAGCTTGTCTCCTAGTTATCTGGTTGCTGCACCTTAAAGATAGTTTATAAACATATTAACTCATGGCTCACGTTAAGATCAGTTTAAGCTCACTGGTGTATCTTATCTGCTCATAATCATAAGATCTACTGGTATCAGATATGATGCGCAGACGAGCGTTTGGTAATAAAAACAACAATTTATTAGTGGGCAGTCAAGGCTGTACGACGGCATGTGCAAATACATTTTTCCGCCCAACCCAACATCCAAATCCAACGATTACTGTCGTTTCCTCTCTTTCACCATGCGGAAATATCAAGACTGAGGCTGAATTGTACGAGCAAGTTATGTTATTCGTCCGTTCACAAACCTTAAAGCAAATTATCTTTATGACGCCAACAGCCTTAATCCCACACACGAACCGATACATGGTTCACACTATCGCAGGAACAGATGGATTCATAAGAACTGGTCATATTCATTCTGGCTGCACTGATGCGTTTGGAAATTTGAATCCTGCTGGTGATGTCAGTTTTAGCAATACCTTAGAGATTCTCACTAATCATGTATTCAATGTGGCAGATTCCAGATTAACTGGTTATATGCCTTTTAACTCGCATATTTATAGAGGTGAGTACACCAGTAATCAGCATGAAATTGAGAATTGGTGTGAAAAAGCGGCTCGCAATCCTAAATTACCGATTTATATGATGTCTATCCCATTCACTAACAAACTCCATTATGATCGTTATCTGAAATTAGCGAATGTCAGTGTTAGTAAGAGGCGTGAATATTCATTGTTAACTTACTCCGATCCGAGCACACATGAAATTCGTCCACCATCGAATTGTGTCGCGGTCATTAGAGAATTAACTGAAAATTTCTACAATATGACGCTGGATTTAGGCCAAAATCCTTCGCCTCAAGCCACGTTCTTGCAACTGGCAAGCCATTTAGGTGCAGTAAAACCTATGCCTATCATGCAACTTGAGGAGCATGACGAGCTGGCTATTGTGCACAGAGAGTCAAAGAAAAGTAATTATGTCATCTAAAATGCTGTCATCACCAGGTGATGGTTTATTTCATTTAATCTCTTCAATCACTTTATACAAATCCGGATTTTGATATATTTTACCATGGTATTCCAGATAGGGATTTCTGCTTGGTTCGTCAGGTGCAAAGCCTGATGCAATGACTCTCTCTTCAAAACCTAGCATGGCAGGGTCATCACGATTATTTAAGTTAACATCAACAAACGGAATTTCTTTAGCAATTAACATTTGTCGTGCTTTCGCTGCATAAGGACAGTTGGCTACACCATATAAATAAACGGTGCCGGGATTAGCGCCGGGGTGAAAATTGACGACGTCAATTTTTCGCAGCGCTGTGACGAAATCCATTAATTCCATTCTGGTGCCGTTTGCCAGCTCAATTTGCACGGTATCTGCAATAGGTGGTTTCACGAGGACTCTAAAGCCATACATGGCTGCTAACATCGAAAACGGCTTCTTGGCTTGGCAGTTTTCTGGTGCGTAGAGGATGAGGTACGAATGTGCGCTTTGTTCTGCGATCAGCTCACTTTTCAAAGAAAAATAATTATCATAGCCAAGATAGATGAGATAGATGGCAAGGAGTGCTATTAAATAACGAAAAATTGAGTTATTTCCTTTGGTGTAGGGGTCGACCATTCCATCCTCATTATTTTTCTTCTTTCTTATAGTATAACACTCTGAGTGCATATTAAGAGTTGAGATAATTCAATTAGATATGGCATATTAATAGGCTATGATTGAAAAAGTGTCATTCAATTCATTTCAATTTTCAATTAGGTTAGCTAACCATGATGGGTAAATTTAAACGGAATTTAATATTTTTTTACTTTGTTTTCCTGCTGCGTTGCTAACCATGCCATGGCACAACCTTTAGCGAATCCTTGCAGCGGTCTGCTTAACATTGTTGATCGCCCATCTTTTGGTGACAGTGCCTGCGCAGTACCTTTAGGTAATGCAGTGATCGAAGCAGGGTATCAATATTTAGAGTTATCACATAGCGATGGCTCAGCTTATATTTTGCCGCAAGCAGTGACGCGTGTTGGGTTACCATATCAGAATGAGTTAGTGGTATTGCTTCCCTCTTACGTACACCAGTCACGTGATTCAATTAGCGGTTCAACCGCCACCACCGCTGGTATCAAGCATGAAATAGGTTATAACGCAAAATGGTTAGGAGCAGTTGAAAGTTTGTTTACGCTACCTAATGGCAGCGCGGCTTTCGGCAGTCAAGGGCTTGATGTGGCGTTGAACGGCATTGCTACTTACAGTATTAATTCAGCTTGGAGCGCAACGTTTATGCTTGGGGTTTCAACGCAAACAGAATCGTCAGCGAGCGGTGGTCAGCGCTTCACGACAGTACTGCAAGATGTCGTGATAAGTTACGCGCCAATACCTTCACTGAACCTTTATGCAGAAGTGTTTGGATTCACGAAAACAGCGCCAAATGAGGGTAGTGGTTATGCTGTGGATGGTGGTGTAGTGTACTTGCTCCGACCTAACCTAACAGTGGATCTTGAATATGGTCATCACATCAGTGGTGATCTGTTGGGGATGACTGATTATGTTGGCGCAGGATTTGCTCTGCTGATTTAATGAAATCACAGTGTCACATTTGTGTCTGTAGCGCCTATCCTGAAATGAATGACTGAGTCAGGATAGGCGTTAGCAAAACACAGCACGCCAGTGCTCGCGTTATTTTTTCTTGCGCGCTCGCGTGACTTTTGTCGCGGTTGTTTCAGGTGATGGAGCAGAAGCTGCCTTTAGAGTTGGAAAAAAGGCAGCTGTCGTTGTAGTTGAGACTGCCGCACTTTCAGCTTTGGATTTTTTGCTGGGCTCACTATCTTGCGCTGGTTCTGCTTGAGGTGAGAGACTGGCGGCAATAGCCGAATCATTAATACCTTCAGGTGCCTGATAGGGTGCGAACAATCCTTCACTGCCAGCTCGCTGGCGTTTCTTGTCAGCCGTCTTCTTTTTAGAGTTGGATTTTTGTTTGTTGTGAGATTTTGCAGGCGATGCTGCTGGTACGCAGGGGCTGGCTTGAGCTAGTTCCTGTAGTATATTTGCAGCGTTTAGGCTTTCTTCAACTGCCGATGTACCCGCAACCTCGAGTTTACGCAACATCGGTTTTATATAGCGAACCGGGCAATCAACTTCATCCCCAGTAAACTCACGGTAGTAACAGTCATTTAAAATCTTGAGCGATGTTGTTATCAGTTGACTGATGATCTCTGGATAAGTCGCTACTAAATCCTCACATTGTGTTTGGGCAGAACTATTTTGTTGATGATTGAATCGATCTAAAACATTTTGTGCTGTGATGATGCGCTTGAGGTTATTCAGCAATAGCTGCCACACATCTTGACTGCCCATCTGTAATGCTCTTGCACACAACATGATAATCAGGTACGGGGCATCCTTATTCGTTTTATCACTCAATGCAAAGGCATCATCCAGTAGATGAGCTAAAAATTTGAGTGAGTCAACTTTCATTTCTGTATGCACGCACAATGTCGTGACTGCGTATGTGATAGACCTAAAGCCAAAGTCAAGGAAGCCTTCGTAATCTTTCATCATCGAATTTGCCATGTCGGCTGCCATTAAATCTTTGCTAAACAGCCACTGTCTTTCAAGTTGATATAAGCTATCATATATTTTTTCCTTATCAAATTTTGTAGCTGCCTGATAAAGATGGGTTAAGATTTCTCTTACCACCAGTTTCTTCTTAAGTGTTTCTGAGCGAGTATTTATCGCAAGTGTATACACTTCATTGATTGAATTGACGCATACTAATGCAAATTTATTCAGTATTTTTTCATACAGCGCATCTCTCTCATTTTCATTTTGCACTCTAGCGCAGGCACTGAATGAGCGTGCGCTGATATCAGCGATTTTTTGTCTAGCTAGGAGTAAATTCCAATCAGAAAGAGAGCGTATCAAATCCACTATTACCATATCTGGAATACGTGACTGTTTTCGTCTATATGTGTTTATAGCCTCATATGCGCCTGCTGGTCCAGCCCAGCGAAAGAGGTTAGCAAGAAATTGAGTATCCTCATTGATGAGTCTTTCAATCAATGGTTCTCGTTTGACATAATAGTTAATGAAGTCTCTATGGTTTATCTTAAAAAATCCTGCCTAAATCACCTCTGCTGCAGTGACCGTTCTTTCAATGTCAGCAACGAGTGATGGATGTTGCTGCAAGATAGCTGTATAGCCTGCAAAATCCCATTGCTTGCGTGCGTCGCTGGCGGCTTGAATAGTCGCTTCTTTCTGCGCAACTTTGGCTGATTGATGATGAGTGGATCTGAGCATGATGTTGAGACCTCATTATTATTTGTCGTTATAATTGTGTGTTTAGGCGCATTTTATACTATGTAAGCTATTTGTCCATCATAACAGTATAAAACTTGACCATTAACTAATTAATGACCATAATTACCGCTGACTATAATGACAATAAAAAATGAAGCCAACCTATGTCCATCACACGAAAATCTGCCTATGAATCATGGGCTAAGCGTGTTCGCCGCGTGCAGCAAGCTTATCAGAACGGCATAATGCCTGAGGACTTATTACCCGTGTTTCAACGGTTTATATTGGAATTCGGCCAATATAATGCGAATTTTACTTTAGATGAGCTTGAATATCTGGGCTATCCAAAATCTCCATTTTGTACCATGCATATGCACACATACCTACGCAACCATGAAACATGGGCGGCGGATTTATTGCGGCAGCATTTTGCTAAAGATCAGGATCTTGTGAACAATAATGTTAATTCATTATTCCCGATTTTTCTAGATAGCGGATCATTCTGGAGTGAAGTGCCGCGCATGGTTCATGTGGTGCAGGCGAAAGTACTGGCTGAGGTGAATAGTCATGAAGAGATTGCGAAATTATTTTTAGCTGAATCAGCTAATGCTGAAGATGTGTGGATTATGATTCCAAAAGATCAGCTAGCACAAGCATTAGCAATGAAAACGGGTTTGCTGATAAAAATACATGAGCTTCGCAAAAGTCATGTGATTGATCATCATGTGCCGCCTACTTTGCAAAATGTATTTAGACGTGCAACGCAGAGAAAATATTCAGCAGAAGAAAAAGTATTATTAGATGCGTTTTTAAAACCGTGGGTGGATGAGGCTCGTGATAAGCAGACAAAAAGAAAGTTTGACAAGCAGCACGATCCGATCAATAAAAAACAAACCGATAAACTGTTTCCGTTTTTCAAAGTAAAACGTCCACAATTTCTAGAGCAGTATGGCATTCATTCCAGTAAAGCATTACTTGATTTCGTTAAAGCCAGCGAAGAAAATCTCGCGTTAGTGAATGCGCTGTATACGGCATTAACTGAGGAAAAGGCCAAGCAAAACGCTGAAGCGTTGCCAGCAGATGATCGTCTGTATGCAAGTGCTATCGACAAATGGTTAAGTGCAAGAATTGAAACCTACCATGATCGCTTTTATTTTGTTGTGCCAAACGTTGACTATCTTGGTCTAAACACGATGGTGTTGATCGGTCACAAAGAGGCTGTCAGTAGTGAACACTGGGGACCAAAAGCGCTGATCAATCGCATGGGCTATCGTGCGCCTATGAGCCGGTTAATCCCGGCAGTTCTCACGTTATATCCACGTCTATTTTTCGATAGACTGCAAACCCGATTATTTGCTCAGGCATTCATGCAGCTGCCACTGATAACAGGGTTGCGTAAAACCAGCCATGCCGAAGTTGAATACATCGCTGAGCTACTGGAGCAAGTCAGTGAATTTTCTGATGGGCAAGAAAAGACAGTCAGTAAGACAAAATTCAAAGCTATCTTGATTGAAACGGATGTCAGATATAAAGATGGCAGACTAGCACAGTATCGTGATTTCTTGCTGACTTATGCTAAAAAATTTAGAAATCGCCATTTTAAAAGTAATCCTCTACTGCAAGCGACTATTTTGCCGGAATTGCTTGAGGCTATCGCTGAATTTAATGCTGCCGCGAAGGTAAAGCGCGGTAGTCAAGATGAAGCATTGCAATTTTCTATTGCTGTACGTGCAGCGCAAACGGTCGCTGAGTTGATTAAGCTTGACCTGGCACTGGAAATCAGGCCTGAGTTATTGCCGGAGTCTATTGAAGTAGGTATTAGGCGAGCATTGCGTGATTATCCTGTGCAAACCGTCACGACAGAACCTTATGGTATGCGAGCCTATCTTAAGATACTGGATGCACATTTTGCGACTAAAAAAGTGAACGCGGCACCATCATGTATTGTGGTAACAGAGCAAAATTATTTTGAATCATTGTTGAATTTACGAAATCTCCATGGAAGCGAAGCAACAGTAGTTCATGTTAATTCGCTGCTAACCGGAAAATTTGCCGAGCCTGATTTAATTATCACTGAAATCGTCCCTAATAATGCTGCCAAGAAATATCTTGAAGATCAGGCAATAGAGTTATATTTGAAAAACAAATTCAATCCCAACCGTTGTGGTGCATTGACATTGGTGATAGATATCACACTGAATGCCTTCAGCTCTGAATTTTTACAGGGTGTTTTACATCAGGCAAAACCTCATATCGCGAGCGGAAAATTAAATGTTGTGCTGATTGAAAGCTTAACCAAGTTTTATCAATTTGGTACTGATCTTTGCAGCGGTGGCATATCGGTCACCATTAATGATGATGCCGTATTTGGCGAATTCAATCGATTTTATCGAGCTCCTGCTAACGTTAAAATTGAAGATGCAGTGACGAACCGATACTTTTCCTATTTTACGGCGTTGCAAAATCAGCAGTATATTGATCGCATCAATGATGCCACTTTGCGCTTGGAGCGCATTCTCGTTGATCGTTACCCTGAATTAGGAACAGATTGCGGTAAAGTATTTCAACTGTCTAGTAACACCTCATTGTATAAGCCCTATCTTGCCTTTAATTTAGCTGGTGTATTGTCCGCCGCGGATGAGGGCTTCACGTATACAAATTATCAGATTGAGCTGTTAACGGATGATGTAAAAAAGCACTTATTTGTCCCCTTATGCAGATCATTGCGTTTGCCTATTACAACCAGATTTAGTTTAGGATTTCCGCTGTCGAGTATCTCCGGCGCAATGGATTCACTAAGATTTACTGTCGGTATTGAGTCAGATGACATCTTGCATCAATACGCTTCGGTGATTGCCTACATCAGCTATCTATTCAACTACGTTCTGAATATTAGGCAATTATTTGAGTTGGATGCCGATAATAAATATGCACTCAGAATGAAACGCTTTGAAGAAGCGATTAAAAACTTTAAGCACTTCGACAAGCTTGCACCTAAATTAGCAAAACAATCTAATCATAATCAGATTGCCTATGGACCTTTTGTCACGAAAGAAGGCAATCTTTATCTCGTGCAAGATGGTAAAGAATTGATATGTTTCGTCGATCAAATGGTAATTGGATATTATCGTGAAAGCGCTAACCTTGCTTTTGTCATTGGTAGTGCGTTTGTGTCTGGTTTAATGGCTACGGCAGATCAAGTTAATGCTTTTATTAAAGGTGCCACAAAATATACGTATCAGAATAAACCTGATTTGTGCTTTCAGCATTTTCAGCAAACCAAGAAGGTCACAGGTCAATTCATTCCTAGTATCATAAATGCTGTAGAAAGCCGCATCATGATGGATGATGATCCAAATGAGTCGGCAGCTGTACTCTCACATAACGGCCATACTTTCCGTTTACAGCATGCTCAAATTCATACTCGTTCATTTACTAGCGGGATGACCATTGTTGAAATAGATTTGTGGTATGAAAAAGATGCCGCGGTTGCAAGGTATTTACGTTTCATGATGGCGGTCTATCTAAAAGAACAATACGGCTTTGATTTCATGCCTAAAGGATTGAGCAAGCATCCTGGAACTATGTATAGTATTTTCTTGTTTAAGATGCACTATAAAACAGCAGATGCTATCATCGCGGCTGAAAAAGCAGTCTATGATAATAGAGAAGCGCTGTTGCGGCTAATCTCGCCGCAAGCACATGCCAGTCGAGCAGAGGCCGGGCAAACGGTGTATCACTTTCATGACGGCAGTGCGATATGGGACCTGGGTGATGTTGATTACTTCAAAGGGCCATCCACTTTCTGTGATGCCAGTTTGATTCATGAAGCTGTTAAAGTATTCGGTATTAAGCGAGTAGGGTTGATTAGCGGCTATAGAGAAAATCATCTCTTTGTAAGGTCTGCAAGTGAGCAAGCCAGTGTGGCGCCAGCGTTTGTGCATGGTTCTGCCCTAAATTCAAATAATTAACTGTGTGAGGTATAGAATGAAAATGGAATTTTCAACTAAAGCAGAAATCAAATGATAGCTAGTCATTGTTATCGCGATCATTGGCATTCTTTCAGCTGTTGCTATTCCTCAATTTATAAATCCCTCTGCTACTTATGTTGCAAGTAAAATAAGTTCAGTTTAAACATCATCTTACCGTTCATAAATAGGTGCTATACTTAAAGAATATTGACAGTCACTTGAGCGGTTTCGGTGCGGTGGATGTTATCACTATAATCTGAGAGGTAAGTTGTTATGTCTAAAACTCGCAAAATGGAAAAACCCAAAAATAAAAGCGCTGGTGGTTCAGGGACTGAAGAGGAAAAGAAAAAAGAGCTAGCGGCAGCAGCCAGAAAAAAATCTAACGCTGACCAAGCTAACAACAGCCAATCAACTCAAGCGACTAAAGCTACAGCTGCTACATCTGCTAATCAAAATCGTCAAATGCAAATGCCTAACCAAAGTCAGGGTAATGCCGCAGCGCAAGACATGCAAAAGAATAATCAACAGAATGCGCTAAACGAAAAGTCTAAAAGCGTCGATGAATATCAAGGCGATGCTAACAAGGCGACAAAAAATGTTGCCATGGGTGGTAATGCTGCAGGTGGTATGGATATTGCAAATGCAAAAATGAATAGACGATTCACCGTGCCGCAAAATGAGATCAAGAAAACGGCTGGTGATTTGATGCAAGGTAATATCAAGCCAGACAAGTTAATGAATAGTGCTGCAGAATTGGTGAGATCGCAAACGGGTGATCCACTTTCTAAAAGATTAGTCGATCCTACTTTGCAAAAAGCTCAAGGGCAAATGGCAAAGAGCAATCAGCAATTGAACCAGCAGCCATCGAATAACGCCCAGGAAAACCAAGCACCGCAACAACAGTCGACACAAAAGCAAGACAGCAAGCAAGATAACAAGGGTCAAGTTAAGAAAGACGCCAAGCAGGATAATATGGAAAATGCTAAGCCAAACGCAGGCAAGGAAAATAAATCCGATGTTAAACAGGCGGCGGGTAATCAGAAGCTCAATACTAATGCTACTAACAAAGATCAAATGAGAATGGTTGAGAACAGCCAGCAAAGCAGCTCTATGCAAATGAAACCTTCCCTGGGTGGAAAAGCTAAGTAACTTTAGGTCACCCGAATGCAATCGCACTGCCATTGCATTCGGGTTTATCTTTTGAATTATTTTGCATAACCTTTGCTAACCCCGCCACCAGAAGCTGTCCAAACCAAAGTGCCATTGGCTTGAGGTGTTGGTGTCACAATGTAAGTGTCTTCTGAGGTGATGCCGTTTCCAGCTACTGGTACCACGGTAATAACACCTTTTTCAACCGTAAGGCTTTTAACCATCCCGGTTGTGCCAAGTGCTCGAGGGATGCGATTTGTTCCGGCATTGCAGTTATCCAGCTTTTCTAGTAAAGCATAACACTCACCAACGGCTACACGATAAGGAGCAGTCGCATTCACCACTTCGGAATAGATTGAGCGTTGATCATATAACTGTACGGTCGGTGGACCGGATAAGCTGGAATTTGGTGTTGATGGTGCGGCATTGGAAGCTGGTGTGTCTGTTTGTGCGTGAATATTCGTGATAGTCATCACAGAGAAGATGGCAGCCAGTACGAGTGATTTTTTCATGGCTATTTCCTTATTATTATTTTATATATTATATCATACTGTATCCCTATCATTATTAATGCATAATCGACCAATCAGAGACGGCAGAAATGAAAAAACAATTTAACTTTAGCGATATCAAATTAGTGCCAGCCACCCTGGATGACTATCCGGTCATACAAAACATGGGTCGTTTTTATGTGTACGATATGACTGAATATTTGGGTTATGAACCAGGTTGGGAAATTCCGGAAGATGGTTTGTTTGAATGTATCGATTTAAAAAAATATTGGGAAGCCGCAGACAGCTATCCATTTCTGGTGCGTTATCAACATGAAATCGCTGGTTTTGTGATAGTCGATAAAAAAGGTAGTGAAGCCTCAATTGAATTTAACATGGCCCAGTTTTTTATTTTGCGGAAATTTCAACATGAAGGCATCGGCAAATATGTTGCGCAGGAAACATTTAAGAAATTTCCTGGTGTTTGGGAAGTGATGGTGATGCCTGGGAATGAAGGCGCATATCGGTTTTGGTTATCAACGGTGACAGCTTTTACGCAAAACCAATTCACTGAATATACCCGTGATATTGCGCATTTAAATAATAGTCGTAAGAATATATTTAAATTTGATAGCAGGAATAACGGCTAAGTTGTGCTGACACGCGGCTCATGATTTCCTGGCGTAGATAATCAGTGTGCCACCTTGACCGCGCCATGTTGAGATGATGTTCTCAAGCAGGCTAATCGGTAACAGACACGTAGCGAGGACTAATGACATGCCACCGTAAACGATGGTGGATAGTTTACTGTCTGCGGTATTCATTTTTCGCTTCAGCAGGCTAAACAGCAAATTCGCTTTATTCGGCAATACGCAATTGATCGCGCTCTGAATAAAGCCAAATAAATTCTGATCTAATGAATTGGTTCGAATGGAAATGACTTGCAAGCCATGCTTGGAAAGTAAAGACAGTAACGACTTTTCATTAAAGTGATACAAATGACGTGGTAAGTCCAAATGAAACCAGTGCTTGCCAAATAGCTTGCGTTGCGTGCTGCCGAAATTCGGAACCGCTAGCGCCAGCACACCTGCCGGTTTTAACAGGTCGGCGACTTGCTTGATCACTATTCCTGGTTCACTAGTATGCTCTAGTACATGCCAAATAGAGATGGCCGAAAATGACTGTAACGGCAACGATAACTTCCCTAGTTCACCGTTGTTAAAGGTTAGTCTCGGTTCTGACGCAGGCAGCGGGTAAGTGGCTAGTTCCGTCCCGTAACAATCAAATCCTTTGCGATGCAGTGTTCGGATAAAATGACCGCGGCCACAGCCAATGTCTAAAATCTTTGTTTCAGCAGTTATCTCAGGAAGTAATTTTATTAACTCGTTTGCACGCTTGTTGTTGGCTGTACGCACTAACAGCTCAATTGGTAAAGCAAATTTTTGTTGGCTCTGATGTCCATAATATGAAGCGGAGTAATAGGATGCCAATGTCTCAGTCGGTAGGGTAGGCTCAATACGCGTTAACTCGCAATTCGCGCAGCAGACCAATTGGAACTGTTCAGCCGGATTATCGAAACCGCTGCCAACAAATAAAGGGTCAGCCTTGCTATGATGACAGCCCGGGCATACGCGTCCTGCATGGTGATCTGACATCGGTTACCTCTGGTTGATTCCACTGATGTCCAGTTATAATCTAAAATGATTTTACTTAGCAAGGGAAGCAAAGATGCCAGTCAGAAATTATCGATGTGTAGGGTTGCTGGCAATTGGTATTATCGCACTTTCTGTCACGCTACAGTCACTCTTATTGCTAAATTGGGATGTCGCCAGCTTGCTGCATGCAGCTAGAGTCATGATGTCTGGTGGTGTCTATGCAACGGATATGTTTATCCCAAATCCACCCACGATCTTGTATCTCTTCGTGCCGCCGCTCATGATTAGCGATGCCTTGCAAATCAATATTGTTCTAGTCTTTAAGGCTTATATTTATCTAATGGCAGCGCTTTCTACTTATCTTTGCTATCGTCTGGCTAAACCATACTTCAACTCATGTGAGCGTGATGACACGGTCTTATTCATGCTGACGCTGTTATTCGCTTTTCTAGTGTTGCCCACATATGAGTTTGGTAATAGAGATTATTTGCTGCTTGTGTTCATCATGCCATATTTATTGATGGTGGCCGCGCGTATTCGCGGCATGAAGATCAACCCTTCAGAGGCGATCGTAGTGGGGTTGTTTGCCGGCATAGGTTTTGCCATCAAGCCCCACTTCATGGCAGTGCTGGCTTTTGTGGAACTGTATTATCTGGCTAGCCAACGCAAGTGGCTCGCTAACTTGAGACCAGAAACCGTCGCTATTGCCGGCGTGATAGCGGCTTATATTGTCATTTTATTCACTGTTCATCCGAACTATGTTTATGTGATACTGCCGTTCCTGCTAAATAATTATTATTCGGCTATCAGTATTTCGCTCTATAGTATTACCATTTATCCGCTGACAGTGTTTTGCTTCATGGCAATTGCCTTCAGTGTGTTGATACGGCCTTATCAGAAACAGCAGCCACTGTTTAATGTCCTGATAGTGGCCTTGCTGGGGTTGATGTTATCGATCTATTTGCAGCATACCTTGTTCTATTATCACTTCTTGCCGGCGATTTCGCTGGCATTGTTATTGACGGTCATGCAGTTAGCTAATATCACAGAGAGTAGTAAAAACCCTAATAATGACTTGCTTAAGCTGATGCTATTAGCAGCCGTATTTATTGGATGTGATGTTCATTACTACTATAACGACTGGCGCTACTTAATATTTACTCCAGCGTATTTTTATGCTGTCTTTGCGCTTATATTTGCGTTTGTGTTGTCACTCAAACACAATCGCTGGCTTGCGGTATCCAGTAGGGTGATGTTCATCGTCCTGGCTGGCTTGTTATGTTCAACGCTGCTACTCGATACAGATCATTACACACATCGATTTCTGCTCGTCGTGTGCTTGATGTCGCTATCAACTGTGCTATTGACGGCGCAGACAGCACAACAACTCATTAAACAGGCTTTGATTATCGCTGTCACGATCGCTATGTTCTATGTGCCATCCATGCTGGAGTATGACCTTTATATTGCGCCCAGAGAATATAAACTTGGCGCACTCAATAAGCTGGCTGCCTTCATAGACAGCAGGGGAGGCAAGCAATCGATTTATGTCTTTTCATCTGCTATTTATTACACTTATCCACTGGTCTTTTATGCTAATGCCGTGCCAGCCCAGCGTTTTGAGCAGTTGTGGCCGGTCATGGGTTTTGCTAATCCACCGAAATTTGCGAATGAGCTGCAAGCACAAACCTATCGTAAAAATAAGGACTATTTCATCAGTATGGTGGCGCAAGACTTCCTGAAGAATAAGCCGGACTTGGTCTTCATTGATAATGCGCATCCGGGTAAAGCTAATTTTGACTACGTCAGGTTCTTCTCAGCCAACCCATCATTTGTTCAGGCGTGGAAGTCTTATCGATATTTGACGACACTACATTTGGGTTATGTGAATAACGTTGATACGTCATTACCAGTCTATGAGCGTATTAGTTAGTCCGCCATCTTAAATGCGCTTGATTTGGCTAGGCGCCAGATCAGGCGGTGCAATGCGCTCAAAGATGTTGCGCAAGCACGAGCGCTGCTCGTCGCTGAGAGCTGTTTTATCATCTACCCTCGCGTCAAATACAATAGCTAACTGGCGGCAAGATGTTACGTCAGTGGGAATGTCCAGCAGTTTACTGCCGCTACCGGTTCTGATGTATTCAGCAACATTGACGTAAGCTTCTACATTTACCTTGATTTCAGTTAATCGTTCAACTATCTCTGCTATCCCTTTCAATACATTGTCAAATTCAGCACTTAGTTTTTGGTGAGCGAGTGTCAGCTTTCTTTTCTGCGATAACGCAATAGTGAGTTTGACTGCTAGCTCTTCAACAACGCATAAGGCACGTGCTAACACTGGCATGGGTGATCTGTGTTTGTAATGCTTGATGACATGATTGGGGTCTGTCAGCGCGCTGATGCAAACTTGAGACATGCCGCGAGTAATCGATTCTTCGAGGATAAAATTCTGACATTTTGTTTGTTCTTCTTCTGTGGCATCCATCATTCTGTGCAGCTTAATATAATTGATTAGGCTGGCGGTGTCTCGATAGAGAAAGCATGCGCGCGGCATAGCGCCAAACAGATAAGCTTTGAGCTCTGCATCGGGGTCGGCATGATTAATTAAAGCGGTGGGATTGGTGCGCCCAAGCCTTTGAAGTTCAACCATAGCTTTAAATTGCTGGAATTTTTCTTCTTTAATCATGCTATAGATGGACTCACAGAGTGTTCTTGTGTTGAGTTCATCAAGGCTATCAGCGAGTACCGACTCTACATGCTCGGCACATTTTTCTAGATCATGTGTTGCATCGCAATGATGTAGCAATGAAAATAAATCGGTTTCTTCAGCTGTAATGATGGGGTTGTCAGACACCATTGGCGGCCATTGCTTCATCATGAATTCACCAATTCCGTAGCTTATTGCATGCCTTTTGCGGGAATAGACTGTCCAGGCTATGACTTTTTCTTTCGTGTTATCCGCTGTGAGAGTTGTTGCTGAGACGACAGGTTGTTCTTGATTGAGATAGCTCGCAACTGAATGCGTCACGGCCGTTGCGGTTTCCATGAGCGCTCCTAGCATGTGTCTTGTTGACTGCATACATCCTCCATTAATGTTAATGCTGCGGCATGATACATAAAATCAAATCTGATTAATACAGCTAAAATTCCCTGTAAAATTTAAATATTTTAAAATGGATTGCTAGCGAAAGTTAAACTACACTTGCACGTGATTATCATGACTGTGACAAAAGCTTGTAATCTTGATCAATAAATATATATAATATTCGCTTAGTGAAATTCACAAGGAGAGAAGAATGGCCATGAGAAAGAAGACTGCTACAGCAACCACCGAAGCAACTGCAATCGCCCCAGCAAAACCACGCGCAAAACGTAAAGTGGCACGTAAAGCAAAAAAGGCTACCCGCAAAGTGGCACGTAAAGCAAAAAGCGCCGGTCGTAAAGTTGCTCGTAAAGGTAAAAAAGCTGCACGTAAAGGTGCACGCAAAACCGTTGCTAAAGCTCGTAAAGTAAAACGCGCAGCCCGTAAGACTGCTCGTGCTACCAAACGCAGCAAGTAGTCAGACCCCTCTGAAGTAACACCCTCTATCACACAAGATTTGCGTCGTCGAAAGGCGGCGTAAATCTTTCTATTTTCGGCTTGTTTTTGCTAGAATCACGGCTGTTCTTCAAGAAAATCCTATCTACCTGGGCGCATCATGCGATCTAAACGGCAAAGAGAAAGTGACGAAGTCATAGAGTTGAAAAATGTGTTAGCTGCGTTGCCGCCCGAGGGTCCGCACTCACCATTTGTTCGCGGCCCAAAAGTCAGAGGTGTTGAGTTTGTCACGGTCCATGCAGACAAACTGAAGTCAGAGCACGAGGTTCATCTGCTGGCTCTATGGTCTTGCATGCTTAGGCACCCAAAACCATGGCTTTCGGTCACGCTGGAATTATCTCATCCAACGCAAATAAACTACAAAGAAATGAACTGTCTCTTTAGCGAAGTATTGCTGCAGTATCCTGCTTTTGTTCATCATACGGTGTTGTGGAAATGTTTTCTTCTTACCATGCAAAACCATGCACGCCCTTATAACCCTCTGCTGTTTGCTGGTGCGATCAACCAAGCCATGAAGCGATGTGATGAAAATATTGCTTCATGGTGGAATCTCTGTATTAACTCAGCCGAATTATTGCGGTTGTCTCAGCATGAAGAAGCGTTTCAGTCAAGCTTCGAACTCATGGCGCCATTGCTAATTAGACAAAATCAATTAGCCAGGTTTAGTGACTTGATTGATCCACTAGTGTTAAAGCGTGCCGTTCGGCACGTAGATGCGAATAAGAAACCATTGTTGTTGCATTATGCCATGCAAGCCACCATGGTCACAATCGACACCATAGATAAACTCATTGAATTATTAGATGCACGACCTACTCATTTGGTTGACGATAAAGGCAACACGTTAATGCACCTGTGCCGTCATCCTCAATATATACAGAGTGGTCTATTTGATATGCGTGATATGTATAAAGCGAATAAGGATGGTGATTACCCTATCCATCAAGCAGCGCGTTCCGCTAACTTGGCAAAGGCGCAATATCTATTTCGCTACATGATAGACCCTGACATTAAAAACCATCACACAGGCGAAACATTCAGTAACATCGTAGCGGATAAATCCTTAGTAGTTGATCAAAATGCTTCGTTATGTTTATACCGCAAGTTTCGACTCAATGGGCTCTGCTTGTCTTTGCCTACGATTTCATTACACCAAAACGGCCATACCTGTGGCTTGTACGCTGTCGATTACGCAGCTCGTCATCACAGGTCGGCGCAACCAACTCTCTTTTATGGGGTGAAGTATCTGCCCCCGCGCAAGTCAGATACAAAGCCGCCCGCCGAAGATTCATTACGTCACCATCATAAATCGAAAGTCGGAGAGGTGCTGTCTGTTGCTGCATTAATAAAATTAGTCGCTTTGACAGGTAATAAAAGCGCGGTGATTGATCTGCTGTCGTGTGAGCAGTTTATGCAAGTGATAGAAGCCGCCTTGCGACAAGATTTTCCGGTTATCATTCCGTGTTGTAATAAACATGGTGTTCCTGGTGTGGGTGATAATGCAACCAGCGCGCACTGGATGACGATCATTGGTTTCAGGGTAGAAAATGCAATGCCATACTTATTAGTGTCTCAATATGGGCGTTACCAGGAGTTTGCTGCTCAGCAGGTATATGACTCTTGTGTTAAAACCAATCCGAGATACCCGGAATGCTATTTTGTAAAAGATGCTACGAAGTCAACAGGGTGGACTAAGTATCTGAAAGCTCCAGTTGTCAGTCAGGATGCGAAAGTCAGAGCGATCGCTGCCTCAACCTTGCTGGATTTTTTTGGCAAGATGGTGGTGGTGTACCCGCCGGTGTTAAAAGAGGAAGAGGTGTTGAAGACTTTCAGTGTTAACGCGGATGCCTCTAGCAAGCGGCTTAAGCTATAGCTATAACGATAATAATGGCAAGCCATTAATTGATTCTCATCATTAAAGGCTCTTGTTCGTCTTCAGGTAGTTGCTCAGGTCTGCTGGCAAATGCTCGTGTTTCATTGAGATGTCATGAATAAGATCATGAGTACGATGAAGTTTCTTGCCACGCATCACTCGCTCATTTTTACTGGCATCAAGTGCTATTCTGTATGCTTTAGCGCGCTTAACGCAGATACCATCTTTGGTTTGATCGAAAAACGCTAATAACGCATTATGCTTGTCGATCTTGAGGTTCAATTCACGGCACCTGAAAAATCCAAAGCAGCCTCTGCTAATGTCATTAATTTCTTGAGCAAGGGTTTGTATCTGTAAATTGATTCTTTTCTGTAAATCAAGCGACAATGCGTCATCAGGATTTGCTGTTGGCCGATCAGATTGCCTGGCCTGCATTGGTTTGTCGGCTTCAGGATTGGTGATAGTAGACGGTGTTTGGCTGTTGCGAGAATTTCTGGCCATTGACTCATTGATGTCTTGATTAATCACTAATTCGCTGACTCTGAGATTGTTGCGATTGCTTAAAGCGCGCACCAGGTTTTCTGTGTTACCGCCTTGTTTGAATAATAAGGGCTTGGATTTAATTTTCCCTAGAATGTATAGCAGGGTTTGCTTCCAAATTTCTTGCGTTGCATTGACGGCATTGTTGAGTGCACGACTGTATTTAGTCAGTTTCGTGAACTTCAACTGAAAAACGACTTTTTTCGCGATATTCGTGCTCGCCATGTATTTTAAATATTGTGTACGTTTATACAGAAGAGCGATTGCTTCTGCGCGCGTGTGAATTTCTTTTTCAATGGTCTCAAGATCTACCCGTTCTGTTCTTTGTTCTAAAGACTCAGGCTTAGGGCCAAATGTATTAACCGGTCTATCCAATTCCTGTTTTGGAGCGGCACCGCTAAGCAGGCGTAGCGCGGCGCCATTTTTATTGATGATCTCGGCGGCTATATGACCGATTTTAATCATCTCTCTTTCATCGGCACCTCCTGCGAGCTCTGATGCGCGTGAAAGAAATCCAGATAATCCTTCATGATTGATAACCTTGACAATCAAGGAGTCATACTGCTCGGTTTGTATCGCCGCATAAGCGTGTACCAGCACCTCAGTAAAGCCATGGCCATGAAGTTGAGCGGCAATCTGTTGTGCTAGTGATTTGCCTTTATCATCGATTAGTCCTAGTTCGCAGCCAACCAAATACACATGTTTGATCGATTGTTTAGATTGCTTTAGTGCGGCGCGTGAAAGTGATTTTCTGCTGGCTGCAAATAACTCACTAAACTTGTTGGCGAATGATCTAGCACTGTGTTTATCGTATTGTTTACGACTGCCATGACCTAGAAATAAAATGTCACTCAACTCAATATCTGGGATTTCGTTGAAAAAGTTCTGCGATTTATCCTCGAAACCAAGTACTTTGACTTCATCGGTATTGAAAAACGCCCGCCCTAAAAGATTAGCGCTTTCAACATTCTCTTCAGTATTACCCAAGGTCACGACGAGGCGATTATTACGGTTTCTCATAACATGCTCTAGCTGCGTTTGTAAGATCAACTGCTAATAGTGCCATATTGAAAATGAATGTCTAGTCAGTCTATATCAGGCTGCCTGAGTAGGAAACACTGGGAGTGGCTTGGGTTCAGTTTAATTCGAACTCATCATACAAGAGCTGCCTGTTTTAACATTCATATTCTTCAACAACGGCGTAATATAAGTCTGATTAATGATAGAGCCTTCCTGCGTAGTCAGATTATTAAAGAGATTGTTCATGTCAATAGCATTATAAAGATCATTCGGTGCTTCAACATAAACAATCGTATTCATACCGCCAGAATAAGTAGGGCCATTGTATAAGTTGTTGTATTGAACATTCGTCACATTAGTAATTGAGCCCGGCAATGGAACAGATGGCGTTGCCGTGAAAGTCGGTGGTGTAGAAGTAGGAGGTGGAACTGGCGTTGGCGGTACTGGTGTAGGTGGCGTAATGCCAGCGATACCGAAGTTAATGAAGAATGTTGGGTCGCCAATGTAACCAGATGTCGTGCTGCCAGCATCATAAACCACATAAGTGCTCTTGGCGCTTGGTAAGTTAATGACGTTATTTTCGCCGGCTTTACCAACCAGTTTATTCACATTGCTATAAGTGCCAATGCTGTTACCGCCCAAGGTGACATTACCATCGAAGATATCACTGCCCATGGTCACCACAGCAGCACCGCTATATTGCGAGAAATCAAACGTGTTGAGCGAGGAAGCATTAGCATCGTTGCCAATAGTGCTATCACCAGCAACGATGTTGCCTACTGCAGAACTACCAGTGAACACATACTTGTTACCGTTGCCGTTACCAATAATCGTGCCAATTTGCGCACCATTGCCTAAGTAGAAGACATCACTGCCGCTGCTGCCAATTAAGGTTTCGATATTGTCATAGCTGAAGTGACCACTAAATCCGAGCATGGTTAATGCGGCACTGTTAGCGCTGTCGAAGTTCCATGTTTGTGTGCTGCCAGAATCAACTGTAATAATATTGTTACCAGGACCTGCGCCGCCGATGACATTAACGTTGCCATTACCAGAGAAGCCCCCTAAGAAGCTGATAGCGGCATCACCGTTAGATGCTGTAATGGTCTTGGTGCCAGTACCTACCACTATATTGCCTTCATAAGTCTGATCACCTAATGATGAAATCGTATTCGCATTCAAGGTGATTGAGCCGCCGCCAACTAAGCTTAAGCTGGCGACTGCGTATGTGTGTCCAATGGCGCCATTAATCATCAATTGTCCTGCAGCATCAATCGTTAATGGGAATGTGCCATCGATGGAATCATAAACCATGACGTCACCATTCGAGCTAATGAATTTCACATCATGCACTAACATTAATGGGAAGTAATATCTTTGGTTACCGAAGGTATAAACATCCGTTCCACCAAAGTTTGTTAAGGCGATACCATTATCGAAGTTGTTGAGTGGTATTGCTTTACCGATTTCACCGTTCATATTCCATGTGCCGCTGCCAGATGTTGTCAGGCTTGCAGTATTTGCCACTTCGCCATCGATGTTGCTGTTTTGTGTGAAGACATCGCTGCTGCCGCTAACGGTTAAGAAGTTGTTATCTGTGCCGTCAGCCAGTGTAATTTGGCCGTTAAATTGAGATGTACCAGTTGCTGCAAATGTACCATCACTTAACATCACGGTGTTACCAGTCGCAATGTTAACGTTGTTCAAGTTGAATGTGCCACCGCTAGCGAGTACAGAACTGTAACCTAATGCTTCTGCGTTAGAAGCGCGTAAGGTGCCGTTTGTATTCGCAATTAATAAGCCGGCTAAGCTGTCACCTGCAGTAAATCCAGTATTATCACCAGCTAAATCAACCACACCAGCATTCACCGTGATGCCGCCAAGGCCGCTTAAGCTGCCGCTGAACGTCGTGGTGCCAGTGCTGGTTTGCGTTAAGGTGCTGACAGGTCCGATGAAGCCAGTGCCAGAGAAGGTAAGGTTATTGCTGCCAGTGATGCTGACATTACCGCCAACATTAAAGTTATTAGAAATGGTTGATCCACTGACTAATGACGTGAATGAACCGCCATTCAAGTTTAATGTGCCAGTACCTAATGCGTTTGCATTGGTATTGTTAACCGCTAATGTGCCGTTATTTAAAGTAATGTTACCGCCGTAGCCGCCATTGCTGCCGCCAAAGCGTACGGTGCCGGCACCTATAGTCATGGCGCCTGTACCGCTTAAGTTGCCGCTGAAGTTAGTGACGGCACTATTAGAGATGCTGACATTGCTGCCTGTGCCTAACGAGAAGGCATTGAATACAATCTGATGTGAGCCGCCAATGGTTGGTGTTGCACCTGCTACTACATTAAAGCTTGAGTTACCTAAAGTGGTGTCGACTAAGGTGCTGAATGTACCGCCGTTTAAGTTGAATACGCCGGTACCGAATGGATTCAATGCGTTATTAGCAACAGCTGAACCGCTGGTTAAAGTCGTGGTGCCGCTATAGTTGTTGTTAGCAGAGAAGGTGTAAGTGCCTGATCCGTTCATCACAACACTGCCTGCACCAGAAACTTGGCCACCTAATGTTAAGTTGCCTGCGCCTGCTAAGGTTAATGCATTGCTACCAGTAGCAATCGCACCGAGTATCGACATCGTGCCGCTGTTAGAAGTGATAGAAGCATTGCTGCCTAATGTAATGCCGCGGTTTGCATTCAAGCTGAATGAGCCGTTAGAAACTAAGTTGCCGCCATTCAATTGGATGCTGCTTGCATTCGTGCTGGCTGGTACTGCGCCTAAGCTTCTGTCGCCAGTAATGGAAACTGTGCCGCCGTTTACAATCGTGTTACCCGTGTAAGTATTGGTGCCTGTTAACAGTAATGTACCGTTGCCAGTCTTGGTAATATTACGTGAACCGCCAGTTTCAGATACCACACCAGACAAGGTTAAGGTGTGCGCTGCATTAGCAATCGAGAAAGTATTTGTTGGACCACTCATGGTGATAGTACCCTGTAATTCATTGTTACCAACGTTTTGTAATGAACCTGTCGTAGCTAATGTTACTTGGATAGAATTCGGTATTACTAAACCATTTCCGTTAATCATTAAGCTCGTGCCTGAATTCATGATTAGATCACCAGTTCCTAAACCAGTGCTGGATGTTAGTTCTACTGTACCGTCGTTTGCTGTAACTATGCCTGAATACGTGCTGCTGTTATTGCCTGAAAACGTTATTTCACCTACACCATATTTACCGATATTGCCAGAGCCAGTTAATGCACCAGTTAATGTCATGTCAGAATTGGTTGAGCTTGCAGTGTTAATCGTGGTAGCGCCAGTTACGGCAACTGTACCTGATATAATATTATTGCTGTTAGGTGAGTTATTCACTAATGAACTACTTGCAGCTAATGTAATAGCGTTAGCAATAGTCATGTTGGTTCCAGTCATGATTAACGAGCCACTAGCGCGAACGATAGCGGATGCTGAGCTTGCGCCTAAGCTGTTACTGTTAGTTAAGTTTATTGCACCACCACCTACGTTGATATCAACTGTGCCAGTAAAGGTATTAATGCCAGCTAATATTGCCATACCTGTACCAGCTTTGTTTAACGTTCCGTTACCACTAATCACACCATTCAATGTGAGTGTGCCGCCTGAAGCATTTTGTAGGGTGCTAGTGCCATTGGTGCTGATGGTGCCGTTCACCGAGTTCGTTGCGTTATTTTCGAAATCTTGTAACGTACCGCTGGTTAACGTGATGTTATTTGCAACTGCAGCACCTAAGGTCTGACCTAATTGTAATGTTGCACCGCTAACCGTTGCGGCGCCTGTACCAATGGAAGCCGCATTCATCATGCGTAAGGTACCGCCGCTGATATTCGTGACACCGTCATACGTGCTGGCGTTAGAAATAATCACTGTGCTGGTACCAGACTTCGTGAAGCCAAATATGCTCGCACCATCTGTAATCGTGTTAGATAAGGTTAATGTACCTGTACCATTTATCGTGCTGTTAGCTAACAGTGTTAATGTGCCTGCACTAATTTGTGATGTGCCGCTGGAGCTTAAAATACCGCTGTTTAATTCAATATTTTCAGAAGCAATGGTGACACCGCTCAAGAGTAAGGTACCAGCGCTGTTCACTGTGGTCTTACCAGCATTTATGCCAAGACCGCTGGCTGAGAGTATGCCCAATGTACCTGTGTTAACTACCACATCTCCGGTGTAAGTATTCGTTCCGGAAATATTGACTGTACCAACATCAGCTTTGCTAAAGCCAAAGCTGCCGCTGATGCCGCCGCTTAATGCGAGAGTACCGGTGCCGCCTAACGTGCTGTTTGCAGCGCCTAATGTAATTGCTCCGCTTGATGCAGCGTTTGCGCCTGTGCCATTTAATGTACCGCCATTCAAGGTAATCGCTTCAGTACCAACAGCAACATTATTAATATTCAAGGTACCGATGCTGGCCACTGTCACGCCGCCTGCTGCAGTACCAAGTGCGGAAGCACTGGATGCAGTTAACGTACCGTTATTGATAGCGACTGCACCTGTGTAACCATTGGTGCCTGAAATGGTTAATGTTCCAGTGTCTGCTTTAGTGAAGCCAAAGCCGCCGTTAATGCCGCCGCTCACTGCTAATGTGCCAGTGCCGCCGAAGGTGCTGTTAGCGGCGCCTAAGGTAATGGCACCACTGGAAGCAGCGTTTGCACCTGTACCATTAATCGTACCGCCGTTCACGGTAATGGCTTCAGTGCCTACTGAAACATCATTGATATTCAAGGTACCAATGTTGGCGATAGTGACACCGCCTGCAGCTGTACCAAGTGCGGAAGCGCTGGAAGCAGTTAACGTACCGTTATTGATCGCGACTGCACCTGTGTAACCATTGGTGCCTGAAATAGTTAATGTTCCAGTGTCAGCTTTAGTGAAGCCAAAGCTGCCGTTAATGCCGCCGCTCACTGCTAATGTGCCAGTGCCGCCGAAGGTGCTGTTAGCGGCGCCTAAGGTAATGGCACCACTGGAAGCAGCGTTTGCACCTGTACCATTAATCGTACCGCCGTTCACGGTAATGGCTTCAGTGCCTACTGAAACATCATTGATATTCAAGGTACCAATGTTGGCGATAGTGACACCGCCTGCAGCTGTACCAAGTGCGGAAGCGCTGGAAGCATTCAACGTACCAGCGTTAATACTAACAGCGCCAGTGTATCCGTTACTGCCTGAGATAGTTAATGTACCTGTATCAGACTTGGTGAAGCCAAAGCCGCCATTAATGCCGCCGCTCACAGCCAGTGTGCCGGTGCCATTGAAGGTGCTGTTAGCTTGCAATGTCACGCTGCCGCCTAATGAAGCTGTGCCTGTGCCGGTAATCGTACCGCCACCAACACCAGTTTCACCGAGTGTGATGTTTTCGTTCGCCACTGCGATGTTATTCACTTCTAATGTTGCGCCGCTGTTAATGGAAGTGCCGTTAGTAGTAGAGCCAAGTGCGCTGGCATTGGTAATGCTTAATGTACCAGCACCAACAGTTAATGCGCCGTCAAAGTCATTTGCACCAGATAATGTTAATGTGCTCGTGCCATTCTTGGTGAAGCTGTTACCGCTGGTGCCGCTGATTATGCCGCTTAATGTGTAATTCAAGTTGCCGCCAAATACTGCTGCGGTATCTAATGAAACAGCATTGGCAATATTCAAGCCGGCGGTGCTAACTTGGAATGAACCGCCTGCCATGTGTAACGTGCCGCCAGCGCCCATTGAGGTATTGTTACCAACACTTAACGTACCTGCGCTTAATACGGTGTTGCCAGTGTAAGTGTTTGCGTTAGCAAGGCTTAAGGTACCGCTGCCGCTCTTGCTAATGCCGAAGCTGCCGGTGATGTTGCCTGCGCCAGTCAGACTTAAGTTACCTGAACCGTTGAAGTTGCCATCTGCTAACAAGGTGATGGTGCCGCCTAAGGTGCTGGCTGTGCCGCTAGCAGTGATGGACGCACCAGAGCTTGCTTCACCTAAGGTGATAGCTTCTGCACCAATTGTTGCATCAGAGAGTGTTAAGTTAGCACCGCCTTTAATCGTTGTGCTGCCATTCGTTGAACCTAATGTGCCGTTGGTGAGAACCACTAATGAACCTGTGTTAACCGTGATGTTGCCGTCAAATGTATTGTTGTTAGATAACTGCAATGCGCCAGTGCCGTCCTTAGTGAAGGCAGTGAGCGTGCTCATCACGCCTGAAATAGTGGAAGTGCTGGCGTTGCTGATCGTGAGGTTATGTGCACCGCTGATATCTGCCGCATTCACACTGCTGCCGCTGGAAGTTAATGTTGTGTCAGTACCTAAAGTTAATGCATCACCATAACTTTGTGCGCCAGAAGTCGTGACTGTGCCGCCATTTAATGTGGTGCCGCCGCCTGCATCTGTCGTTAAGCTGGCTGCATTCACGCTGGCGCCTAATGTAGTCGTACCAGTTGCATTCAGCGTTAATGCACCGAGTGCACCATTAGCACCTGCACCAATGCTGCTGACATTAATCGATCCTGCGCCTGCGCTGATTAAGAGGTCACGTGCTGAAGCGGTTGAATTGGTGATGGCGCCAACGACTACTGCGCCGCCTGCAGCTGAAATGCTGGAGTTGCTGCTTAATGCTGTGTTGCCTAAGGTGACATTATCCGTGTTGTCATTCGTTGCAATCGTGCCGCCTAAGATCGTTGAGCTTACTGCGGTGGTGTTGACACCGCCGTTGAAGTTATAAGTGTTACCGCCGTTTAAGGTGACGCTGCCAGTGTTGGCAAATGTCACGCCGTTACTGAAGGTGCTGCCGCCTGTCATGCTGATGTTATAAGCAGCTGCTGCAGTCGTGAGTGAGGCGAGGGTGACATTACCTGTCATGGATACTGCACCAGTTGCGCCAGCGTTTTGTAATGACAATGTTTGTCCTGCGCCGCTGATACTGGTGAAGCTAATGTTACCGCTGCCGCTGCGTACGGTTAAGTCGCTGGTGCCCATGGTTAATGCGTTGCTAAACGTGATTGCACCATTGGTTGAAGACAAGATTGGATTGCTTGCTGCAGTTAATGACACTGCATCACTCAAGTTGATGTCGCCGGCATTAGTCGTGATATTGCCGCCTATTGTCGTTGTGCCAGTACCGGCTGCATTAATGGTGACAGACTTGCCTGCACCAGTTCCTGTGATGCTGCCGTTCATGATGATGTTACCGTTGCTGCCTGCGGTGCCGGTTAATGAAATGTTTCCGGCTGCCGTAATGCTTGCCAGGCTGTCAATTTGAATACCTGCTGAACCATTAACACCGTTGTAACCTAATGCGCTTAATTCACTGGCATTCAACAAGCCGCCAGTCATCGTTAAGTTACCAGCGCTATGTAATGAACCATTGTTATCAATGTACACACCGCCGTTACCGCTGCTGTCAAAGTTGGCAAGTATGCCTAAGTTTGCTGAACCAGTGGTTGATACGGAGTCTGAAATCACAATGTAGCGGTTAGCAGCAACATTGGTGTTGGTGTTGAATGACAAGACACCATTCAAGATCGTATCAGCACCGTTACCATTCAAGGTGATATCACCTTTGCCAACAACTGGTGATGAATTTAATTCAGTACCAGCGTTAATCGTTAAAGTGCCTAATGATGATGGTGTGGTGGAGGAGGTATCTAATGAGCCATCAACTTTGAGTGCAATGGCATTGCCAGTCGTTGGAGAGAAGAATTGATTATTGGCTGCGTACAAGTTGATGCTGCCGCCATCCACTGAATTATCATCAGAAGTCTTAATTGTCGTACCTGTGCCGATAGTCAAAATATGCAAGCTGGTATCAGCGACGTTGGTTGGGCTGGTGGTTAAAGTAATGTCGCCGCCATGTGTGCTGACATCACCGGTTGTGGTTAAAGCGCCGCCGAAGTTTTCAATACTGACAGCACCGCTGCCCATGCTGGATGTACCAACTTTCAGTAATGCACCGCTGTTATTTAAGGTGACTGCATTGTTACCACTGTTGTAGAGTGAGACATCGCCAGTGAAGCTGTTGCCAGTGTTGCTTAAGGTAATCACGCCTGCGCCTGCATGAATGGTAGCAGCGCCGGCGCTAGCTTCTTGTGTAATTGCACCAGTTTGTGTGAGGCCAACACTGGTGATGTCTAATGTGCTGGTACCCACTGAGCTTGTGCCTAATGACAAGGTATTCACATCACGTATGGCAACTGCATTTGCACCAGTATTGGTAAGTGATACTGCACCACCGAAGTCATTGCTTGCATTAGCGAGTGTGATAGCGCCTGCACCTGCATTAATGCTTGAGGTGCCAGTGACAGAGATCACAGCGCTTGCGCCTTGTGAAATTGCATTGCCGCCACTGCTTAAGCTTAAGTTACCTGAAACATTCATCGTCGTGCTTGCAGCTTGCGTCACTGCAGCAGTGTTACTAATCGACAAGTTGCCGCCAGATTGACTGATAGCACCAACACTTAATGCACTGGTATTGGTTAAGCTGACATTACCGCTGGTGGTGTTAGTGGCTGCGAAGCTGCTGAGTGCATTGTTATTGCCAAGTGTCGTGCCGCCAACTGAACTGGTAATTAATGATGAAGCAGCAATTGTTGCAGCACCGGATTGTACCAGTGTACCGCCAGAAGTTAATTGTGCTGTACCGCTGGCGCTAATCGATTGATCCAGTGCAATGTTTTGTGCGCTGGATGCAGTGAGATTTGTTAAGCCGCTGAGTGCACCAGTAAAGTCAAGCACACCAGCGCCGCTGTTTGTTAAGCTTAATGCATGGCTTGCACCAGTGACTGGGCCAATCGTGAGGTTACCGCCGCCTGTTGCAACGCTGGAAGTTCCAGCTAATGTCACTGCATCAAAGCTTGCATTATCGTTACTGGTGCTGACTGTTGAATTAATGGTTGTAGTGCTTGCCGTGCTGGTGATGCCGCCATCAAAGGTAAATGTACCTGCACCGCCTAATGACACGCCGTTGGTATTCAAGAAGCTGACAGCATTAGCAAACGTGTTGCTGCTGCCGCTGAATGACACGCCATAACCGCGGCCAAATGTCGTTAAGCTGCCTAATGAAACATTACCGCTAAAGCTGACATTACCAGTTGAACCTGCAGTGTCTGCTTGTAAAGTTAAGGTGCGTGCTGCACCGCTGATGCTGGAGAAGTTAATCGCACCGCTGTTGCTGCTAACCGTTGCATCTGCACCAAGTGTAGTTGCGCCAGTATAAGTTTGTGCGCCGCTGGTATAAACAGAGCCGCCATTCAGGTTAGTTGCGCCAGTAATGGCAACACTGCTTAAGCGATGCGTATCGTCACCGACTGCGCCGCCGAATGTCACTGTGCCTGCACCTGTACTGCTTAAATTGGTGAGTGCGGTTGATAAGCCAACGCTGCTATTGAAGTTTACTGCACCAGTACCTGCTGCCACGGCTAAGCTGTTTGCGCCGTTCACTGTGCCGCTGAAAGTGACATCGCTATTCGTGGTGGTTAAGGTAGTGCCTGCACCTATGGTAACGTTGTCACCATAAGATTGTGTGCTTGCCGTGGTGACACTGCCGCCATTAATCGCTGTGGTGCCGCCTGCATTGGTTGCAATCGAGCCAACATTAACTGTGCCGCCTAATGTGGTGGTGCCTGTGCTATTCAATGTTAATGCATTGGTGCCAGCATCGGTAATGTTAGCGAAGGTTAATCCAGCGCTGCCGCTAGTGAATGCAATGCTGCTGCCCAATCTAGATGTGGTTGCAGAGAAGTCTTGTGCACCTGCGGTCACGACGTTTTGATAGAACGAAGTCGTTGCAGCACCAGTGTTCACGGTTAATGTGCTTGCGCCAATACCAGTGATGTTACTGAAGAAATCTATGTTGTCATTCGATGTGGTGAACGTTGCGTTGCTGCCAAGTGTGACTGCATTACCATAGCTTTGTACGTCGCCGCTGGTGACACCGCCGCCATTAATTGCAGTAATACCTGCAGGACCATAACGATCTGCATTCACTCTGAAGATACCGCTAACATTTGCAGTGCTGCCAATCGTTAACGTACCTTGTGTATCAAATGAAACTGTATTACCTGTTAATGCGCCGTTAACGTTGATGTTGCCTGCGCCGCTGTCTGCTGTTAAGACGGATGCAGTAGAAAATAGTGCGCCAGAATAAGTTTGGTCACCGCTGGTGTAGACATTGCCGCCATTCAATGCTGCTGCACCAGTGATAGCAACACTAGTTAGACGATGCGTTAGATCACCTACTTGATCAGAGAATGTCACTACACCGCTGCCTATGCTGCTTAGGTTAGTCAATGCAGAACTTAAACCAACATTGCCATCAAAGTTGACAGTGCCGCTTCCAGCATTAATAGTGAGCGCTTGTGTGCCATTGACCGTATCGATAAATTGGATGGCGCCATTGTTAGATGAGCTATTTAAAGTGGTGTCACTGCCAAGAACGACACTGTCACCATAAAGTTGACCATTGGTGGTGGTAATGCTGTTGGTGTTGATGTTGGTGGTGCCGCCAGCATTGGTTACCAGACTGTCTGCATTCACGGTGCCATTCAAGTTAGTATAGATTGCTGCGTTTAATTCCATATAACCTAGTGCGAAATTGTTACCGACAGTAGACAGCGTGAGATTGTTCACGCTGGTCTTGAAGTCACGAGCAGTCGAATTTGCTGAATTAAGGCTGCCGCTGAAGGAGAGATCACCAGTGGTAGCAACAAAGTATTGATTTGCACCCAGTGTGACGTTACCGCTATAGGTTTGATTACCGGAAGTAGATACAGTTGGGTTGACACCATTAGCTGCATTAAATATCACGTTGCCTGAACCAGTCTTGTTGATGCTGGTAAGTTGTGTACCTGTACCCACTGTGCCATTGAAGGTAACTGCACCTGTGCCTGCTGCAATTGCCAAACTATTTGCGCCATTGACTGTGCCGCTGAATGTCACATCGCTATTAGTAGTTGTTAATGATGTGCCTGCACCAAGTGTGACATTATCACCATAAGATTGTGTGCTGGCTGTGGTGACACTGCCGCCGTTAATGGCTGTGGTGCCGCCTGCATTGGTTGTAATCGTGTTGGTGTTAACAGCACCGCCTAATGTTGTAGTGCCTGTGCTATTTAACGTGAGATCACGTGTTGCACCAGAAATTGCAGCGAAGGTTAATGCACCATTACCGCTAGTGAAGGTAACGTTGTCACCTAATGTTGCAGTGCCAGTATAAGATTGTGCACCGTTATTGGTAGCAACGGTCGTGCCATTGAATGTCACGCCGCCTGTACCAGTCTTAGTGATGCTGCTAAGTGCTGTGCCTGCACCAACGTTATTACCAAAGGTGACAGTGCCTGTACCTGCTGCCACTGATAATGCTTGTGCACCATTCACTGTGTTACTGAAGCTGATGTTGTTATTTGCGTTTGTTAATACTGAATCACCAGTTAAAGTCGTTGCATTGTTGAAGCTGATACTGCCTGTGCCATCTGCAGTCACGTTAGCACCTAAGTCAATACCAGTGTTACCAGTGACACTTAAGCTATTCACGGCAGTGCTGCCGCCGACTGCTGCATTAATGGCTGCTGTGCCATTCGTTAATAATGCGAAGTTGCGTGCAACATCTAATGCGCTTGCTACATTGACGCCGCCAGTATTAGATGCGGAGCCAATTGTGATTGTGCCAGTCGTGCTGATTGTGCTTAATTCAGCATTTGATAAACCTAATACGCCGGCACCATCAGCTTGTGAACCGCCAACATTAATAGCAGCAGAATTCGTGCTGGTTTGTAAGGCGACATTGCCTGCGCCTGCAGTTGTCGTGCCTGTTAATGTCATGTTATCAGCCGTGTAAGTCACACCACCTGTTGCACCTACATCTTGTAATGCTGCGATGGAGAAGACTTTGTCTGTACCGGAAGCGGTGAATGCTGCACTGCCTGAACCTGCAACGATGTCATCTGCAATCGTTAATGCAGCGCCAGTGTTGGTGATTGCAACATTACCATTATTAGTCATGATACCATTTACAGTTAACAATGCCGGGCTTGCTGCATTATTGGTAAATGTGATGGCTTTACCGCTGCCAGTGAGTGCTGCGGCTAATGTGTCAACGGCATTTTGCTGACTCGTGCCTTGACCTAATGACACTGCGCCAGAGCTGTTAAGCGTTAAGCTGCTGGCAACGATATTCGTGCTGTTAGCTTGTGATAAATCAACACTGTTACCAATCGTAACGCTTTGACCAGCAGCACTGATGTTGCCAAGGTTGCTGATAGCGTTAGTTGCACGATTCAATGTAGTTGATGCAGCGGTATTAGAAATAGCTAATGTATTAGCAGTTAATGCACCTGCTGATTGTGATATAGCGCCGCCTGCCGTTAAGCTGACATTGCCGCTGGAGGTGACATCTGCACCTAATGCAGTGGTCGTGCCTGAGTTCAAACTGATGCTGCCAGAGCCAGATGCAATAGCGTAGGTTGATGCTATGCCGCTGACAGTGTTAACGCTGATGTTGCCATTGACAGTGGTGATGCCCTGAAGTTGTCCTGAATCACCAATCGTGAGTAAACCGGCTGTGCCTTTAGTGAAGCTGAAGCTGCTGCCAGAACCAGTAAGGCTTGCACCGAGTGTGCTGACATTATTGTTATTGGTTAAGACGGCGTTGCCAGTAGCACCGACTTCTAATATTGGTGTGTTGATGATGGTGGAGCCAAACTGAGTGACATCACCAGTCACTTGAACGTCTAATATGCTGCCGGTGATATTACCTAACAGTAACGAAATGTTGTTACTAAGACTGACGGATGCAGCTGCATTAGCAGAAACTGCGCCGACAAAATTATTGTTGCTAAGGATGACACCGCTGGTAGTGGAAGTGAAGTCTGACGTTCCATTGACACTTAAGCCGCCAGTATTGGTGATGGAGCCGCCGCCTGCTATTGCAACGAGATTGCCGCTAACAGACAGAGCTGGGAATTCCATTGCGGCATGATCAAAATTCAATGTCAAATTGTGCAAGCTGCTCAGGCTGTCAATATTAGTTGGTAATACAGCGCCGCTATTCGTGTTGCGTAGAGACACATCGTGATAATTGCTTAATGTGCCGCCGAATGTAATTGCACCTGACATGTCATTGCCAGCGTTTGCCAGGATAATATCAGATAATGAAGTGTCTGACGTTAAGGTAATTCCGCCAGCAGAAGCAGCTTGTATTAATGCACCACTTTGAGTGATGCCAGCGCCAGATTGTAATGACAGTGTACCAGAGCCAACATTCACAGTGCCAAGACTTAATGCTGTGCTGTCACGTAATGATACATTATTCGCACCACTATTGCTTAACGATACATCACCAGTAAATACGTTACCACTGTTAGCTAAGGTGATTGCGCCTGCTCCTGCGGTGAAGCTTGCTGCTCCTGCGCTTGCAGCCTGAGTGATTGCGCTAAATTGCGTTAATGCACCATTTGATTGAACAGTTAAGGTGCCTGAGCCAACATTTACTGTGCCTAAGGCTAATGCGTTGGTATCACGTAATGAAACATTGTTAGCGCCACTGTTACTGACTGAGACTGCGCCTATGAAATTGTTGCCGCTGTTAGATAAGTCGATTTGACCTGCACCTGCTGCAATTGTCACAGCGCCTGCTGACGCAGCTTGTGTGATGGCACCAGTTTGCGTCATGCTGCCGCTGGATGTCAGATCTAATGTGCCGCTGCCAACTGTCACTGTGCCAAGTACCAGTGCATTGGTATCTGTTAATGCAACATTATGTGCACCGCTATTGAATAAGCTCACTGCACCGGTGAAGTCATTACCACTGCCATTCAAGGTGATAGCATGTGCGCCTGCATTAAAGCTTGCTGTGCCATTTAGATTAACGCTGATACCAAATGTTTGTGTAATGTCACCATTCGTATTTGCAATGCTGACATTGCCGCCGCCAGATTGACTAATACCAGCAATATTTAAGGCTGAGTTATTAACTAATGTAATGTCACCTAATGTGTTAGTCGCTTCAAAGTTGCTGATAGTGTTAGCAGCATTGGTGAGGCTCACACCATTAGCCGCAGTTGCATTGAGTAAGTTAGCAGAGATAATGCCAGTACCTGACACTGCGTTACCGGAATTCAATACTAAGTTAGCAGATGCAGACACGTTACGTGTATTCAAATCTAATGCTTGTGCGCTGTTAGCAACTAAATCGGTGAGGCCGGTCAGGTCGCCACCAAAGTTGATGGTGCCTGCGCCGCTGTTAGTGAGTGTTAGTGAATTGCTGCCGCCAGTGACCGCACCTAATGAAATATCTCCTGTGCCTGTCAAGATGCTGGATGTGCTGCCTAATGTCACTGCATCAAATGTTGCATTGTCGTTAGAAGTATTAATCGTTGCGCCTAATGTAGTGGCGCCTGCAGTGTGTGTGACGCCGCCATCAAACGTGAAGCTGTCGCCGCCATTACCTAATGTCACGCTGCCGGTATTTAAGAAGTTAACAGCATTCGTGATGGTGTTAGATGAACCATTCATCACTATTGAATAACCTTGTGCAGCTGTGCTTAAGCCGCCCAGTGTGACAGTCTTGTTATTTGCGAAAGTGAATGTACCGTTGGCAGCTGTACTGTTTTGTAATGATAGGGTATTGCTTGCGCCGCTCACGTTACCATTAAAGTTCATGGAGCCAGCATCCAGTGTTACGTTTTGTGTTAACACTGCATTCGTGTTGAAAGTGATGCTGTTACCAGAAGAGACTGCTGTGCCTGCAGAGACATCACCACCAAGTACAGTGTTACCTGTGCCGTTGAAGGTGACATTGCCATCTGCATGAATTCTTGGACCAGTTAAGCCTGAATCATAAACGATTTGCACGCCAGCACCACTAGTGCCAGTAATGCCTGATACATCTGAACCTGAGAAGATTAAGTTACCAGTGCTAGAAACTGAACCGCCGGCAGCAATAATCACACCGCCAATGCCAGTGTTATTTCTGTCGCCAATCAGGCTTAAGCTTTGCGAGCTGGATAAGGTGCCATCTACCGTGATGTAACGGTTCACATCAAACACGACGTTGTATGCTCCAAAGCTAACATCACCAATTGTTAAGTCGGCGCCATTACCTTGTAAGTTAATGTCACCAGCGCCAACGATTGGGTTAGATTGTAAGTTCAAACCACCGCTTAATGTTAAAGTGCCACCAGTACCTGGTGAGCTGTCTAATGTACCGCTGATAATTAATGGTGTTGCTGTACCTGCACTGTTGTTTGCAGCGGTGAGATAGATGCTGCCGCCATTAGAGGCAATGATACCGCCGCTCACTGTTAAGTTACGTTCGTTGTTGTCTGGTGATTGCGTCGTCATGTGGATGTCGCCGCCATCCACTGTAAATGTGCCAGATGAAGTTAATGCGCCGACATTGGTAATAGATGTTGTGCCGCTACCTACGTTTGAATTACCAAGTTGTAACAAGCTGCCAGTGTTGCTTAATGTAACATTGTTAGCACCGCTATTATTTAATGATACTAAGCCAACTAAATTATTCGTGGTGCTATTTAAATTAATGACGTGTGCGCCTGCATTAAAGGTTGATGTGCCGTTGACGGTGATGGCACCTGTTTGTGACATCGTACCATTAGATGTTGCAGAGAGATCTCTGCCAACGGTTGCGCCAGCGAAGGAGAGGGTAGAGGTGCCATTCAATGTAAGATCTCTACCAACAGAAGTGGATGCGCCGATTGTTAATGCGCTGCCTGCTGCTAATGAAGCATCATGTGCGCCGGTGTTAATAAGAGTGACGGCGCCGCCGAAGGAATTGCCAGAGCGAGTTAAGGTAATATCATTTGCACCAGCGCTGAAGCTTGATGTGCCCGTGCTGCCAACACTAATATCACCAGACTGAGTAATAGCTCCTGTATTGTTCATCACTATGTTACCACCACCTGCTTGTGAGATACCGGTGATTGCTAATGCTGAACCATTCGTTAAGCTAATGTCACCGCTGGTAGTGTTAGTTGCATTAAAGCTTGAAACGGCATTGTTGTTGCCTAATGTGGTACCACCAACTGAACTCGTTGTTAATAACGGTGAGGTGATCACTGCGCCGCCGGATTGAACTAAAGTACCGCCAGAAGTCAGTGAAGTAGAAGTCGAGGTCGTGATGTTTTGATCTAGTGCAATGTTTTGTGCGCTAGAGGCTGATAAAGTGGTTAAGCCTGCCAGTGCACCTGTGAAATCAATTACACCTGCACCTGAATTTGTTAAGGTGAGTGCATTGCTGCCGCCAGTCACTGCTGCAATGGTAATATTACCAGTGTTGGCATTCATGGTTGAGCTGCCACTTAAGGTGACTGCATCACCTAATGAAATATTGCCTGTCGTGGTAATGTTGCTAGCAACTTGTAATGTACCTGCGGCATTAGTGGTTAAGTTGCTTAATGCAGTGCCTACGCCAACTGCACTGTCAAATCTTGTTAAGCCTGCCGTGTTAATGGTTAATGCTTGAGCGCCGTTAACCGTACCAGCAAAGCGTATAGTGCCGCTGCCACTTGAAGCTAAGGTTGCATCGGCGCCTAATACTACATTGTCATTATAGGTTTGTGCGCCGCTGGTGTTGATAGAAGAGGTAGTGATGCTTGTCGTGCCGCCAGCATCTGTCGTCAAGCTGCCAACGTTAATCGCATCACCAAGCAGAGTCGCACCTAATGTATTAATGTTGAGGCTAAAGGCGCCGTTGATACCGCCAGGCAGGTTAATCGTTTGGTTGTCGGTAGAAGTTAAGGTGGTGTTTGCACCAAGAGTATGATTCACGCCACCCAGATACTGATCACCCGTTGTGGTAATGCTGCCGCCATTGATAGTGGTATGCAGATTAGATTGGTAATAAGTTAGCGCTGTTACACCGCCAACTGCCCCGCCCAGTGTGATGTCATTACCGGCACCATCG
This sequence comes from uncultured Coxiellaceae bacterium, assembly GCA_964492045.1. Classification (GTDB taxonomy): domain Bacteria; phylum Pseudomonadota; class Gammaproteobacteria; order DSM-16500; family DSM-16500; genus Aquicella. Next base: position 58,194 of record CAZBHW010000010.1, on the reverse strand, counting down.
AGTATTAAGTAATATGGGCCGTTTATGGTGCTGCCTAGCACTAATGAATTACCAACATTCGTTTTGATAGTGGTGTTGTCAGTCAGTGAAATTGCACCATTGACAGTGCTTGTTCCTGAACCGTCACCAACTAATGCACCTGCGCTTGCAACACCATCACCTGCTAATGACAGTGTATTTGCAAGTGTTACACCGTTATTAACTTGTAATGTTGCACCGCTGATGACAGATACGGTGTTTGAACCTAATGAAGCTGCTGCAGTCTTAGCTGCGATCAAAGTACCAGCACTAACTATAGTGCCGCCTGAGTAAGTGTTAGCACTGCTGCCGCCTAATGTTAATGAACCGGTGCCGCTCTTAGTTAACACACCAGCGCCGCTGATCACGCCATTGTATGCTAATGCCGTGCTTGGATCCGTGCTAATTGAACCATTTGTTGCTGCAACAGTAATACCGCGTGCTGCATCTATTTCGAATGAACCCGTTGTCTTTAAGGTACCATTATTTTGTAAAGTGATTGCGCCGCCCACACCAAGTTTTGCATCAGATACTACTTGTATCGTGCCATAACCAATGTTGATTGAACCGGTGAACGTGTTATCAGAAGCTAACACTGTTGTGCCGGTATCAACTTGTGCAATGTTACCGCTGCCGCTAATGACATTGTTCACGGTGTAAGTATTGGTGCGACCAAAATAAATCTCGCCATTGTTGGTTACATCACCTGTGCCAAACGTACCTAATGTACCGAAGCTGCCAGTCGCATTGTTAGCACCGATTTGTAAGCGCATGCCTGAATCTACTGTTGTCGTGCCTGAGTAATTATTTGTTGCACCGAAGATAAATGAACCTGTACCAATACCGTTGACACCATTAGCTAATGTTAGGCTATGTGCGCCTGTGATTTGGCCATAGAAAATTGATGAAGCATCAGCTGGACCATCTGGATTGTTTGCTGTGATGGTGACATCGTTAGCTAGCGTCACAACATTAGAGAAGTCAGTGAGTCTGCCAAGTGTGAAGTTGCCATTCACAGTCACAGCATTGCTAATGATGCGTTCTGCACCGGCAGCGCGTAATTCACCGCCGTTAATAATCAATGTGCCATCACCAAGCGGCGTAGTGCTATTACCGATGGCTAAGGTACCGCTATTCAAGATAGTGTTGCCATGGAAGTTTGGATTAGAACTTGAAACGACAAACGTGCCGTTAGCCACGCTGTCAGTAATGTTCATGTTACCGCTGCCAGTGATATTACCGGTGAAATTAGTTGGTGACAGATATGATCCTGTACCATAAGTATCGAACGTACCATTACCTGTAAATGTAACATTGTGATCAAGTGTGATTGGTGATGTGAAGCGTAACGTGCCGCCATCGAAGTTCACAATATTCGTTGCAGCATTACCACCAGTGTTATCACCAAGGTTGGTATCCGCACTGATTGCTACTGTACCGGCTACAATATTCGTAGCGCCTGTGTAGGTGTTGTTACCTGATAAAGTCAGTGTACCAGCATCAATTTTACTGAGTGAGCCGCTGCCTGAGATGACTCCACTAATGTTAAGTGGATTATTGCTATCTACACTGATGAGGTTGGTTGCACCAACTAAGGAAACCTTGCCAGTAATGGTTGCGCCGGTTGTTGCGCTGCTATATTGCGATAAAAGGTTGCCGTTGTTTAATGTAATGGCTTCCGCGATACTCAGGTTATTCCAAATACCAAGGTTTGCACCATTAATAACGGTTGTGCCATCGGTAAAGTCACTTGCATGACTGCCTAATGCATTGTCAGACAGTACATACAGGTTGCCGCCTGCAACAGTGGTGGTGCCCGTGTAATCATTATCGGCAGCAAGATTCAATTGTGCATTGCCTGTTTTGATCAAGTTACCGCTGCCAGTAATGCCATTGGTTGTGCCCAACGTTAGAATGTAACCAGTGCTGTCAGTTTGAATGGTATTGTCGCCACTAACTAATGTGATGACGCCATAATTATTTCTGTGACCAGTTGCGCTATCGAATATCACCGTACCATTCGTCAGATTTAACGCTTCACTTAAATCAAAATTGCCTGACACTTGTAATGTTGCGCCGATGACATTAGTTCTATCTGTGCTATCAACGCTAGTACCAAGTCCGCTTGAGTTCGTGATTCTTAATACGCCGCCAGTGACGTTGGTAATACCGCTGTAATCATTCACTCCAGCCAATGTGGTGGTACCGCTGCCAATTTGATTCACTACACCGGTACCGTGAATGACATTATTAACCGTGTAAGCATTGCTGCGGTTAAACACTAAGGTTGCATTATCAGTAACAGCACCTGTACCTAAAGTACCTGTTGTGCTGCCTGCACCAACTTGTAAGGTACCAGCATTAATTGTTGTGGTGCCGCTATAGGTATTGTTACCTGCATAAATCAATGAACCTGTGCCAGCTTTAATGACATTAAATGCTTGGCTGATCACGCCGCCTAATTGTAATGTCGTGGATGGATCAGTTGTGAAAGTGGTGTTAGCGGTTAATGAAGCATCGCTGTTTAAGGTAATGGTATTGCCGCCGCCAACATTCACTGTGCTGGTGTTGAATGCTAATGGATTGTTAAAGGTGACATTGCTTGAGCTGGTTAATTTACCAGTGCCATTAAAGTTCAATGTGCCAGTGCCATCACCAATCGAGCTTGAGCTGTTAACGTTTAAATTACCTGCAGTTAAAATGGTGTCGCCGCTGTATGTGTTAACACCTTCAAGACTTAAGTTACCAACATTGTTCTTGATGAGCGAACCTGAACCTGAAATGACACCAGTCACTGTTGCTGTGTTGCCACCTTCAATATTAAACAAGTTGTTACCAGCGAGTGTCATATCGCCAGAGAAGCCTGTTGCAGCGAATCCAGTGTTTGTGCTGACGGTGGCATTATTCAGATTTAATTTTTCAGCTAAAGTGTAAGAACCGTAAACGATAAATTCTGCGTTATTAACATAGGTAGCATCGGTCGTAGCGCTAGTGCTTGTGCCAAGGCTGTCAACTTCATCAATCAATAATGTACCGCCATTAATGTAGGCGGCGCCGGCGTATGCTGCATTATTAGCACCCGGTAAAATTCTGACATAATTGCTGTTGTTCTTGATGAACGAACCGCTGCCGCTAAAGCTGCCAGAGAAATCAAAGTTGTGTGTGCTGCTGAAGATGCCATCACCAGCAAAGTTGAAGTTGTTAGCAAAATCTAATGCATCAACTGAAGTGGTGACTGTGCCGCTGCCACCAGATGCAAATGTCACTGTGCCTGTACCAAATGCCGCTGAATTACCAGCTGAAACTGTACCAGCATTAATCGTGGTGCCGCCGCTGTAAGTGTTAGCAGCATTCAATGCTAATGTACCTGCGCCGCTCTTGGTGACTGAACCTGTTGTCGTTGCAATCACATCAGCAATGGTGACATTACCTGCGCCAGTCACGCTTAAGATCTTGGTTGCGCCAGTAATATTGCTGCCGCTGTTAATCACTAAAGTATTGCCTGTGCCTGCAGCAATCGTGCTATCGGTATTTAATATAATTGCACCAGCATAAGTGCTTGTGCCAACACCGCTGCCAACTAATGCACCGTTACCACCCACACCTGTGCCATTCAATGTTAATGTTTCACCAGTCACTGTGAAGCCATTATTAACTTGTAAGGTAGCACCATCGGAAACAGTGGTACCTGCAGCAGATGTACCTAACGCATTGTCATTACCAACGGCTAATGTGCCAGCGCTAACAAAGGTGGCGCCCGTATAAGAATTATTGCCAGCTAATGTTGTGGTGCCGCTGCCATTTTGAGTCAGTGTGCCAGCACCGCTAATCACATTGTTAACGGTGTAAGCATTGCTGCGATTAAAGACTAACGCGCCTGCATTGGAAACATTACCTGAACCTAAGGTACCTGTTGTGCTGCCACTGCCAATTTGTAATGTGCCGGCGCTAATGTTTGTGGTCGTATAACTATTCGTGCCAGCTAAAATTAATGTGCCAGAACCTACTTTAGTTAATCCATTGCTGCCGCTGATATTACCGTCTAATGAGAGGACATCACTGCCTGCTGCAACACCGACAGTCGTTGCGCCGCTTAAGGTAATTGCGCCAGCAGCATGCGTATTAGTTCCAGTGCCTGTCATTGCACCAGCACCGCTAACACCAGTGCCTGTAGCATCAATGGCTTCTGCAGCTAATGAAATGTTGTTGATATTTAATGTGGCGCCAGATGAAATCGTTGTGCCGCCTGTGACTGAACCTAAAGCGTTAGCATGTGCTGCGCTTAAGGTACCAGTGCTGATGGTGGTTGTGCCGTCATAAGTATTGTTACCAGATAAGACGACTGTGCCTGAACCTGACTTGGTGATGCCGTAGGTATTGGTTGTGTCATCAATCACGCCGGATAAGGTTAATGTACCTGTGCCTGCGAGTGTGCTGTTAGCACCTAATGTAATAGCACCGCTTAATGATGCGGTGTTTACGCCATTGTCTGTGCCTGCGATGGTGCCGCCATTTAATGCAACTGCTTCTGCACCAACTGCAACACCATTAATATCTAAGGTACCAGTGCTTGCAACGGTTGTGCCGCCCACTAATGAACCCAATGCACTAGCATTTTGTGCGCTTAAAGTACCTGCGTTGATAGTGACTACACCATCAAATGTATTAGCGCCACTGAGATTCAATGTGCTGCTGCCAACCTTGGTTAATGCACCGCTGCCTGCAATCACACCGTCGTAAGTTAAATCAGCTTGTGTATCAATCGTGCCGCCAGCTGCGCCTAATGCAATACCGCGGTTACTATTTAAGGTGAATGCAGCGGTATTAATTAAAGTGCCGCCATCTAATGTCAATTTACCTGGTGTAGCAGAACCAGGTGCTGCGCCTAATCCTGAATCGGCACTAATGCTGATGGAGCCGACAGAAATACTGGTTGTGCCAGTGTAAGTATTCACACCGGCTAAGGTTAAGGTGTCATTGTAACCCGCACCATCTTTGGAAAGGTTGCCGGCGCCTGAGATGACACCATTAACGGTTAATCCTGTTCCGGTAATAATGTGACTGGTGCCGCTCGCAAGATTAATGCTGCCGGTTGCTGAGATGGTGTTCGGTCCACCGATTGAGTAGAGGATACCTGAGTTCATGATGATCGCTTCATCAATACTGCCAGTGACGTTATTGAATACCAGTGCTGCATTGCTATTAACGGTGGTGGTGCCAACAGTAGTGCCAAGTCCATAAGTTGCATTGGTATGTAATGAGCCGCCGTTAATCGTGATGTTGCCATCAAAACCTGTCAGATAATTTTTGTTATCAGCATTTAAATTAAATTGACCGCTGCCAGTCTTGACTAAATCACCTATGCCATAAATTGAATTCGAGAATGAGATGAAATCATTGGTGTTAACCGTATTCGTGCCGCCGCTCAAATTAATGTAACCGTTGATTGGATTGGTTGATCCGGCTGTGTTTGTAATAGTTGCGCCATTGAGGGTGAAGTTATTGCTAAGACCAAATGAGCCCGTCATTAATAAGGTACTGTTGGTAATGCTGGTAGCTGAAGCGCCGCTGCCTAATGCATCGGTATTAGTAATATTTAATGTGCCGCCGCCAGTGACACTGGTATTGCCGGTATAAGTGTTTGCTGCTGTTAATGTCCATTGACCCGTGCCAGTTTTGCTAAGCGTGCCTGCGCCTGTGCCAATGATAGAATCAAGCTGACCATTACCGCTGCCAGTTAAGGTTAAGCCATAACCTGAACCACTAATCGTGCCCATGTTAGTGACGCTGAATGCGGCGCCGTTTGCTTGAATCGTGCTGTTGCCGCCAAGTGTAATTAATCCTGCATATGAGCTTGTACCATCACCAGCTAAAGTACCGCTGTTAAGCGCCAATGCTTCTGCACCGATTGCTCTGGTATTAGCAATTTCTAATGTTGCACCAACTGCTACGAGTGTGCCTGTTGCGGTGGTGCCAAGTGCAGTGTCACTGTCTGCTACTAAGGTTCCGGATACAACGGAGGTGAGACCTGAATAACTATTGTTACCAGTGATAGTCGCGGTGCCGCCATATGAAGTGACGGTACCAGTTCCAGAGATATCATTGCTGATAGTGAATGCATCTGTGCGTACAAATATTAATGAAGAATTATTAATGACATTACCGCTGCCTAAAGTGCCTGATGTACCATTGTCACCAACTTGTAAAGCGCCGCCGCTAATAGTGGTGGTGGTGTAGCTGTTTGTGCCGGCAAGTATCAAGGAGCCAGCGCCAACCTTGGTGAGTGCGAAACTGCCGCTGATATTACCATCTAATGCTAGTGCATCGTTGAAGTTTGCATTACCAATCGTTGTTGCGCCACTTAATGTAATGGCACCAGCTGCGCGTGCAAATAGACCAGTGCCTGTGATTGCACCATTGCCGCCAACACCAGTGCCTGTAGCATCAATGGCTTCTGCAGCTAATGAAATGTTGTTGATATTTAATGTGGCGCCAGATGAAATCGTTGTGCCGCCTGTGACTGAACCTAAGGCGTTAGCATGTGCTGCGCTTAAGGTACCAGTGCTGATGGTAGTCGTGCCATCGTAAGTATTGTTACCAGATAAGACAACTGTGCCTGAACCTGACTTGGTAATACCGTAGGTATTGGTTGAGTCATCAATTACGCCGGATAAGGTTAATGTACCTGTGCCTGCGAGTGTGCTGCTTGCGCCTAATGTTATTGCACCGCTTAATGATGCAGTGTTTACGCCATTGTCTGTGCCTGTGATGGTGCCGCCATTTAATGCTACTGCTTCTGCACCAACTGCAACACCATTAATATCTAAGGTGCCCGTGCTAGCAACGGTTGTGCCGCCAACTGTTGAACCTAAGGCATTAGCATGTTGTACGCTTAAGGTACCAGTGTTAACCGTGACGGTGCCATCAAAGGTAGTGCTGTTGCCTAACAGGGATAATGTGCCGCTGCCATTCTTCACTAAACTGCCAAGGCTGCTGATAGCACCAGTAATCGCTGAACCTGTGCCTGCATTGCTAACCACTAATGTATTACTGCCGCCGTTAATAGTCGATGCTGTAATATCACCAGCAGAAGAGGTTAATGACGTGGTTGCTGAACCTAATGTGATGCCGTCACCATAACTTTGTGCGCCAGAGGTTGTGACACTGCCGCCGTTAATAGCCGTGGTGCCGCCTGCGTTAGTTGTGACACTAGCTGCTGCAACTGTGCTGCCAATGGTTGTAGTACCAGTTGAATTCAATGTTAATGCACCAACTGCACCATTGCCGCCTGCACCAACGCTGCCATTCAAGTTAATGGCACCCGCGCCCACACCAATCGTCAAATCACGTGGTGCAGCAGTTGAATTGGTGATTGCGCCAAACGTTGCATTACCGCCTGCTGCAGCAATCGTTGAGTTACCAGCAAGTACTGTTGCACCTAAGTCGATGTTGTCACCAGCTGAATCAGTATTCATTGTTGAATGTAATGTTGTTGTACTTGCCGTGCTGGTCAAGCCGCCGTTGAAGTTGAAGACATCGCCGCCATTACCTAAGGTCACACCATTGGTATTTAAGAAACTGACAGCATTTGTAATTGTGTTAGAAGCACCATTCATCACAACAGAGTAGGGTTGTGCGAAGGTAGTGAGGCCGGTGAGTGAGACATTGCCAGCGAAGGTGACAGTGCCGTTTGCAGATGTATTATTTTGCAGTGTTAATGTGTTAGAACCAGTTACATTTCCGTTGAAGTTAATCGCGCTGTTCGCGCCATTTCCAGAGTTTACCGTCACGTTACTTCCTAACGTGACATCATTCGCGAAGGTGATTGCACCTCCGGTTGCTGATACATTCGCAGCAAGATGACTGGTACCTGTCACTGTGACTGGACTGGTTGAACCGGTTGAACCAATTGCACCACTAATATCAACACCAACAGCTTCGTTAGCGGTATAGCCTAATGCAGTAAATAATCCTGACAAGCTGGTACCAGTGACATTCAGATCACCTGAACTGCTGATGGAGCCAGTGCCGCTGATGAAGACGCCAGCGCCGCCAGTGAAGCCTAGGCTTGCACCGCTGGTGCTAGTCACTGCGTTATTTACTACGATGAAACGATTAGCAGAGAATGCTGTGTTAGTATCAAAGTTTAATGCAGCACCTAAAATGATATCGTTACCATTACCATTCAGATCAATGTTGCCAGCGCCCACTACTGGTGATGCATTTAATGCAGTACCACCGTGTATCGTTAACAAACCACCAGTACCGAATGGAACGGTTGTATCAGCTGTGCTGAGAACACCGTTCACTACTAATCCAAGTGAGTTACCATCAGAAGCATTAGTAGCGGTCAGTGTGATGTTACCGCCATTTAATGCGCCGCCTGCACCTGTGCTAATACCTGCTGCACCTATCGTCAAGACGCGTGCACTGCTGTCTGGTGAAGTGGTGCTGATAGTAATGTCGCCGCCATTCGTGGTGATAAGACCAGTCGTAGTTAATGCGCCTATGTTGTTAATGTTAACTGCGCCGCTGCCTAATATGGATGCGCCAATTTGTAATAATGAGCCGGTGTTCTTTAGAGTAACAGCATTGTTTCCGCTGTTATTCAATGAGACAACACCAACTAAATTATTTGATGTGCTATCCATGTTAATAACATGTGCACCTGCATTGAATGTTGATGTACCCGTGACACTGATGCCGCCTGTTTGTGAAATCGTGCCGTTAGCAGTCGCGGAGAGATTGCCGCCAACACTGGCGCCGGCAAAGGATAATGTTGAGCTGCCATTTAATGTAAGATCTCTACCAACTGAAGTAGAAGCACCAATCGTTAATGCACTGCCTGCTGTTAACGAGGCATCGTGCGTGCCGGTATTAATTAAGGTGACTGCACCACCGAATGAATTACCAGAACGCGTTAAGGTAATGTCATTGGCACCTGCATTAAAGCTTGATGTGCCAGCACCGCCAACACTGATATCACCTGTTTGAGTAATTGCACCAGCGCTATTGGTCATGCTTAAGTTGCCGCCACCAACTTGTGAAACGCCTGCAATGCTTAATGCACCAGAGTTGCTAAAGCTGATATTGCCTGATCCTGAGTTGTTAGCACTCAAGCTATTAATCACAGTAGTCAGTGAAGTGCCGCCAACAGAGGTGGTGGTGAGAGCAGGGCCATTCACGACGCCAACACCTGTGATGGTGCTGCCAGAGGTGAGTGTCATGGCGTTGCCGTTAATGTTGTAATCAATATCTAATGCTTGTGCGCTGGTTGCGCTGAAACTATCAAATCCTAAGAGATTGCCGCCGAAGTCGATGACGCCAGCGCCACTGTTAGTTAAGGTAAATGAATTGCCTGCGCCGGTGACTGCACCTAAAGTAATGTTGCCAGTACCAGTCAAGATGCTTGATGTGCTGCCTAATGTCACTGCGCCTAAGTTGACATCATCATTACTCGTGTTAATCGTGCCGCCTAATGTGGTGGTGCTGGCAGTGCTGGTTAAGCCGCCATCGAAGGTAAAGCTGTCGCTGCCATTACCTAAGGTCACGCCATTGGTATTTAAGAAGCTCACTGCGTTAGTGATGGTGTTGCTGCTGCCATTCATCACTACTGCGTATGGTTGTGCGAAGGTAGTTAAGCCGCCTAAAGTGACATTACCTGAGAAGGTCACTGTACCAGTTGAGCTGCCAGTATTATTTTGTAAAGTTAAGGTATTAGAGGCGCCGCTCACCGCTGCAAAATTAATTGCACCGCTGTTACTGCTCACAGCAAGATTGTTACCAAGTGTGGCAGTGCCGCCATAATTTTGTGCGCCAGTAGTTAAGATGGATCCGCCATTCAAGTTAGAGGCGCCAACAATGCTTAATGAGGATAAGCGCGTTGTACCGCCAACTGCTGCGTCTAACGTCGTGGTGCCGCTGGCATTCGCTGTGAATGCATTGGCACCATCAATCGTGCTGCTAGCACCGAACGTGAGGTTGCCGCTGGTCGAAGTCAGATAGGTGTCTGCAGATAAGGTCACTGCATTGTTATAAGTTTGTGTGCCGGATGTCTTCACCGTTGGTACAGTGATGTTGCCAGCATAATTCATGGTCGTATTCACATTGGAAGTTAAACTGCTTAATGCAGCAAGATTACCAACTGCATTGCTAAAGCGAACTGCGCCTGCACCTTGCATGGTTAAGGCAAATGCGCCATCGAGTGTGCCGGTAATATCTAATAATGCAGAACTATTAGCACCAATCGTTGCTGCTCTGCCTAAGGTAATCACACCAGAAGCAGTTGCGGTGCCTGCGCCATTAGCGACTAATGCACCGTTAGTGCCGCTGTAGCCAACGCCATTTAATGTCAGTGCATTGGCAACGTTAATACCATTGTTAATTTGTAATGTAGCATCAAGGCTCGCAGTCCCAACGGTCACTGCATTGCTGCCTAGCGCTGTATTATTTGCAGCACCTAAAACACCATTATTAATTTGTGTGCCGCCGCTGTAAGTATTGGCATTGCTAAGTGTGATAGTGCCAGTGCCTTCTTTATTCAATTTACCTGTACCGTCAATCACGCCGCTCAAGGTTGGTGTGGAGTTAGAAGAAATAGTGGAGGTAGCAGAACCAAGTGTAATGGCATTGCTAACAGTGCCAGCTACTTCTGGGATGAACCAGGCAGAATTAATCGTGACATTACCTGTACCTACGCCTGATGCATTAGAGATGCGTAGTGCACCAGCGTTAATCGTGGCACTACCAGCACCGGTATTAGCGCTGGATAAATTCAATGTGCCTAAACCAGTCTTCACTAAACTACCAGTGAAGGTGACGGTGTTGGTGAGATCAGTGTATGTGTTATCTGTCTGGAATGTATTAGCACCGCCTGCCAGATTAATCGTGCCAGATAAGGTGTTGGTACCCATGTTGCTGTCGAGAATGACAGTGCCGCTGTTTAAGACTAAGTTTTCAGCTGAATCAAATGAGCCGCCAGTGCCGTTGAATTCTAATGTCGCGCTGGTGACATTGGTTGCGCCTGCAGTGGCACCTAATGATGAAGCGTTGGTTGCAACTAATTTACCGCCAGTAATATCTGTTAAACCAGTGTAAGTGTTGGTGCCTGACAAGGTTGCAGTACCTGCGCCAATCTTGCTGACTGTTGTGCCAGTACCGCTGATCACGCCTGATAACGTAATATCGCTGCCAGAAGCGCTGTTGAGTGTTAATCCATTACCGCCGCCAGAAACGTTACCAAATAAGGTTAACGTGCCAGTGCCAGTTGTATGTGAAATCGTGCCGCCGCCCGCACCGTTAATTGTGATTAATCTGTTACTGCTGTCAGATGCACCGGTATATTCCAAGGTTGCTGCAGTTACGCTGCCTAAGAGAATTGGTGTGGCCGCCGCTGTTGCACCCAGTGAGCTATTGCTGCCGCCATCTGCCATCTTGGTCACACTTAACGTACCGTTGTTAATGGTCGTTTGACCAGTGTAACTGCTGTCTGTGTTGCTCAGTGTTAATTTACCCGCGCCGTTCTTGGTGAAGGCAGTCAGGTCGCTCATGACACTCTTAATGTCACCGCTAGTACCAGTGACGCTCACTATTAAGTTATGACTATTACCGACTAATGTATTAGATGTCGTTGTGCCTGCACTAACATCGCTGCCACTTAACGTGGTGTTAGCGCCTAATGTCACATCATCATTATAAGATTGTGCACCAGAGGTGGTGACTGTGCCGCCGTTAATCGCAGTGGTACCACCAGCATTGGTTGTTACGCTGGCAGCAGCAACTGTAGCGCCTAATGTTGTGGTACCAGTTGAATTCAATGCTAACGCGCCCACTGCACCATTAGCACCAGCACCAACATTTGCATTCAATGACACCGCACCAGAACCTGCATTCACAGTTAAGCCATAAGCTGTAGCTGTTGCATTATCAATGGTTGAGGCAAATGTGACGTTGCTATTTGTGGTATTTAATACTGCATTAGAACCTAACCAGACACCAGTTGGGTTGGTGACATAATTATAAGATTGTGCGCCAGAGGTCGTAATGGTAATTGGATTTGGCGAACCATCACCAAATGTTGTCTTGGAGTTTGAGGTGATACTGGTTAACGCTGTGCTGGTACCAACATCATCACCGAAGACGATGCGGCCAGCACCTGTTAACGTTAATGCTGCTGCGCCATTGACTTTGCTATTTAGTGTTAGCACATCTGCTGCAATGGTCGTGCCAATGGTGGTGGCGCTGCCTAAGAGAATACCGGTTACATCACCTGTCCAGCTTGCTGTACCAATACCAACTAATGCACCTGTGCCGCCAACGCCTGAACCATTCAATGTTAATGCGACGGTTGGTGTCAGTGTGATGTTATTTAAACGTAACGCTGCACCACTATTAACTGTCACACCAGAAGTGTGTGTACCAGAAGTACCTAAGGCTTGAGCATTGCTGATAGTTAAGCTGCCGCCATTCACGGTCGTTGTACCACTAAATGGATTGCTGCCAGATAATGTTAATGCACTGCTTCCGCCTTTCACAAAGTTACCTGTGCCGCTCATGCTACCTGCGTAGGTGCTGTTAGTGGCGCCGCTAGTCGTTAAGGTGCCGCTGCCCAAAGTCACGTTACCTGCACCAATTAATGAACCGATGGTGTTGTTGAAATTATTCAAATCAAATGTTGCGCCAGAACTGATAGTCATGTTGGTTGCGGCAACAGCATTCGTGACACCTGCGCGTAATGTACCGTTAGTCACGTTTGTCACACCTGAATAATTGTTTGCAGCATTGGTGAGAATCACAGTGCCGGCATCTGCTTTGTTAAGCGAACCCGTACCGGTGACATTTCCGTTAACCAAGAAGCTGCCAGAGCTGCTGATGTAGCTGGTGCCGGTTAAGGTGACTGTGCCATCTAAAGATGCGCCGAGACCTGTACCTGCTACTGTACCATTATTTAAGTCAACTGCTTCGTTGCCGATAGCGACATCGTTAATGTAGAGGTATGCGCCGCTATTAACGACTGTGCCGCCGTCAGTAGTACCAAGTGCATTGATATGCTGTGCACTCAAGCTGCCGCCATCGATGTAAGTTACACCGGTATAAGCGTTATTACCGCTGAGGTATGAGATCAGGTTGCCTGATTGTGTGATACCGTAGTTACCAGAAATATTACCCGTCAATGTTAATGTATCATTGACTGCGCCGGTGTCGGTGATGAAGCTATCTCCGCCTAACACGATGTTGCCGCTTAATGTTGCATTTAATCCTGTGCCACTAATGGTGCCGCCGTTTATGCTGATTTCTTCGGCACCAATTCCGACATCATTAATATTGAGTGTTGCGCCGCTGGCAATGATCGTGCCATTCACACCTGTTGTGACTGCGCCTAGTGCGGAAGCGTTAGCTGCACTTAAGGTGCCTGCATCAATGTTGGTTGCGCCGTGGTAAGTGTTTGTACCAGCTAATACTAGTTTGCCAGTGCCAGCCTTGGTGATGGAGTAGGTGTTGATACCATCATCAATAGCACCGCTTAAGGTTAAGGTGGTGCTGGCATTATTGACGTTAATGATAGTGCCATCGCTGCCTAATGTAATATCGCCTGAGATGCTATTATTGCCGCTGCTGCTGGAATCATAAATCACACCGCTGCCACTAATGCCTGTGCCATTGATGGTGACTGCGTTACCTAAGGCAATGGCGGAACCTTGAATATTTAACGCGGTGCCGTTGCTAATTATAACGTTACTTGTGCCTAATGCATTTGTTTTGCGTGCACTGACTAATCCTGCATTGATATTAGTGGTGCCTGTGTAAGTATTTGCGCTGGCACCTGACAAGATTAACGACCCATTGCCAGATTTATTCAGCGTGACACTTGAGCCGCTGACGACACCTGAGAGTGTTAAATTATCTGCGAGTGCATTACCGATATTAAAGGCGACTGTGCCATTTAATGCAATGTTACCAGTCATGGTGTTATTGGCATTATCGATGGCTTGTAACAGTGTGCTGCCATCAGCAAAGGTAATGTTTTGTCCGATATTTAAATTGACGCCAGCTAATTCTAATGTCGCGCCGTTAGCAATGGTGGCAGAGTTGCTGCTGTTTCCCATGGCATCGTTGCTGCCAACGGCCAAGGTACCAGCATTAACATTGATGCTGCCGGTAAATGTATTCGTGCCTGATAACGCTAAGATACCAGCACCACCTTTATTCAACACCACACCAGTACCACCGATGATACCGGAAGCGGTGTAAATATCGCTGAATGGACCCGTGACATCAATGCCGACTGTACCTGAGAGTGTGATAGTGCCGGTTAACAGATTCGAACCAAATGCATTGGCATCTAACATGGTACTGCCGTCATTCAAATTAATGTGATTAGCAACATTCAGTGAGAAGCCAACTAATTGCAGCGTCGCGCCATTGTTAACATCAATGTTGCCCGTACCGGCGGCATCGCTTGCGCCTAATCCTAATGTACCGTTCACTACGGTGGTGTTACCGGAATAAGTGTTGCTGCCGGAAACGAGCAAGAAGCCAGCACCGTCTTTAGTGAAGCTGGTCATGTTGCTCATGATGCCGCTGAGTGAGCTATTCGAGCCTGCATTGTTGATAGTGAAATCATGTGAGCCGCCATCAATGTTACCGTCAGCAATGATGTCGCCGGCAGTTGAAGTGAGTGTGATGTTGCCACCTAACAAGATGTTATCGAGGCCATAATTTTGATCACCGCTGGTAGTGATGTCGCTGTTAATCGTAATCAGCGTTGGATCGATGGTTAAGCTGTTTAATGCTTCGGTAGCGCCGATTCTGCCGTTTAATGTCACGGTACCTGTTGGGCTGTTTAATGTTAAGTCGTGTGCGCCATTCACCGTGCCGTTAATATTAATCGCACCGGTATCACCAACTGTCACCACTGCATCGGTGCCTAGTGTGACTGGTCCGCCAAATGTAACGTTGGTGACTGCGCCATTGTAAGCATCAATGTTGCCATTCAAGGTGAATGCTGTGTTGCCGGTGTTGAATGTGACGTTTGAATGTGATGCATTACCAAGCGTGATGTTATTGCCGTTAGCGGTATAGAGAATGTTATCGTTACTAGCATTTTGAACCGCGTTGGATAATTCCGTGTTCGAAAGCGTTAAGACGTTGCTGTATAAGTTGATATTGTTAGCTGTGAATGTCAAACCTGTCAAACCACTGCCAGATAAGGCAAGCAAGTTACTGTATTCAGGACCGCCCGAGAGGAAGAATAATAACGTATCTGTTGCAGTAAGACCTGCGACGCCGCTAATAGTAAATGCACCACCCGAGCCTGAGAGCGCTGAACCTAATGACACACCATTTTTGTATAACCAGACCGTGTAACCTGAGTCTGGTGCAAAGCCGCTGAAGTCTAATCCGCCGGATGGTATATTCACGTATGGTCTTAATACAGGATAAGCATTGCCTTCATTGATAGACCACACATTGGTGAAATCCCAGCCTGCAAATGTAGCTTGCTGTTTCATTTGAGCGTCTGTTTTACCTGTGATGCCTGCGATGTCGCCTGTTGTGGTGCCGGTTGTTGTTGGGCCTGCTGTTTCAACATCCCAGTAGTTGCCTGTTAATGTGCCGCTTTCATAGTGACCGATTAATCCGCCGCCGCCAGCTCCTTTGCTCATATCAACGCTGCCTGTGTTGTAGGTATTGGTAATATTACCTGCGCTGCTACCAATTAAACCGCCAACGTATCCGTTTGTGCTTAAGCCAACAACAGTCACATTGCCTTGATTGTAAGCGTTGGTGATGTTGGAGCCTTGGTTGTAACCAATCAAGCCGCCAATATAATCGCCGCTGCCAACGTTGACATTACCGGTGTTGGCAACGCTGTTAAGCGTAGCGCCGACTGCCCATCCGACTAAGCCGCCAACGGTGTTGCTCCAGTTGTTGACTGTGACATTTGCAGTATTATACGAACCATTCACCGTCACTGGTGAACCTGCAATTAAACCAATCAAACCGCCAATAAAGTTGGTATTGCTGGCGCCAGTTGAGCCGCCAGCTGTGACGGAGCCAGCTGTAGAAACATTGGTGATGACAACACTGTTTGCCACTCGCCCAGCAAGACCTGCAACATAGCTTTGATTATTACCGGCGGTGATGGATAGATTTGTTAAGCTAAGATCGCTAATTGTGGTGCCGAGGTTTTCAACGTTACCGAATAAACCAAGGTAGTCCGCATTGCGATTGATGGTAAGACCATTAATAGTCTTGTCGTTGCCATCAAAGGTGCCGCTGAAAGGTGTGGTGGTATCACCAATAGGTTTAAAGCCTTGATTGCTATTCCATGTACTGGTTGAGCCTGCTGCAATGTTATCGCCAAGCTGCCAGTCAGCAGCTAAGGTTGTGGCATTCGAGCCAATGCCTTGCAAGCCGTAAACATCAGTAATTACATATGGATCATTGGTGACGCCTGTGCCGCCGGTGGCACGGATAAAGGTAACGTTGTTACTTGGACCGTTGCCGTTGTTTAAGGTGAAGCTGTCTGTGACATTAAATGTTGGTAGTGAATTATTAATTTGCGACCACGTACCAGAAACCAAATTAAAGCTGCCGACGTTGAGATTATTAATGGCCATGTTATTTGAAACATGGCCTTGATTTAAGGTGAGTGTGCCGGTGGTATACACTGAGTTGCCTAACGAGATGTTATTGACGGCGGTGAGAGTTAGATTATTGAATGGGTTGAGCGCGCCGTATGAGGTAAAACTAATGCCGAAATTTGTGTTGCCGCTGTTGATGGTTAAGGAGTGTGATCCTGCATCGGCTGCATTTATCATATTGCCAAGGATATTACCGTCAGTGCCGCTTGCGCTTAAAGTTGCATTAGCTGCGCTGACGATGGCATCACCATAGAAAACCATGCCCTGATTGTTACTGATGGTAATATTACCGTCGATATTGTAATTCGCAACAGGGGCGAAACCTAGGCCGCTGCTCACTGTCATATTATTACTACCGTCAACAGAATACATAATGCCGGTATCTGTCAGTGATCCTTTGGCAGTGGCAAGATCCGCGTTGCTTAAGGTGTCTGATGTGCCTTGGCGTGTACCTGGCTGTAATCCATTGCCAAGGTGATTGAAGATGATTTCATTGCCGCCAGAAACACTGGCATTGTTTGCTGGTGCATGAAAGACCACATTGCCAACGATTGGGGTATTGCTTTGATAGGTGAGCACGACGCTGCCATCAGCAATTGTCGTATCAATACCTGATACCGTATTTAAGCCAAAGAGCTGGTAGAAATAATTGTAAGGGTTGTCCATGACAGGTGTCTGATATGCGTATACAGGCGCTGTATTCACTACTGCACCGTTAACGGCAAATGAAAGTTCACTGCCAGCAGTACCAAAGAAATTGACTCTGCCTGAAATTACTCGTGGCGCGGTGTCATAGAATGCGCGTAAATATGGGAAGGATTGACCATCAATAATATTCCAAACATTGGTTGTATCCCAAGCGGCGCTCACAAAACCATTGCCAGGATTCGTGAAGTTGGCGGCGGTCATCATTTCGGTAGTGGTCATGCCTGTTCCGCCAGCGCTAGTTGCTATACCGGATGTATCAGTATTCCAGAAACTGTTGGTGACTGTGCCGCCACCATCAAAGCCTAATAAGCCACCAGTACTGGTCCCATTGATGGCCATACCAATACTGTATGAATTGGTGATGCTGCCGTTTGAATATCCAGCTAAGCCACCAACATTCACAGCGCCATTCGCATTACCTGTGCTGTACGTGTTAAGTATGCTGCCTTCATTCCAGCCGACCAAGCCACCCGTTCCAGCGTTCCAGTCAAAGTTACCAGCGACTGAGGTAACATTGCCGTTAGCATAAGATGAAGAAATAGAGCCGGTTGTTGCGTTATAACCGACTAATCCGCCTGCATCTGAGCTGGCGGTTGAAAGGTTTGAAATAGTGACATCTGCAAATGAATTAGAAATCGTTCCTTCATTGGTGCCAACCAGGCCACCGATTTCAGAAATGACGGCTGCACTTGCGCTGTTAGTGATACTACCTGTTGCAAATACGCGATCCAGGGTGCCGCGGTTATATCCAACCAGGCCGCCAATCGAAGGATAGTTACTGGCGATATTATTGATAAAGTTGATATTGGTTACGCCAACATTACTGATGGATGCGACACTGCTTGTTTCACCAAAAAGTCCAACTCCGCTCATGCTGGTATTGTTAATATAAAGTCCATTGATAGAGTAGCCTTTGCCGTCTAACGTGCCAGTGAACTTATTAATGTTGTTGCCGACTGGTACAAAGCCTGTGCCGTTATTGATGTTGTTGGTGGCCCAGACATCGGAAGCGTTGGTGCCAGTATTGGTGGCATTAATATTGGTTCCCAGTGTGTAGCTGCTGCCGAGTGCAATTTCCATCATTTGCAATTGATGCGGCGTCCATATTGTCGTGGAGTTTTCCATCACCAACATGGGGCGAGTGTAGCCTTCAAATAAGAACCAGGTATGATTGGCGGCATCGGCAGGATTAGAGGAAATATCTAAATTTGTATAAGAAGCTGATAACAATGAATCCGCAGTCGTTAATCCTGTTGCTCCGGAATTAGCTGGGCCGCCGCCATCTACATCACCAACTGCATTAGCTTGATTCGATGTTTCGGTATCCCAGTAGTTGGTGCTTAAATCGATTAATGTGCCAGGTCCGCTTGCGCCAATCAAACCGCCGGTGAAAGTGCCGTTAGTAGCGTTTACCTGACCCGAGTTATAAGACGTACTGATAGCTGTTGTGTCCAGATCAAGTAACCCAACTAGACCGCCGACTTGATCGAAACCGGTTACGCTGCCAGTATTGTAGGCATTTGAAAGTGAGGTATTGTCATAGATGTGGCCGAAGATACCACCCGCATTGTTATTCGTAGTAGAGGTGACGTTGGCTGAATTGGTGATGAGGTTGAAGTTGGTTGTAGTGGCTTCGCCCGCAATACCGCCCACGTAGCCATTACCAGTTACACTGCCGCCGCTATTTGTTAATTCACTTACAGAACCTGAGTTTGAAATTCTTCCTGCAATACCACCAACATAAGTGTCTGAGCCGGTCACAATATTGTTCACACCCAGTAAGTTCCTGATAGTGCTGAGGCTAGCGCTTCCGGCGATGCCGCCGACGAAGCCAGCAGCGCTAGTAATGTGGCTATCCGCAACGATGATGTTGGTGAGTTCTGAGTTAGATCCTGCCAGGCCAACAACAGCGCCGACATTTGCATCATCAGAATTGATGATGGCGCCTTTGATGATAATGTTGTTCATGTTGCCGAATGCTTCGCCTGCTATCGCGCCGGTCCAGCCGAGGCCGCTGATAGTCGGATTTACTAAAGTCAGGTTTTGGACGATGGATCCATTGTTAAGCATGCCGAACAAGCCAACATCTGTATCATCGTTGGGTCTGTTGATGGTGAGTCCGGTAATCGTGTGGTTATTACCTTCAAATGTGCCATTGTAGCCACCGCTAAAATCGGTGATTGGTTTAAATCCTTTGCCAGCACTACCGCCCCAGACATCACTGTTATTGGCCATTGCTGATGTCATATCGATGTCGTTAGCGAGTGTGTAATTTGCATAGAGATTGGTGCTCATTAATTGTAGTTGATGAGCATTAGAAATCGTCGTGTTGTATTCCATCATCAGCATCGGGCGTGTGTCACCATCATGCATGAACCACACAAAGTTGGATGCGAGTGTCGGGTTGCTGGTGATATTCCATCCGCTATAAGTTGTGACATCAGAAAGTGTGGCGCCGCTGGAGCCGTCGAATGTGCCGCCTGTTATGCCAGCTGTTGAGCCATTATCTAGACCAACACTATTGGCCTGATTAGTAGAAGCGGTATCCCAGAATGTATTGCTATAGGTAGCATTAACGGAGTTGACACCAACAAAGCCGCCGGTTGTCGCAGCAGGACCAGTCACACGACCTGATGCATAGCTATTTTGTATAGTGCTTTCAACACCGGTGTAACCAACAAAGCCGCCAACGTTAGATCCGCTATCACCTGTGACTGAACCTATGCTGTAGCTGTTGCTAATGTCAGAAACATCAGCGCCATTATTACCAACGATACCGCCGACTGCGCCGCCGCCTGTCAACGAAATATTACCCGTATTTAATGCGACTGAAATACTGCCTGGATTCCAGCCTGCAATACCACCAACAGATGCATTGCCAGTGCCAGAGATATTGCCCATGTTCATCGCATTGGTGATGGTGCCAAAGTTGCGTCCTGCAATACCGGCTGTGTCACCATTGCTGGTGACGGTGGCAGAGTTGATGACATTGCTGACGCTAACACTGGATCCAAGCCAAATGCCGATTTCGCCGACGATACCGCCAGCGCGTACATGACTGTTATTGGTTACATCATTACCGGTGATGCTGCCGCTCACATTCACATTGCTAATGGTTGCATAGCCATCTGAACTGCCGACGAGTGCGCCGACACGGGTATCGATTGAGTTATTAACCGTGAGCGTGATATCTGCGTTAGCAAGAGTAATATTTGAGATTGAGCTGTTACCACTAATGGTGCCAAATAAACCGGTGTCAGTGTTGGTGCTATTAATGAATAAATTGGAGATCGTTTTGTTGTTACCATCAAATGATCCAGTAAATGATGCGCTGGAAGATCCAACTGGAGAAAAGCCTTGTGCACTGTTGCCCCACACATCCTTTGTATTAGCGAGTGGTGCAGCCAAATCGAGATTGTTTGCGAGTATATAATTCGCGCCAAGTGTTGTGCCCATTAATTGCAATTGATGAGCATTGGTAACATTGGTGTTGTGTTCCATCATCAACATCGGACGCGTGCTGCCTTCGAAGATAAACCAGGTTGATGATGGTGCGACGTCATTTGTGCTAGCAGAATTGGTGATATCAACGCCGTCCGACCATCCGGCATCAAGATAAGTTTGTTTGAGTGACATGTTGACACCACTGCTGCCGTCGATTGTGCCGGCATAATTATCTGTCATCACGCCAGCTTGTGCTCCACCGATGGCAACTGCTGAGCCGGTAGTTACGGTATCCCAGAATGAATTAGTTAGGCTTGACATACCAACGCTTGGCCATGCGCTACCAATCAAGGCGCCGACAGCACCAGAACCCGAGACAGATCCAGTGGCGATAGCACGGGTCACAAAGCATTTTTCGCAATAGCCGACAATGCCGCCGGTAACAATTGAGCCGCCGTTAACATCGACAGCGCTGTAAACGTCATTGATGTTCGTTGCGTGGATGGTCCACACTGAGCCAACCAGACCACCGACGCCGACATTAGATGAAAGCGTGTTGTCGCTGCCATTTACTGTGCCGCTTGCGAATATATTGCGGATGTTGACAATGCCGCTGCCAATAGAGCTACTGATGGTTTGTCCGAGCAGGGCGCCAACATTGTTGTAGCCGGTAACATTCACATTATAAAGAGCAACGTTTTCAATCGTGCCATCAGTCATCGCACCGAATAAACCTGAACGTGAAAGTGCGTTTGACGGTGAATTAATATATAGGTTGCTGATACTGTGACCTTGGCCATTGAAGCTGCCTGAGAATTCATATCCATCGCCGGTGGAGTCCGTATTGAGTACGTAGCCAATGGGTACAAAACCATGGCCGTTATTGGTAGTGTTTGTGCCCCAGACATCAGATGCATTATTTTTTGTATTGGTTAAATCAATATTATTTGCCAGTGTGTAATCTTTGCGAACGGCAGAGCCCATTAATTGCAATTGATGTGCGTTAGTGATGTTAGTGCTGTATTCCGACATCAACATTGGGCGAGTGCCGTCTTCGAAAATAAACCAGGTGTTAGTGGGTGCGGCGGCAGTGATGCTAGGAGTGCTGGTGATGTCCCAGCCGGTGTAGCTGCTGGCTTGCATGGATTGTGCTGTGGTGAGTGCCGTGGCATTCGCATTTGATGATGTGAAACCAATACCGTTTGATGTGCCAGATGTTTGTGAATCCCAGAAGTTGTTCGTCAGGGTTGCGCCGCCAATTATTCTGCCGACAACGCCGCCTGCGGCGGTCGACTGACCGGTGGCGGTGACGACGCCAGAATTATAGGAAGTTGAAAGTGATGCGCCGTTATTCGTCAGTAATCCCACAATACCGCCTACGTAGGTATTGTTGCCGGAGGCAGTGACACTGCCGGTATTGTAAACATCGGATATGATGGTATTCGATGCTTGGCCGATAATCCCACCGACATGCGTGGTGCCGTTGATTGAGCCAGCATTATAAGCATTAGTGAGTGAGGAGGTGGTAGCATATCCGACAATGCCACCTGTGTAACCATTACCGTTAATTGTCGCGTTAGTGACAATCGCATTTGATATTTCGCCATTACTCATATAACCGGCGATGCCGCCTGTATACCAATCATTAGAAGTAATCGTGGCGTTGTTGACGGTAATGTTTCTGACGATGCCGGCGTAGTTAATGCCTACTAAGGCGCCTGTATTGCCGCTGCCGCTAATCGTTACGTTGCTTAACGTGACATTTTGTATGAGAGCATTGCTGTCTAGTGCACCGAATAAACCGACACCAGCGAAATTGGAGGGCTGGTTGATGGTAAGATTCGAAATCGTATAGTTGTTACCGTTAAAGGTGCCGTTAAATGGATTGTAGATATTGAAATCGTCACCAATTGGAGCGAAGCCTATTTTGCTGCTGCCACCCCAGACATCAGCTGCGTTATTCAATGAAGTGCTTAAATCAATATTATTGGCGAGTGTGTAATTGGCGTTTAAATCAGAGGCCATCATTTGTAATTGATGAGCATTCATAATGGTGGTGCGTTTTTCCATTGACAGCATCGGGCGTGTATTGCCTTCGAAAATTACCCAGCTATAACCACTGCCATTTGGAACATAATCCGTGATGTCCCATGCGCCACCGCCTGCATTGACTAAATCGTTGGTGTATGTGTTCCAGGCGGCAAGAGTCGCAGCGTCAGTGCCGTTAAACAAATAACTGCTGTTCACGCTGCCCGTGTTGGTGCAGTTGCCATCGAAGCAGCCGCCAAAAACGAAATTGATGGTGCCGTTATTGATGCCGACAGGTGAGAGTTGTCCTGAGGTATCAATATCCCAAAAGCTATTTGATAGTGTGCCGAGACTGCTGCCTATCAATGCACCGGTTGCAGCAGGATTTTCACTGGTAATCAAGCCGGTGTTATAAGTTTTATCGATGGTTGATGATGCTTCATTTAAGAGGCCGACGATACCGCCAGTGTTGGTGTCTGAGCCAGTTGTGTTAATTGCGCCAATGTTATAGCTGTTTGAGATGGTCGAGGTGTTTGCTGTGATCAGGCCGACGATACCACCCGCACTGCCGCCACCCGTGTTGCCATGATAGGTAATGGCGCCGGAGTTATACGAGTTGGAAATGCTGCCGCCTTCTAATACACCGACGATGCCACCAGCGGCGCTGTTATTATTACCGATATCGGTCACGGTGACGCTGCTGTTGTTATTAGCTGCATTCGAGATGAAACTGTTACTCACCCACCCAGCAATACCGCCTACCCAGGAATATCCGCTTGCGGTGATGGCGAGATTATTCACGACAACATTGTTAATGTTGGCGCCTGATTCATGTGTGCCAGTGATGCCGCCGACATTTCCATCAGCTGTACTGACGAGCCTGCCACCGTTGACGATGACATTATTGATGGTGCCATAGTTGTGTACGGATACCACGCCGCCCCAGGTTGCAGTGATGGCAGGGTTAGAAAACACAAGATTTTCTACTGTTCCGGTATTGCCAATCGCATGGATGAAGGCGTTGTAGCTGCCGTTATCTGATTGTAAATTGGAAATCGTGTAGTTGTTTCCGTTTAAGGTTCCTGTGAAGTTATTGCTGCCACCGCCACCCGCGCCAATCTTCACGAATCCACTGTCAGCGGCTGCCCACACGTCACTCGCGTTGGCGAGTGGTGCGGCAAGGTTTATGTCATTTGCGAGTTGATAGTTAATGTCTAATGATGCGCCCATCATTTGTAGTTGATGCGCGTTACTTACGTATTGGGTGTTTTCCATCATCAACATTGGGCGTGTATTGCCGCTGGTGAAGTTGTCATTTGGGTAGTTGAAGATAAACCAGGTGGTGCCCGCTTTGTTATTGGGGTCACTGGCCATATTCCAGCCTTCGTTTGTGTATGTGTTCAGATTCATTAAATCGCTGGTGCTGGTTGCTGTGCCATAACCATTGTCGAGTGCAAGACTCGTGTTGATGCTGTTATCAAAGAAGCTGTTGCTGACGGTGCCTCCTACGTTAAGCACGCCAACTAAGCCGCCAGCTGCGCTGCCGCCAGTTACTGCGCCTGAACTGTAGCTGTGATCAATCGTGCCGGTATTCACAATGCCAACAAGGCCGCCAATCGAGCCCGCGCTACCATTGATGGTGACATTGCCGATATTGTAGGTGTTATCAATGGTTCCGGTATCCAGATAACCAGTGAGACCGCCGATATAACCACTATTGTTGCCAACCGAGACATTGCCAGCGTTATAAGAATTGGTGATGCTGTCAGAACCATTGCCGCCCCAGCCCATCCAGCCGACTAAGCCGCCGGTTGTTGCTGTCTCAGCATCTACCGTGACTGATGCTGCGTTATAGCTGTTTGTGATAGTGGAATTTTGCGATAAACCAATTAAACCGCCAATGCCGTTGGATCCATCTGCGACATGAACCGAACCGCTAGTAGCGGCATAGTTGACAATGGTGTTGTATGCCACACCGATGAGGCCTCCGACGCCGCTAACATTAGCACCAGTGTTCGTCAGGTTGAGGTTGGTGAGACTGATAGAGTTGATGTCAGCGCCATCGGTTACGCCAAATAAACCTACATTATTGCTGGCTGCGTTGATATACAAACCATTGATAAAGACGGTTGGCTGTAAGCTGTTTGTGTCATCATTGATCTTGCCCGTGAACGGATTGGTGCTACTGCCAATTGGTTTGAAGCCGGCACCGCCATTCCAGTTCTTGGTGCCTCTTGCATCAATGTTTGTGGTGTTAAAGAAATAGGAGTTGCCTAAGGTCGTGGCATTGGAATTCAATCCTTGCAAGCCGTAAATATCGGTAATCTGCGCATAGTCGCTGGATCTGACACGCATGAAATAGCCGCCGTCTTCAATATGGAAATCATTCGTCACATTAAATGTTGGTAATGTCGATGATCTGAATTGGTTCCAGACACCCGTACTGGTGACGGTGAAGTTGCTAACATCAATATTCACATTATTCAGACCAATACCGGCGCCGCTCGCAGTGTTGCCGCTGATAACCAATGCGCTGGTGCCGCCAGCAACTGTAGTGATGTTGCCGGAAAGAGTGGGAATGTTAGTGTTAGTAAATTGGTAAGTTAAATTTTCGGGTAAGACTAACGTAATCGGGCTGGCTAGGCTGCCTAAATTAGCACGATTTCCTAGCATAATATTTCTGTTAGATGGGTTGGAATATAGTACATCTGTACTACTGACTCCGTTTGCAGCATTAATCAGATTTTGATTGCCGAAACTGCCCATACCATAGTTGCTGATATTGGTATCATTAATGTTGCTGTAGAGCAGAATATTATTTTGTGTGAAAGTTAAATTGCTTAAGTTGCCATTGGCGAGTGCTAGTAAGTTACCTTTAATGTCGCCATTTGAGAGGTAGAATAATATCGTGTCTGAATTATTGAGACTGATGCTGCTGTATAAGGTGAAGCTGTTGTCACCGAGTGAAGTGGCGGAACCAATCGAGCTGCCGTTTACATAAGCCCAAATAGTGTAACCTGGTCCTGGTGCGAAGCCTGTATAGAAGGGTAGAAGTTCAGCCGGGAATGTCGGTGTCGGCATCCCTTGCAAATAAGGGAAGGGAGTGGTGTTGCTATTGTTGGACCAGATGCTGCCGAAATCCCAGCCTGCGTTAGTGAAGGTAGCGGAGTCGCCCATTTGTGATCTGGTTTTACCAGTGATGCCACTGCTAGAGCCGCTACCGACAGCAGAAGGTGGTGTGTAGTAGGCGCTGGTATTCCAGAAGTTATTAGTAGTGGTGCCTGTTGCGTTATTGGTGCCGATGAATCCGCCAACGTTGGTGTTGCCTGCCAGTATGGTACTGGTGGTGTAGGAATTGGTGATAGATCCCAGTGTGGCACCATTATCAGCATTGATACCGATTAAGCCCCCAACGTTGAAATCACCGGTGACATTACCAACACTGAATGAATTATTAATAACGCTGCCGATATTCGAGCCGATCAATCCACCGACACCGCCAGTAATAATGGAGTTGGGGGTGCTGACGTTGCCGCTGGCGTAAGTTTTATTGATAGTATTCTGGAATCCGTTTTGTGAATCAGCAAGACCAATCAAGCCGCCGACATCGTATGATGAGCCGCTGGCGGTGACGTTCACTTGGCTGTATGCATTCGATAATGAAGAGTTAGCTCCGTTGCTAACGAACGCGCCAATCAAGCCGCCGAGATTATTTCCACCATTAGAGGTAATGCTGCCAGTTGCTCCAACATTGGAAACGGTAGAGTCAACGACCACGCCCGCAAGTGCGCCGACACCTGAATTGGCGCCGGTGATGCTGGCATTGGTAATCGTGATATTTGAAACGTTTGCACCGGTGATGGAGCCAGCAAGCACACCAATATAATTAGTATTCAATGCGGAAACAGCAATGACGGCATCTTTTAATATGATATGGGAAAGCGTAGCGCCCGTTCCAACTGCGCCAAAGAAGCCGAAATTATCAACCGCTTCTGTGTTTACAGTGAGTGAGAGATTGCTAATGACTGGATAGACGATAGTAGGCGATAACCATGGGAATGCTGGTGGTTCAGTGTGTGAAATGCCGTTGAATGAGCCAGTAAAAGGATTGGTAAATGCGCCAATCGAAACAAATCCTTTGCCTGCGCTGCCGCCCCAGACATCTGCAGCATTAGTGTTAACGCTTGCCAGATCTATATCAGATGAATAAGTATAATTGCCGCTTAAATTAGCGCCCATTAATTGCAGTTGATGTAAGTTAGCAATGCTGCCCGAGCTGGTTGCTTCCATCATCAACATTGGGCGAGTGTTGCCGCTGGTTAATCCATTTGTTGCGCCATCGAAAATAAACCATGTGTTGCTAGATGCGGCGGTTGGGTCGGAGGTGATGTTGGTCCAGCTATTATTTGTATAGGTTGATAACAGAGACAGATTTGCTGCAGTGGTGCCGCTGATTAAATACGCACTGTTAACACCGCCAATGTTAGAGCAAGTACCATTGAAGCAGCCGGCATAAGTGTTGGTTGGCGTGGTGCCATCTTGCAAGAAGTAGTCATTGCCCAGCGGTTTGATTTGGCCAGATGAATCCACATCCCAGAATGAATTGGTTATTACATTAGAACCGTTAACAGTGATGCCAACGAGGCCGCCAATATCAGTACTCGTATTGCCTGTCGTCACTGCGCCGCTGTTATAGCTCTTGGTGATGGTGGATTGTGACATTTCACCAACCAGGCCGCCAACAAAAGAAGCCTCAGCTGAATTACCATTCACTGTGCCAGTGTTATAGCTGTTGGAGATGGTGGAGATAGCGGTGGCGCCTGCAATGCCGCCCATTTTGGCGTAACCCGTGACGGTGCCTGCATTATAGGCCTGATCAATTGTGCCAGTGCCGATGCTGCCTACAATGCCACCAACCAGTTGGTTTTGTATTGTGCCAATGCTGCCGTAATTGTAAACGTTTTGGAGATTTGCATTATCACTGCCACCGGCAATACCGCCGATAAAGAGACTATTGAGTTGTCCGCCGTATACGGTGGCGAGGTTGTAACTGTTGGTGATGTCACCATGAGAATAACCAACAATGCCACCAACCAGATAATGATCGCCAACCACGGTGCCGGATACGTGAGCATTGTTAACGGTTGCTGATGAAGATGCAGTGTAACCAATCAAACCGCCGACACTATCTTCACCATTGTTGCTGCCGGTGCCGTGTACGTTGACTCCAGTGGCATAAACATGATTAACAGGTCCACCGCTAAAACCGACTAGCGTACCGACATAGGAAAAGCCAGTGACGATTGGGCTGATGAGACCAAGATTTTGCATGGTAGATGTGCTGCTGGTGACACCGAATAAGCCGATATTGCTGTCACTCGGACGATTAATATAAAGACCGGTAATTGTGTCATCTCGTCCGTTTAGCGAACCGGTAAAGTTATTGGTGTTATCACCGACTGGCACGAAACCTTTTCCGCTGGAACCCGAGGCATCTGTGCCCCAGACATCGAATTTACTATTGTAAGTTCCATTTAAATCCCAGACAGGAGTATCAAAGGAATAGTTTGATGCTGTAAAAGATGGATTGGCATCAATATTCTTGGCAAGCGTGAAGTTTTCGCCAAGTCCCATCGCCATCAATTGTAATTGATGCGTATTGTTGATGGTGGTGCTGTATTCCATGGTTAGCATCGGGCGAGTGTTGTTGTTAAAGATAATCCAATTTTCGCCGGAGACGGCGGTTGGGTCGCTTGCAATGCTCCATCCCGCGCCGCTGAATGTCGTATTATCAGAAAGATTTGCTGTGCCGCCGTTGGTGCAAGCGCCGTCAAAGCAACCGCCAGTTAAGTTGGTGAGCGTGCCACCAGCATTACTGCCAACGGCGCCGCTGTCACCAGATGTGTCGGTGTCCCAGAAGCTGTTACTGAATGCGCCTGAATAACTCCAGCCAATTAAACCGCCATTACCAAATGGACCTGAAGTCGAGCCGGTGCTGTACACATTTGAAATCGAACCGCCTGATAACCAACCAACGAAACCACCACCATAACTGGTGCCAGTCACGGGGCTGATGCTATAGGAGTCAGTAATAGTGCCACCATCCTGTCTCCCGACAAAGCCACCAGCGTAAGGGCCGTAAATCTGAAATGTTCTGCTATAGGAGTTACTAATTGTACCCGTGTTGTAACCAACAAAGCCGCCAATGCCACCATAATTCGTTGAGCCTGAATAAGCCGCGCCGCCGTCAGCATAGGAGTTTGTGATGGTGCCGCCAACGTTAGAGCCGACAAGGCCGCCAATATTACCGCCATTATTGCCAGCAGCGCCTTCCACGACAACAGAAGAGGATGAGCCGGTAATCGTACCGCTATTGTAACCAGCGAGACCACCGACTGAACCATTGATTAAGGGGTCGATAAAAAACCAGTTACTATCGCCATTTGTGCCGCTATAAGATTTGAATACAAAACCAGAAGTGTTAACGTTGGAGATGGTGCCGCCAGCGTTATATCCAACAAGACCGCCAATGCTGCTGCCTAGGGTATTACCAGATTGAATATTCACATTTGCTAACGTTAAATTGCTAATCACCACAGAAGAGTTGATGCGACCAAACATACCGCCGTATGAACTGGTCGACCAATTGTTTTCATATAAATTGCTGATGGTATAGCTCTGGCCATCGAATTTGCCGCTGAATGGTGTTGCATTAGTACCGATAGGCGAGAACCCAAGCGGATAACCAGTGTTATTCCAGGTGTTTGTTGCTGTCGCATCAATGTCTTTTGCTAAGGCAAAATTTTGTGCCCAGAGTGAGGTGTTAGCTGCATTTTGTAATGCGCCTAATGAAGCAGTGGTAGCGGAATCAGAGTCTGTGCCGAGACTTTGAATCAACATGTATTGTGTTGGTGTGGTGCCACCAGAATATAACGTGTCTTGTGTGCCAAACGTTGTTGGATTGTAGTAAATGCTGACACTGCCGCCAGTGCTAACATTGCTACCGCCAGTGAAGTTAATCGTGCCAGTGCCTGTGCCAGTATTGTCTGCGCGTAAAGTAACATTACCTGATCCGGCGTTATCAATCACAGCGCCGCCTAGCGATGAAGTGATGTTGCGATAAGCTGTTAACACCAATGAGTTAACACTGTTGTAAACAATCGCTGCGCTGATAATGATGTCACCGTTGCCGGCAAAATTATCCAAACCAGTTTGCACAACGACATTGCCCAGGCCTAATGCTGTTGTTAATGTGCTGACATCTAACGTAGAGCTGGTCGCAGTCGGTATGAATGGTGATGATGAACTAACATTTGAATTTGCATTGGTAATCGTTAAATCTGATGGATCTAATAACCAGGTACCGCCAACACCGTTCGCGGCAGATGCATTCACTTGAACACCGCTGACATCAAGATAACGTTTGCTGGATGTTTCAATTAATCCACCATGACCACCTTCACTGCCGCCGCGTGCACTAATAGAGCCAGTTGCTTTGGTGTAATAGTCAGACCATAGAACTACATTGCCGCCATTGCCGCTGCTAATGGCATCAGCATTAATTTTTGCGCCTGATTGCATCACCAATGCATTCGCATGTGCAAGCGAACCTTTGCCTTGATAGTTACCGCCTACATTCAAGCTGCCGCCGCCGACATCGCCGCTGACATCCAAATTAGCCATGCTGTCTAATAAAATATTGTATCCAGTCACATCAATGCTGCCGCCTTTGCTGCCTTTTGATTTGCCGGACGCATCCAGTTTGCCAGCGATTTTCACCATGCCAGCATTTGGATCGCCAGAAATAATGATAGAACCATTTTGCTGATAAACCGATTTTGCTTCGGCTAAACCTTCCATGCTGATGACTTTATCCAATACGCCGGCCGCATCTTTTGCGGTAATTAAGATTTGTCCGCCGTTAGCGCTTAGCACGCCAGTGTTACTCACACCAGTTGCAATGGGATTACCATGTTGATCGACCGCTTTTTTTGTCACTCCAGAATCCACGGCAAAACTCACTAAATCATTGCCTGCGAATGTCATGGTGAAGGCATCACCAGAGCCTAAAACAACACGTCCAGTGTTAGCTTGAATGAATCCTTCGTTACTAACCGCGCCGCCGATTAAAGCAATCAAGCCATTATCAGCCGCAATCATTTGTCCCTGATTGACAATCGACCCATTAAAGCCTGGTTGATTGGCAAAATGATAATATCCATTCAAGAAATCCTGATCCGAAATATTGGCGGTTGATGCGATTAAACCGCCAACATTCACATACGCGCTGGGTCCGAAGAAGATACCGGCTGGGTTAACGAGGATGATCTGACCGGTTGCGGTAAGCCGGCCGTAGATTTGCGAGACACCTTGAGCGGGGTTAATGCGATTTAAGGCGACACCACCAGTGGGCTGCTGGAAGTGGGTAGATTCGGATTTGCCAATATTAAAGCTTTGCCAATTAATGATAGCTTTCTGTGAGGATTGGTTGATCACGGTGGAAGTGGGCGATTGCTGAATGGACACATGACCGGCGGCGACGTTATCTAAGACTGGGTTGGCAAAAATACTGACAGACAGAAAATACGTCATCAACCCAACGGTGACTGACTTACTGGCTGATCGTAGTTTTCGCAATATCTCTTCCGGCCGCATCATTTTGATGATTCCCGCGTAGCTGTCTGTATGCCCAAGAGCGTATAAATTAACTATAGGTGGTATTTATAGGATTTCTAGCTTTTGCATAAAAAAGTTTCCCAATTTAATCAATAACTTAAAAAATATTATTAGTGTAGTAGATTGAGATACTTACGAGACTTTTTAAGACAGGATATTGATTCAGAAGAAAGCGTTACGATGGGGGTGAAAAGAAAAAAATGCAAAAAATGTGTTGGAAATGGACATGAGTATTGAGTTTAGTGGGGAAAACCCGTAATGCCTCTCTATAAGCAATTGATTATAATGGTTTATCCTGCTCAGCGGGGAGAATTCAGCGCTACTTTTTAAGAACCATCAAGACTACCTGAGAGTTAAGGCTGGATGCGCGCAGCAAATGCAGGTCATCTCTCTTAATACCCACCTAATCTTCCCAGCATAAAATCCGCAGATAACAATAAAAATTCACAGGTACACACTATGCAAAGATCCACTGCTCTAGAAGGCATTGCAAAAGTAAATCCTCCCGCTCAACAACCAGGTTTATTAAAACGCGCAGTCCGAGGGGCGGGTGTTGCACTCGTTGCGTGCTGGAGTGGCATCAAATGGGTGGCTCGCGCGATCGAAAATCCTGTGGTTTTAGGATTAGGCGCCATTGGCGCGGCCACTGCGTTTTATGGCACAGGCGATATCATCACACAAAATGTGGGTCCCAGTTTGGCGTTAGTGGCAGCACCCATTACTGGTGCGGTGTTAATCATTGTGGTGAAATTCCGGCCTGCGCGTGAAAGTGCGGCAGTTGTTTTCAAGGCATCCAACAAAATATTCGATCACATCAAAAGTGTTTTCTCTCGTGCTGGCGCACATTATTTATATATCAATCGCATTGCGCGCAATATTACTGGCGGCCCACTCAATACAGCGGGTGTGATTGTGGTGCCAGTCACCGCGTTATCAACGGCGATATTGGCACACATGTTGAATGAACATTTAAAACAAAAAGAAAAACCAAGCTTTGCATTGCTGTTGCTGGGTTGCCTGTTGGTGAGACCTATCGATTACGGTTCTGCTTTGAGTCCGGTGTTTTATGTATTTGGTCCTGAAAATTCCGGCTTGCTAAGCAGCAGTGTCATTCTTTATACGGAGCTTGGATTAACTGGTGTCGGGCTCGTCAATGAAACATTCATTCGTGGTACTTCAAGCAAAGCGCGTCACGTAGTAGAAAGCGGTTTTGAAGTAATGCGCAGTACTTCACGTACCGCATACATCTTATCAACGATCGAAAGTATGGATGCGTTGGCAAATAACAATAATGTGAGTTTAGGTGAATTGACCGGTACTTCTGTTGGGCTAATCACAGTGGAAATGCCGATAGATATTGGTATCACTTTACGTGATAGAAAATATCAGTACCTGCAACTGCAAGCGGCAGAAGAGGCTCCATTATTACTGAATGAAAGTCCAATCACGCCGCCTGTGACGATTGATTCTGTGACTTGGTCAATGCCTGATTGCGGTCGTCGTCATCAGAATTCAAGTACCTTATTTCAGGAGAGAGTAGAAGTTGTCGCTGAACCTGAAGCTCAAGAAGCATTATCAAGAGACTTAACAAAGTAAGGAGATTGCAAATGAAAAAAACCATGCTGACTTTAGCATTGCTTTCACTAGGCACCATGGCCATGGCAAACCCGGGGGTGACACGCGAAGTATCATTCGTGCAATCCGCACGTTCTGCCATTCTGGTTCCAGTGGCAGGCAAGCAGGGTGAATACATTGTGAAGTTAAAAACAGCGGAACCGTATATTAGTTTTTTTGCTGATAGACCCAGTCATGTGACGGGTTTGATTTCGCTAAAAGATTATTTATCTAAATGGGAAATCAGCGGCGATAAAGGTTTTAAAGGCAAGCCGCCCAATATTGCACTGGAAAGTATGATGTACGATAAAAACAAACAACTCGTTCCCGTGCATTTCATTGGTGCGTTGTCACAGCCGCAATACAACAGTAAAAAGGCAACCATGACGTACCGCTTACAAGTGTTGGGTAACGATAATTCTAATATCTCCAAACCACAACAGTTAGGCTACACAGTGTTATTCATTGATGGTGCCGATGTGCACTGGAACCCAGGTGGTTACGGCCAAGGTTCATAATATCAAGCGTTTGCGTTAACTGCCGTCTGGTTTTTCATTGCTATACTTAAACTATCAGTAAAAACAATAAAAAAACCAGACGAGGCAGGTATGAGTCAACGCAAAATGATGCAGTCCATGGAGAAACTGGATGTGCATATTGCACGTCAGAGAATTGAACAATTCATCTCGCTAGATGCAAAAATGCAAAATCGACATCTTAATAACATGGTACCAACGGCCATGGAAAGATTGCGCGATGATCTCAATATCGTCATGAGGCATGATAAAAAAGATTTATCCAGCATGATTAAAATGATCGATGATAAATTAGTCGAAGCCGCCAAGTTGCAAGCAGAAGCAAACGCAGCCGTTGCGAAAATGCAGCAAGAGCAAAAAGAAAGAGCACAGGCGGCAAAAAACCTGCCTGCAGAAATCAAACAAACGAAAGCAGATTATTCCGCGTTTATGATTATGCGCAAAGATGATAAATTGCAAAATGAAAATGACAACATGAAAAAATTAATGGAAGCTCTAGCGCAAGACCCAGATAGATTGAGTAGGTTGGAAAGTGAAATATCAAGGCGTAATCCTGATAGCGCTAAAGCAAAACCCATTCTGGAGTCGCTGCAGGCGGCAAAAGAAAAGTTTAGTTTATCAGCCAGTGGTCAGGATAAAATAAGCAGCGAAGATTTGGAAAGACCACTCAACAAATCGGGCCTCACTAGAAGCGGTTAATGCTGCGCCTATTAGCCTCTGCTACCTAATACCATCAACGATTCGTTTCAGATGTTGACCCTACATCAAGTGGTTTGTAGTGCATGAATCGCGGCGATTGCCACATACACCCCAGCCATGCAAACTGCCGCACGAAAGATAAACGCAGAGTGCTTTAACATGCGTTTGATGCGAAACTTCATGGAGGTTTGAGCTGTCTTGGCGTTACGACTGGAGAACCAGTCTTTGCCATAGCTGATATAGATTTCTTCGCCGGCTTTAATCGGCTTGATTGCCTTGTAAATCAGCAGTGTTTTTTCTTCGTCGAAGTCATACTTAGCATTAGGTTCGTCAGCATGATTGTAAATGGCGCCGTACCCTAAGGGTAAGCAAGATCGGATTTGACCGTTTTTCTCATATTTAAAT
Organism: uncultured Coxiellaceae bacterium; assembly: GCA_964492045.1. GTDB lineage: Bacteria > Pseudomonadota > Gammaproteobacteria > DSM-16500 > DSM-16500 > Aquicella. The sequence goes on along the minus strand of CAZBHW010000010.1, from coordinate 23,423 downwards.
AAATAATTGATGAGTGCTGTGTGGTCGTGTACCAAGAGGATATGACATTCCTCTATCACGTCATTGACGTTAATATCTGCTTCTGCAAAAACGCCATAACCATGAATGCTGGAAGGTTTAGCAATAATGGGTGCTTGGTAAAGTGGTTTCATCCGTGATATTTCCCGTGCTGAGATAGTGCCAATGTAATTGATTTTAGTGGAGGTTGTCTATATTTGCCCGTGTATCAAAGAAAGTCTATACTTATGACAAATAAGAATTAAACCCTAATGATGAGAACTGCATGAGCTTACGCAAACAAGGCTTATATCAACCAAGAAAAGAGATGGCCGAACCAGTCAAGACAGATTTATTTCTTGATTTGGATGATTTGTATTTATGCCGCCTGTTTGGTCTGGGTCTGCGTCATGTGGAGTTGCACCGCGGTGTGGCCGAAGCGAAAGATAACACGGGTAAAGGTGATGCGGTCAGTTTGGCGAATTTCGGGTTAAATGAAGTCTGGCGTTGTACGCGAGACACTATCACGGACAGCCATGCGCGCGTTTTACAAGATGAGATGCGTCACTTTATTCATGGAACGTTGAAGACGTTTCATGAGAATGACGGAAAATATAATAAAGCTTCTTTCCTGTTGGTCATGCGCGGTGAGAATGCACGAATACCGCGTGATTTTGCCGCTTATCCACTGGGTAAGTGTGAACAAGCACAGTTTAAATCGCGCCAAGTATTTGCCATTATTAAATCAGATGAATTGAAAAATAAAGATTTAGCGCATGCTGCAGAGCAATGTTTTCAGGCAACGATTGCAGAAATAACGGCTAAAAAAATCAAACTGGCAACAGAGTTAAAACAACTCTTGCGTCAAACGAATGACCGAAATTTAATTCCGGTTCTGGATAGTTTAATTCAGCATTATCAGAATGGTGTCGTCATCAATGCGCCTATCTTATCTTCTATCTTTCAATGTGCAGTGCGCGCCGGTTGTTATAAAAAAGACGAAAATCGCTGTTACTATGAAAGTCCTGGTTTTCCCTATCTGGATGCAAACAAGATTATTGATGCCATGAAGTCTATTGATGACAAACAACTCAAGGCTAGCAGTAAAGTCAAACGACCGAATGAGTACCATCATCCGCTAGCCTACCTTTGCACCGATGAAAGAGATCCGAATGTCATGGCTAAAGTCGCGGCCTTGTTGCCCCACGCCAATGCTTACGCAAAATACATGGCCATTCGTCGCTGCACGCTGGAATTAATTTATTGTGATGCTTGCGAAAGACCGCGCGCCGACGTTCCGGCCCAGTATAGGAGCGGTGCAGAGCACTACTGGCAAGTGCGCAGATTGGTGCTGGCCTCATTAACCGAGCAAGAGTGTGCTGAAATTCGCGGATACCACCAACAGGCCTTAGCAAAAGCTTCGCCATCGCGATCCGCTACGGTGTTAGAGAATGATTTAATGATTTTTGAGCGCATGGTAGAGGCTAAAGATCGCGTTATCATTGACAGGAATTTACAACTTTGTTTTGCGCCTGCGCCTGTTGCAAAAAATAGTATTTGATAGCGACTGCTTTATCGCTGTTTACCAGGCAGTATTCTGTTGATGGTATGATAGAACTTAACTAGTCGGATAAGTATTCATGACGATATCGGAGCCTATCTTCAAGCAAGTCTTTGCAGACCACTGGGCGACATTGCCTGTCGTGATGCAAAAACATTATTTGCATCATCCTTACAGTAAGATGGTGGTGACGGTGAAAGGCCAGCTGGATATTAAGGCAACCGGGTTATTCAAAATCTTACTGCCAGTGTGTAAGTTGTTTCACATTCTAGTCCCCTACACTGGTCTAGACATTCCCGTGACGGTGTATTTGCGCAGTCAGGAAAACTCACCTGCACTGTATTTCGATAGAACTTTTTATGTGCCAGAAAAAAATCCGTGCCGCTTTCAATCTTCCATGCTGCCTATTAAAGACAACATCGTGGTTGAATTTATTTTTATGGGTATCGGTTGGCGTACTGCTTATGCTGTCGATGGCAATAAGGTAATGTTAAAACATTCAGGTTACGTCATGCGACTGTTTGGTAAATTAATTCCATTGCCCATTACATTTTTGCTAGGTCAAATTAATGTTGAAAAAGAAGCTTTATCTGATGATGAATTTAGCATGCGAATGACCATGTCACATATGCTATTCGGGGAATATAGCTATTCTGGTAAGTTAAAAATCGTTGATGTAAAAGTATGAGTACAGACCAATGAAACAGATTTTAATTCTCGGCGGTTATGGTAATTTCGGTGAGCGTATCTCGGCATCGCTTGCCAAAGACAATATTCCCATCATCATCGCTGGGCGTGATTTAGCTAAAGCCAATGCGCTGCAAAATAAACTAATACAGAATACAGGTAACTCGTGCATACAAGCTGTTGCATTTGATGCTGGAAAGTCTTTAAGTCATCAACTTGAGCTATTAAAACCAACTGTTGTGATTAATACTATCGGGCCTTTTCAGTCAGCGGATTATGCTATTGCGGAGGTTTGTATCGCACACCAAGTGCATTATATTGATCTTGCGGATGCGCGTGATTTTGTGACGGGCATTGTTAGCTTAAATGCCAAAGCACAAGAACAAAACGTCTTGGTAGTAAGTGGTGCCAGTACCGTGCCTGGTTTATCATCTGCTGTGTTGGAACATTATAAAAATCAATTCTCGGTCATTGAGTCATTGCATTATGGAGTCAGCCCAGGGCAAAAAGCGCCACGCGGCCTTGCGACAGCGCAATCCATATTAACGTATTTAGGTAAGCCGCTTAAACCATGGCAGGATGATCGGCGGATTTATTATGGATGGCAGAATGTCTATCGTCAGTCTTATCCGGAATTAGGCAAGCGCTGGATGGCGAACTGTGATATCCCTGATTTAGATTTATTTCCACCTCGATATAACATCCATCAACTGCATTTCTCAGCAGGGATGGAGAGTGGGGTGTTGCATTTAGGGATGTGGTTAACTTCCTATTTGGTACGATTTGGTTTACCGCTGAATTTGTCAAAACACGCGAAATCGCTGCTTTCTTTTGGTCATCTGTTCGATGTCTTTGGTACTACTAGCGGCGGCATGCATATGATATTGCGCGGGATAGACCAGGAAGGAAAACCGCTTACCATCAAATGGTTCATCATCGCTAAAGATAATGATGGGCCGCAAATTCCCTGTGTCCCATCCATTGTGCTCAGTAAAAAAATCATACGCGGTGAGATGAACCTTGTTGGAGCGATGCCATGTGTTGGATTGGTGACCCTGGAAGAATACCTGAAGGAATTAGAAGGGTTCTCAATCAAGCAAGTGGTGAGTGATTAAAAACTTGGACATATTTGATAAACGATGAGGCAAAATAAAACCCGGTTGAAGTTTATCAGTACTTCAACCGGGTATGGTGTTGTTATTTGCAGGCTAATTCGACTTTAGAAAGTTCGTCATCATTTTTTGAATCCATCTGACGTACGACTATCTTATCTTTGTCTTCAACGACTAATGACACGTAAGCTTTCTTGCCATTTTCTATTTCGTAATCTTCAGTCGCTACGCCATTGTGTGCATTAGTGGCGGCTTGAATTTTTAATAACGTTCCATTGACGTTGATGGTTGAGGTGTCTTCATCATAAATGAGATTGATTTTTTTACCGGTAGGATCCATGCCAACACAAGTAAATGTTTGCGCAACACTAGCAGTTGATAAACACATGACAGATAGCAGGGTGCAGATCTGAAATAGAAAGTTACGCATAATCATTTCCTCGTCATTCTGGTTGATGTCATCAGTTAGTTAAAAGTATAGACTATTATGTGGGAAATGTTTTTGCGTAAAATCATGTAATTAATTATTTGCTGCCTTCAGTTATGTGCCTCCGTTAGCCACCGAATGTTCGACCTGGCAGATAGGCGCTCCAGACGAAGCTGCTCCCTGCGGTCTCCGCGCACATCCATGTGCGCGAGGGTCTTACGCACCTATCTGCCAGATCGAACATTCTCACAGCATGCGTTTAGTGTAATGGCCTTGCTAGATCTGCTAGATCTTCCCTCGTGGATAGGGTGAGGGAAAAATGAAAACCGAAAATCAAAAATCAAATCGAACACATCCCATCCTCACTCCACTTCTCACTCCCTACGCAATGATGACAATAAAACAATCCATCAGGATCATATTTATTCTTGATCCCTAATAACAAATTATAATGACTCCCCCAGAATGCTTTCTGCCAGTTAGGCATAAAATAATCGGCTTCATTCACATAAGCACCAGCTTGAGGAGCAAGCTTGATAAAATATTGCATGGCGCGAGTAATCTTGTCTTGCGCGGCTTTTCCTTGTTCCAGATTGGGTGTTTTGCCTTTCACGCCGGGATAGTTTTCATTCGTTCTGGCAGCCATGATGACTAATGCCGCAGCATTCAACACTTCAGGATTAGTGGACGTATTTTTGGTCGCATTGATTGCTTCATTTGAAGCACCAGCTAGACCTTTATTAAAATGTAAATTGACCGCGCTTAATCTGGATGCCTCGTAGATGGCATTGGTTAATTGTGCAACGTGTTTATCATCAAATAACTGACTAGGCAGCCACCAGGATTGATACGTATACCAGTATGATGACACTTCTGCTGTGTTGGTGGTCCACCAGAATTGATTCGGTAACGCATCGGGTGCGTTATTTAATGTAAATAATGCTGGATGCGCTGTTTTAAGGTAATCGAGGTTCCATAATTTATTGGCTGGAATGATCGATGGTTTGAGGTTCATTTGATAATCTTTTTTATGCTCTGAGATCCAGGTCACTAGCGGTGCGAATGCATAAGTGATTTGTTCAATATTCAAATTCACAAATGTCATGCCAAAGTTGACGGTGTTGTCCGTGCTAAAACGAATTTGTTCACCCCAATGTTCATTGTTTAAGTCGCGATAATACAACGTGAGAATTTCTTTGATTAACGCTTTGTAAGCGCTGTCATTTTTTGCTTTGATGGTGCCAAACAATAAGCCGAAATTCGCGGGCAGGTTGTGTGTTTTCAGTGTGACTTTGGTGACGACACCATAAGTACTGCCACCGCCGCCGCGTATTGCCCAGAATAAATCTTTGTATTGGCATTGGTTGGCAATGATTGTTTTGCCATCGGCGGTGACGATTTCTGCTTGTAATAAACCAGCAGCGCCAGTGCCGTATTTTTTTGAAAATGAACCAAAGCCACCGCCTTGGATAAAGCCGCCTGCAGCGCCAACAGTGGTGCAGCCACCACCTTGTATGTAACGATTGTGTTGATTGACGGCGGCGTCATAGGCTTCCAGCCAGCGTGTGCCTGCGCCAACCGTCAGAGCTGGGATTCCTTTCATTTTGCTATTGCAGCCGCTAGGTATAAACTTTTCCTCGTATTGTATGGTGCGCATGTTGTGCGTCCAGATCAGTAAGGAATTTGGGGCGTTGGAGCGGCCCAGGTAATCATGTCCTGTGCCTTTGATGACGACACGCAAATGGTATTTGTGTGCGAAATTCACTGCCGCTGCTACATCATCAGCATCGGCTGCCGCAACGGCATATGGACTGGCGGCGGTTTGCCAGGCGTTCATCCAGCCGGTGCTTTGTGTGGCACCAGGATTGTTTTCGATTTGAAATGGATTATGCAATGCGGTGAGTGAAGCTTTGCAGGCGGCGCTATTTGCATCATGTTGGCAGGCGGCTAATTCCGGAGTCGGTGTGATTAATTTACCGTGCAGTTGTTTGCCCAGACTATCCCAGGCAGCTTTGTTTGGCCAGCAAGCTTGATTGGGTAAGCAGCGGCATTGAGTCGCTAAGACTGACGATGTGTATAGCGCTATCATAACGCCTATGAGTATCGACAGATTCCGTGTCATATCATGTCTCCAGATTAACCGGCTGCTATCGCCTTAGTGATGGGCGCGCTGAAATAGCCCCTGTCATTTCGTATGGCGCAGCGAAATAACAGGGTGTTTGGTTGATTATTTGTTGATGGTAAGCAAGTTAGATAAATCATCTGCATGATCTTCTTCGTCTTGCAGAATTTCTTCCAGCATGCGGCGCGTGGTGGGGTCTTTGGTGCCAAACCAGGCGATCAGTTCACGATAAATCATGATGGCAATGCGTTCGGCAATTAAATCTTCTTTCACTAACGTTAATAAATCAGTTCCTTTGCCATATTCTGTTGCAGTGCGTGCGTTAATGGTGCCTGGATTAAAATCCGGGTTGCCGCCTAATTGATTTATGCGTTCAGCGATTAACATCATGTGACGTTGTTCATCATCGGCATGTTCGGCAAATTCAGCAGCAACTTGTGGACGATCAATACCGGTAGCAATAATTTGATGATGACGATAACGTAATACACACATGATTTCTGTGGCCAGTGCCGCATTTAAATGCATGTACACTTCGTCCAGATTTAACGGATAGTCTTCTGTCACCGCACCTCTATCCAGCGACTCTTTGGCTTTTTTTCTGATTTCTGCCAGCGTGTAGGGGAGTTCCTTGTCTTTAGTGAGTGACACGATGCTGCTCCTAATAAAGAGATGGGCGAAGTTCTATGATAGCACTAACCGTCAGGTGTCGAATTTAGGGTTTTCCCTAATCGGTCGTGTCACAGTATCACGCAGGGATATGGTGTTGATTGTTTAAAGGCATCACTTAGTGAAGGTCGACGATGAAATAACGTGTCACCTTGTTGAGTATACTGTGGCTGTAATTGTTTGCGTCGAGTATTCAGTAATTTTTCGATTTCCTCCAGTACCGAGTCATTCATGAAAACGATGTCTACAAACATACGGGTCGTGATGGCTGTTAATGCCGTTTCTTTATCAACAAAGGTGATGGCACCTGTTGCTAACAATAGTTGTGGAAACCAACTGTCGTACTGTCCGATCGCAGATAACGCAAAGTCACGTTTATAAATTTCAGGTTCACCTAATAGGCCAAGTGTGTGATAAGCATTGGTTAATTCGTTATAGCCAAATAAGGCGATCGCTGCTCTTAATAACGGATAAGAACTTTGCTGAGGATGAGCTGGTTGTGGATAGCCAAGCCATGTTTGCAGCCAACTAAAATTAGTGACTGTTTGTTTAGAGGTGCGATACCAGCCACATTGAGTTTCTATGTCAGTGTTGGATAATGCCGGACAGTTATCTCTAATCTCTTGCGCAGTGATGCCCAGTTGAATATGACCAGAATAAACATTGATGTATTCAAGTTTATGTTGATAAGAGCTAGCTAGCTTGTGTGAGTCGCCCACGCTTTCTTGCCCGGCAAGTATCATTTTGTGATATGGTTTGGTAGGTTCGCTGATAAAAAATAATAATCGAGAGATGAAGTCACTTATTTTTTTGCACAGAGACAAATTGCCATCAATGAATGCAGCGCGTGAGGCGGCGTCATAATTGTCCAGATAAATATTAATAGATTGCGACTCGACACCTTGTGCTGATAACCATTGGCACAAATTGAAAATGGCATGTAGTAATTCGTTTTCAAGATCGGGCTGATAATCAGATACTAAAATCTTTTCCAGTCCAGGGTGATTTATCATCACCGCATGATTGACCCAGTGTTGTAGTTTATCCTTGGCGGTGAGAATCATGTCCCGCATCAATAACCAAAGTTGCGATTTAAATTGCAGTAAATTCTCAGCTGCTAATGAAGCGAAATCAAAATACAAATCAAAGTAGCGGTGATGATGGTTAGCAAAGAATGTCGATTGCGTGGTTTTTAATAGACGTTTGTCGAACAATGAAGGTTCAGCATATTTGTCAGTGAAGGCGTGACACATGGATAGAATCACGGATTTACCAAAACCGCTGGGGCTCGTTAACACGATCGCACATGGGCTTGTGTCCGCGGTTAATTGAGCGACTAAAAGCGTCTGATCGAAATACACTTTACCGGAATGAACAAGATCAGAAAAGGCGAATTCACTGCTTTTGCTGCGACTTTCCATGGATAATTCCTTATGTCACGGTTAGTTATCTTGTCATTACGCCGAGTCTATCATTAAAATATTCACCATAACAAAATAATAGTTGTATAAAAATGCACACATCTCGCTTCGCGCAATTAACTAAAATCGGTTTTGGTGCTATGCCGTTGTCGATCACTCAGCGTCCGGACACGGCAACTGCCTTGGACACATTGAAAGTGTTTTTTCAGCAGCAAGGAAATTTCATTGATACGGCTGATATTTACGGGCTTGATGCAGCTGATGCGGGTCATAATGAAAGATTGATTCATCTAGCCATTAAAAAATTTTCTCCAGAAAATGTCGTGATCGCCACCAAAGGCGGCGGCACACGTCCGCAAGGTGCCTGGAGTTTTCGGCGCGGCGGCAAACCGCAGCATTTAATTAAAGCTTGTGAATCCAGTTTAAAGAATCTCAATGTGTCTGCGATTGATTTATATTATTTGCACGGTGTTGATCCGGATGTCCCACTGCAGGCATCTTTAGGCGCGCTCATGCAATTAAAAGCGGATGGAAAGATCAAGCACATCGGTCTTGCGAATGTGTCCTTGCAACAATTGGAACTGTCACGAACCATGACAACGATTGCAGCAGTACAAAATCGCATGAATCCTTTCTGCAAGGATGATTTGACGAATGGCATGCGCAGCTATTGCGAAGCGCACGATATACTTTATGTACCATATTGCCCATGCGGCGGTTGGTCGGATCACCAATCGTTGGCGGCGAACCCGGTCTTGCTGGAGCTGGAACGCAAATACAATGCCTCCAGTTATGTCATCATGTTGGCATGGCTGTTAAGCCAGTCTGACTTGATCTTACCTATCCCGGGTATGCATGCCCCCGAGCAAGTGCTTGATAATTTTAAGGCCCTACACCTAAAGCTAGCAGAGACTGATCTGCAATGGCTAGGCGGGCTTCCAAACCTCTATACACCAGCGTTTAGTGAGGTATCATTAGCCGCCACTAATAATTAGAAAATAGGTTATATCATGCACAGTCATGCTTTTCCGGAAATGGGGTTGGGTTGTTACACGCTGACACGACAAAATAATGAAATCATTGATCATGCCATAGAAAAAGGCTGCGTCTTATTTGATACGGCAGATTGTTATGGCAATGGTGAAAGTGAATTGGCCTTAGGTGAAAAGCTCGCATTATACAAAGACAAGCGTGATAAATTCATTGTCTGCACCAAGGTTGGGGTCAAGCTTAATCCCGATCACAGCATCACCATTAATGGCAGTCCGGCTTATCTAAAGGCGGCCGTTGAGGCTTCATTAAAACGTTTGCAGTTAGATTATATCGATATTGTCTATTTGCATCGCGCAGACCCTAACGTGAGCATTGAAGAAAGTGTGACTGCTTTGAAGGAATTGGTTGACGCTGGAAAAGTAAAAGCCATTGGTCTCTCTGAAGTGTCGGCAAAAATGATTATGCGCGCGAATCGCGTGCATCCCATTAAATGTGTGCAAATCGAATTTTCACCTTGGTCCAGGCAAGATCAACACAATCGTGTGATCAGTACCTGTCAAAATTTGAAAATTAAACTCATAGGCTATAGCCCGTTAGGCCGTGGATTTTTTACCCATTTAGATCAGACTTATTTTGACAGCATGCCAGCAGAAGATTATCGTCGAGCACTGCCGCGCTTTCAGCGCGAGGCGCTATTATATAACCTGACGCTGAGAAAAGACATCGAAGCAATTGCTAACGAATTGGAAATGACCGTCGCCCAATTATCACTAGCATGGCATATGTTTCATGATATTGTCCCCATTCCGTCAACCACTAACATCAAGCATTTTGATGAAAACTTCAAAGCATCTGAATTGAAATTAAGTCCGCATCAATATCATATGTTGGATGAAACATTGCATCCTTTGCAATTTCAGGGCACGAAATATAGAGATGAAAAGCAATCTGGCATTTATCCTGCCGCTGAGGTTTCGTTTTGGTATCAACATAAAAACGATATTTACAAAGGTGTCAAAGTGTTGGGATTATTTGCGGTAGTGGCAGGTGTTGCGGTCATGGCGCATGACGCAATCAAAAAGAAAAGTCATTCGCTATAATTTGTCCGTCAATGCATAGTCAATTTTGCCTGTGCCCTGTTTGTTAAAAGCAGGGCGCAGGCAATAGGCGAGAAAAATTATTCATTCACTAAGCGCATCTGCTCGCCTTGTTTCTTTTGGTTTCTCTTGAGTGCCATCGCGATAATAAACGCCGACAGTGCTAACACCGGCACGCCAATACCCAGTCCAACCGACAACCCAAATGACAAATCCCCTTGGTTTGGCGTGTTTTGCGCGCATTTTTTTGCAGCGCCTACTGCGGAATCTTTAGCAATGTTGCAACCTATTTGGTCCAGCGCGGTGACTTTAAAGCTCAAGCTGCTAGCAGCATCAACGCGTTGCATGATGTTGCAATCAACCGCGTTGTTAGTGGGCGCAAAGAACGCGCGTTTGGTTAATTCACCTAGGGTTTGCTGTGTAACACAAGGCACTGTCTCGGTGACATTGCTGACAAATTCGCTAGCAGATTGTGGCAACGTTGAATTCCAGATACCCATTTCCTGCAAATGACCTTGGATGCATTTATAAATAGAACCGGCACACAAATCTTTACCGCCGACTGGCTGGCCTGGAACATACTCATAAGGCAGTGCTGCGGCAGCGTTTATACTACCCAATAATATGCCCGCCACGGTAAGCAAACCCGGCGCCATTGCATTGACTTTAGCGCTGACGATGGTCTGGCCGGCAGACATGAGCTCGCTGGTGTCAGAGCTTTGTGCGTTGGCGGATTGTTTTAGCATCATTTTGTCAATAAACGGCCCTAACAAGGTTGCAGGGTTTTCCAGTACTTGACCCAATTCTTTTTCATTAGCGGTAAAGGCAACACGTATCAGATTAAATAATTCATTCTTATCTTTCGGTGATAAACCGTAAGGCAGTTGAGATTCTACATACTCAATGATTTCGGTGACGGGCGAGCGATAGGTTACCGCAAACATGCCAACCTTTTTTGCCATGGGTGTGCGGGCGGCACTTAATTCTAGTGTTTTATGTGTTTTTCTGTTGCTGATAGTCATGGTTATCCTCTTAATTTAATGCATAAGCTGAAACAAACAACGTTTCTGGGTTGTATGGATCCAAATTCACTTCTGTGAAGTACAAGGTATTGTTTGCGACGGCCATGTAACCGTTGCCACGCGTTGCGATGGTTTTAATGATCTGATGCGACGTTAGCGAAACAATCATGAGATTCTCTCCGGCGTAGATGAGCAGCGCGTTATTGGTAACGATAGGATTCGCGCGTATATCACCATTGATTGGCAGCGTCCACTGGATGGTGCCAGATTTCGCATCGATGGCATAAACGGTATTCAGATCGTGGCTCGCATCGGAGTGCTGCAGCACATAGATCATGCCGTTAGCATAAACTGGTTGTGTCAGGTAGGTGGGGATATCCAGCTTCCATTTGACGCGCATGGTGGTGAGATCTAGTGCCGTTAACTGCTTAGTCGATTTGCTAGTATTAAAGACTGCATACACGACGTTTTGCTGTTTGTTCAATACCAGCGGCATGGTCTCTGTCCAATATTGTGTGTCTGCACCTTGAATGGATTTGATGAATGCGCCGGTTTTGCGTGAGAGGAGAGAAATAGCATTATTCATGATGCGAATAACATAGTTGTCGGTTACGACCGCGTAATTATCTTCGCCTGCTACATCGCCGCTGCGCCAATTCACACGTCCAGTGTCTGCGCTCGCCGAGAGCTGCATGCTGTAGGTGCCTAGGTACAATTGATGATGGTCGACTACGGGTGCTTGATTATCCCAGTCATCGAGACCATTGCTTAATTGCGCTGGCGACGAAAAAACTGCCGTGCCAGTGTTGGCATCATAAGCGGCGATCAAGATATTGCTTTGTCTCTGTTTGCGTTGCAAGTCACTTTTCTTGTAGAGCATGAAATACAGTTTACCCTCGTCATAAGACATGGATGATGCGCCGACGGCAAGATCAAAATCATGCTCCCACATGGTATCACCATTGACCGCATTCAATGCCAGCAAGCTGTCAGGATACGAGATGGATGAACCAAATTTGTAATGGTGGATGCGAAAATAAAGCTTGTCTCGCACCACGATTGGTTGTCCTAGTGTTGTTAACGTCTTTTCTGGTGTGGTGAATTCACGTGACCATAGGGGTTTAATAGCATCTGGGTTGATAAACGTATTGCTATAACCTGTGTGAGCAGCATTGCCTTGAAACGTTCCCCAAATTTGACTGGGGTTAGGGTCTGCTGCTAGTAACTGCGAGCTGAGTAATGAGGTGATTAATACACTAAGCAATTTGCGCATGATATTTTCCTTTAGTTTAACGCAACAGCGGTGAGGAATGATTCTTCCGCTTCGTTATTCCATTCCATGAATAATTTGTTCGCGCCCAGGTATAAACGGTATGCCGGTTTGTCGCTAGACCAGACTACTTTCCTGGCGGTGAGGGAGAGGGCATAGACATGATGGGTGCCGGCGATGAAAACGGTATCAGCGGTGGCCACCATGGGGTAAGTAGCGTAATTCTTATCACTATCCGGTACCGACCAGGCCCATAAAGTTTTACCTGTGTCTGCATCTATGAAATTGATTTTGTCAGCGTCATACTGGCGAGCTCTGTAGGCTTGCGCGACGATAATATGGTTAGTCAGTAGTATCGTGCGTTCAACGACGTTGTTGTATTCAACTTGGATATTTGGCACTGACCATTTAATTTTTTGTTTGCTTAAGTCAAACGCATACAGTCTCCCTGACGATAGATTACTTTTGCTTCGGAAGACGCCGTAAGCGGCATGGTTATCGACGATGGGTGAAGCTTGAATGCCGCCGTCGCCTGGTGTGTCTGGCAGCCAGATTTTTTTAAGTTCCGTGCCGGTTTTGATGTCATACAAGCGAATGTTGTCAAACTCGCGTGTGACTATGTATGTGCCGTTAGTGGAGAGGCTAGACTTGAAATATTTGCCCGGATCCAGTGGTTTCACCCAATTGAAGCGACCATAGTTTGGGTCTAGCGAGCCAATTGCGTGATCGTCTTGACTAAAATAAATGGAGTCGCCGTAAGAAAGTAATTGTGTGATGTTGTCATCAACATCAATTGAATAAATTGGTTGGCCTGATTTGATATCGTATGCCGTTAGTTTTGATTTATCTGCAGTGTCACTGTCTAGCAGGGTGATGATTTTGCCGTTGTGATAGGTTAAGTCATAATCATTTAAACCTGGGTTATAGACAGTCCAGAGAGATTTGCCAGTGTCTGCATCAATCGCGTTGATGTTGGTTGATTTTGAATGATCATCTGTTTTCATATAAGCAGTAGAGGTGATGATTTTGTTATCCGCGATGAGCACGCTGGATTCATAGGAATAGTATTCGGCTCGAGCTGGCGTTAATTGCGTTTCCCAAACTGTGCGATAGTTTTTGGGATTGGTGGTGATATCTAATGAGCTGGAATGCTGAGCATTACCGTCGCCATTTTCGAAAGCGAAAACCCAATCTAATTGTGCGAAAGCCGGTGACGCAGTCGTGATTAATGCTGCTGCGAGTAAATAATTTAAACGCATAAACGCTCCATGTGATGAAATTGCATGGCGAACATTATAGGCAATGGCAGGTGAACTACAAACAAAATATTAAAGCTGTGTGATGAAATTCAGAGCGATGCCTAACATTAAACCGCCGCTCATAAAATCCAGCGTTCGCCAGAATAACTGGCTGGTGATTTGACGTGATAATTGTATGGTGAGTGCGGTGAGGCCAAAAAACCAGACGAAACTTGCCGTGATGGTGCCGGCGACAAATAAATATTTTTCATGCGCTAAATAATGATTGGCACTGCCGCCAATAATGACGATGGTGTCGAGAATGGCTGCTGGGTTGAGCAGGCTGAAGGATAGGCCTAGTAAAATGATTTTTGCGAGCGAGTTGGTTTTGACAGTATTCTTCATGGCATCAAATTGTTCGCTAACGGTTTCACCAGCGATGCCGCGCTGGATGGCTTTGATGCCATACCAGATTAGAAAGACGATGCCTAAGAGTAAGACTGCTGTTTTAAGTGCGGGAAATTCTATAAAGAGAGCGCTAACACCTGTCGCGCCCAGCGTAATGAGGAGTACATCACAGATAAAACAAGTGAGAGCGCTGAGATAAGCATATTCATTGCGCATCGCCTGCTGAATAATAAAAAGATTTTGCGCGCCTATGGAAATAATAATACTTAACCCTAACAGCATGCCTAATTTGAAGGTGGCGACCATGGTTGTGATCCTCGTTAATCTCTTTTAAGTATTAGACCAAATTCGAGTGATATTACTCAAATTAATAATTGTAATGTATAATTAGATAAATTAATGACCCAATGACTGAGGGTAAATCATGCTCGATTATCAATCTATTGCCGCATTGGCTGCTGTGATTGAAACACAGGGATTTCAAACCGCGGCCGATCGATTATGCTTGACTCAATCGGCTATCTCCCAGCGCATTAAATCACTGGAGCAATACTATGGTGAGCCAGTATTAATTCGCACCTTGCCTTATCGTCCTACTGAATCAGGGTTATCATTGCTAGGTCACTACAAGCGGGTAGCGATGCTGGAAGATGCGCTGCATTCCAGTTTATCACTTAGCACCAATGCGCCGCGAATTTCTATTTCCATTAGTCGTGATACCTTGGAAACCTGGTTTCGTACGGTGGTGAATCAATTAGACAAAATCATGCCGCTGAGCTTGGACATCATTGCTGATGATCAAGACCGCACCTTGCAATACTTGCAGAAAGGCTTGGTGTCGGCCTGTGCTTCCACCACTGAAAAAGCGCTCTCGGGCTGTAAATCAGAATTTATTGGTTATTTTGATTATGTGCTCGCTGCAACTCCAGCATTCAGAAATCAGTATTTTCGCGGCACGATCATTAGCAAAAAAGAGTTAATCAATGCGCCAACCGTCTTGTTTGATCAGCATGATAAACTGCATGCTGATTACTTGCGGCATTATTTTAATATCACGGATATGCAGCAAAGTCATTGCCATGTTGTGCCGTCTGTTGCTGGGTTCAAGCAGTTCACCTTATGTGGCTATGCTTGTGCGCTTATTCCAGCGATAGACATCGTTCAGGAATTAAAACAAAAACAATTAGTCAATTTATTTCCGGATAAAGTGTGGCAAATGCCCGTGTATTGGCACTCTTTTGAAATTGAAACTCAAGCCTACCGAAAATTTAATGAGTTAGTGTTGAAGGTGGGGCGTAAATTGTTGCGCCAGCGGTAATCGCATCGCTGGCGCTGATGGCGTCCTGCTACTATAATGTTCTGATCACGGGATTAATAACTTTAGCAAGGACTCACATGAAACTCATTAAGCTCATCTTTATCGCACTGCTCTTTAGCGCCTCCGTGTCTGCTTGCACGACTGATAATCAAAAATTCATATACAACCCTGACATTTAAGCCTGTGTGATCTGAGATTGCCGTGATGCGACAACAGTCGTATTACATTTTCTGTCTTTTAACGGGTGATGTTGTTTCATTGTCTGTGGTAGTGGTGAGGGTTGCGCGTTTGTCACCAGCTTTTTCCGTATCGTCTACATTGTGTTGTGGTGTGCTAGTCGGTGTCGGTGTTAGTGATGAGCGCATTTTAAATTCTTTCTCTAATATGTGCAGCGTAAGATTATCTAAGTCATCGAGTGTCAGTGGTGTGTTTTTGATGGTTTCATAAAACAAGTCATACTCAGGTTGATATTCTCGGTAATTTGGTAGTTGCGCGAGTTCTTGGCCTAAGGCGTTCCATCTTCTCAATGCGTAATCTAGCTCATCGTAAATACAGTTAATCTGATCGGCGAGTTGTTGATAGGACTGACAGTTAAACAAAATGACGTCATCAGTTACCATGATGAATTCCGCAATATCACCGTTGCTTGCCTCTAGTGCATTGACCATCTTAATTAATTCGATGGTAAACGCTAGCACTCCACCAATCTGTAAGTCTAGCTTTTTAACACTGGATTCTCGGCAAAATTGCGCGAATTGAAATCCATGTCTTAAACCTGTTTCTACGGCAATCCGTTTGGCTTGTGCTTCTGGTTCTTGGTATAGACTGAGTCTGAATTTTATATAGAATTCTTCGTATGATTTGATGCACCTGTCGTTGGTGTAGCGATTCTTTGGGTCCGCTTGTGTGGCGTGATAGTGCCAATCAGTTAGTCCTTGCAGCACGTCCGCGCTTAAGTTTGCAGTGTTGAGGTATTTTATTCTAATGCATCCATATGTTTTCAGCTCCCTGTCTAATTGAGCAAGAAGCTCTGGGGTTTCTTCAGCGCCAAGAAACTTACGCGCGTAGGTTTCATTGCAGAGAGCGCGTGTCGTCATCCCTAGTGCATAAACATCAGCAGTTGGATGTATTTGCCAGTGGTTCATTAATTCTGGAGCGCTATAACCACGGGTGCCTATCATTCTGGTTGTGCGAGTGGCTTTGCAATCGTGCAGGGTTTCACAGTCTATCAATCGTACACGAGTTCTCACGGGGTTGGTTTGATAATCGGTGCAGATGAAATTTTCAGGTTTTATATCCAGATGTAATTTTCCATGCTGGAATACTTGTTTGTCTGCGGCGTGTAAGCAACGCAGCATGACTTCAAATATTTTCTCAAAGGAGTTGAATTCGTTATTGGCGATTCGATCGAATAGGTCTGAGCCTGGAATGCGTTTCATGGTAAAAAATCCATGTATGCGAGCATCTTTACCAGTGAAGGCTTTAAAGTAGGGGCCTTTTGCTTTGTTAAACCCAATCTCTCGCATATTATTAACTTCCGTTGTCATCAGCATGGTGATGATGGATGGGTCATCCTTTGCATCATAGCTTTCGCTATATTTATCGAGAATATGAGGCTTATCATCAAACCTCTTCGAAATTTCTTTCGCAACATTTTTCATGTTTGGCTTGACGTAAAAATTTTTACTGTTCAGGTCTACGCAATTCACTGTTATTACGTCATAGACGCCTGCTTTGAAGCTGGCACCTACTGGTGCGTGTCTGCTAAATATATCCAATTTAATTCGATTGTATCTATCGCGGCGTACAATCACGCAAGCATCTAGAATCAATTCTACATTTTCATTCACTTGATAAGTGCCAGGTAGTAGCGGCCTATTGTTTTCTGGTGTCGTGGCCAGGAAGTGAAAAATATCATTTAAATTTGGCAGCGTGTCTTGAGGGCGTCCTGGCAAATGGGCTCGAACCTGATCGATACTGAAATGCCATTGTTGTTTCTTGGGTTCTTCGGCTGCTTTGACATTGGTCGGTTCGAGATTGTCAGATGGATTTAGCGGGTCTGTTTCTGTTTCGGTCTTGATTCGCTTCTCATCACGTTGCATGACACACTCTCATCGTTTATGGGGTTATTGTCTATTGTTTGCGCAATCATAGCAAATAATATCGCATTTGTCAGTTAGATATTATTTGCTATCAATCAATCACTTGGTGGAATTAAATGCGGCGGGGAGGTCATTGGCAGCCTTGGGGAATACAACAAGACTGCCAATCAATTAGATAAGTGATCATTCTTTGATTTTTAATGTGATCGAGCAGCATTTCATCATGATCCAGGTACCGGGTACCATGATGATAGATAACAATAGCGATAACAACACAGGCACTAGTAAGCCGATCACCATGCCTGCGATTAATCCGTTAACTCCGTGCACATAAGCATGATTGATTGAAACGGTGTCATGACCTAGTAGCGCTGAAATGCCACACGCTGTGCCAAGAAAAAATACCGGTAAAAATAAACCAATCAATAACACTTTAAACAGGGAGAAAAAACACAAGCCTTTTGATTTAATGATTTGCATGGTCATATTCCTTGTTCGGTGGTTATATATATTATAGCGTGTTATTGGTTAACGCTTTGGAAATGCCGATTAAGTTGATGTATTGGTTGTGAAAATAAAATGAATCTCGATGAAATTGACGTGTTATGAGCATCTTTTTATAATGCAGGCTAATCCACACAAGGCAAATAATAAAAATGATGACACGCTTTTTTACTGGTTTTGGACTCATCGATAATACGTTAGCCAGCTTTGGCATTTGCGGCATGCTAGCTGGTATCCGTGCGCAATTATTACAACAACGTGTGTCTGCACCGGTTGTCGAGAGTACAATTGATTTGCCGCTGATTTATTTAACCATCAAAACTTCCCCCAGTGTGATGCCTGGCATTTTTATGTGTTTTGCTTCACTAACCAGTGCATTGTTAGCTGAACATAAAAACCATGCTGCGATTAATAAAATTAAAAACGCATGTGCATTAGGCTTGTATTTTGTTTGCTGTGAAGATGAGGCATTTATATATCAAGCTGCAAAATTTATTTTTACTTCGGGCGCAGCTTGGTTGAGTTATGAAGCGATTGATCAAGTCAGTGACCGTCTGGGTTTGCCGCGTTTATAAATTAACAATTAAAGAATCAGTCATTTAGAAGCAGGTATTGGCGCAGGATGTTTGATTATTTTATAATATAAAGATAACAAGCAATAATAATAACAGACAAGGATGGCGCCATGAAATCAAGAAGCATTTTTTTATTGTCTATTTTCATTTTAGCAACTGCTTCAGTCTTCGCGGAAAATCAAATTGCGCCTGCACCTGCTCCAACACCTGAAGTGCCCAAAGCCAACATGATTTATAACACGACCAAGTCAACTGGCGCGGGTAATAAGATCATTGTTTATAATGACGCGGATAGTGACATTGCTTATGTCATGATGGGCACGATGTCTGGCGCAGTGTATGGACTAAAACGCGGCGCGAACGGCGTGTATGTGACGGGCAGCAATCGATTTGGCGGTACAGATGCGTTTACCGAAATCGAAGTGGGTGTTTGTTCGCAGTTAAATGAAAATGGCACTTGTGATGCGCCAGGAAAAATGCCTGCTTGTATTGCAGGTCA
Organism: uncultured Coxiellaceae bacterium; assembly: GCA_964492045.1. Taxonomy (GTDB): domain Bacteria; phylum Pseudomonadota; class Gammaproteobacteria; order DSM-16500; family DSM-16500; genus Aquicella. The sequence goes on along the minus strand of CAZBHW010000010.1, from coordinate 4,401 downwards.
TTACAATGCAGACCTGATTAAAGAAATAAGAGTCACTTCATTAACATCGTGTGTGGTGACTTGCACAGATGGTACGAGTACTAGCTGCAAGCAAAGCGGTTGAGATCAAGAGGCAAGTCTAGCACTGGACTCATCGAGCAATGTTATTTCGATGATCGCGCTAATTTGTCTATCCACAATGCGCATACTGTGTTACCTGTCACGTTTAATAACGTCGCCAGCGGATCGATGATGAGGCTGATGGCAGCAACAGAAATCAGCATGGAAGCAGGGAATCCGTATACGGATAAAATTAATAATTCGCCTATCATGCCGCCGCTGGGAATGGCGCCCATCACGGTACCCACTAGCATCGCAATGCCAAGTGCAGTCGCGATGGTGCTCACACTTCCGAAGGAAAGATGAAACACGCTGAATAGAAATGCGATTTTGAACATACCGCCAATCACAGATCCATCTTTATGTATTAACATGCCTAAGGGAATCACGGTCTCATAGACTTCTGGTTTAATCCCCATGTCTTTTGCTGCAGCGAGGTTAGCTGGAATGCTCGCAGCACTGCTGCACGTGGCAATAGAGGTGGAGGCAGGCAGCCAAACATGACGCCAAAACGTTTTCACACCATGTTTGCGATCTGCTAATGTCGCAAAAATACTGAATGCGACGATAAAATACAGTAACCCGAAGCTGTAATAGAGTAAGGTGATTTGTACATAATTATCGATGATTTGCGGTCCGAACACGGTGACTACCGAAGCGAAATAAGCGAAAAACCCAATGGGCGCATAATACATGATAATGTTAAACAGCCGCATGAAAACGGCTTCACCCGATTGTAAAAATGCAGTAAACGGCTGACCTTTTTCTTTTGCACCAGCAGCGGCCAAGCCTACCAATAGGGAAAACATAATCAATGCCAGCATGTTGTTGTGCGTCAACAATTGCGAAAAATCTTTCACGGTGAACATGTAGACCAGTTGATTCATCAAATGTGCTGGAGCGGCAGTAGTAGTGTTGATGGGTGGGGTAGGTATAGTGGTTGTGATGGGGAATATCAACACGACCACAAGCGCGTAAATGGCGGCGCATAAACTGGTGAGCAGAAACACTAACGTCATCAAACCGAAAATCCTACCAAGCTTGGTTAGCGAATGTGTGCGTGTAATAGCGGAAGCAACGCTGAAAAAAATCAGTGGTACGATGGCTGAATAAATTAAATTAAGAAATAAATTGCCTAACGGTTTGATGATGGTGGCAAAGTTAGGAAAATAATAACCGGTGACGCCACCGGCAGCGATGGAAGAAATTAAAATGGTTGGGAATAAATAAGAGCGTACGGTATGACGGTGGCTAGACATTGGGACTTCCTTGGCAATGAGTCCCAATAGTATACCGATTTCTGCTTATAAGTGAGCGAGAATCTGATGCGTACGCGGCAGGTTATTCAATTCACGCGTTGGTGCTGGTGATTGTGCCCGGATAAAATTCTTCAGCAATGAATCCAGGTTATTGCAACTGCGATGTGAAATGCGCGGCAGTAACCATTGCATGTTCAAAGTCTGTTGCGTGTTTAGCACCTCTTTATCTAATTGACTTCTTCGCATTCGGTCTCCAAAAAGCATTCAAAACAGTCGCAAGGTGCATTCACGCTGTGTGGTGTTTGTGGGTTGGTGCTGGTCTCGCTACCGCTATTATTTTTCGTCTCATCTAACATGATGATTTATCCTCAAAATATGTGCAATTATAAAGCCATGATAGTTTATATGAATATAATTAAGCCACTATTAAGGGCCATGCCAATTTTAATTTAAGGGAATCTTAAGAAACAGGGGCGCAAGATAATGAGATCAATCCATCGGCAAGTGCCACGGAGGATGCTTATGCTGTCAGGTCAAAATCCAGTGCTGACTAGTCTCCCAGACGGTATTCAAGGCAGTGCCAGCGCCCTCAGTTTAATTTCCACGCCTGAGCGCATGATTGGCATGGCGGTTGTTGCAGGCGTTGGCGTGGCAGTGCTGGCATCAGTTTCCATATATAGAGCGATTGAAAATTATGAGGAAAAAAAACATCTGGAAGAAATCAAGCGTATCAATATGCTGCATAAGCAGTATCTCTCCAAGATAGTCATATTCGATCGCCATGAATTTCAAGGCTTGCCGGTGATTTTTCAGTTTGGTGAAAAGGAAAAAGCGAACGAAGTGTCTTGTTTGCGCTTCAATGATGATGAAGTCGAACAGATTGGAACGAAAATGTCGCAGCTGCCTGATATTGGTTTGGCGACGTATCGCATGGAGATACAAGATGCGATTCGCAAATTGCAAGGATATTACCGTGAGCGCAAGAAAACGATATTTGGTCATGAAAGTAAGAAAAAAGAATTCGATAATACTTCTGCTGTTTTGTCGTATTTAATGTATATCCTGCAAACGTATTGTCTGAATTGGGAGGGCTATGACATTGATATCGCCTATCTTGAAGCGTTATATAAATTTACTCGTGAATATGCGGGCTTGGAAAATCATGAGAATAACGAGCATTTTGATCGCTTGAAAGAAGTCAATAAACACATCAAACAGGCAATTCAAAATCTCAAAGAGCGCCAAAGCAAATTATCACTGAAAGATTATTTAATAGATTTAAAAGAAACGACTTCGTTTAAGGTAAATGCATTGTTGCGCAACTTTATTCGCTTAATTACTCCAGCAGAAAATTGGCACTTCATCGATCATGCAGCCTTTGATGAATTGGTAAAAGGTAAATTACGTCGCCAATATACTAAAAAATCATTGTTAGGTCATACCCTGACTGTCGATCATGAAAAGAAAATTCCAGATTCTATTTTTAAAGATTGGAGTGAATTGCTTGTAAAGTACTATGTTCAGTCGATTGATCCTGATATGGTGCCAAACAAAAGCTTTTTTAAGGCACCCAGTAAATTATTTGTTGTTCCGGATTTGAAAAGATTAAATGACTTGAGAGAAAAAAGGAGAAAACTGCAAGGATTGACTGATGAGGAGGATCAGGAGTTGGATCGTATGCAGGATCATTTGCAGCAGATCAAAACAGTATTTGTTGCGGCTCAGCACTTTCTTTCGGTCGAGCTTGATCCAAGGCGTGTTAATAAAGATCCTCGATTTATTCCAATTAAAGATGATGCAAAAACACTATTGCGAGCTAACGTCATCGCAGCAATTGCCGTACTGATTCATAAGATTATTTCAATGCATTATCTGTGTACCCATTTAATGAAAAGCAAAGATCAATTGGGTGAGTTATACCTGACTAATCCTGAGCATTTTAAAAATGTTTTCGCTGTATTGGAAAGGCTTGCTGATGACATTGCAACTGCCGCGAATGAGGTTTTTGAAGAGTTTAAAGTGATTGAGCGTGATAATGAAAACTATATGCAGTTAAACGAAAAACTAAAAGATAATCTGGTTGAGTTGCTGGATTCATCGCAGCAATCCATCACTATGTTGAGCGGTAAGATTTTACGTTATCGTGAAAATGTTAAGAAACACCCTGATCGCGAAAGACCAACCAAGCAATCCGTCATGCATGAAATGTTTGCGACAGTTGGATCGGTGGTGAAAATGTATGGTTACCTTGATTTGCCGCCAGTTGAAGAGATTAAACCGAGTAAGGGTAGAAAAGACAAAGAAGAAATGAATGCGACACCAGTAGCAGTGAGTGCGTTGGTGCCAGATGCTGGAGCGACTCGTGATAACCATGTCGTCACGCGTGATGTGGCGCCATTGCCTGACAGTTTGGATATGGAGCTAGAGCTTGAGCCTGATAAACCATCTAGATTGCAAGCAATAGACGAATTGCTGAAAGGGATACGCGATAGAATTACCGTGATTGAGCGAGAATCTGATGGTTCGCTGCATAGAATAGCGGAAATTAAAACTTATAGAATTTTGCGAAATGATTTGGCTGCGTTGTTAACGAAAGCAGAGGCGATAGACCACGAAGCTAATAAATCGCAAGAGCGCGTTGAAAAAGCAGACGCGCTGTTTGAACTACTGCAAACCTTGTGTGCGGATACATTGGACTTCTTGTCGTATAACCGCGAAAAGCGCATACGATCCAGCGTTGCATTTCACGCGCATATTAAAGAGACCTTGAGTAAAGCAGATTTTGCAAGTCTGGATCTGCATGAAAATAAATTCAAAAGAAAATTATATGACATGGGTATCCATTTATTCACAACCAAATCGCGCAGGAAGGCTAACAAGATAGAGCAAGATAGCCAGTTAATTTCCGCGCTATTGCGTTAACTGGCTGATAAAATGGATTCTACTGACGATATCAATTCATGTGAATGGTAAGGCTGTTTATCAACCCCAAACGCCAAACGCCAAACGCCAAACGCCAAACGCCAAACGCCAAACGCCAAAC
>CAZBHW010000009.1:0-106657 GCA_964492045.1 uncultured Coxiellaceae bacterium | reverse complement strand
TTGCTTGCACGGGTGCACAAACAGATCCCCGCTAAAAGCATGCGGGGACGACGACCGTGTTGGTGTGGTGAGGGGACGGCTGTGTTGGGATGATGTGGTGGCTATTCTGTTAAAGTAACGTGATGATGGGTATGTTTGGGCGATGCGGTGTTACAGTATTGTCATGAAGTTATGACTTTAATGGCCAGATGCAACAACCACAACAGCCAGATGCAACAACCACAACAGCTGCTGCTACGATTATGTTGAAGTGAGGCGACAACAACAGCCGCTTAGGCGCTTTATCGCTCAGCTAGCACAACTAGTAATACGAAAACCTCCCAGTTGTCACTAGCATGACTTCCATGCCAAAATGACGCGATCACACAAGGAAGCGCCAGCATGCAATCAGATTACATCATTATTGGATTAAGTTTTTTTGAAGGTCTCGCGTTAATCGTCTCCCCTTGTATTTTACCGATTCTGCCTATCATTCTTGCCGGCTCATTATCAGGCGGAATCAGACGGCCGTTAGGGATTATTACCGGATTTATCATTACTTTTACCTTATTTACCTTCTTCTCGCGCCAAATCGTCCTGCATGCTAATGTGGATCTGAACGTCATTCGCCATATTTCATATGCCATTCTATTTTTGTTAGGCATCGTCATGTTGTCTTCAACGCTGACAGAAAAATTCAATCTATGGACGCAACGCTTAACCAGTACAGGAACAAGTTTGGTATCAGCTAATAATCCTGAAAGCGGATTTTTCGGCGGTTTGCTATTCGGCGGGCTAATTTCAATTATCTGGACACCATGCGCTGGCCCAATCCTGGCTGCTGTGATAGTACAAACCATTTTGCAACAATCGACCTTAGCAGGCTTTTTTGCATTACTTTCTTTTAGTGTTGGTGTAGCAGTGCCGATGCTGCTAATTGCATTATTCGGCCGTGATTTATTAACACGTGCGACCTACTTCAAAACACACTCAGCACTCTTTAGAAAATTGGCAGGACTAATTATTATTCTGTGTCTTGGCTACATCGTGAATCTGGAATACGGTTTTGTCGCCGCAGCGCCCAAACAATTAGATGTTGCGACGACAACCACCTTAGTTGGCGGCATCAATCGTCCCTATCCTGCACCCTCATTAGATGGCGCAGACATCTGGATTAATTCTCCTCCGTTAAATATGCAAGAACTAAAAGGTAAAGTTGTCTTAATCGATTTCTGGACGTATTCCTGTATTAACTGCATACGCACACTGCCGTACATCAAAGGCTGGTATGAAAAATATCATGATAAAGGTTTGGTGATTATCGGCGTACATGCTCCTGAATTTGAATTTGAGAAAGATGTGGCAAATGTAGAGCGTGCAGTGAAGAACAACGGTATTTTATATCCCGTAGCGTTGGATAATCATTACAATATCTGGCGCGCATACGACAATCATTACTGGCCGGCGCATTATCTCATCGATAAAAACGGCAATGTGGTTTATACGCATTTTGGTGAGGGTGCCTATGAAGTCACAGAAAATAATATTCGTTATCTTCTGAAGATCGATGATAAAGAACCCATGCTCAAACCTGTGGCAGAACAACAAGATTCGTATACGCAAACACCTGAAACCTATTTTGGTTATGCGCGTGCAGACAGTTTTTCAAGCCCAGAATCCTTGGTGAGAGATCACGTTGGCCATTACACCTTGCCATCTTCACTTGGCGCAGGAGATTGGGCATTGCAAGGCGACTGGACCATCATGCCAGACAAAATTGTTGCCAATAGCGGCAAAGACAAGTTGCAAATCCATTTTAATGCCAAACATGTGTATATGGTGGCTGGCACTCAAGCTAATGCTGTGGTAAAGATAAATCTTTCCTTGAATGGAAAGCCGCTAGGTAAGTTGCAGGGCAAAGATGTGATTAACGACCAACTCACCGTAGATAGATACACTTTATATGAGTTAGTATCGCAACCAACAGCCCAGGCAGGCATGTTAACACTCACCACAGATGCACCTGGCGCTGAATTATATACTTTTACATTTGGATAAGGATCACTGAAAAATTGCTAGTCTAGTTTGCTGAATAACGAAGGGATTCAATTATGCAGCGAGTCGAAGGTGAGTTCACAGAAGAAAGACATGTCATTAAAAGAAATATCATTGGTATCAGCGAAACGATAGGTTTGCGCCAAGATCAAGAAGATGCGATGGCGCATGACACCAGTCTTTTATCAAAAAAAATATCTCATTTGACGGAAGCGGAACGACATGCGCATATGTCTTTACTGTTTCTCTTAATGCAAGTTGCCGCTAATGAAAATCCTGAATTAAGCAAATCCGGCAGTTGTGCGTGCCTCGCTAGTGGTTGGTATAGGCAAGGACATGTCTATGTCTCTACCAGTTATGTTGGTGACAGTGTTGCTTTGCTTGTCGGCTTAGATCAAGCCGGCGAGCTGAAATATGCGATAGCCTGTAATCCAGACTTGCATAACGTGAATTATGAAAGCGAAATTCAGGCAATCAAACTAGGTCAAGGTAGAAGTCATAATCCATCTGCCAATTTAGGTAAGCGCTTGGCATGGGAGCTGAGTGTAACGCGCAGCATTGGTGATCCCGAATATGAAGAATACGGTCTTTGTCATGCGCCTGAAACAACCTTTATCCAGCAAACGTTTCTAAACACAGATCAAGTCTATTTGGTGGTAGCGTGTGATGGCGCCATGGAACACCTAGCTGAAAAAAACCAAACACCTCACGATTTTGCCAAAGAGTTAGGCGATCTTTTCACGCGAGCATTCGCAACGGGTAAAAAAACCGCGAAATATTTGGCTCAGATGATCAAAGACAATGCTGTCAAGGCAGGTTCCAAAGATAATATTTCTGTGATGGTGATGCCGATCGATAAAAAATCTGCTCCGATTACAGCCGCTGTCTTTGATGGTCATGAAGGTGCAGGGGTTGCGCAGTTATGCAAACAAAATTTTGTTGAATACTTGAAAATAGTGAGTATGTTTTACAAGCATATGTCGACTAAAATCAATGCGCAACGTCAGATCAACGAGTTTGATGCTATTATTCATGCCATTTTAACCTTCGATACCAAAACAAATTACTTGCCTGCTCTGCGAGCCTTAATTAAAGAAATTAAAACGCATGTATACCAATTACCTGATTTAATGCTAGTGATTCAATGGCTGGAGAAAATCCGAAATTATTATTTGCAACAACTGAAAGTATTACACGTTGTGCCGGAACACTATGTGCTGGATGAAGAGGTAAAAGCGACCGCATTAGCCCTTGAGCGCTATCAATTATCAGAGCAGGAGCGTAAACAAAAAGAAGCTGTCATGGAGCTTTATCTATATTTACAAGCATGCGACTTAAAACATTGCAAAGCACTGACGCTAATTAAAAATAAATTATGCGATTCATTTGGGAAGCCAGGCGAGGCAATTCATGGGATGCAGGAAATATGTCAGCAGTATCACGCAAAAAAAAAGCTGATAAAATTAGCGATTAAATTTCCGTTTACCAAACAAGCTTCAATGGAAGGCAGTGTCATGTTGTTAATTAATGATTTAGTGTCTACTCTGACAGCGCCTGCAAAAGAATACAGCAATCTATCTGAGATACTGCAAGCTATTAAATTAGCGTTAGGTGTCAAAACAAATGAACTAGTCGCCCAGCCAGTAGCGTACCCAAACCAGTAACACTGCCGAGGTGGGTAATGCCAGCAGCGCACCCACAAATCCAAACAAACAGGTGCCAGTCAAAATAGCAAATATCACCGCAACAGGATGTAAACCAATTCGATTACCCACTAATTTCGGCGTCAACCAGAAGTGATCTATCGTTTGTCCGCCTATAAAGATTGCAGCGACGATCAAAACAGCAGTAATCGAGCCAAATTGTGCTAGTGCAGTAATACTGGCGGTGATGATGCCAACGATGAAACCTAAATAAGGAATAATGCTTAACAAACCAGCTACGATCCCGATCAAGAAACCCATGTGCAAACCCATAAGGGTTAAACCGGCGGCGTAGAATAATCCCAGCACCAGCATGACGGACAATTGTCCGCGCAAAAAGGAACTTAATACATCATCACATTCAGTAAATAATTTTACGATAGTCGGTTTCACTCGCGCAGGTAATAGGTCCCGTGCTTTGCCTAACATCAAGTGCCAGTCACACATGAAATAAAATGTCACGACCGGAATCAAGAGCAAGGTACCAATCAATTCCAGTGCTTTTGCGCCGGATTGAAATGCTGAATGTAAAATCCAGGCTGAGATGCCGCCTGCTTTAGACCAGTTGCTGACAATCAATGATTTCACATAGTCCATGTCTAAAGACGAAGTATCCACATTAAAATGTTGCGAAAGCCACGGCAGTACTGAAGTTTGTGACCAGGTAATGATGGCTGGAATGGCATTCAGCAGCGCATTAAGTTGCTTTTCAAGAAAAGGCACTAACATTAAAAATGCCAGTACGATCAGTGTAATTAACAGTGTAAAAACCACACTCACACTCAAGGTGCGTGAGAGCTTTAATTTCATTAATCGGGAGACTAAAGGGTTGGCGAGATAAGCTAGTAACATGCCAATTAAAAATGGCGTTAACACAGGTGATAACAGGTAAATGAAGCCGCACGATAATAAAGCGAGAGCTAAGATGAAGAGTTTATCTTGACTATAGGCGATCATCATTCATACCTTATGTAGGTTAAGCTTAAGACTTAAGTAGGATAACATAATCGAATGAAAACGCGAACCAACCAGTCAGTACTACGTATCATTGTTGGTGGCACTGTAGGTAATGTCACCGAATGGTATAACTTCATGTTATATGGCTTTCTTGCGCCAGTGATCTCGAATCTTTTTTTTCCAACGCATAATAAATTATTATCACTCACCTTCACGTTTACTTTATTTGCTGTCAGCTTTTTAGTCCGCCCCTTGGGCGGCATCTTGTTCGGCTGGATAGGGGATGTCTATGGCCGTCAGCGTGCATTAATGGCCTCACTTATTTTAATGTCCATACCAACTTTTTTGATCGGCTGTTTGCCGACTTATGCTGCAGCCGGGGTGATCAGCCCTATCCTCTTATGCATTTTGCGAGTCTGTCAGGGTTTGTCCGCAGGTGGTGAACACACAGGTTCTGCGGTTTATGTTGCGGAATATGCGCCAGCCAATCGACGCTCATTATGGGTTAGCAGCGCACCGGTCAGCGCAGCGATTGGGTTGACGTTCAGTAATATTGTTTCACTGATAATCGTGAATCATTTTACCGAGCAGGAGTTATTAAGCTACGGGTGGCGCACTGGTTACTGGTTTGGCACCTTGTTATGTTTAATCAGTTTGTATTTACGATATTATTTACCTGAATCTCCGTTCTATCAGAAATTAGAACGCACACATAAAATTGATCGCACACCTATTAGCACGCTCTTTTCAGATAGTGCAACACGTTACAGCTTTCTGCTCGTGTTCATGCTGGCGAGCTGCTACGGTGTTTTTTATCAGATGATATTTATCTGGATGCCAACCTATTTAACGGAAATTTGCAAACTGAGTAGTCACTTTGCGCTGCAAATAAACGCTGTTTTTATGCTGTCATTCGTTTGCTTGATGCTGCTTGCCGGTTATGTGGCAGATTATATCAGCCGCAAGAAACTAGTGGTGTTGACGGCGGGCGCGCTATTCCTCGGCGCTTATCCTGCTTTTAATATGTTAGCGTCGGGCTCTACGTTAGCAATCATTGCCGCCATGAGTTGGCTCACGCTAAGCTTCAGTTTTTCCTTCCCGACAGTATTTGTCATGATGGTCGAATCTTTTCAAACAAAAGTTCGTTATACCGGCTTGTCCTTGAGTTATAATCTAGGTTTGGCTTTGTTTGGCGGTACCTGTCCCTTATTGGTCACCTGGTTAATCCACTTGACTGGTAACGCAGTTGCGCCAGCTTTTTACATGATGTTTTTTGCTTTGTTGACTATGGTACTTGCGACCAAATTGGTTGATAAACGGAAACTAGCTCTCACCTAAAAAGGATGATCTATGTTGGCAATTCTAGAAGCTTATCACGCTGGTTTATTGCACCCCAGAAATTGGGCACAAAATGTTATTGCTGGCATCATCGTTGGTATTGTTGCCTTGCCATTGGCGATGGCGTTTGCGATTGCCTCGGGCGTGAAACCGGAGCAAGGTCTTTACACTGCCATTGTTGCAGCCTTTGCGGTAGGTGTTTTCGGCGGCTCACGCGTACAAATCGCCGGGCCTACAGGAGCATTTGTCATCGTACTGGCTAATATTACCGCGCGCTATGGCGTGGATGGTTTGCAGTTGGCGACCATCATGGCGGGTGTTCTACTGTTAGTCATGGGATTTTTTCGCATTGGCAGTGTCATTCGTTATATACCGCATCCGGTGATCGTAGGCTTTACCAGTGGTATTGGCGTCATTATTTTTGTGGGTGAATGGAAAGATTTTTTTGGTTTGCCAGTGACGTTGCCCCTGGATGCCAGCTTCTTCACTAAGCTGGTGAGTTTGCTGGTAGCCTTGCCGCAATATAATGGCTTAACCACGGTGCTGGCATTTTTGTGTATTGCCAGTATTTGGTTGACACCGCATTTTTCCCGTCGTATTCCTGGGCCACTAGTGGCATTGGTCATCGCCACCGTCGTGCAATATTATTTACAGGCCTCAGACATTGCGACCATTGGTAGTGTGTTTGGTGGTATTACGCATCATTTGCCTGCATTGCAATTGCCATCGTTTAGTTCCGAGCAACTGACGACATTGATTGGTCCTGCTTTTACTATAGCCTTATTGGGTGCCATTGAGTCGCTCTTGTCAGCAACGGCAGCAGACAAAATGGCGGGCACCAAACATCATTCGAATCAGGAACTCATTGGGCAGGGGCTCGCAAACATATTAGCTCCCTTATTTGGTGGTTTCGCCGCCACTGGCGCGATTGCACGTACTGCTACGAATGTCCGCAATGGTGGCAATAGTCCGCTAGCGGCATTGATACATTCCATTTTTTTAATTGCGTTTATTCTATTGTTGGCACCATTAGCGCAATACATTCCCTTATGTTCATTGGCTGCGATCTTGATTGTGGTTGCTTATAACATGAGTGATGTGCCGCATTTTCTGCATATCATGCGTGATGCCTCACGAGATAAAGTGATCGTGTTATTAACGACCTTTTTGCTCACCGTGTTTGTGAATTTGGTGATTGCAGTCAGCGTTGGGGTGACGCTCTCCTTCATTTTCAGCATCACACGCACACCGCAAACCGCGGCGCGCGATGTGTGATATCAAGTGAATTTCGCGATTTTGCTTTCTCTGACGCCGTTGACATTCGTTGGCGGTGAAGAGGAGTGAGCAAACAGATTGGTGCTAAAAGCAGATTTTTGCAGGGTGTTGCGCTTGATGGCCTCGATTAACTGACTACCTAGTTCTGTTTGTGACACAGGCTTTGTGATGGCGCTCTTGCTGATAGGCGCGGATGGCACGATGGTCGGTGTAGAGGTGGCAGTCATCGCAATGGCTGGCATATGGCTGTCGGTATCGGTACTTGGAAAAAAATAGCGAATAAATCGTTGTAAAATACTCGCGCCGGCACTGGTGAACACGGCGAATGATACAACACGCAGTGCCTGAAATGCATTTTTAGCGCTTGAGTATAATGAGCGTAGGCTGGTTCTGGATAGCATATTACCCTCCGTGGTCTTTGCTATGATTTATCTTATCTTATTGTCAGGTATTCCATCCATCTGTACTTGGTTTCCGCTTTCTGTTTTTCAAGGGCGGCAACGCGATTGCGATACTGAGTGAAGGCTAGGTTAAACCACTCTGGTAAATCATTCTTATTTCTCGTAATGACAGTTTTCAGATTGCCGTCATTAAGTGCCGCTAGTTGTCGTGGAGGAAGAGTAATGACAGCTTCAGGATTTTTTTGGATTTGTTTGATGGTCCTCCATGCCAGTCGTTTATCACTATATGAAATGCCAAGACCCAGTGCGGCAAACAGTGTGGAAGCTGCACGATTAAAGATAGAGTTCTTATAGGTAGATTTGCGAGAATTTATATATTTTTTTAAATCGGCTAATAATGCCATAAACACCTCTTAAGATGATTTACTTCCATTGATGCTTTTATTCAACATATCCCATGTCAAATGCGTATTCACTGGAAACTGGTTGCGTAAGACAGTAAATGCAATTTTGTTCAGCCCCGATTGAAATTGCAGATCATACACCGTGTCATAATCGGGTCTTGGCCAGTCGGGAATATTATCCGTTACTCCCAAGGCCGCCGTCAATTTAGCAATACGTTGATGGCTCCAGCAAATTAGCACACGTTTGCCGTTGAACATGGGTTGCTTGAGCAGGTCATCAGCCAATTGTTGAAAATTATCACTGGGATAGGGGTGCAAGATGGGGTAGGGTTGGTTCGGATGGCGTTCCTGCAGGAGATTCGCCAACGGTGCCACAGTTTGTATAGAGCGAATCGCAATTTCTTTACCAGTTATTTTTTCATCGTCCGCGGCAATAATAAAATCGGGCTCGCCAAAACGTTTGAGAAAATAGAAGGCAAAGGAAATAGACCGTGCCAGGCCGGGAGCAGAAAGTGCGGGGCCGGGTTCATCTTGGATGAGTTTGTCTGTGTGGCGAATGATCATGATCTCTTTGGGTGTAGCATTCGCGCTGGTCACATGACACATGAAGCTGACAGTGAAAAGAATGAACCAGATAGATTTTGACATTTACTGTCCTTATGTGACAATAAAACACGATTTCTCGGCATCATTATACGTATTTCCCATTTGGAGTCATTATGGACGTGTTAAAAAAAGGCTGGCGGCAATTTCTGCATTGGTGTCAGCAAGCGGAAGATGAAAAGCAAATGGATGCATTGCTTGAATTGGTGCTAACAGCTGAAGAAAAAGATGATATTGCCACCCGGTGTTTGATCATCAAAGAACTGCTGAAACAGGAAGATAGTCAGCGCGATATCGCCAAAAAGCTAAATGTCAGTATTGCCAAAATTACCCGTGGGTCCAATGAGTTGAAGCGGATGAAGCAAGGGGTGGTGGAGTTTGTGAAGTCCAAGTTGTTGTAGAGAGGGTTGACGCGCACTCATGTACTGGTATACCATTACGCCAATACTAGATTAGCATACCGGACCAACACATAAAATGAGTGCAGACAACACAGTCAGTCATAAGAAAATCTTTGGCGCTACCATGCTGGTCACCGGCTGCTGTATCGGCGCCGGCATGATAGGCCTGCCTATTCTCAGTTCCTTAACCGGCTTGATGCCATCAGTGGTGGCAATGGTTTTTTGCTATTTGTTCACCACCATTTCAGGCTTATTGTTAGTAGAGGCCACGTTATGGTTTGAAGGTCGCGTTAACCTGCCTTCAATTGTCGAATTCTCGCTAGGCAAAGCCGGCAAGATAGCAACGATTGTGTTATTTCTCTTTCTGTTTTATTGCTTGTTCGTCGCCTATCTGGATGGCGGCGGCGGGCTGTTTTCTGAAATGATTAGTTATGTCACTCATACTAATGTGAGTCACAGTATTGGTGTGGTGACCTGTATGTTATTCATTGCTGCGATTGCCTACGCTGGCGCAAGATCAGCGGATGCAGTTAATCGTTACATGGTGGCGGCCATGGTCATCTCATACCTCATGCTAGTTGCGTTTGCCATTCCAAACATCAAGACCAATAGTCTGGTTTATACTAACTGGTCAGCCATGTTCGGTGTCGTACCGATTTTATTATTGTGTTTTGGTTATCAAAACCTCGTTCCAAGTTTGTCGTATTATCTGGAAAAAAATGCCAGTGCGATTCGAACATCCATCGTCATTGGTAATTTTATTCCGTTTATTGTGTATTTCATTTGGGATTTTGTGATCTTGGGCATGCTGCCAGGACATCCCGTCAAAACAGCAGATGAAACGCAATTAGTGGCAGGCTTGTTATCCCACTCAACTGATCCATCAGTGTCAGTGATCTTTTTCATTAAATCATTTTCACTGTTTGCCATGTTAACCTCGTTCTTACCATGCGCATTAAGTTTTGTGGATTTTCTGAAAGATGGTATCGGCAAACTGTTGCATCAAAAAGTAAGAAATGATTTTTTCATCTTCTTATTGGTTTTCATTCCACCAACAGCTTGTGCGTTGATCTATCCAGCCATTTTCTTGCATGCTCTCGGTTTTGCTGGCGGATTCATTGATGTCTTGTTATTTGGTGTGTTGCCCGCATTAGTCGTATTACTTGGTCGCAGATTGCAGCCAGCAGGCGCGAGATATCAAGTGGCTGGCGGTAGAGTGACGCCGATCTTGGTATTGATCTTGTCTATTGTGTTGTTATGCATGAAATTCACGTTGACCTAAATAAGGTGAGGGTGTCATTCCACGCAAGTAACGATTCGCAATTCGTTCAAACTTGTCACAAGTGCTGGTTGTGTTAGAATGCTTTAAAACTATAACTACAGCCAACACTCCCATGCAAAATCGTCAAGAATGTCTTGATTACGATAAATTACCGCCCGTGATGAAAGCGTTGATTTGGCGTACTCCTTACTCGGGCTGTTTTGGCGCATCTGCCGTTATTCGCTATTCCTTTAATGCAACTTCATTCCTGCCAAAGATTGCGTTTGAGTTGCAAGCACAACGATACATCACATCACCCGCGGCACTGAGTTTAATGAGCGACTACACGCGTGCCACGATGCAACGAGCAATGGCTGCATGGGAAAGTGTTGCTCGCGTGCAGTTTGTTGAAGATGATCATAAGCCGCAATTGTATCTATTTAATTTTGAACCACCCTCAGCGAAGTTTACCAAAATGGGATTTGCCAGAAGTTTATTTGGTCATCCAGGATGCATAGGTATTAATGCAAATATTAGCGATGTTTTGAATACCACCGTGCATTTCGATATCGCATTACATGAAGCAGGGCATATACTCGGACTGGGACATTTGTTTGAATGGAAATTCAAAAGTCATGCACACTTCAATTTCACCACCTTTAGCATCATGAATTATGATCATGAGTACGTGAACCAGTATGACTTTAAACGAATTGCCATTGAACCAGTAGGCTTGATGCCGATGGATATTCTAGGCGCACAATATATTTTTGGTGTAAAGACAGACGCGCATGCGGGAGATGATGTTTATTATCTTCATCAATATGACCCAAAATTTTCTGCCGCCAATGCAAATAACTTTTTTACCATTACTTCACTTCCCTGGGATAGTGCCGGTTATGACGCATTAAGTGCAGAAGGTGTGACGGGACCAGTTGTCATGAATATCCAAATGAGAGGCATTTCCTCCGTCAATCATGCTTATGTCGCCACACCTGTTATGCAGATTGAAAAAGTGATTGCAGGCCCCACCGAGAATGCTATCGTGCTGAATGAGTTTGATAATGTGGCTGATTTACGTTTATCAAAACGATCTTTATTGTTTTTTTCGCCTGAGGCAAAAGGTCATGATGTGGTGCTGGGGTTTGTGCCGGCACGCGATAAAATCATTCTGGAAACGACCAGTGTTGACTTGAAATCAAGCTGGAATTTCACCTGTACTTTAGAGCTTGATAATCATATTCCTACCACGATCATTAGATTCAGTCCTGTGGATACGGTTAGTTTGATCGGTGTCCGGCCGGAGCAATTAGTGAATGGTACGATTGTCACGCAATTTAATCCGTATCTACGTTTGCAAAACATGCAAACAAATCAATATTATCATCATGTATTACATGATGGCATTATACCGGTGCAGTTTGATCATGGTGATGTGATTGCAGAGGTTTGCTCCATGACGGTTGGTACAGCCGTGATGTTGGGCACACCAAAAATAGTGACGCACATCATGACGCAAATTAATATGCCACCGACATTAACCAATTGCACGGCGCTTGCCACACAATGCATACCGGCATTAGTGCGCGGTAAATTTGGTGCTGCAGGGTTAATCGTATTGTCTAATGCCGCGTTTGATAGTGAATATGCGATGCATGTTAATCTCGGCATCTTGCTGGCAACCTTGGCCTATGACAGCGCCTCGCCCGGCACATTCGTCACAAAAGTCGTTGGTGCAGCACTGTCGGCTGTCAGTGGTTATGGCTTGGCGATGTTTTCAAGCTGGGGTGCTAAAAAGATTTATGATGCATGTGTGGCATCAAATCATAAAAAGCAAAAACCTTAGCTAATGTTCTAACATGATCGTTGCATTGATTATGATGCCGCTTTAACTTATCATTTAAATATGAATATGACGCTGCAAGACAATGTGTTAAGCCCGCTGAATCATGTGCTGAAACAGCATTATGGTCTGCAAGGTGAACTCTCCTTGTTGAATGGTGAGTATGATAAAAATTATCGATTAGTCACCACGAATCATCAGCAATATCTATTTAAAATCTCACAGGATTCTGCAACAGTCATTCAATTACAAAATGCAGTATTGCTGTATTTGCAGCAAGAAAAACATTCATTTCAGACGCCGCAATTACTGCCATCGCTAACCGGTGTTTATGATTGTGTGTTAGCACCAGCTAATCAAACAGCACGACTGATGACTTGGCTGCCAGGCCAGTTACTTGGTGAAGTGAAATTTCAATCGCGAACATTATTAGCAAGTTTAGGCAGGCAAGTAGGTGCGTTGACAAAAGCCTTAGCCGGATTTCAACATGCTGCCGCTAAACGAGAATCGAAATGGGATTTGCAGCAATCCGACTGGGTTGCGCAACATCTCTCTGCCGTGCAAGGTCATGCAGATCACGCCTGTGTCGCAGCAGTGATCGCCAGATTTAATGAAGAAACCGCAGAAGTGTTACCCAACTTGCGACACAGCGTAATACATGGCGATTTAAACGATTATAACATTCTCGTCACTGGTGATTTAGGTAAAGAGCAGGTCAGTGGTTTTATCGATTTTGGTGACTTAATTGAAACGTCCACCATCAATGAACTTGCTATTGCTGCTGCTTATGGTTGTTTAAACAAGCCAGATCCACTCATGGCAATCGCGGAGATAGTACGCGGTTATCATACTGTTTTCCCTTTGCAGGAACAGGAAGTTGACCATTTGTTTAATCTGGTGACCATGCGGCTTTGCGTCAGTGTCGTCAATTCAGCAGTGCGCAAACAAGAAAATCCACACGATAAATACCTGACGATTTCAGAGCAGCCAGCTTGGCAAGCATTACATTTACTTAGCAGAATACAGCCGGCGTTTGCGACCTATGTCTTGAGAGCCGCTTGCCATTTAACACCATGCCCGCAAACAACAAATATAGTCGCATGGCTGAAAAGCAATACAAAAAACATGGCACCCTTATTTGATGTCGATTTGCATAAAGCGAATAAAGTCATTTTCGATTTAAGTCCAGCG
Organism: uncultured Coxiellaceae bacterium; assembly: GCA_964492045.1. GTDB lineage: Bacteria > Pseudomonadota > Gammaproteobacteria > DSM-16500 > DSM-16500 > Aquicella. The sequence goes on along the minus strand of CAZBHW010000009.1, from coordinate 93,246 downwards.
GGCGATGACAGTGTGTTGCAGCAACAATCAAACGCCATTACGATTGGCCGCTATAACGAAGCTAGGTGTATATATACCAGCAATGCTTATCATGAAGTCACTAATGACGGGACAGAAAACCGTACTATCCATTTAGGTATAGACGTTGGCTTGCCGGCAGGGGATGCAGTGTATGCCCCGCTAGATGGCGTGATTCACAGTGTACAAGATAATGGTGAGCCCCAAGATTATGGCCCCACCATCATTCTCGAACATCGCATTCCAGAGCAGAATATTATTTTCTATACCTTGTACGGTCATCTGAGCCGTGAATCATTGTCTTTATGGACCAAGGGTCAAACCATCAAACGCGGCACACGCTTAGGTGAGATAGGTTCAGCAGAAGTGAATGGCGGCTGGGCGCCGCATCTGCACCTACAAATCATCACCGATTTACTAGAAAACATCGGCACATTTCCAGGTGTTGCACGGGCAAGTCAGCGTGATGTGTGGCTGTCACTCTGTCCAGATCCAAATTTATTGTTGCAATTACCCGAATTAAATGTTCAGCCAGCAGCTATCAGCAAGCAATCAATATTGGCAGCGAGACAACAAATCATAGGCAGTAATTTGCATCTCGCCTACGATGAGCCTTTGTATATTGTTCGTGGACGCAAACAATATTTATACGACGAAAACGGCAAGCAATATCTGGATTGCGTGAACAACGTCAGTCATGTCGGTCATAGTCATCCTGCCGTTGTTAAAGCTGCCGCAAAACAATTATCGCAATTGAATACCAATACACGCTATTTGCATGAAAATGTCGTGACCTTTGCTAAACAACTTTTACAAACACTGCCAGCGTCGTTGTCAGTTTGTTATTTTGTGAATTCAGGCAGTGAAGCCAACGAACTGGCGCTGCGATTAGCCGCGGCCTACACCAAAAAGAAAAATATCGTGGTGCTAGATCATGCCTATCATGGCAACACCGCTAATCTAATCGCCATTAGTCCATACAAAGTGAATAGAGCAGGTCAACATCAAACGCCTGATCATGTGCGTGTGTTACCGCTACCAGATGTGTTGCGTCAACTGCACCTCACACCTGTCACTGAGATGTCGACAGAGACCGCTGCTTTTATTTGCGAAGCATTACCCAGTTGTGCAGGACAAATTGAATTGCCAGCGGGGTATTTGCAAACCATCTATCAAGCCGCGCGAGCAGCAGGTGCGGTTTGTATTGCCGATGAAGTGCAAACAGGTCTAGGCCGGTTGGGTACCCATTTTTGGGGCTTTGAAACACAGGCAGTCACACCGGATATCGTGACACTAGGCAAACCATTAGGTAATGGCTTTCCGCTAGGGGCGGTAGTGACCACGCGTGCTATCGCTGAGGCGTTTGCCAATGAAATGGAATACTTCAATACCTTTGGTGGCAATCCGGTAGCCTGTGCTGCTGGGTCTGCGGTGCTGAGCGTGATTGAACAAGAAGGGTTGCAAGAACATGCTTTGCATGTCGGCACTTATCTGAAACAGCAATTACAGGCACTGGCCAGCCGCCAGCCGCTGATAACGGATGTCCGTGGCCGTGGCTTATACCTAGGGGTAGAGCTCGCCAAGCCCGCTTTAGCCGCTTTTATGAGTGCCCGTCTGCGTGAGCATGGGATATTGATCAGCATTGATGGGCCGCAGCATAATGTCATTAAAATCAAGCCACCACTGGTTTTTTCAGCAGAAAACGCCGATAGATTGGTCGCCACACTTGAGCAGTTTTTTTCCTTCGCAGTTTAAATTTTGGCTGGTATAATAACCTTTGTTCATCACATGTGAGTTTTTATGAGTAATGCGGCGACCATACAGCAAATGATCGAGCAGCACAGCGCTATTGCACCACGAGATATCGCAATAGTGGATGGCGCCGAAATCACCACCTACCAAGACCTGAACCAGCGTGCGAATCAGCTCGCACATTATCTGCGTCAATTTGAGGTGCAAGCTGACGATTTGATTGCGATTGCCTGTGAACCCTCCACCTCGTTACTCACCGCGATTGTTGCCATACTGAAAGCGGGTTGTGCGTATTTGCCCTTGGATGCCAGGCACCCGCAACAACGGCTAGCCTACATTCTTGAAGATACTAAAGCCCCGCTATTGTTAACGCAGCGTTCCTTGCTGAGTCGTTTTAGTGACTATCAAGGTCGAATTATTTTATTGGATGAGATCACCCAGTTAACGGATTCTTATCCAACGCAAAATCCGGAATGCAAAACACAAGGCCATCATTTGGCTTACGGTATTTATACTTCCGGTTCTACCGGTCGCCCGAAGGCGGTCTTACTGGAACAACAAACGGTGTTGAACTACATCGCCTGGTTTCAGCAATATGCCAGATGTCGAGCGCAAGAGCGCATCGATTTTTCTTCCAGCATTATTTTCGATATGGCAGTCACAACGACGATTACGGCGTTGGCCTGTGGTTTGCAAGTGGTGATTTGCCGCGAAGCCGTGAAGCAAAACGTCACTGAATATTTGCACCATCTGCAACAGCAGCGTATTAATATCTGCAAATTAACGCCCAGTTATTTCAAGATTCTAATCGAAGCGGCTAGCAATGCAAAAATACTATTGCAAGATTTACGGTTGATTATTCTAGGCGGTGAAATCCTGTTAAGTAAAGAATGTGCTGCCTGGTTAGCGTTATACCCTCAGCATGAAATTGTTAATGAATATGGCCCAACTGAAACCACGGTGGCAGTGACGGGTTATCATGTCACGCGCGAAAACGTCGGGAAATTAGCGGAAATTGTCCCCATCGGCAAACCAGGCTTGAACATTGATTGTCAAATTTTCAATGCACAGGGCCAACCCGCTGCGCCCGGTGAGAAAGGTGAGTTATATGCTGGCGGCGCATGTTTGGCTCGTGGGTATTTGAATCAGGAAGAGTTAACGCGTCAGCGTTTTGTAGATATGCCCAATGGTAAATATTACCGTACGGGTGATTACTGCCGTTATCTGGCAGATGGCAACATTGAATATTTATCGCGTATTGATAATCAGATCAAAATTCGCGGTTATCGCGTTGAGCCGGGTGAAGTCGAGTCGGTATTGCAATCGCACCCCATGATTAAAGATGCTTGCGTCATTGCACGTGAGCAGAGCGTGCAAGATTATCAATTAGTGGGTTACTATATTCCTAAACATCCAGGCAAAGCGCCTGACATGACAGCGTTAAGACATTTTTTACAGCAGTCACTCGCTGATTACATGATTCCTGCTGCGCTGATCATGGTGCCATCTTTCCCGTTAACCCAGAACGGCAAACTCGATATTAAAGCGCTGCCAGAGCCAGTTTATGAATATGTGTCTTCAGAGCCTGAAACCGAACTGGAAACACAGTTAATCCACATCTGGCAAAAAGTATTTCGTCAGCAGAAAATCAATTTAAACAGCCAGTTTTTCGCATTGGGCGGGCACTCGCTGATCGCTGCGCGCATGATAGTGGAAATTGAAAATACCTTAGGCAAGCACATCAAGTTAGATTTGATTTATCAATCACCCACGATTCGTGAGTTGGCGCGTGCTATTGCACTCACAGAAAAATCTGTGCTGGACGTGAAACCGCGCAAACAGCGTCAGATTCACGCACGACGAGTGCCATTGTCTGACTTTCAATTCATCTTCTGGATTTCCAATTTCTTTGAGCCCAAGCTGCAGAATATCAACATCATCGCGAGACGCCGCGTTGCCGGCAAACTGGATGTGAAAGTATTAGAGTTGGCGCTGGATTGGGTGCTGAAAAAACACGGTATTTTAACTGCTAGTGTTGTCAAATACGCACCGTTATTAGCCTTGCATCAGCATAAACATATTGATATCAAAGTGACTGATATTTCAGACATGACTCCACGCGATACGGAAGCGGCATTAAGTGCTTCGCTGGATGAAATTTTGAATCGCCCCATTTGGCATAAAAATACCAAACCGATGGCAGTGCGATTATTTTATTTGCCGCGTGAGGTGAGTGAAATTCAAATCTCTGTTTCGCATATTTTATTTGACGATGCGTCAGAGTCTATCTTCTTCGCTGACTTATCGGCCGCATACCTGCATTATCTCAAATATGCGTGTATGCCAGGGCTTGTGAAGCATGAACAATATCATGACTATGTCGCGTATGAGCGGGATAATTTGAATCGTTACCTAAATGAAGACATTGTGTTCTGGAAGCGCTATCTGCACGATGCGGCTCTGGTTTCCATGCCAGAGCAGCACATTATGACGAATATGGACCAACAACATTATTCCACTTATCTGGAATTACCGCCGCACTTTATGGATAACGTCTATCGCTTGTGCAGTCGCGCTGCGATTAGTATTACCGACTTAGTTTGCGCTGCGCTTGCCATGACGTTGAAGAAGTACGCCAGTCACATGAAACAGCAAGCACTGATTAATATCATTCGTTCTGTGCGCAACAATGATCAGCATGAAAAAATGATAGGTTGTTTCCTGCGCCTGGATCCGGTCAAAATTAATTTCAATGCACCATTAGGGTTAATTGGTTTTGCCAAATCAATTCAGCAGTCACGCCTGGATACGGAGCCATACCAAAATTGTTCCGGGATGGTGAAGAACGCCTGTCTGGACAAGAGTTATCGCCGCAAGTTTGTCAAAAACTTTTTGATGAGCGTGGCGACGACATTATATTGCGCTATCTTTAGCAAGCTGCAAATCAAACCGACGGTATTGAAAATGTATGGACGTCTGAATGCATTGCGTAATAGCCGTCAATTCATCATCAATATAAATTTACTACATAACTTTATTGATCCAACACAAGAGAAAACCTTGTTTGGATATGACATGGAAAAAGCAGCGATTCATCAATATGATTTGTCTATTGTCGACAGTGTGCTGGATATCAGTCTGATGCGCAATGAAAGCACCAAACAATTGTATTTGGTGCTCTCTGGTAATTTAACGCCAGCCTTCCGTCAGGAATTCGGCAAGCACATGATTCAATACATCAGTCAGACAGAAGGTGTTTCTGCTGTCACTGCGATGTAGTAACCAATGCTTTCACTCTTGCGATATTCACAAGCCAAATAACCAGGCTCGGCGAATGTATAACCCATGGAAATCGGGTTGCTGATCATGGCGCGTATGGTGCGTGGGCCTGCACCTGGCATACCGGCATGAGCTACTTTCCGGTTATCAACAAACAGGATGTCGCCTTTCTTCCACAAGCATGAACAGTAGAAGCTACGCATCAGTTTCGCCAGTGCCCGTACATCTTTATCATCAAAACACGAACCGACTTTGGTTTTATTAAAGTTGGGTAAGCCAAACTGTAAGTGAGTTGCCTTGAAGGTTTTCAAGTTAGACATGGCGATTTGCATGGTTTCGCTGGGTGAATGAAAAAACGAAGCGAAAAATACATAAATATTTTCGATCACCTTGAATAAGCCTTGTGGTATATGCCAAATGAAACGATGCCAGAACCAGGTTTTACCCGCGTAGTCTTGCATGAACTCCTGGCGTAGTGCTTTGTTTAATGTGGGCAGCTCGAACAAATTAATTTGCAGCGCTTTTTTCTCGGTGATAGGGTGAATAAAAACACTGGGTTTATACATAAGAATTAATTTGTCTTTGCCTTTGCCAATGACTGGTAAATGGAATTGACGGCAAATTTCTTCAATACGTTCTGGTGAGGTTTGATAACGCTCAGCAACATCTGCCACTAACCATTTCGCAACAAAATAGGTATTACGTTCCAGTTTACTTTGCAGGGCGGGTGCTAAGTGCTGGTATACTTTTTCCATGTTAATTAAGCCAGTTTCGCCGCCTAGCGTAGACGGTTTTTGGCAGCAAAATGAAATATAACCCGGGACGTCTGGCGTGTAATAATTTTCGGTGTGGAAACCGCCTAAATATAAAGTGCCACCGGTTTTGTAGATAGAGTTTGTGTGCAGTACATATTTCAAATCACCAACATGTGTGCGACCGTGTTCAGACATGAATGCTTCGCTGATCCCGCGTAAGCCCTGAATGCTTAATACCGCTTGTTCAAAATCGTGATCAGAGGTGATGTCAAACCCGCGAAACAACACGGCGCCATATTGCGCAGCATCTGCGATAATTTGTTGGGAATGTGCGTTAAGAAATTCTTTCAGGAAGCCTAAATCTTTTTGATCTTTTGCTTCGAGTACCAGAGGCATTTCTTTTTCGTCTGATTGAATCAGGCGTTCATCTGGCCGCAGAAAACGAACGGTAACACCTTGGTATTGTTGCATGAGCTAAATCCTTTTAGATGATGCGAATTCATCAATATTAACATAAGCGCCAGTACTTGAAACGATGCAAACTAAACATCAATAATATAATCATATAATACAATAACTTAAAAATTGTGACAATTAATAATCACTTAATAAACAGCATAAATGTCTAGATATAATATGCACACACACAAAATAACGAGAACAACCAATCATGTTTGCGCGCCATTTCAATGCCGATGCAGGTCGAACCTTCGATGCACTGGATAGATTGAGCCATGAGTTAAAGCTACAACACATTCGAGCCTTCGATGCTGTTTATACACCCATAGGCTGCGAGTCAGTGTTACCTAGTTATTTCTTAACTGAAGCTGAGTTAGACCAGCTCTATCTTGATAATGATTATGCTACTACACTCCCACCTGAATTGAAGCAACATGATAATGCGATCTCGCGCATCACTTCTTTTACTGGCCTTAAAAATCGTTTAGCCAAAGACAAACAACAATCCTGGCTGAGCATCGCCAAGCATTTCATTGGCTGGCAAGACGATGCTACGCCGCGCAGAAAGATATTCAATATTGTAAAAGCGCCGATAGTGCTGATATTGAATACCCTCTTCAAGTTAATTGGACAAGTCAAAAATGTTGCGCGTTTATTCACTGAGTATTTACCGTATTTATTATATCGCTATTGCATGTTTGGCATGCAATATGCTGAATTCCATTTAGAATGGAAAAGTATCAAAACTACACCACAGATTATCGCCTATGGCGCACTATACGGCTTGGCTTTAACCGGTAGAATAATATTTGGTACTCTCTTTTTTATCGGCCAGGCAGTGACATCTCCAGTCAAAAACTTTAAGACAGCATGGAAGGCAGGACATGATTTGGCAGATCGATTGTTTATTAGTACAAAATCACCAGCCGTAAAAAAAATAGTTGGCCATGTCATCGGGGGACTATTAGCGGCACTGAGTTTAGCCACCACGATTGTGGTGTATACCTTTGTGATGCCGCTAGCGATGAAAGCCTTAGGCTCGATGGCTGTTTCCAAAATGCCGGATTTTATCTCAACGACTTTACAAGTGATTACTAACACCATGATGAAGGCGTTTGGCGTCATTGGTAATGCGGTAACGCTGCCCATCTTCGGTAAAATTTATTCGGCGATGGGCGTGACGATCAGCGCGGGTGCTTCTGGATGTGCGTTCGTTGGTAGTGTTGCTTCTACGGCGATTCGTTTGGTCGCTGATAAGATAAAACAGTATGTGGAGGCGAAGTGGTACGGTACTAATGCAAAAAGCGAAAAACCGTTAACACCACCAGCCCTGCCAACATCAGAGCGTGTGAGTGATCAAGCAACGATAGTAACAAGATTAAATCAGGGTAAAACGCCGACGTCGTTGGAGAGAGGTTCAGTTATTACCACCAAACCAGAACCTGCGAATGGTAGAGATACAACTAGAGGCCGGGGCTATTTTGAGTGGCAGCAACCATTACCACCGACACGCATAGCAGTAAATGTATTTTCAAGAAAACCGAGCTACGGTCATTTTGAATAAGAGATAAAATTAATAAGAAGCGCTGGCATATTTTCTAAATTCAGGCAGCTTTTTCTCTTTGCGCGTATGTTTGCGAAACAGATTAATTAAACTGTTATAAGTCAGGTGTGTGTTTTGTGGATTGGGCTGCGCATCCACAGGTGCATGTGCTGGCAGTGCTTCGTCATATTCCTTAATCTCGTGATAGAGCTTTTTGTCCGTGAATCTTCTATCCAGAAAAAAGTAGACGGGCGGTTTATCATCATTCAGAAAATAAGTGAGATAGTGCAGGTCTTCAATGAAGTGGTGTTTCGCAATATAACCTTTTTGATGCGCTTTTAAGGTGAATCGTGGTTCGATTAAGACACCGATGTCTTCATCTTCTTCCGCCATTGCCGCAATATCGATAAAAAATTCCTTGTGCACGAAATAGAGGATGCGTGCAATGAAATTCGGTGCGACTGCATTAAAGTAACGATGAAATCTTTTATAGATCTTTGACAAGGTAGCGTTGGATTTTACCTCATCATGATCGCATGCGCTTGCAGCTGAGAAATCATTTAGTGTTGCAGTCATTTGTTCGCGGAAGTTGTCCAGCACCTCTGATGTGAGCTGATTATCAGCCTGTTGTAGTCGTCGATAAAAATCAAGTAGGTCCATGCCATGATGGTGAATGATGTACCTTAAAACCACGTAAAATACATCTTCATACAGTTGATGACTGCCGGTCTTGACGCGTTTAATACTGCGGCCGGCAGAAAACTCTTGATACGCATAAAATTCACGGAAATCGACACCTTGATACACGTCAACCGAAGCTGAGCGCGGATTTTCTAGCAAGCTATGGTATTTTGCCAGCGCTAATAAATGGCGGATATCACGTGCATAATGTGGGTTGATTCGACCGGTTCCCGGTATCAGTTTAATGTGAGTCAAGCCATTCAAAAGACGACAAACATCTAACTCGACATTATCTGGCAGCAAGGCTTGAACGGTATCGAATATTTCAACCAGTTTCTTAATGATATCGTCTTTATCTTCCAGGACGATTAAACGGATCTTTTCATGCGGAAATCGATTCGCGAGATTTTGCGCGATTAGCAGCGTAGAGGAAACTTTTGAATGATCAAAAATACATTTTACATCAGTGTGCTCTTTTGAGCCGGTGAGGGTAGACATCATGTACTCACCCGGCGCTAATTCTGCGACAACATCAGTTAAAAGTACCGGATTAAGCAGCACATCAATATTTTGCTGACGAAAAAATTCGCGCATGCTTAAGCTAAAATAAGGTAAATCATGAAAGAATGAGTGGGTGAAATTTTGTTTCATCGCCGCTCTATCTAGTGATTGGTACAAGCGATTGGAGAATGAGCCTACCAGCATGAAATCACCGGGCATGGCGAGTGCGGCGGTATAGTCTCGAATCACAAAATTCGCGGCAGCAAACAACTCATTTAACCAGATTGGGTTAGTGCGTTTGATGCTGGCTAGCAGCTGTCGATAAGCGAGATGATAGCGCTCCAATTTCGTATAGGCTTGATTAGGCCAAACGTCATGGCCATAACCAATGATGTCACCTATACATCGCATCACCTCTTCCGCTTGTTTTTCCGCAGTCTGCGCAAGAAAAGCAGTATACTTGGTTTGCATGCGTGTTGAAAATTCAGCGGCATCTTCAGCAGTAAATTGAGATGGATGTTGCAAACAGAAGCCAAGGTATTCTGAGCAAAGTAGATGGTAAAAATCAGAGGTTAATTTTCCATAACTGCTTCCGTCGGCATCCAAAGCAACGGCAATGATTCTTCTGTTGGCTAGCATTATGTCATCGAGAGTATAGCGGCATAAGGTTGAATGGCTAAATGATAAGGCGGCACAGTGGCAGCTTCCCCGGTATTGCCTTTGCTGGTATTAAAATAAAAGTTAGCAATTAATTTATCGCGGCAGATGGTGGAATGATAAATTTGTGCCAAACAATGGCTGGCTTGATTTTTGCAGAGTCGTGTTAAGGTTGATTCATCGACGGTTCTGTTAGTCATGGTGTTGATCACGCCAAACTCATGCGAACAAACCCCATTAATCGTGACTGAGATGTCGTGGTTAGCTGTATTGCTAATGGTGAGTGGGAAGGCGAACAGAGTGGTGCCGCTGACCATAGCCAAGATGGCGGTCAAGCCTGCCAGAACTCTATTTAACATGGTGATACCCTCCAAAAAGAAACGATTTTATCGTATCTCTGATATATCGTAAATAAACAATTTTTGCTATTATACTTGAATACTCAATGATTTAAGGATGAATCGCATGAACCTCTCTCTTTGGCTGCCAGCCATGTTCGCGCTAGGCATCTGCTCCATGGGCCTCTGTTATTTATTCCTGCTCGCCTGCGAAAACATCTAGGGATAGAAGATGATCTATTTAACCTTGATTGTGACGGTATTGATTTTCATTTATCTGATGGTGACGTTGATTCGTCCAGAATGGTTTTAGACAAGGAGTGATTGTGGCGACACAAACGTGGGTTTTACCAGCATTATTGATTGTATCAGCAATACTTGCCGCCATTCCCTTAAGCAAGTATCTTGCGTTCATAATGGATAGTAGAAAATCATTGCCTCTGTTAAAGAGCTTGGAATCCAGTCTGGATAGTGGTCAGCAAAATTGGAAACAGTATGGTCGCTCGTTATTAACATTCAATACAGTATTATTTGTTTTTGGTTTTGCGATATTAGCATTACAGCCTTATTTACCACTAAATCCCGATGGTAAAACCATGCTGGCGCCCTCAACCATTTTTAATACTGCCGCGTCGTTTATGACAAACACCGATTTACAGCATTACGCGGGCGAACAACAGTTTTCGAATTTCAGTCAGATTTTTTTCTGCTTTACGAATTTCTTTTTATCTGCCGCCATTGGTGTCAGTGTGTTAGCAGCAATCATTCGTGCATTGCGCGGTGATCCATCTGTTGGCAATTTCTTTGTGGATGTGTGGCGAGTGGTGGTTTATCTCTTGTTACCATTTGCTCTGGTGTTTGGGCTAATTTTCCTGCAACAAGGCAGTCCCATGACCTTGCAAAGTTCTTATCATGTGACCACGTTAGAACAAGGCACGCAAAACATTGTGGTGGGGCCGGTGGCTGCTTTCGAAGCGATAAAAATGCTGGGCACAAACGGCGGCGGATTTTATGGCATGAATTCGGCGCATCCGTTTGAAAATCCAACGGCGTTGTCAAACTTCATCAACACCTTGGCGATGATGTTATTTCCATTTGCGTTAGTTCTCATGTATGGACGAATGCTAAATCAACCACGCCATAGTTATGTTATTTTTGGTGTCATGCTGGTCATGTTAATGGGCTGCATTTACTGGACGGTTGCTTATGACACCTTGCAACCAAATCCAGCATTACTGAGTCACCGTGCTCAATCGTATGCATTTGCCAAAAATGTGCTGCCAGATAATAAATTATCTATCGATATTCCTGCCGTCTCCGCGCTGCCGGTCGATCAGCATTTGGGAAATTTAGAAGGCAAAGAATTACGTTTTGGTACTGCAGCGGGTGCAACGTTTGCGGCATTAACCACAGATGTGACGTGTGGTGCAGTGAATGCTGAAACGGACAGTTTAAATCCTCTTGCTGGCTTAGCCCCTATGGTTGGGATGTGGATGAACTGCTTCTTCGGCGGTAAAGGCGTAGGCATGATTAACATGCTGCTTTACATCATCATCGGTATTTTCCTTGCTGGCATGATGGTAGGCAGAACACCGGAATACCTGGGGAAAAAAATCGGTGGTCGTGAAGTGAAGCTCACCATTCTGGCCATGTTAATTCACCCTGCAACAATATTAATACCCACCGGATTATTTGCAGCTACTGCTTGGGGTTTGGATGCAACAACAAATCCTGGTGCGCATGGTTTTTCACAAATTCTTTATCAATTTTCTTCTGCTTCAGCAAACAATGGCTCTGCATTCGATGGCTTGCAAGCTAACAGCATATTTTTTGATATCACGACCGGTGTCATCATGATAGTTAGCCGGTTTATTCCCATGATTGCATTGTTGGCGATGGCCGCATTTTTAGGTGCGAAGAAATCAAGCCCAGTCGGTATTGGTACGCTAAGAGTAGATACGTTTACTTTTGGATGTCTGTTGTTGGGAACCATCCTCATCATTGGCGGCTTATTATTTTTACCTGCCGCTGTCTTAGGTCCTATCGCAGAACATTTTGGCCCAATGCCATTTGGCAGCTAAGAGACAAGGAATGTTTATGAGTCAAGAATTATATACCGCATCGCGCCGCTTAACTGCTCGCAGTTTATTTGAAAAAGACATTGTTATTTCAGCAGCCAAACATGCATTCACGATGTTTCGACCGGATATTCAATGGAAAAATCCAGTGATGTTCGTGGTGGAGATTGGGGCGCTGTTAACATTAGGTTTTATTATTCAACTGTTATGGACGGGTGAAGTCTCGCAAACTCCCATCAGTTATTTTATCTCACTGGATGCGTGGCTGTTTGTGACTATCTGGTTCGCTAATTTTGCGACGGCGCTCGCTGAAGAGCGTGGCAAAGCACAAGCAGATTCTTTGAAGAAAACACGCCGCGATACGATAGCCTACCGACTCAATTCAGATGACTCCATAGATGAAGTGTCTTCCACCTCGTTACGCCGCGGCGATAAAGTCGTGGTGCAAGCAGGGCAAATCATTCCGGGTGATGGTGAAATCATAGAAGGCGTTGCTTCCATTGATGAAGCGGCGATTACCGGTGAATCAGCACCGGTGATACGCGAGAGCGGCGGCGATCGCTCAGGTGTCACTGGCGGTACCATGGTGTTATCAGATCGTATTGTGGTAGAAATCACTGGCAGCAAAGGCGATTCCTTTCTCGATCGTATGATTGATCTGGTCGAAGGTGCGATTCGGCAACGCACACCAAATGAATTGGCACTGTCATTAGTCTTATCTGCGTTTACACTGATCTTTCTCATTGTGGTGATACCACTCTGGCCCATGTCGCATCATGCTGAACTCTACATGATGGATTATCTAGGCAGTATTCAACCTGTGAAAAGTCTTGGTACCGATGTCCCGACCTTAATCGCGTTGCTGATTTGCCTGATTCCCACCACCATCGGTGCGTTACTCGCTGCGATTGGTATTGCCGGCATGGATAGAGCTTTACAAGCAAATATCATTGCAAAAAGCGGAAAATCCGTGGAGTTGGCTGGAGACGTTGATATTGTTTTACTGGATAAAACCGGCACGATTACGTTGGGCAATCGTCGCGCCACCAAGTTTATTCCCGTGGGTCGCTTTTCCGATCATGAGTTAGGAAAGCTGGCCGCACTTGCTTCGATTTCCGATCAGACACCCGAAGGAAGAAGCATTTTGCAGTTGTTCGAAAAGAAATATCAAATCACTATTGAAGCACCGCGTGATGCAAAAGCCATGCCGTTTACCGCACAAAAGCGCATGAGTGGCATTGATTTGCCAAACGGCAAACGCATACGCAAAGGCGCACCGGATGCCATGATCAAATACATAGAAAGCCGCCACGGTGTCATCCCAGCTGATTTAATGCAGGCCGTAGACAGCATTGCGATTAAAGGCGCAACACCGTTAGTGATTTCTGATGACGATGAAATAGCCGGCATTATTATGCTGGAAGACGTGTTGAAACCACATATGCAAGAACGCTTCGCAAGATTGCGTCGTATGGGTTTGAAAACGGTGATGATCACTGGCGACAACAAGCGTACGGCAGCAGCCATTGCAGCGCTTGCAGGCGTTGATGATTTCCTTGCGGAAGCCACACCTGAAACGAAATTAGCCTATATCAAGCAAGAACAGGCAGATGGCAAATTGGTAGCGATGATGGGTGATGGCACGAATGATGCACCGGCATTAGCACAAGCGGATGTTGCTCTTGCCATGAATGCAGGCACTGATGCCGCAAAAGAAGCGTCCAACATGGTGGATCTGGACAGCGACCCGACCAAACTGATTGAAGTCGTGGAAATTGGAAAACAATTATTAATAACACGCGGTGCTTTAACCACGTTCTCCATTGCCAATGATCTTGCAAAATATTTCGCGATCATCCCCGCCATGTTCGTAGGCAGTTTGCCGTGGCTGGCTGCGGTGGACATTATGCATTTGCACTCGCCAACCTCAGCGATATTATCGACGATTATATTTAACGCGCTCATTATTCCAGTCTTAATTCCTGTGGCCCTAAAGGGTGTAGGTTATCAAGCATTAGGCGCGGACGCCTTGTTGCGGCGAAATTTATTAGTCTGGGGATTAGGCGGAATCATTACGCCGTTTATTGGGATAAAACTGATTGATATGTTGATGGTCAGTCTGAATTTCATCTGACCGTGGAGATGTGTGCATGCTGCAAAGTCTGAGGAAAAGTATTTTATTATTAAGCGTCATGGTCGTACTGACTTGTGTGGTCTATCCATTTATTTTATGGCTAGCGGGCGTATATCTTTTTCCGTTTCAGGCAACGGGAAGCCTTTTGACTGGTGATGATGGTCATCCTGTTGGATCAAAACTCATTGCACAAGCATTTACGCAAGACATTTATTTTCAATCACGGCCATCTGCTGCCAATTATGATGCGGCAGCATCTGCTTCCTCCTCGTTAGCGGCTTCTAACGGCAAGTTACGCATGCGCGTGGCGCGTAGTTTGGGCACGATGGTGCGCTATCAATCTGGCGCATTGGTAGGGCGTGATATTGAAAAATGGTTTCAACAAGATAAATTCGCAGGTAAGCCGCACCTGGTAGAGCAGTGGGCGTTATTGTATCCCAAGCAGGCAACGGCCTGGGTCGCAGCAGATAAAGATCATCAGGCGTTACTCGATGAGTGGAAGCAAACGCATGTGAATGAATACACCACGGCGGAAAATGCACAGCAATTAGCCGTGCAGTTTTTCGTTTCTTATTCACATGAAAATCCTGGTAAATTTCCGGTACGTGTTAAGTCTGGCTTTAAGCCGGTTAATGCAGGTCCTGAAATTCAAGCCAATTTCTTTGATATGTGGCGCACCGACCATCCGGAAGCAGAACTGCAAGCCGTTCCAGCTGATATGGTCATGACCTCAGCCTCTGGGCTGGATCCGCATATCACCTTACAAAATGCGTTGGCACAGCTTGATAGAGTTGCTAATGCCTGGGCTCTGAAATTGCATCAACCGTCAGCTAAGCTGAAAAGCGAAATTGCAACACTCATTAATGCGAATGCAGCAGCACCTTTTAACGGATTAATCGGTGAGAAAATAGTAAATGTGTTAGAGTTGAATCTGGCATTACGCAAACAATACGGAGCGTGATAAACCACCATGGACGGCAGACCAAATCCAGAAGTGTTACTCAAGCGTGTCAAAGAAGAGGAACACGATAAAACCGGCGGTAAACTCAAAATTTACCTCGGTGCTGCACCGGGCGTGGGTAAGACGCATACCATGCTGGAAGATGCCATGGCTCTACGGGAAAAAGGGATTGATGTGGTGATCGGTATTGCCGAGTCACACGGCAGATCAGAAATTAATGCGTTATTAAAAGGTTTTGAAATCTTACCACGCAAAGTCATAGAATACCGCGGACAAAAGCTGGAAGAGTTTGATCTTGATGCAGCTATCGCGCGCAACCCGCAATTAATTTTAGTTGATGAGATGGCGCATACCAATGCCCCTGGCAGTCGTCATAACAAGCGCTGGCAAGATATTAAAGAATTAATGGATTGTAAGATCGACGTCTACACCACACTCAATGTCCAGCACATAGAAAGTTTGAATGACAGCGTGTCACACATTATTCATGCCGGTGTCAAAGAAACAGTACCAGATTTTATGTTAGATAAAGCCGACACCATTGAATTAGTCGACTTGCCGCCAGAAGAATTACTGAAGCGATTACAAGATGGCAAAGTCTATTATCCAGAGCGTGCCGAAGTTGCGCAGCGTAATTTTTTCCGCAAAGGCAACTTAATTGCGCTGCGTGAATTAGCATTAAGAACAACTGCGGAGCACGTGGGCACAGAAGTGCTGTTATATCGCAAAGGCGAAAAAATCCAGCACATTTGGCCAACAAAAGAAAAGATTCTGGTGTGTGTGGGGCCCGGTCCTGAATCAATTAAATTAATTCGTGCCGCGTGTCGAACTGCCACTAACATGAAAGTGCCTTGGCTCGCAGTATTTGTGAATACACCCGCTATTCAGGCATCAGTTGAAAATCATAACAGTGCAATTCTAAATTTGCGTCTGGCAGAGCAATTGGGTGCCGAAACTCGTGAGTTGATAGGCAGCAATATCACCAAAGAAATTTTATCTTTTGCACGCGAACAGAACGTGACGCAAATCATGGTTTGGAAACACATTCAACCTTGGTGGCAATCTTTATTTGGCCATCATTTGGCAGATGAAATTGTACGCGCATCAGGTGAAATTGATGTGTACATCATGACAGGCACGCTGGACAACACCGGTACGAAAAAAGTAATACGCACGCGAAAAGTTCAACCATGGTTCATTTATTTCATCTCTGTGGCGACCATTACTGCCGCGACTATTATTAATTATTTTGTTTCTGAGTATATGCATTCAGCAACCGTGGTGATGATCTATGTACTGGCAGTGATGTCTGTCTCCATGTTCGGTAAAATGGGCCCGGCCATTTTATCCTCTATTTTAAGCGTGCTGGCGTATGATTATTTCTTTGTGCCGTCATTTAATAAAATTGTCATCACAGACATCAGTTATCTCGCATCATTATTTCTACTGTTATTAGTCACCCAGTTAATTAGTCATTTGATTATCGTGACGCGGGCTCAGGCACAAGCCGCTCAGCATATTGAGAATCAAATGTCTGCGCTCTACAACCTGAGCCGTCGATTATCCAATACACGTGGTGTTGGTAAGTTATTAAATACAGGCATGGAATATTTGGCAGAATTGTTCAACAGTCAATTCATGGCGCTGATTCCGCAAAATAGTGTCTTGGCACCGCAAAATAAAAACGACGAATTAGATGATAAAGAATTAGGTGTAGCACAATGGGTCTATGAGATGGGGCAAAAAGCCGGTTTGGGAACAGACACACTGCCATTTTCCAACGCCATTTATATTCCCTTGCTAGCCTCGCAAGGTGCGATTGGTGTATTGCGCGTACAGCCTAAAACAAGTCATTTATTCACGCCAGAGCAAATGCATTTACTCGAAGCTTGTGCAAACCAGATTGCGTTAGCATTAGAGGTTGACCGTATGCAGGAGCAAACCAGAAAGACAGAATTGCAGAGCGAATCTAACCGCGTGCGTAATGCTTTGTTACAATCTATTGCACATGATTTACAAGCGCCTTTAGTTTCTATCATGGCTGCGTGTAGTTCTGAAATCGAATTGGCAAAAGAACTCACCCCGGCGCAAATCAGCAAACTGGCCAAAACCATTTACCTGGAATCAGAACAATTAAGCCGATTGATAAACAACTTATTACAAATCTCTGACTTTGAATCGGATAATATTCATTTGCAGAAACAAGTATTGCCTTTTAATGATGTGCTAAAGACAGTGCTGCGAAATTGCGCCAAAAAACTCGCGAAGCGTGAAGTTAATTTGAAGGTCGATAATGATTTGCCGGCTGCCGCTTATGACCCCGTATTCATGCAGGAAGTGTTGATGAACCTGATAGATAACGCCGTCAAATTCACACCACCTGAATCAGTCATTGATATCATTGTCAAAAAGGACTTCAACTACCTGTTGGTATGTGTTGAAGACCGAGGCCCGGGTATCATGGAAGAAGAGGTGGATAAGCTCTTTGAAAAGTTCTATCGCGGCCGATTAATTAAGTCAGAGCGTGGTTTGGGTTTGGGGCTGGCGCTGTGCCACTACATTATTCGTGCCCACGGCGGGCGAATTTGGGCACATAACCGGGAAGAGGGCGGCGCTTCGTTTTGTTTTACGCTGCCAATAGAGGAAAAAGCGCGCTAAGCATCGCTTTCGTCAGCCTTATAATACTAGTACAATATTACGATAGGGCAAGAACGCCCACTACCGATTCAGGGAGGTACATCCCGTCATGGATTCTGGCCGCCAATCAGCATCCATTCCAGCTAAAAAACCTCGGCCATTCAATCAGCGCACAGGCTTCTGGGCGATAGTGCTGATTGCCTTGTTGGCAACGGGGATTATTAAGTTTTATAGTGCTCCCACGCACGATGGCAGCGGTGCTAAACCGCAAACGCCGGTGGTCGCCGCCGAGGCTAAAACCAAAGACATCCCCGTCTATATCGCAGGATTAGGCAGCGTTACACCCACTTATTCAGTGACAGTACGCACCCAGATTAATGGCCAGTTGATGAAAGTTCTCTTTCTGGAAGGCCAAATGGTCAAGAAAGGGGATGTGCTGGCTGAAATTGACCCGCGCCCCTATGAAGCTCAGTTAGTACAAGATACAGGGCAACTGGAACGTGACACAGCCCAGCTCGCCAATGCCAAAATCGATTTGAAACGTTATCAACGTTTGTGGAAACAGGACTCCATTGCACAGCAAACGTTGGCGACGCAAGAAGCACTGGTCAAACAACTGGAAGGAACCGTGCTGCTGGATCAAGGCTTAATTCAAGCGACTAAACTTAACCTGACTTATTGCAAAATAACCTCACCCGTAGACGGCAGAATTGGTTTGCGCAACGTTGACCCCGGCAATTATGTGCAAGTCAGCGATACCAATGGAATAGCCGTTGTCAATTCACTGAATCCAATTACCGTCGTGTTTTCCATTCCGGAAGATAATATTCCGGAAGTGATGCAGCGTGTTTATGGCGGTGAAACATTGACGGTGGAAGCCTACGATAGACAACAGAATAAATTACTCGCTACTGGCAAATTAATGGCGGTGAATAGTCAAGTCGATTCCTCCACTGGTACGGTGTCATTGAAAGCACAATTTCAAAATGAAGATAATCATTTATTCCCCAGCCAATTTGTTAACGTGAAGCTTTTGCTGAAAACATTAGAACATGCAGTCGTCATTCCCACTTCCGCCATTCAAAACACCACAAAAGGTAATCAGGTATTTGTGTTAGATCATCAAACCATGAAAGTACAAGCCATGCCGGTGCAAGTTGGGGTGACAGTGCGCGAACTCACGACCATTTCGGCAGGACTGAAAGAAGGTCAAAGTGTGATTGTAGACGGGACTGATAAATTAACTGACGGAGCAAAAGTCACGCTTGCAGAAGAGGTTGCGGCACCGTCAGTGAAAGCTAAAAGGCATCACATAGCATGAATTTATCCGGCCCGTTTATCGTCAGGGCGATTGCCACTTCACTTCTCATGTTTGGTATCCTGCTGACGGGTATGTTGGCTTATCGCATTTTGCCGGTTTCATCGCTGCCGGAAGTGGAATATCCGACGATGCAAGTCATGACGTATTATCCGGGAGCAAGTCCCGATGTCATGGCGTCTTCTGTCACCGCGCCACTGGAACGGCAGTTTGGACAAATGCCTGGTCTCAATCAAATGACTTCATCCAGCTCGAATGGCGCGTCCATCATCACATTGCAATTTGATTTGAACATGAGTCTTGATGTGGCAGAACAAGAGGTGCAAGCCTCAATTAATGCCGCCACGACGTTTTTACCAGCAGGTTTACCGGTGCCGCCTGTTTACAGCAAAGTAAATCCTGCTGACACGCCGATCATGACTTTGGCTTTAACCTCAGACTCTGTGCCTCTACCAACCGTAGAAGATTATGCTGAAACGAGATTGGCTCAACGCATTTCACAATTAAGTGGTGTGGGGTTAGTGAGTATCAGTGGTGGTCAGCGTCCAGCAGTGCGCGTGCAGGCTAATCCAACGGCATTGTCAGCTTATGGCTTGAGTTTGGAGACGGTGCGCAATGCGATTAATACAGCTAATGTGAATGCGGCCAAGGGCAGTTTTGACGGTCCGCGTTTGGCATACATGATTAACGCTAACGATCAGATTCTTTCAGCTGCGGAATATCGTCCGATCATTATTACTTATAATAACGGCGCACCAGTACGTTTATCAGACGTGGCAACGGTGGTAGACGGCGCTGAAAACACCCAATTGGCAGCATGGATGAATAGGAAGCCTGCTATCATTGTCAACATTCAACGACAACCCGGCGCGAACGTGATTGAGGTTGTACAAAGAATCAATGAATTGCTGCCGAAAGTGCAAAGCGCCATGCCGGCTGGGATCAACTTAACCGTGTTATCTGACCGCACGACCACCATCCAAGCATCGGTGCATGATGTGCAGATGGAATTGTTATTATCGGTCGCGCTGGTTGTATTGGTGATATTTGTCTTTCTACGTAATCTTTCAGCCACTTTAATTCCGAGTATTTCAGTGCCACTGTCACTAATTGGAACGTTTGGCGTCATGTATTTACTGGGATTTAGTTTGAATAATCTTACATTGATGGCATTAACGATTGCCGCCGGTTTTGTCGTCGATGACGCGATTGTCATGATTGAAAATATTTCGCGTTATATTGAACAAGGCGAGACGCCGTTACATGCCGCGATTAAAGGCGCGGAGCAAATTGGTTTTACGATTCTGTCTTTAACGTTGTCATTGATAGGCGTATTAATTCCATTGCTATTTATGCGCGATGTGGTAGGCAGGCTGTTTCGTGAGTTTGCGTTAACACTCGCTATCACTATTTTAATTTCTGCTTTTGTCTCATTAACTTTAACACCTATGCTGTGTTCGCGAATTTTGCGTCACCGTGATGAAAATGATATGTCAACTTTTGAGCGTAAAACAGGCGATATATTGCAGTCTCTGATTGCGCAATACAAATCAACTTTAAGTTGGGTCTTAGACCGACGTCCACTGATGTTAATGCTATTCATCGCTACGTTAGTCATGACGCTAGGTTTATTATTCTTCATCCCTAAGGGATTTTTTCCAGTACAGGATACGGGCATCATTCAAGGTATCTCAGAAGCACCACAATCCATCTCATTTGAACGCATGGCACAATATCAACAAGCATTAGCAGCCGTTGTCTTAAAAGACCCCGCTGTTGAAAATTTATCTTCATTTATCGGTATTGACGGTACGAACATCACGCTCAACAGCGGTCGCATGTTAATCACCTTGAAACCATTGAGTGAGCGCGATGCCAGTGCGAGTGACATCATTCGTCGTATTCAGGCACAATTAACATCAGTGACTAACGCGACGTTGTATATGCAACCCGTGCAGGATTTGACAATAGACACTAGAGTGAGTCGTACACAATATCAGTATAGTTTGGGCTCACCAAATGCGGCAGATGTTGCCTTGTGGAGTGGAAAATTACTCAAGCAATTGCAGCAGTCTTCTGTGCTAACAGATGTGGCCAGCGACTTGCAAAATGAAGGCTTACAAACGTTTATTGATATTGACAGAGACACCGCCTCAAGACTTGGTATCACACCGCAAGCCATCGACCAGATTTTATATGATGCGTTTGGTCAGCGGCAGGTTTCAACCATGTACACGCAGCGTAATCAATATCACGTGATTCTTGAAGCCCCGCCAGCCATGCAGTTGACACCGGATGCTTTGCGAAATATTTATGTGAACTCGTCTGTTAACAACGTGACAACATCCAACACAAATCCATTAAGTGTGACGGCAAATAATAGCAATCGACCTGGTGCCGCAGCACAAACGGCTTCCATCGTGTCGACAACTCCCAGTAATAATGCAAATACCAACACGCAACCAGGACCGGTCCCGTTAAGCACGTTCACGCAAATCTCGCAAAAATTCGGCCCGATTGTGATTAATCGGCAAGAGCAATTTCCAGTCGCCACCATTTCATTTAACTTGGCACGAGGTGCCTCTTTAGGTTCTGCATTAAACGTCATTAACAACGCCAGCGCAAATTTACACTTACCAGACAGCATGGTGGCGCAGTTTGAAGGCTCTGCCAAAATCTTTGAAAATTCACTCGCCAATGAATTATGGTTAATCTTGGCAGCGATCATTGTCGTCTATATTGTGTTGGGTGTGTTGTATGAAAGTTATATTCACCCCTTAACAATATTATCAACGCTGCCGTCTGCGGGTATGGGCGCATTATTTGCTTTGATGATAACGGGAAATGATTTAACCGTGATTGCGTTAATTGGCATTATCCTGTTAATCGGTATCGTCATGAAAAATGCCATCATGATGATAGACTTTGCCTTGGAGCAAGAACGCAAATATCACATGTCGGCACATGATGCGATTGTCCAGGCGGCATTGTTACGTTTTCGTCCCATATTAATGACTACGCTGGCATCCATGATTGGTGCTGTCCCCTTGGCGATCGGTTCCGGTATGGGGGCTGAATTGCGTCAGCCGCTGGGTATTGCGATCATCGGCGGCTTGATGGTGAGCCAGTTATTAACGTTATACACCACGCCGGTCATCTATCTTACATTTGATACTTGGTATCAAAAATTACTTTCATTAGGGATGAGTAAGTCGCCAACAGAACCGCATGGAGAGACAGAATGAATCTGTCTGCAATTTTTATCAAACGTCCTATTGGTACGTCGCTGATTGGATTTGGTATCGCATTTGCCGGCATTTTCGCTTTCAATTTGCTGCCAGTCGCACCTTTGCCGCAAGTCGATTTTCCAACGATCGCTGTGACGGGTTCATTGCCAGGTGCAAGCCCAGTCGTCATGGCAACCTCTGTGGCGGCGCCGCTGGAAAAACAATTAGGACGCATTGCCGGCATCACACAAATGACATCCGCCAGCAGTCTTGGTTCGGCACAAATTGTGTTGCAATTTGATTTATCGCGCAACATTGATGGTGCGGCGCGAGACGTGCAAGCTGCTATTAATGCCGCAGGGACATATCTACCAGCGAATTTACCGAGCAAACCAAATTATCGCAAAATGAATCCGGCCGATGCGCCGATTTTAATTCTTTCGCTGTCTTCCGATCAATTTGATAAAGGGCAGTTATATGATGCGGCTTCTACTATTTTGCAGCAGAAGCTGTCACAAATCAGCGGGGTAGGACAAGTATTCGTTGGTGGTGGTTCTTTACCTGCGGTGCGTGTCGAACTTGAACCGTCTACGTTAAGTAAATATGGCATTGGTTTAACTGAGGTGGCAAATGTGTTAGCCGCCTCTAATGCTAATTTGGCGAAAGGGCATGTGGTTGACCGCGGATTTCAATCTTCAATCATGACATCGGACCAGATTTTTAAGGCTTACCAATATAAGCCGTTAATCATCGCTTATCGAAACGGTGCACCAGTACGTATTAGTGATGTTGCAAAAGTTGACGATTCAGTTGAAAACTTACGCGCCGCCGGTTTGGCGAATAATGTTCCGGCGGTGATGTTAGTGGTGTTTAAACAACCCGGCGCTAATGTGCTGGAAACTATCGAGCATATACGTGACATCATGCCTCAACTAAGTGCTTCGATCCCTGCTGGCATGGATTTGCGAGTCATGATGGACCGCACAACGACAATCCGCTCCTCCTTGCATGATGTGGAATTGACGTTGGTGATTTCCATGTTGTTAGTGATTGTGGTGACGTATTTCTTTCTCGGTAATTTGCGCGCCATGATTATTCCAGGAGTGGCTGTACCTTTATCATTATTAGGCACGTTTGCTGTGATGAGTTTATGTGATTACAGTCTGGATAACTTGTCGTTAATGGCGCTCACCATCTCCACAGGCTTTGTGGTAGATGATGCGGTCGTGGTATTGGAAAATATCACGCGTCATGTGGAAAATGGCATGAAACCAATGGCTGCTGCCTTTCAAGGTGCAAAAGAAGTGGGTTTCACCGTGATGTCCATGACGTTTTCCTTGATCGCAGTGTTCCTACCTATCTTGTTAATGGGCGGTATTGTCGGTCGCTTATTTCGTGAATTTTCCGTGACCTTGTCTGTCGCCATTCTGGTTTCCATGTTTGTCTCGTTAACAATTACTCCGATGATGTGTTCTCTCTTTCTGCGTCAGGAAAAAATAGAGCGGTCAAATCGCTATACTGAATTCA
Source organism: uncultured Coxiellaceae bacterium (assembly GCA_964492045.1). Taxonomy (GTDB): domain Bacteria; phylum Pseudomonadota; class Gammaproteobacteria; order DSM-16500; family DSM-16500; genus Aquicella. The sequence continues at coordinate 69,381 of CAZBHW010000009.1, read as the reverse complement.
TCACGCGTGTACGTGATAAATACGCGCAAACCTTACGCTGGGCATTAGCCCATTCTACCATGACGATGTTTATGTTGTTGCTGACTATCGCTTTAAATGTCGTGTTGTTTGTGATCGTGCCCAAAGGATTTTTCCCACAACAAGACACAGGACGTATCGGTGGTTCTATTCAAGCGCAACAAGATATTTCTTATCAAGCTATGTATGGCATCTTGACGAAATACATTCGATTAATTAAGTCTGACCCAGCAGTGGATAATGTGGTTGGATTCATAGGCGGTACTACGGTGAATTCAGGTTCGGTGTTTGTCACTTTGAAAGACCTGGAGCAGCGCGGTGTTTCAGCGGATGCGGTGATTAATCGTTTGCGACCAAGGCTAGCAACCGTGCTGGGCGCAACGTTATACATGCAGTCAGCACAAGATATTATGATAGGCGGTCGCGCTGGCAACGCTCAATTTCAATATACGTTATCCGCAGATAGTCTTGAGGATTTAAATCATTGGGCGCCGTTGGTGACTGAACAGTTAAGTAAATTGCCGGGCATTGCGGACGTTAACAGTGATCAACGTGATCATGGTCTGGAAATGAATGTGAATGTCGATCGCGATACCGCGATGCGCTTTGGTATCACTTCACAATTGGTTGACAATACGCTCTATAATGCATTCGGACAAAGTCAGGTGTCGACCATGTATACCGCGATGAATCAATATCATGTGGTGATGGAAGTTGCACCGGAGTATTGGCAGTATCCGGAAACGCTGGATCAAATTTATGTGAAATCTCCAGCTGGGAATCAGGTTCCATTATCGGCATTCGCGAGTTTCAAACCCTCTGCTTCATTGTTGTTAGTGAATCATCAAGGTCAATCACCAGCAGCGACCTTATCTTTCAATTTATTACCCGGTACTGCATTAGGTGATGCAGTGAAAGCTGTGGGCAAAACCGTGGAAAATATGCATTTACCGCCGAGTATACATGGATCTTTCCAAGGTACGGCACAAGCCTTTCAAGATTCGTTATCAAATGAAGTGTATTTGATTATCGCTGCCTTGCTGGCCGTGTACGTGGTGCTGGGAATGTTGTATGAAAGTTTAATTCATCCTATTACAATTTTATCAACACTGCCTTCTGCCGGTGTAGGTGCGCTGCTGGCATTGATGATCAGTCACACGGATCTTAGTATTATTGCATTGATAGGCATTATCTTGCTGATCGGTATCGTTAAAAAGAATGCAATTATGATGATTGATTTTGCTTTGCATGCTGAACGTCATGAAAATAAAACATCGCGTGCAGCGATTTATGAAGCAGCCGTGTTACGCTTTCGACCCATCATGATGACAACAACGGCAGCATTGTTTGGTGCGCTGCCGCTAATAGTAGGATTTGGCGTCGGTTCAGAGATGCGGCGCCCGCTGGGTATTGCCATTGCAGGTGGTTTGATTGTCAGTCAATTATTAACGTTGTACACCACGCCGGTGGTGTACCTTTATATGAATCAGTTTGCGCATTGGTGGAAAAAGACAGATTTACGTTATTTTCTGCCGCGGAGAATTTCACATGAACCATCTGCGTAAAAGTCGAATAGTATGTGTGTTATTAATATTGCAGTTGTCAGCCTGTGCTGTGGGGCCTGACTATAAACGGCCGACAGCACCTGTCTCACCAACCTTCAAAGAAGCCAAGAGTAAAGAATGGAAGATTGCCACACCAAGAGATCAGTTTGATCGAGGTGAATGGTGGAAGCTATTTCATGACACAGAATTGTCACGATTAGAAAACAAACTGAATGAGAATAATCAAAATATCAAAAATGCCCTAGCAAACTACACGCAGGCACAAGCATTAGTGGATGAAGCCAGAGCGAATTTTTATCCGACATTGGATGGCACCGTCACCGTGAATCGTCAGCGTACAGTCAGCGGTTCAACCTCGTTTACGGGTAATACACCCACAGGTGCAAATTCATCTGGTACCGTGGTGCAAAATGGTGCTTCTGGCAGTGCAACGCGTGTTTCCACAACACATTCAGTCTTATTTACCGCATCATGGGTGCCTGACTTTTGGGGGCTGGTACGACGTCAAGTAGAAGCCAGTGTGGCGGGAGCAGAAGCCAACAATGCATTATTAGCTTCCACCAGATTAGCTGCTCAAACCTCTTTGGCTACTTATTATTATCAATTGCGCGGATTAGATCAGGATAAAAAACTATTGGATGATACGGTACGTAATTATCGCAAGACCTTGCAGTTGACGAAATACCAATATGCTTCTGGCACGGTATCCCGTGCTGATGTGGTGTCTGCGCGCGCGCAATTGGAGAGTGCGCAAGGCCAGGCGATTAACGTCGGAGTGTTACGTGCGCAGTATGAGCATGCCATCGCCGTGTTAATTGGCGTGCCGCCAGCAGCATTAACGATTAAAGCGAATGGCAAACGCAAGATAACGCCACCCGCGATTCCGACTATTGTGCCATCAACTTTATTAGAGCGCCGTCCTGACGTCGCACAATCAGAAAGATTAATGCAACAGGCTAACGCTAATATTGGTGTGGCGATTGCGGCGTATTATCCAACGATTGATTTATTTGGGACGGCAAGCGTTGCAGGCACAGGATTAGCACACTGGTGGTCATTCCCAAAGATGGCATGGTCTTATGGCCCGCAAATTACCCAGCTGATTTATGATGGCGGTTTGCGTAACGCCCAAGTTCGTGCAGCACGTGCCGGGTATGATGCTACCATCGCAACCTATCGCCAAACCGTGCTGAGCGCATTTCAAGAGGTTGAAGACAACTTGTCAAACCTGCGTATTTTGGGCGAACAATATCGAGCAGAAGAAAAAGCCGCAGCCAGTGCACGTGAAGCGATGTATTTGACGATCAACCAATACAAAGCTGGCACCGTACCCTATTCCAGTGTGCTGACAGCACAGACAAATGCCTATACTGCAGAGAAAACAGCATCAGATGTGAATTATCAACGCATGACTTCTGCCGTTGGCTTGATCAGCGCGCTGGGTGGCGGCTGGAATGAGCAGTCTATCATGGAGTAGCGATAAGTGATTGAATGCTGATTGTTATCATGAGCTCAGTGTTACAGTTGAATGTCTGAAATTCATAGCGTAATCAACAGGCTACTACAAGCATTGCCGATTTAATTATCTAAGCTGAAAAATAGACTATATTTGATATATAAACAAGCAATAAGCCTTGCTGACGGTGTCTGGCCGGATGAAATGATCAATTCGAGTATTAATGATTTTTTAATCTTTTATAACCAGACTTAGAGTGAAGTAGATCTATAGATAGATAAGAGGAGAGACTACATGTCATTTCCCAGAGCTGAAACAAATAACTCACCAGAGTCGGTTCAAGCAAAAGCGATGGAGTTAAATGCACTTTGTCGCGCGGCTTATTTAAATTATGTGAATCAACTAGTGCCGGCAGATTTATCAAAAAAAGACACCATTAAAACAGCCATGCAGACAAAAGAGGCTGCCAATGATGCGATCGATCTTGTATTGAAAGAAAAAATCATTGCTGTCAATAATAGTTTGAAAGAAGATTTAAAGAAATTAAAAGACACCAAAGATGAATTACGCATTATTGTGGAAAAAGCGCTTAATAAAAATAAATTGACCGATAGTGATGTAGCGCAGTTAGCAAAATATCGCATAGACGAGACAGTTTTGGCTAGTATAGCCGTAGAAAAGAAGAAAGTAGATGAAGCATCTAGCGTGTTATTCAAGCTTGCTGTCAATCCACCTGCCCCAAGCAAAGAAAGTGCCGTGGCGAGACAAACCTTACTCAGCTATGTTTCATACGATATTCTGGTGGCTAATAGTGACGTAGAAAAAGCTAAAGCGATTGAACATTGGACGCAAGTACTAAATACCATGCTAGAAGGTGGAAATTATTATGGAGCATATGTCTTAGTAAAAGCATTGAATGACGGCAAAATAAAAGAATTAAATGCCATGCAGCAGGTGAGTACTGAATCGAAAGAAGTGCTGGCAAAAGCCACTGAAATATTTGCTAGTAGTAAAAACATGAATGCGCATATGGAAGCAAGCGCAAAAGCTGGTAAATTTGTTATTCCTTCTCTGCATAATGACGAAGGCGCGTTAGTAGGATGTTCACAAAAAACTGACTATGTAGGTTGGAACAGCATCATCGGCAAGTTAGAACCCTATACGCAAGCATTAAAAAGCAAACCTGCACCCATACTAAGCGGCCCATTTGTCAGTGCATTATTACAGGGAAAAATCAGTGAAACCGTTGTGCTCACGCAAGATAAGCAATCAAAAACCGAAGTCTCTCTGGTCAGCATTGTCGAAGCACGCAGAAAGTCGACACTTAAAGCGGAAGAATTTAATGATTTATTGTCAGTGAAGAGCGGCATCGCCTCTAGCCTTGAAGTGATGCAAAACTATATCGACAGCCGGGCAGAGCATACACAGCCTAAAGTGATACAGCGCAGGGCGATTTTAATGAATTTGGTAGCGGAAGCGAAACGTACAATTAATTCCTTTGCCTCTTTATCTGATAGCGAACAACAACAAGCGTTGCTCAAGAAAATTGAAATTGCGTTGAATGATCAAGCAATAGCAACTCGCATCGGTACTGAAAAAGGTCACACTCAAACACACGTTATGATAAGCAAATTAGGTGAATTAGTTGCTCAGCTTAACCGTAAAACCTCACGTACCGAAGTAAGAAGGGAAGAGTTAGAAGAGAAAGCAGCTCCTGAACAGCCAGCTGTTTCCTCAGCTGAAAAGCCCATTTACATTGGTCCGCGATACATTCCACCGCTTTCAAAAATGCAAGCGATATTGAATCGTATCGATGATCCAGAGTTGGTGCAAAATGCAGCGCAATTAAAGAGTGCAATGAAAGTGTTGATGGAGCAAAAAGCGTTGCGCAAGCATGACAGATTATTTGATCCTGTCGCTCAATCACCAACAGTGATGGCTGACTACATGCGTAATCAGCAGGATAAGCTGGAAATGCGCCAAGATAGACTTGAAGAAGAATGGCGTAATGCAAAAGTGGTTTATCATGCTATTCAGTATTTACAAGAAAGTGGTGTTGCACCGCCAAAAGAAGTTTCAAAATTAATTGCTGGATTCAATCACCATTTACAGAAGATGACATTGGATGCCATGAATCATCCTAATCCAGACTTATTAAGTGATATTCAGAAACTGAAACTATCCAGAGTAATGAAACCGAAGGTGCAAGTCAGTGAGGTTGTCTCTGTTAAATCAAACCCAGTAGACGATCACGAGAGAAAAATTGCAGTGCTGAAACAAGAACGCGATGCTGTTTTTGCTGACCATTATAGCAGGGAACGTGGCGCTGCACTTCAGGGTAAAGGTAAGGAGGACATGCCTAAATTGAATGATGCGGATAGACAAAAAGTGGAAGGCTTAAACGCTGAGATTGATAAATTGCAAGCCGCCTACGCTAATCTGTATAAACGTACTAAAAACAATAAGGTAGATGCAGTGACTAGCCAGCCGGTGGCACTTGAACCACAACCAGTAGTTGCAACAGCCGAGAAATCTACTATGATGCGCTTGCTAGATCGAGTTAGAGGGTTACTTGGCGGCAAGTCAAAAGCCTCTGCAGACGCTGCGGCACGAACGGCGCCAGTAAAGAACGATCAGTCATATAAAGCCATGGCACGCACTATCGATCCCGCAGGCGGCGGCAAAGCTGTGTTAACGGAGAGTCATGCTGGCATGGAGGAAGTCAAGGTTCCTAACAAGACGCCAACGACTCCTGCTGTTAACGTTGCTGAACCAGCTGTTGCTGATCCAGTACAACCTGAAGGCACAACAATAAAAATGAAAAAATAATAATGGAGCGATCATGAAAGCATCGACCAATCCAAGTAAGTTGACTCAACATCACGTTGATCTGGCACCGCTCAAAACTGCCATCATCAAAGCGCACAAATCACATGACTGGTCGCCAGTAGAAAAAATGCTAGAAGGTGATTATTCATTATTGTGGTTAGACACCGAGCTCGGTGTGTCCGTGACAAGACTCTTGGCAAGCGATGCTAAAACTAGTCATGTCATTCCACAGTTACTTGACTTTTCTAGACAGCAAAATGGTGTCAACAGTGATGCGCATAGATTTGTATTGCTAGAAGCAGCGATTGGTCGTATTCAAAATAGTAACGCATTAGCATTACATGATATTGCAGTGCATTCTGGTGACATGCGTAAGTTCTACCAAGAAATTGAAGCACTGGCAGATATGGGCAGACAACACATCGGCCATTTAGTCTTTGCAAATGGGGAACAGCCAGGTATTAAACCAAGCGCTGAAACAGTCGATCACTTATTACGCGGCGGGCATACCGCTTTAGCAACCGATCACCTCTCGGCAATAGTTGAGCATTCTCCGAATCAAGATGAACTAAACAGCGCCATTCGAGCTTATATCCGCGGTCGACTTAATCGAGATAATATAGATTCGATGGGCAGTGAGATCATGACATTGCTAGCACGTGAATTTCCGAGCAAAAATAGACAAATTAATGTTCTTGCGTTAACAGTTGCAGAAGCATTAGAAATAGGATGTGATGAATGGGCGTTGTCACGTTTAGAGGATTGGGCGGATAGAGAAAGTGAAGTAGATAATTATGACGCCGACATTTTCGGCGAAGCCATCATCAGTGCTGCCAGATCTGGTCGCATAGACTTAGTGCTAAAGATCATTGAACTGGCCAAAAAGAAAAAACTGGAAAAAAATCCACGCTTTCAAACATTACTGGCCTGCGCTGCAGGCGCGGCTCTGACTAAAGAACATTATTCAACATCAAAAGTGGTGATGTTGTTATCCTCCAGATTCTCCGCTACCGAGCGTGACATGATAGAGTTGTGTACTTGGCCTGTGAAAAAAATCGAACGTTTATCACGTGTGCTGCATGACTACAAATTATTTACTGAAATCGTTAGTCATGTCATCAATCCAGAAGATAAATTACGCTGGGTGTCTGCATTAAAACAAGAATATGGTTTGCAAGAGATGAGTGACGCTGGCTTTCTAAGTTTGCTGGAACACCCTGAAGGCTTGCAAAAACTATTTTATGATAAAGCGCATAAAGAAGTCATGGCAGATAGCTTTAATGATAATCATCTCAGTAAACAAGATCTACAAGTATTCACTGCTGTGATGAATCATGCCAGAGTAGAAGCGCAAAAGCCGAATCATGGTAAAATTTCATTTTTCCGCTTATGTCATTTAGCCAATCACGCCCAACGTGCAACAGTCTCACCCGAGGTATTGAAACGTTCACTCGAAGTTAAAAATGAGATTGATGTCATCTTAAATAAATTTGGTGCAGAATTACTGCATACGCGTGAATCTAAACAAATCGTCAAAGCTTGTCAGGCAGCGCTTAGTCGGGCTAATACCCCTGAGAAAATTGCTAAAGTCTTGCGAAAGTATTTAGGCAAGCTTAAGAATGGTAAATTGCTGGCAGACTGCATGGCGATAGTCGATAAAACGCAATCTGTGCAATCAACAGCGGCACCAAACAAGGCTTAAATTTGCTTATTCACGGTAGATAATTTTATAATAAAAGATCAAGCATGGAGGCTTACATGGCAAACGACACGCCCCACTACTTTGGTACCGACGGGATACGCGGCCGAGTAGGTAAATTCCCTATTACAGCGGATTTCATGGTCAAGTTTGGCTGGGCCATAGGCTCGGTCATACGCGAGCAGGGAGGCAGTAAAGTCGTTTTAGGCAAAGATACCCGCCTGTCTGGCTATATGATTGAATCCGCCCTGGAAGCAGGCCTCGCAGCGGCTGGAATCGAAACCTATCTCCTGGGTCCTATGCCCACACCCGCTATTGCGCATATCACGCGTGCTTTTAATGCTGACCTTGGTATTGTGATCAGCGCTTCCCATAATTCTTATGAAGATAATGGCGTTAAGTTATTTACGCCGGAAGGCTTCAAAATTTCTCGTAAACTGGAAGAGCGCATTGAAGAGCGCTGCGTCATGCCGTTGGAGTCACAGCCTGCAGATAAAGTCGGACGTGCACGCCGCGTGGCAGATGCCTGCGGGCGTTATGTCGAATTTTGTAAAAGCTCTATTCCACATCATTCACATTTACGTGGATTTAAAATTGTCGTGGATTGCGCGAATGGCGCGGCATATAAATCTGCTCCGCTAGTGTTTAGTGAATTGGGCGCAGAAGTGATTGCGATCAATGCCTCTCCAAATGGCATGAACATCAATTTAAATTGCGGCTCACAGCATCCGGAAGAATTGCAAAAAAGAGTGATCGCGGAAAAAGCGGATGTGGGTATCGCCCTAGATGGAGATGCGGATAGATTAGTGATGGTTGATGAACATGGTCATATTCTCGATGGTGATGAGCTGTTATATATCATGACCCGGAGTTTGCACGATACGAGATTCATGCGCGGTGGTGTAGTTGGCACGTTGATGAGTAATCAAGGGTTGGAAAATGCAGTGAAAGGTTTTGGTTTGGAATTCGTGCGTGTAGCCGTGGGCGACCAGAATATTTTGCGTGAACTGGTGAATCGTCAATGGACCTTGGGTGGTGAACCATCAGGTCATATTATTTATTTGCAAGTGAATACCACTGCTGATGGTGTCATCAGCGCGCTGCAAGTGCTGCAGTACATGAGCGTGAATAAAATCCCTCTGAGTACAGCACGCAAAGGCATAGAAATTTATCCACAAAAAGTTTCCAGCGTGCGCGTCACCGGACAGAAAATTAATTTGGAACACGGACCCGTTGGCACTGCGATCGCAGAAGCGAAATCCATGTTGGGCAAAAATGGCCGTGTACTGGTTCGCTATTCTGGCACGGAACCTTTGATTCGTATCATGGTGGAAGGTGAAGATGTGAAAGCGCTAGATAATGCGGAAACGATGCTGTCATCTGTGATTAAAAGCTGTATTTGCGAATAGCATTTTGCCGCTGAGGCGCTATCATGGCGCTGATCGAAATGTAAACATTCCTCAAAATGATCAATAATTAATTATTGATAAAGAATAATTAATAATATATCTTCTGCCGAACTTGTCACGAGGCGGATACGAAGATAATGAATCGCATTAAACTGGTTAGTTTGTTGTTTAGGGTTTTCTTTCAAATAGTCTTTATCGGTTATATCGTTTCTGAAATTGTTGGTTGGACTTATGCGCCATTGAATCATCCACTGTTTAATGTGATTCCTAAAGACTACCAGTCATCTATTTTATATCCACTCACGTTAAGCGATAGAATTGCGTGCTTTACTATTAGCATGATCCCTACAATTATTATGCTCATCATTTTTTACAATCTCATCAAGTTATTATCACTTTACGAAAAAGCCCAATTTTTCTCTGAAATGAATGTTAATTACATTAAGAACTCCGGCTATTTATTATTTTTATCGCAAATGGTTAACCCCTTTTGCACGTTTGCACTAGGTTTTATCTTAACGGCATACAACCCTCCTGGTTTTCGTTATGCAAGTCTGTCGTTAACAGAGTGGAACCTAGGGCTCATACTGACATCCGTCATTATCATTTTAATGTCATGGGTAATGGCGGAAGGTGTGAAATTACAAAATGAGCAGCAATTGACAGTGTAGAGTAAAGAAATCATGCCTATTATTGTGAATTTGGATGTCATGCTTGCGAAACGTAAAATACGCTCAAAAGAGCTAGCAGAAGCGATTGGCATCACCGAACAAAATCTATCTATCTTAAAAACTGGTAAAGCAAAAGCAATACGGTTCTCAACACTGGAAGCAATTTGCGCTTATCTGGCATGTGTTCCTGGAGACATTCTAGAGTATCAAAAAGAACCGACAAATTTACATTACATTAAGGAGGCCAAAGTCACCACATGTTGAATAGTTAAAAACTTAATTTAATAAACTATTAAATCATTAAGGATTGAAAGATGAAATTAATTAAGATCGCAGCTATTGTATTCTCACTCGCAGCTATGAACGCACAAGCTGCTCCCGCACCTAAATCAGTAACGATTCCATTTAATAATGAAACGATTAACGCAGCAGATCATGCTGGCCTTGTGTTTAATTATGCAATTAACACAACACCTGCCACCAAAGTTGTTTGCAAATTAAATAATGCTTACAAAAGCTGGTTTGAATTCAGCAATCAAGGTGTGGTAAATGGCTCTGGTGTGTTTGGCGGTTATGAAACCGTTGTGTTTAGTATGACAGACCAATCTAACAAGAATAATGAAGATATCGCATATTATCAGGCGGATCAGTCAGGTGAGATCAAAGTGTTTGAGACCGATAAAAATACTATAAGTAATGCAACCGCTTCATGTGAGTATGCAGTAGATAACAAATAGTCATGAGTGAACTAATCCGGATTATGTTGATCGTTCACGGCGCGACTAATCCGGATAACGAGGAGAATACATATGAAAAAAATGAAAGTATATGCTAGTGCCTGTGTATTACTATTTGCAAGTCATCTCACCTTCGCAGCTAATGCGCCTTATATTGGCGGCAGCTTAGGAGTTGGTGGATATAACACTGAAAGCGGGTATATCGGAAATCTGTTTGGTGGTTATGGCGGCACGTTTGGCGCTAGACAGAAATTTTATTTAGGCGGTGAATTGAATGTGCACGTTGGAAATTTCGGGAATTATTTAACGACCTATGGATTAGGTGTGTCGCTAATACCAGGGCTAATGCTGACAGATAAAACAATGGTCTATACTAGATTTGGTGTTGATACCACTTATCTGCCGCACGTAGGCAATCAATATCAAACCAAACCGCAGATTGGATTAGGCCTGCAAACAGCGCTCACTAACAAAATAGACTTACGCGCTGAATACACAGCTGGCAGTCATCATACTGGCTCGTATAATTTGGGATTGCTTTATAAGTTAGACTAATAGTGGCGGGGTCAGGTTGCTCTCTCTGTCTTCTGGCCCTAAGCATACTGTCCTGCGCTCATGGTGCTGGTATCGATATAAATAATTGAATAATAGCGATAATATCTTATAATAACTAGCGTATAATGATAAGATAACCACAAAAGAGGGGCGGACTCATGAAACGCCATCCAGCTAAGGTGATTACCGTGGCAGATGTCAAAGAGTTACATGAAGATCTCTGTAAACTTAAAACGGAATATCAAAACATACTCGATGGGCGACCCGCTGTTATCAAGTTCATTATTAAATCTGATAACACCATGAAGCGCATTGACGAAGTCATCGCCGAAGCAAATAAAATCATGCAATCATCGGCCAAGAAAAAAGTGGATGATGACACCATTAACGAACTCAGTTTGCAATTTAATCATTTACTCAAATTAGCAGAAGCGGAGATGACGAGTGCATTAATCAGCATGCGAGAACAAAATGCGAAGCTGGAGATGCATGACTTAATAGTGTTACTGAATGAGCATCCGCATGAATACCATTATCTGCGCATGATAGGTTTGATCTTGCAAAAATATTATGATGAGAAACCGCTGCTAATAGAAATAGCCGAAAATACGCAAGATAGACATCTGATAAAACCGCAAATTACCGGATTGAGATGCCAAAAATTTGAGTGATAATAAAATGGGGCGAAAGTCATCGCCCCGTTATTCGCCCTGTCGATAGAGTTGATTATAAGAATTTATAATTCAAACCAAAGCGGAAAATGTTGCCGTTATACGTTACGTTTTGCTGCAAGAAATTGTTGGGGAATTTGGAATCCAATATCTGCTGCGATTGTGTGCCGAGTGCATAATATAGGTATTCTGCTTTGACTATCCAGTAAGGCGTTAATTGGTAACCAAGACCTGCGCCAGCGGTCCAGCCGGAGTTGATGTCGGTTGTGTTTTTGTTACCGCAATAAAACGAGTTGCAGTCTGGGTTGGAAATAGAACCTTGAAGCTGCATCTTACCGATACCAAAACCGCCGGTCACATACACTAGCAGCGGGTAATTAGCCGTTGGCGTGATACCTAGCAATAAGCGAATTGTGCTGAGTGACTGCAGGCTCTGTTGAGCGGTCGTTGAAAACGGGACATATGGAGGAGTGTTGGTATTGAGGGTTTCATTAGAGTATATGTTTGCCCAGTCAAAATCAGCCGCTACACCGGCGACAAACCAATGGTTGATGCCATAGTTGTAGTTGACTTCAAAGCCGCCTAGGGCGCCTGATGGGTCGCTGGCTAACGAAGCAGGGATAGCGCCTGCATTGATGGCGGATTGTAGGCTTGAGATGCCAAATATCGTGCTGGCTGATTCATTGACTTTCTGGTCATTCCAGCCATAGCCCACATTGAAGCCGCCATAGATGCCGGACCAGGGCTGATCTGCGCGTATGCCGAAGGCAGCGTAAGAGAGGGGGGCGGAAGTCAATAAAGCGAGCGTCACGGTTCCGTAGAGAATCTTTTTCATGGCTGTTTCCATACAAATTGATGATTGATAATAAAAATAACATTGATTAGCAGGTGATTCAAGCCGGAACGGCCCAGGGGGAGGGAATCGTGGTATAATAATTGGATAACAAGAAGAGGAAATTCGGCATGAAGCCCATCATTATGGTACTTGGCTTGTTAATGATTGTTTCCACCATCAGCGCTTGTCAGTCTACCTCAACATGCGCGCCCGAAGGCTGTTATCAAAACTATTACCGCCGCCACTATGTCAAAGTCAATTACGAACAACCAGTTGTCTATTGTGAGTATCACAATGATGCCAGAGGTGTGCTTTATAGAATTTGCAGCGACTGCACTAGCAAACGCTGCGTGAAAGAGTATTTCTTTGATAATTACTGCGGGAATAATTGCGTTAACTAAGTTGCTTAGCCTTTATTGATATTGTTGAAGCTGCCATGTTGTTATCTTGCAATGGGTGATTTTTTCAATATGGCTGGGCGTGATGTAATGCGACCGAAAGTGGATTAGCTTGCGTGTCACCCACTTGCGCGAGGATGACACTTCGATTTAGCGAAAGATAAAATACACCGCGCCTACCATGCAAAAACCAGCCCAGAGAAAGTTTAAAGTCAATTCCTCTCGCATATATAAAACGGCGAACGGTACGAACACAGCAAGCGTTATCACTTCTTGCAGGATTTTTAACTGAGCTAGTGTGAAACTACCGCTTAAAAAGCCAATACGGTTAGCCGGTACCTGAAAGATATATTCAAAAAACGCGATACCCCAGCTCACAAGAATAGCAATCCAGAGTGCTTTATGATTGAGGTTTCTGAGATGTGCGTACCAGGCAAATGTCATGAAGGCGTTAGAGAGGATCAGTAAAATGATGGTATAGAAATAGGTTGATAACATGATTCATCCTTATGTCTGTCATGTAGTTATTGTAAATGTCACAGTAAACTAATCAACTAAATTGCGATTGAATCTGCTAACCAGGTTTGCGAAAACGCCTGTGAATTTTGTCTATGATAGATAGTTTTGCTTGTTTATTTAATGTGATTGATAGAGTTCTCTGATTTCAATATGCTCGGAAAAATATTGGCATCACAGTAACAGAACAGTTATCTGTAAAAGTTGATATCGTTGAAAAAAGGTTGGCAGCTGGTAGATGTGCAGTAGTGTTGCATAAAGGTTCACATCATAATATCGGTGAATTTATCTCTTCATGACTAAGTGCTTACAGAACGCAGCCTGTCTATGGTAGATTCATTAATAGGTATCGACAAACAAAGGGAAGACTTATGCAGCGATTTCAAGAGGAAGAAAGAAAATTACATATAGAAAGATTAAAGCATCAGATTGCAGAATTGCAACAAAACCCTATAAGAGGTTATACCAGTGCAATGGTAGCGAAATTGAAAATTCAACTGCGCTATCATTCAGACGACGCATTTCGAGAGCATAAAAAGCAACAAGCTAAAAATCACAAAAAGAGACTCAAAAGTGAGGAGAGAGATAGTCATCTCGATTACGTAGAAAAGAAACCTAAGAGTGAGACTACGGCAACAATATCATCCAAAGTTATCCCACCAACTACGGTTAGTCCTGAATCATCCAGGCTTATCTTAAATACATTAAGCATGTTTAATCAGCTTCCAGACCCTATTGATAGAGCTATAGAAAAATTTCATGGGCTGGATGAAGAATTAAAGCCATACATTTAAGGTGGATAAGGTTCAACAGGCTCAAGTCGTTTTGCTTTGGTGTGCAGTTTAACCCATTCTTTCAGGTCTATGTATTCATACCCATAATCTTTGATCGTCTGAATTAAATAACTTATTTGACTAGTATCGCCTTCCGTTTTCGCTAAGCCGTGTTCACTTTGTAAATTCAGCATCAAATCATGAATGAAGTACGACGCCCAGACATCGCGCAGTACGCGATAGCGTTTTGCATCACGTAAGATGTCAGCAACAGAATGGGTGGTAATCACTTGGTTGTTAATGAAAGGTTGCAGGTTGCCCATGTCTTCTGGGATGATGCGGCGTCCATAATAGTCCCCGTAAATTTCATAGGGGAATATTTGGTTTAGTTGGGAATCGGGATCTAATGTTTCGACTTTTAAATCCTTCAAGAAGCTTAATCGTTTTGCATTGATCTCGGTGCTGACGCCTGCCTGATCGAAGGTTAATTGATCCAGTAATGGTTGCAGATTTTTTACTTTGCTAACAAAATAATTTCCTCTGCCAACATCCCAAGTGAATACTTGGCCTAAAATAACATTATCCAGCGGTGAAGCAGAGTAATGTGCCGTCATCCAGCCATTAACTTTAATATGAGCATTTGCAAGCAAGGTATAACCATAGGTTAAACGATTTAGTATATAGGCAACAGAATCTTCTTTGATGGGCCGTTCATTATTTTTATCCCAGAATTCAAAATCTTCTGCAGTGACGCCACTGAATGGATTTTTAGAATTAATGTGTTGGTGGCTCACGCCGTGCATGATAAAACTCGCACCTTTGCTTGCTGAGTATTTTAATGCTTCCATGAAATAAGGATTATCTTTGATTTCTATATAAGATCCAAATTGATAGATATGCAGCGGATCAGTATAAATAGGAATGATAGCTATCGTATAAGGTACTTGTAGTTTATGGAAAATGTCCGCTATTGTTGTGATATTGGTTAGGCGCTGCCTTGGGCTGACGTCTTCATATCGTACAAATGCAAATTTTTTGCCGCCATTTTGTGGCGGCTCGTTCAGAATATCAAATAAAACATCGGCAAAGATAAAGTAACGATCACCATCACAGATGAAGCTAAATGGATTATCCGCTACGTACCAATGATTCTTGTTGCGAATAATATAGGGCGTTTTCTTTTTATCTAAGGTGAATTGTCCCCATGCAACGACATATTTATTGGCTGATGCATTTAATGGCTTTAGTAGAGCAATGTCATAGTCGTGAGTGTAATGGTTGATAAATTCAGGCGACTTTGGCGGGTATGGATAAGAACAACGCTCAAAGGTTTCACCTTTGTAAAGATAATCATTATAGATACCCGGGCGGCCGTTAGCATCTAGCTTGTTCCAGTTAGTGGTTTGATAGGAAACAAGCGAGACGGACCAGAGATCTGTTAATGCTTGCGATCCTAGCTGCTCGATATTATAGCCTAGCCAAGCAACATTCTGTTTTGTCGTGACGAAATCTCTAATAAACACATCTGGTAGATTATTATTGAAATAAGAACCAATGTAGATATTTGCTTCGCACCGGTCAAATTGCCCTGCTTGATAAGTTTCAACTGGATAAATATATTGTTGTATCGCAGGAAAATGGCCCAGTAAATTTTGTAATCCTATTACGTACATCCGGCCTTTCAGGTATTTTTTATTGTTATTTTGAGCCGGGTGATCATAAAAAAATTGTACGCATTTGAGATGAGCGGGTACTTGCGCTGAGGCGTATGGGGAAAAAGCCAAGAAGAGGAGTAATAAAATAACATGCATGTCACCAATAGATCCCTGCTATAAGTTATTCATTTATTTAAGATATCACTATTTGATGTTGTTTACTAACTGATTCTCTTCTCAGTGATAGGGTGACTAGGGCTATTTTGTCCTGACGCTATGTTCAAAATGACGGAGATGGGTAAGCGATCTGCATGTTTGAAATACGGCAAAATCTTTGGCGCTGGTTCGTCGATTCGTGAAAGTCATACCAGATTGAGAATCAATATGTGCTCATAACCCCTTGATATATGTATCATTTAATGGCTGTTCTAGGCGGCATTGCGGTAATCACACAGTAAATTTGACTCGAATGAATTTATACCATAGCATGGTGTTTAAATAATAACCATAATTATCAAAAGAACGAGACCAGCACATGAAATCAGGCGCCGCCCGGCAAGTACAATCTAAAAGTACCATGAATAACAATGCAGTTCTTGAGTTTTTTAAAAAACTATTAGGAGATCAAAATCACTTTTATTTAGACTTAATAAATATTAGAGCTGCAAATAACAAAATGATTCCATATTTATTTGTCTCTGATTCATACCTCTATAGTATTTTTTTACTGCGGTTTCTATCCGCACACGGCTACAAAACCGTTGCACTATATCCACCACAAGATCAGAGGGATACAGATAGCATCCCAAGAAACGCTATTGAGATGGCTGACGCGATTTTGTTTATAAATGATTACTCAAATGATACACGATGCATCAAACAAGATTGGCAAGCATCCTTCCCCAACTATAAGCGACTGATACAGCGCATTACAGCAGTCAATACAATAGACCAGGTTGAATGTTTTGATAAAGATCAAATCGTTCTCCATTGCAAGCTAACACATGCTGGTCATGCGTATGAAATCATGCCGATACTGAAGATGTCTGAACTGGATGACATCAAAACCGATTTAGACAAAGTTGCTGACCGTATTATTTCTATCTTAAAGGATGGAAGCGATAGTTTTATCAATGCAGTGGACGCTGCATTACCATTCCAGAAAAAGCTGAATGAATACCCTGAACTTTTCAGCTGCGTGATCGATCAACACTTATTTATGAACATAAAATCAAGCATCGTCGCGCATCACTGGCATAAAGATGTGTCGGCTAACAAATCTACAGATAATGAGGCTACTCAGCATACTGTCCATATTGAGTTCGGAAATAAAATAGGACTCTTCACCATTAATGAAAGTCTCATTAATGATTTGGAAAATTACCGTATTGCAGCAAAGCGATGCACCGATTTATTCCAGATAGCCAGCAAGCACAAAATGAATGCCAGGCTCCGCAAATCAGCGCAAAATGCAATTCTATTAACAATTAGAGATATCGCTGAAAACTATCAAGCTGCATTCGAATCAGCTTCTAGTGATATTAGCTCTATATTTAGCCCTATCATTTTAAATGCGCTGTCAATCAATCTTAGCATGACAATCAGCGATGAAAGTTGGCAAGCATTTATAGCAAAGCTTAAAGAGAACTTTAAAGTTATTGAAATGCTAGCCAAAATGAAATCAATATCTAAAAATAAGGCTGAACAGATACTAACACATCACATTGGTAAAGCTGACCATGATATGAATGACTATTTCAAGATAGGCCATGCTGAGCTAGTGACACTTGCTAATAGACTGATGGCTCAAATCGATCAAGAAAAAATAAATGAAAGTATCATTCAAGAAAAGATAAAACTGTTACGGCAAGCTCTCAAATCACTATTGGAAATGGGCCGCGAAATTGACAGAGAATCTAATATCGAAATAGCGTTTCAACAACTAACTTCATCGCCCATCTCTCGCATACCTGCAATGTTAAATTGTCTCAATATACCAGGTATGATTGTTTATCATGACCACATCATCCTGATGAAAGATGCACTTTTGCAGTTGAACAAGGATTTGCTACTCAATCTTGGTCAACGCTTACAAAATTTCCTAAGTTGTGTGAACTTGCTAGATAATATCATTTGCCATTTACGCGACCCGAATATGCTGGATCCAGCTAGTAAGCGTGAAGATGAACAAGGATTTATATTTGCATTCCTTAATGAGGAGGCTAGACTCAAATTCCCGGCTCCAGATATGTTAGTTGCGTGCCCAGGCGAAGTGCGTTTATATCAAATTCCGTATTCATCGTGCCTTGATGCCACTGGATTACTCGGTAAATTAAAAGCAGCTTACGCAACCATCACCTCAGCAAAGAAACCGAATAAATCAGCTACCGTTGATAATAAAGCAACACGTGCGGTTGGATATGTTAATTCACCCACAGTTCCTCACACTGCTCATAAAAAGTCAGCAAAGCCAGATCAGAGTAAGCAGAAAGCGAAAGCGAAAATGCCGAAATCCCAAAAGTCGGCTACCACTACCACACCGGCGGTTTCTACTGCAAAAACTAGCCTGTTCAAATCAAAAAAGAGTGACCTTGTGCAACCAGCGCAACGTGCTGCGAACTTAAATATAGCTTCTGATGGTTATGTTTCAGTTGATTTAAGTAAATTGCATCCTGAACAAGCTGCACTCGCTGACATCGTTGCACCAGTAATACCCATATCAACAGATAAACCAATCATGCGTCATAAATATGCGCACGAGGGCGCTATCGAATATGAATTAACATTCTTAGAATGTAGTCTCGCCTGGTATCAAAAGCTAGAACAGTGTGACGATAACTTCGATAGAATTTTCAAATATACTGGCTGGTTATCCGAGGTGCGCCTATTCGAAGCGATTTATTTACGCTTATTATTAACGCCAGAATGTATCCATCTTTCTACCAATGACAAAGAAGCTTATGAAGTTCGTAACCGCTTGGTACATGGCACACCACATGCATGTTTCATCAATAAATTGCGAGAATATCTTGTCAACTGCAAATTTCGTCTAAGATTAAAAGACGTATTTTCAGGAAAATCCAAAGACGGAAATGAAAGCTTTGACTTCTATCTGCGTGCACATTTCATAGCAGATGAACGTCCTCTACTCCAATTAATCAGCGAATCGTTTGATGACTTATGCCATTTCATCCATCACTACGATGATAAATTACGTGAAAACGGACAACGTGAAGGTGAGATTCTAAAACTCCTTAATAACGAATTAATCACTGATATCACCGATTTACTAGTATTCGAGGCACGCGCTATACAAGCTGTTGTCGTCTATCTCGGTGAACTGTATCGTCAAGCTGACAAGGACATAATATACCAACATTTTGGTAATTCGATTGCCGACTTTATGCGAGCATGCGTTGCTGACCGTAACATCATCACTCACAATAATGTGTTCACTGCCACCTTTGATCCCGTTGATTTGCCAAGCATGCTCGAGCAAGCTAGAAAAGGCGCTTCATTATGGATAAAAAGAGAAAATCAACATAGTCCGTTGAGTATGAGTATGGCTAAATAGATGAGGATATTCAAAAGCGCTAAGCTACCAATACTTTTGCCTTAAAATGCTCACGATGTATCGCACTAATCATTGCTGTGACTTTCTGGTCCCTGACCAGAAGTCACAGATAATGCGGGCTAGCACCATGGTTGATCAACCGCACATAACACCTGCCTAGGATGTTAACGCTTCTCCATTAGAAGAGAAGTATCTTCATTCGCTTGATCTGGTAACGAATTATGTCTACCCGAGGAACGGGAGCTCCACAAGCAGCAAGTTGAAAAAGCATAAGTAAACGGTACTAAAACGTATCTAGCTGCTGTTTCAATCGATGACTTGCATATCTCTGATCTAAATTGGGCTGCCACTTCACAGGTTGAATCTTTGTCAGCTGATTGAATGAATTCTCGTGCTTTCATTGGCTTGTCTCCTTGTTATATAGAGTCTTTTGAATTACATCTTACGGGTAAATTTTCTGGCTTGATGGTCAATGTCAGGATGAACAGTTAAGTTAGTCGGACATTGTTGATAGACAAAAAGGCAGTGCGTACTATTAGTATGAATGTTTGTATGACATACCATTTTGCTGTAATACTTGGTTGAATTAACGGTTGAGATACACTTTGATTCTACGTTATCACTAGCTGGTTGCGTGCGAGGTTTCATTCTATAGTGTTCCGCTGATAATATTTGACGAAAATAATTAAATAGAACAACGATTGATCAATACTGAGTATTATATATAAAATTATCAAAAGTAAATACCGTAGTAAGTACGGAATTGTGTAAGGGTATTTAATGATTCAAACGCATGGTATCACGAGATTCACAAAATATCGTCCTTGTGTCTTGTTTGCCTTTAATCACCTCATCAATCCATTGCACGCCGTCATAATTATTGACTGCGATTTCAGCTTCAACTCTTTTCATCCAGGCAAATAAGTTACGAGTATTGATCACACCCGGTTCCCGCTTCATTTCAGCAAGAAATTGCGACACAACAATGTCTGGGTGAGGAATGTTGTGCTGAGCTAGAATGTTGACTAATTCCTTTGCGGTATAAGGATCAAAATGAATCATGTGTGTGCGGTTACGAATGGCAGGTGAGAGTGGGTTGCGACCTTCCATGGAGCCGGCATTTTGTGAGGTATAAACTTGAAAACCAGGCTTGATGGCTGGATGATCAGTGCCAGCGATAGTGCTCATTAAAGAGCGGAACTTTTTATCAGATGGTAATTTCCCTTCAAATAACTCATTCAATAATCCTTCAATATCTTTACTCAGATTTAATTCATCCAACACAACTTTAGATCCCTCAAGAAAGGCACGAATCAGGGTTTCTGGAATATTGCTGCTGTTATCAACACTGATCTCATAATACCGCTTAGGAGGATCTTGATGTTCTTTACGATAGCCGCGATCTTCAAGTATTGCCTTGCATAATGACGACTTACCTAGTCCAGAATCACCTTCAAGCAACACACCACGGCGATAATGACCAGTCGAAGCATTGGCTTCACACATGGCAAGATCATGCTGCATGGCCTCTATAATGTATTTCTTTTCTATGGGTAGAGTAAGACCGCCTACTTCAATGATAGCATTCATTTCTTGTTTATCTTTTCCTGGAAGTAAACGTAATCGCATTTGCATCGTATTAAGGAATTCAGAGCGTGAAGCTGGTTTTTGAATTTCGGAGGCGAATTCTAATCGGCAGACATCATAGATTAATTGTTTGATATCACTATGTGGAGTGTACAAATGCTCAAAGGTGTTCAGCATACTGATAATATTGCGCAATGAGAGCTCAATATAGGGATTGTATTCCTTGATATGATGAAATGCCCACATGAATTGCTGATTAAACAGTTCTGCTTCGTTAGCAGGCAGATGTAACCGTTTGAATGTAGGCAAGAAGAATGTCTCATTGATCCACTCTTTTGATGGCATCGGAAAATAAACCTTCTCTGCATAGTGTTCAAAGAATCGGTCGCGATGTCGTCCAGGCATGGATTCATCATTGCCCGTAAAAATGACTTTGTGCTGCTTGGATATAGGATATTCTTTACCTTTGTAATACACGATAGGTTGATTGCGAAAAAGACCTTTGAATATATCCCAGGAACCAGGTAGTGCGAGATTGGCTTCATCCAAATGCAATAATACTGGGCTGCCATCACTGGATTTTGCCGTCAACCACGAAATGATTTGATCGTCACCTTTGAAGTAATGTTCCTTTGGTAGCGATTCGCCGAATCTGTTGATGGTATGGGTTTTACTCGTGCCAGGTGGGCCTTTAAGAAAAATAGCGGGTACATCAGGATTATGCATTAATTGTTGGAATTTTTTCGCAGCTTTGTCTCGTTCATTTGGTTGCGTCGGCAGTAAATCCTGAAGTTGAATATATCGAAATAACTCATCCATGACAGTTGTTGGTAATATCGGTTTTCCATCTTTAAATTCAATTGGTTTTTCTGATAACTCCCAAAGGCATTTACGTATCATGCCAACATTACAACAATTCAATAGTTCCCACGCGAATTTAGCCGCCTCTTCACGAGTACGGATGTGATGCGCTTTAATGAACTGCTTAATTTTATGTACTCTAACTTTATGTTCGTCAACTTTTGGTGCGAAATAAAACTTCGCCAGCACATTTAAAAACGCATAGTGAGGACTATTTTTTGGATAGTCTAAGTTAAGCCAACCTTTCAGCGGGTTACTAGAGTGTGTGACTAACTTTTCCGGCCTATTAAGTGTTGTCAGCATGTTTTTGAGATTGGCATAATTTAAAGCGGGCGGTAGTTTGTCTAGATTTTTATGATCCAGTGATTTGGCATAATGATAAAGTCGCTTCACCTTGTCCAGGTTGGCTTGATCATGCTTATTGAAATGATGACGATAATCATCCATATAGAATTCATGTTCGCGCCATTGTGAGGGATTTAATTTACCTTTAGCGGATAGTGGCATCACAATTTGTAAATTGCCAGTGATGTTTTGCTCTATGCCATTCAACATGATTTTAGCGTGCTGAGAGTCAAGGAATGGCATGAGTTGCTGATAGAGAATCGAATTAACTTGACCGTTAATGATCACATTTCTGTTGCCTAATAATGCCAATAGCATGGCTTTTGGTTCTAACGTGAAATCGATATTACCATCGTCATCTCGCCTATCCAGTAAGTCAGCGATTAAATCCTGATAAGAGGTGTCTGGTGTCACATCTATAATGAGCGGATTCCCAGTAGCACTTAAACAGTAAAAATCGGGGTCATTGGTCAAGATGACATTACATGGCTTAGTGCTGATGCCAGGTTGAGGTCCAGTTGCAACATCTTCAATTTCTGCCCCAGGTAATAATCTAAAGGTAAACCGTTTATCGGGAAAATGCTGCGCCATAGAAATAAGCTCTTGCCAGGCGCCTTTTGGTATATAGCCAGAAATACAAAATTCAGTCTCCGTTTGAAAATATCCCGGCGCTTTACCGGCTGAATGTGTGTCGTTGTCTATCAGTAAACGCTCATAGCATTCGCGAATGTTATTGGCGTTTAAATAGATTCGCCTGCCATCGTCTGAAGTGGCATCTGTGATGACTTTTACATTATCTGTCGAAAGGCTATTTTCTCTGTGCGACAGGCTATAATTTAAAAACTTGTTACTGATCATTTCACCGTTAAAGTAAAACTTTCCGGTGTGTTTAATTTGATTCAGCATGGCCTGTAACGCTGGGTCATCTGGTGCGTTATAGATTTGTAAGGTTTGACCGGAGCGTAGTGCTTCTAATAATTTACCTTCTATTAATTGATATTGCTTACCATCACGTACGACCTTACCTAATAATCGTTCACGCCAATTGGGAGAATGAAACAAGTCGATATCGATGACACCACGTTCACTATTAGGTGGCACGGGTTTGTGATGATGTAAATAGTCACTATCGAGTTGACAACGAGAGACTCTGGTGACAAATGACTCGCAGCGTTTTTGCGCCTGATGGTCTATGAGCGAGATGATATTAACTTTTGCAGAGACGTCGATTCCCATTAATGTGCCATTCTCTTCTAGTATGCTCTTGTAGCTCGCGATTTCATTTGGGGTGAATGTGTTCCAATTAATAATTAATAATCCACCCTGCTTTAATAGATCATACAAAGGTCCTGGCTGATTGATACGCTTGCCATCCCGTATGACGACCGTTTTTAGTAATCGTTTTAAATCGGCAGGTGAATGTATGTATAAAGCATTTGATTCGCTCTCATTCATCAATGCAGACGCAGTTGCAATGGCTTCTTGACCAGGTTCTAGTATGAGTAAAGGAGATAATAAATGCGTGCGTTTTACATCATGGACAGAGTGAAATAGATGGACTTGGGTGAATATATCTTTAGTCGTTGGTCTCTCATGTTTTGCAGCTACTGGATTGAGGTGTTTCGCTTTTTCAAATTGATTAACTCTGTCTTTTTCAGGCGTTAGATCAAAAGACTCTCTTCCACCAAGCTCGCTCATCGCGAACTTTGTCACACCATCTAATTCATAAGGTATTTCACCGAAAGCATGACTGCCATTGTCTATCATATTAGCTTTAATCTGCAAATAGCGTGTGAGAACGACAAAAACTTCTGATCGGTCTTGGCATGAGCCAGATTGTTCAAGCATTTGGTTAATGAGTATTTGAATGCTGTCAGAGACTTGAGTATCCAAAGATTCCTTAGGAGTGAATGCCTTACAGTATGCAATGATAGCTAGTAACTTTTCATTGAGGGATAATGTATCATCGATCATGAAAGATAGTTTAGGCGTGGTTCGAAATATGTCTTGCAGCACCTGAAATAATGCATCAGGTAATAGTTGCTGTTCGCTGACGACTAGTTTGGCATCGTTGATATCAGATGTTTGAGATTGATAAAGGCTATCTTTTTTATGAAGATAACCTATTTTCACCAATTTTTCTTGCTCGTTCGGTTTCAATGAGACGAAGTACTGTTGCTTCTCATGTGAGTAATACCAGTCTAAGTCATCACTGCAAAATAAATGACTTCCATTAATATGGAATAAGGGGCATTGTGCAGCGATTGGTAGTACCTGTCCGGGTGCAAGCCGCACCTCTATATCAAATGCAATTGAAGATGTGTCTTCTTGAGCGCCGGACTTCAATATACTTACTGTTCTTTCTTCATCAAATAACTGATGAGACATTTCTACTTTCACAAAATTCTGATGTGAAGCTTGAAACCTAAGTACACCATTATCCAAAAGCACCTCATCTATAATAGATACTCGATAATGCATAAAGTCTACATTAAAGTCACCTTTGCTATCGACGCTGTAACCAGTGACTTTGATTTCATTACCACTGTAGTCACTTGTCACTAGGCCGCCACGGGTCACTCCTGGTGTAATTGATCGATGTAATTTCACCAGCGAAGTTGGGTGGCGTTGATTGCGCTCGTTAAGCGCTTGATCATTTGATATAGCAGCCGCTTCTACAGGCTGATTAGGTGGTTTAGCTTTTTTTCTGACAGGTCCAGGTAAATTCAAGTATTTAATATTCGACTTTGTAACATCAGGGCAACAGCTTGACTGCTGACTCACCGCATAAAGATATTCAAGGCTAGCTGGCGTAGCTTCAAATTTAGATAAAATAGGACAATCTTTAAGGTGCAAATTATGTATTCCTGATGAGGAGTAGCCAGATAACTGTGCGAGTTCCTTGCAGTGCTCTAGCGTCACAGAGCCTATTTCTTTCGGTAAAATCACCTCTCTTATTGGGGTACATCGAAATGTTTCTATCACGCTCATTTCATAGCATTTGCTGACATTAGACAAGTCAAGAAAGTTACTTCTAAGCGAAACATCACTTAAGTAGATAGTATTTACTTTAGTAGGTAATGTTAACGAATTATAGTTACAATTTACTAGCTCCACTGAATACATATGATCTATATGCGATAGGTCCAGATCTCTTTCGCTGCATACTCCCTGTAAAGACAATACTTTTAAGCTGATTGGTAAAGCGGAAGGGATTGTGTTGGTATTGCAAATAATCAAACTTTCAAGCGACGCGCAAGATCTCATATCAAAATCAAGCAAATTAATCCCGTCTATTTCCAAACTTGTGACTTGGTTAACTTTCAAGGCGACAGTGACATTGTCGTTGTTTGCATTCTGTGGCCGACGAATACGTAATGATTTCAGATTTGGTAAATGCGTTAAATCTAGTGATTTCACACCTTCAACGTTGTTATAGCAAACAGTCAGTTCCTCAACAGAGTCAGGAATGTTTATAATCTCTCTTTCAACTTCAAATTGATTGATGGTTAGTTTGGTTGGATTGTCAACTAATTTATTGCAATCTATCGGGTCAGTGTGCTCATTGGTGCAAATCTCGATGATGTCATTAGCCTCATCGATTTCTAAGTCTGTCATTCTTGTAACAGTTGGACGTAGATTTCGAATCAGCTCTATACACTGTTTGTCACAATAATGCGTATCTAAATATAAAGGTAAATCATTGCATAATTTGCCTAAGGTCAGATTCACGAATGATTCGCGTGAATCAACTTGTTTGATCGTCTGATCCATATAATTATAATAATGCTGCGTATCCAATATGATGTATTCATCGGGATCCAAGCCTTGAGCGGCTAGTGCTTTGCGTATTTCTTCTTTGGTGTGCCCTTTAGCACGACCACACTCCTGCATGAATTCCGCTGAGCTTTGTACGGCATTTTGCGTGCGTATTAATCCATTGCTTTCATCCCAAATAAACACAGCATGCTGTGCAATCAACTCATCCCATAGTTCATATTCATAACCTTCTTTAGCGCGGTGTCCCATCACTGGATCAGCAAAGAGTATTTTTTTCTTTTTCTGTTGTGGCGCTGCTTCTGCGACATACCAGGCATTAGCCTCATTTTCAGCGAATAACTGATAGCTATCAGGCGTGCCTACAGGGCCTTTATTGGACGCTCGAATCGTGAATTTTTTCTTGTTATCTTGAACAGTAGGGTCTGCTAACCCAATGAAATAATTATATATTTCGCTCATGATGAAGGTCTTATTGTTATAATATGATCAAGTATAGCAGGTAGGCGATAACTCGCGAACAGTCAATTCAATCACTTAGCTGATTTATTTGAAATCATCGTATAACAGGGCAATGACTTGCGACTTCTTGTTTAACCCAAGTTTGAGCTTGATATTATTGAAGTAAAATTCAATCGTTCTGATGGATAAACATAATCTTTCACTCACTTCTCGAATGGTGTGGCCACGTACAATGCCGCGCACGACTTGCAATTCACGTTCGGTGAATCCGTATTTTTGCATTAATTGTTCGTCGGTGGTGAAGAATAATTGAGATTTTATAAAGTTTAAGTTATTCGTCAGTTCAGCAACATCATTAGTATTGAGATTGAGTGAACAGCCAAATAAACCAAGCACATTGCCATTTAAATCATACCATGGCATTTTGATGGTAATTGCATTAAGGTCTTCTTCTTCACAATTCCTTATTCTCTCATTCAAGCACAGTGTTTGTGCTCGATGCATGACTTGCTGATTATTACATTCAAGCGAATGGATCTGCATTGTATCTGGAAAGGGTTTTTTCCAGGATTTGCCAAGCGTATTTTGACGAGTATCATATCCGCAGTTCGCAAGGCAGTGATCATTAATTTCAACCAGGTTTTGCTCTGTATTAATAAAATAGACACTAAAAGAGTTAGCAAGCCAATCGCCCACGTGATGGTATTGCTCACTTTGGCTTTGAGTGAGCTGTATACCGTTTAAGTATTTCTGTATTTGCAGCTCTTGGCTGATATCAATTTTCATAGGCTGATTTGAATATTTTTAGTTTATCTATATTAGTGCAAAAATTGCACACATGTCAATTAAAAGCTATTGTATGCCGGAAGTGATTGTTAATACTACAGTAATTTCTACTGTAGCGGGTGCATGCTACGGTAATATCTACTGTACCGTGACAATAATTTAGCCAGTATGCTAGCGCCATATAATTATAAAGAATGAGGCTGGTATGCAAAGTCATGTTCCGGTGCGTCCTATAAAAGAAAATTCAAAAACGAATTCTCTCAAAATGCGAACTCGTATCGAGTGTTTGGTCATTGTCACGAAAGGCATTATTCAAGATTTTCTCGAATCACATTACAAAGAGAAATTTCCCAGGAATAGCAAATGTGACAACTGGCTTGATAAAGTCTTAGAGATGAAAAAAGAAAGAGAAGGATATTTCTTTGAATACACCATTGGATTTTATAGTGCTTATAATCCACTGCCCTACCAAGAAACGAAAATTATATTACAGCTAGAGTGCTATCTCATGGAGTTAGTGGAAGCCTCGGACAAGCTGGATTCCATGATGCTGAGGAATAAAAGTGAAGTCATTCATAACGAACGCACACCTGTCTTACAACATGTATGCAGCGAGCAATATGCAGTGGTGAGACTTAAACTACAACAATTAATTCATTATCTACAACGCATGAAAACCAGACCGTTGACGATAAAAGAGTTGTATTCGATGTATATGATCGCCGACAAAAATCAAAATCAGGGCAACATCAATCTTTTGCCGCCAACGGATGTTGGCATAAAACTAGAAAAAACGATCAGAAAATATCTCATTAAGAACAAGAGTATTGGGCTACAAGATATCGTGGCTGAGTTCGATGCCGCAGCAGCAAGTAAACTGCATAGCGTTGATAGAAAGCGGAGTAAGGTACAGGAAAATTTACAACAACGCGAAAGTTCGTATGTGATGATTAAGGTAGAGTTAGAAAAAGAAAAGGTAACGACAAAAATGTTAAAAGCTGAAACTGATAGAAATAAAGTAGAAATTAAAGAATTACGAGAAGCTTATGCTAGATCGGATGCCGAATTATCGGATTGCCTGTCTGAATTACATGACAAAAAAGTTGAAGCAGTTTCTGCAGAATCTAAACGAGGATTTGTGGCAAGAAGAGGTAAATGAGGCAGTTATGAATAATCGCATTCAAATGACAGTTGGCAATCAACCTGTTTATCATGACCATTACTTGATATTGGTGGATAACAAAACTATCAATATTATCTTTACCAAAAATGACACTGCTTATGACATTGAATTTTCCGATGATGTTAACATCAAGCAGGCTATTACGATAGATGGTGGAGAGCGTAATGAAGTGGTCATCAATAAAGCCAAATTGAAGTGCGATATTTTAAATTTAAATGTCGATGTCGTTATTTTAGAAGAAAACCTGGAGCTGACCACTAACCAGTTAAATATGATGACTTCGCAGCTGCAATTATATGGCAAGTTGAAGGCAGAGCAAGGTGTTATCCATGTGCGCATGAATGAGCCTGGTGTGATGAATAATGGGGTATTGATAGTACATCAATCATTAACACAACGTAATGGCGCATTTATTAATAATGGAAAATTCGATGTCAAGAACTTCACCATGGAGCTGGGCAGGTTGTGTGAAAACACTGCAACTGGTGAATGGAATGTCAAAGGCAAACAAATGATTCAAGCCATGACTTTCCTTAATAACGGGTTTCATTATGCGCGCATTAGCGATCTGCATTGTTTTAATATTACTATCGACGGTATCTTCGGTGGCACAAAGTTCCAAGCTCGTGCCGACGGTGGGCTAGTATTCAAGCCATCAGCTAAATGTACCTTTCATTCTATGCTGGTGACAGCGTATCTCTTACTAAAAATCAATGGCTACTTTTACAAGTGTAAGAAATTACAATTTGTTGGACATGGCGCTGAGATTGGTGCTGGCACCACATTCAATACTTGTCACACTGTCAAAGTCTATAGTCATAAAAAACTAAAATTAAATGAAAATGTTAAGTTTGAGCAAGTTAAACATTTTGTTGCCTATGCCTCTGTACTATTCATCAATAGTCTTATTACAGCCAAACGTAGTGTTAGACTGAGTGGAGCACATAAATTATTAGTAGCTAAGGTTGGAGGCGCCGATACGCATAGCATCACATTAATAGGTGCTAAAGTTTATCTCTACGGCACTTTATCTGGCAATATCACCTTTGCAAACCAAATAAAGCACTTATATCTGGCAGAGAAGTCATTAGTAAAAAAATGTAAGCGATTTGCTGTTAAATGCGAGTATGTAGCGGCATTAGGCGCCATCGATACGGAGCTTAACCAACTATTTGCCGAGTGTTCTGTCGATACCGGTCCATCAACTTATATTAATAGTTTGGTGAATGAATTATCTGGACAATTTGTCACAGTCGACGGCAAGCAAGTAGCCAGAAATAATAAATATACGGCACAAGCATTATTAGAATTAAAAGAGCGACTAGAAGTAGATGGGCAAGAACTAAAAGCCATAGCACAACATGTTGAAGTCAATGGACAACTGCTAACTAATGCAGCAATTACAGGCGTTGTTGTTAACAATCAAGCCGTCATCAAAAACCAGGGTAAAACACGAATCATTGCGCAAGACGTACTGCGAAATAGTGAGCGATCTGTCATAGACTCAACTAAAACAACGCTATCTTCTAACTCAATCCAACATCACGGTGTCACCAATGGTGATAAAGCACGGTTACATGGCCGTACGGTTTATGTGGGTAAAGACGCAGCCATGAAACACAGGACATCGACTGTTGAAGGAGATGAAATCGGTGTGGCAGGTGAGTTGAATAATCGGTATACCCTCGTGAAGGCTAGTAAAACGATTAGAACGTACAAATCTGGCCGTGTTAACGGTGGTGTACTCTCTGTCAATGCGAATGATTCCTATGATGGGGATGCTGATGTGGATGTGAATGATATCACTATTGTAACAGGCAACACGATTACCTCTACTGCAGACTCCATGAAAAGTAAGCAATCGACGACATTGTCGAGTAGAAAAGTGTTTACAGATACCAAGCACGAAGCTCACACATTTAAAGTGATGAAGCAAAAAAATCATGAAAACACAGCATTCATGACAGGTACAAATTCAGCAATCGACGGCCACACTTTAGTAGTGACACAGGATCATTGTACCTTAGGGGGTAAATCGAATTCTCAGCAAGTATTGGTGAATAATGAAAATACTTTTAAGGCTTTATCTGGCAGTCATGTTCAAGTCACTCATCAACTGCAAGTGAAAACCAAGGACTGCCATGTTGGTGGGCAAATGACACAGCAAGGACAAGCCATTCAAACCGGAGAAAAAGAGGATGAGCTAAACGATAAACATCCTGTATCAGCACAGGAAACAAATCAGCTTTTACAATTTGAAGCGAACACATTGAAATTCGCTGAAAGCTCCGAAACTGCTAGTCAGGTTGCGGTTGTGACAACAGCTGCAAAGACTAGCCTCGCTGGTGTCCACAGAGAAAAGAAACTGATTCTGAATACTGAAAAGGGTTTGTTAAATGGAAATCTACACGTTACCAATGAGGTAGACTTGTTTCAAGTAATAGGAAGAGGTGAGCAACCCGTAGTTGAAATGGAAGCAGAGGCTATCGTTGCGAGTAAGAAAGCCTTAATCGAAAACTGTGATTTGACTGTTGCTGGTAAATTTACACCAGAAGAAGAGGCGCTATTTAATAGAATTAAAACACTTGCAGTATTACCAAGCGGTGTCATTGGCACCATGCAGTCAAAAGTGGTGATACAGGCAGAACACATGCGCCATCATGGCAGCATAGAAGGTCAGTCAGTCAATATTAAATGCTCAAAAACCTTCATGATGTTATTTAACGGTAAGCAAGCAAGCGTGAAAGCGACGAAGTTAAATATCAATACTTTATTTTACCTGGATGTTTTAGGGTTAACTGAAGCTCAGCAATCAAACTTATCCAGTTTGCTGGCATTGAGTGCTGGTATAAGAATGGTGAATTTCGATATCAAAAATAGTGCTTTTGATTTCGAGATTTTGCCCACCATGCCGCATGTAGGCTTTTTGACGAATATTATTGATGATATCAAAAATGGCAATATTACGATTACTAAATCTGAATATGCTATTTATTCTATGCAAACGTTGTTAGCTGGTTTAAAGCTTTTATTACCAAAAATGACCATGGTTGCTGGTATTGCGCTTAATGTCTTCTTTATTTGTCGAAATCTGATCAATTTGATTGAGATGTTGAAGCAGTTCAAAGGCAAAGAGTTTCAAGCTGTTGATTTGCTGCCTATGTTTATTACGGCAAAAAACATCGTGTTATCAGCAGCTAATGGTGCTGGCAGTGTTGAGAGTATGTATTCTGATTTAACTAAGCTGGGTTTGCCTGCTTTCATTGAGAAATTAGGTAACGATATAGAGAGTGAAGTGACTGCGATTAAATTGCCAGAAGTCACCATCCATAGCGTTGCAGATGCGCTTGCTGAGCCAGTATTGGTAGCAGCGAATGATATTTTAAAAATGGTAGAGCAGGGCGTAAACAGCGCCGAAACACTGATTCCTTCACTGAAAAAATTAGACTTGGGAAACACTATTAAAACGGCTGAAACGACCATCAATGCTAATATCGACACGATCAAACAAGAAAATCCGAAATTAGATGAAGTACTGAGTAGCGTGGTGCTACCGGTTGCGTCTGTATTTATGCCGTCAAGTTACCATCATTCGCTGGTTGGTGTTAGCGCTTTTGCCCCGGTTTTATCTTTCAGCAGTAATCATACCAGTGTGGTGGGTATCTCAGCGTTCTCGCCCAGTATCGCTGCGATCACGACTAAGAATGGCTATGGTTTTTTAGCAAATATCGGACCAGATTTCAGCATCAGTGAATCGTTGACTGGCCATGAAGTCTATCAGTACGGTAATCAACATCCGCACTCATTTATGGTCAGTGCCACAAACTTTTACTTATTAGGTACTTCAGCCATACTTGCATGTGATGTCAGTCTGGATGTTTCTAATCTAAAACCAGTCGATGTAAAAGCATTAACTAACTTGTCTATCAAGTACGATAAAGTCGATGATGAAGCTGACTTACTAGAATTGAAAGGAAAGTGGGGAATATTTTTAACAGATAAAGATAAACCTCCAATGGCCGATGTGAGTAATCAGAACTCTGGCTATTACAATCCGCAATCAAAAAAGCAAACGAAATCCAGCAGCGCTGCCAACACAAAAAACCAGTCTATTGCTAGTCTTCACACTAATGTCACCAAAATCATTAATGCACTAGGTCAAGATGACATCAGTAAACATAAACATGAAGATAAGACGAAAGGTCGTTGTCAGCTATTATCAAAAGACGAAAATACCACTAGTACTAAAGCTCAACATCTTAATTATCAGGTGGATACTAATCATGAGAGCTATAACTCAATCCATCATGGAAAAAAATCGCATAAAAATCATGAGCCAGCTCAAGCAGAACCATTCTCTTCAACATTGAATGTTAGCATTGAAACCAGTCATCCATTGCATTTTTCAAAAGAGGTGACTGTGCCTTGGTCTATCACCTATAAAGCACCAGAAGTGACTGTCACACCGATGACAAAAATGATTTCATATGGCGGAAAATTAGCTTTGGTGTCAACAAACGGCAATCTTGAAATGGATGGAGAGCTAACAGCTGATGTTGTGCTAGAGATATCTTCTGACGTCATCAATCAAAAATTTGGTAAGACGACCTCAATCTATTTGTATGTGCTGGCGCTTGGTGATATCAATTTAGATCAATCAGATAATCAGTCGCATAATGGTGTTGTGCAATCATATGGCGGCAATATTGTAGCCACAGCAGCACAAGTGGTATATCAGCATTTTGGTGTGGTGCAAGCTTACGATACGATCACGGCAAAATGTATTTCTCGATCGACTGTTAGTATGCCAGGGTTTATGCTTGTTAATAATGATAAAACATATTACCCAACTGTGTTTAAAGGAGGCGATGGCCAAGATCATAATGGGGCAGGTTTGCTACTCAAAGCAGACACTATCATCAATGATGCCAGCACATTCGATGCTCGTGCTAATGTTTTCGTTTCAGCACATCACAATCTTATATTACGTGAACAACATAACCCTACGGTTTCAGTCGATCAAGATACCAGCTGGTGGGGTGAAACATCCACGACGGTCACTTATTCTGTAAAAGTCCAACATCCAACCATTCAATCTGAACAGGGTAGTGTTTATATGGATATTACCAAGGGAACGATTGATTCAGTAGCTGGCGTTTTTGTTGCTGCAAAATCAGTTTATTTACATACAAACTATGGCCCAGTGTTTCGGGATATTGTGATTCAAACCATCACGAAAGAAAGCGACAGTTGGCTGGGACTCATTCAGCTTTCATCCGACGAAAACATCACTACCCAAATGATGGGGCAAATTTTCGTTACGCCTGAATCATTACATATTCGTACCGAGCATGGTGATATCGTCATTCCTAACACGAACATCCACACGGGTCTTCTAGTTACCGATGCGCCAGAAGGTAACACGGTTATCTATCAAACTCCCATCGATCATGTCGAAATCATTCAATATTTAACGCTTTCTATGCATCTTGGACCTATTAATTTGTCTTACTCATTTAATCCAAAAGAGGAGAAACCGGCAAAGATATGGGTGTCTGATCCCTTGCTTAATGCGGAAGATGGTGTAGGGAGCAGTCCTTATAAAGGTGAGGACTTAGCAGGCGCGTCCAATTTAATAAATCCAGGCGCAGCTAAAATGAATGCTTATCATGACAAAAAGCCTTTGATTGATTTGTCACTAGGCAGCAATGTTAGCGATACCACCACAGTCATTCATGAGACCTTACCAGGCACAGGTGCAGTGGTCGCTGGGGTTTGGGTCAATCATGGTAAAGGCATTAGCGTAATTGACACACCAGTTTACGTTGGCGCGCTGATCATGGATGATGGTGGAACACTCTCGTTCAAAGGTGGGTATTTCAACCAAAGCATGCATTCAACAACGCTTTCTGCTGGTATGAATTGGTCACCCATCACTAATCAAGTTGATGTGAATGCCGCTTACGCTAGTACAACAGCTAATGCCAGGATTGCCAGACCTTGTATTATCAATATTGAAAAATTACATTTCAGAAATCAACTCATCATGAATTTAGATAATGCACAAGTTCATATCAATCAAGTTGACGGTGATGAAATATCTCGAGTGTCTATGCAATCACACTATTCAGATTCACTACAACATAGTGATGCGGCCTCATTGGGCACAGATTACAGTTATAGCTTATCGCATCATGTCTCCACCACGCATACCGTGGCGGCACCTGCCACCTTGGCGATTAAAGACCTAGGAACAACGAAAATAGATGAAGTCGATTCAAATGGCGGTGTGTTGCAGGGAGCTGCTTTAGCTAATGCTAAAAACATTCATCAAACTAATATGGTTGGTTCACATACTGAGTCTGGATTTGCTATTGCTGGTGCGCAAGGTCATGTTGTGTCATCTGTTGGTGTCACTCAGACTGTTGATACCACGGTCAATGGTGCCGTCACGCAGCAGCAAGGTACAAAGTTTAATGTGGATGTGCCTTATGAGACCTACAATCTTATTAAAACTGATATGCAACGAAATCAGCCTCAAAATGCCGGTGAAGTCGATACGGATGATACTGATCACTTGGCAGATGAGGTCGATACGCCAGCAACAACCAATCATCAACAAGCTTCGGCTGCCAATACAAAACATGCTGCAACGGGTAAAACAGAAAAAAGTTCACTTAAAAAAGCCAGTGAAAAAGTGGATCAATCCATTTCAATTAATGCAAGAATGGAAGCCGAAGTCATCTATAATCCTCTCACCGTGGCGCCAGTCAGTGCAGTGACTAAGAGTGGTATTACAATCAATCATGGCACTGCAAATCAAAATATGGCGATTTATAACGACAACGCACGCAGCAACAGTCATGCTAATCCTGTGCAAAATACTGACCTGAATAATGATGAATTTATGAATGCCATTTCCTCTCTTATGTCCGAAGAACCACCGTCATTATCTGCCATCGGGATGATGGGTTTAGCGGCTTATAAACGATATACTAAAGCAGATAGAATCATTCATGATTACAATGCACTGCATGATGCATATCAAAAAAGTAAAGAGACAGGTGATTACTCATATCTCATCAATGAAGCTGGTCGAATCGCCACGACTTCGTTGAGTGCTACCTCGTTTGCAAGGGCTACTGGCTCACTCATTTTAACGGCCTCTCTTGGAGAAGAGATTGCAAAAGCCTATGTTATCTACAAGGTAGTAGGTTTAGTCGTCAACCGCACTAACTATGTTTATGATGTCGGTTTGGATTTAGCTGCTCATCCTGGTGAATATGCTAGTGAATTCGCTGAGTTAATGCAGACTCAATCTGCAAAACAGGCCGCTGCCGTCATTATGTCGATACCAGACTCAGGTGCAAGTTTGCTGACTCAACCAGAAAATCTGCCACTAGTCACTAATGAGGCCGCTACTGCTTTGCAAACTGCAGCTAACATAGTCATGTCATTCCCTGACTTTGGTTCTACCTCAAGCACTAACTTTGCTGCTAATCATTTAGGCCCGAACTTATTAGCATCAGGTTTTAGTGGTGCACCTATTGGCGCTTTATCCTACGTACTCGATAATCCTTATCGAGATAAATTCGGCATTTATTCTGCGCCTCCCTTATTTTACGATGTCGGTGTTCCTCATACGCCTAATCTACAGATAGAGCCAACGTTCTTTACATTAGAATCACTCATGGAAAAATCAAAATATGGAATATTTCAAGGCATCTATGTTGTCGATGCCGATGGGACATTGTATTTGAGTGAAAAAGGCTTTGGTGATGAAGCTATCTTTCATTCTGATTTGTCTCCAGGTCCTGTACCCGCAGCGGGTGAGTTTACGATGTACCCCAGTAATTGGGTGGCCTTAAATAATAAAACAGGACACTTTATGGTGTATGGTGATGCTGTTGAGCAAATCGCACTATACGCATTTAAAAAAGCCGGATTTGAGAATATTCAATTTGAAAAATATAGCTCAGCACCAGCCTATACCGAAGCGGCAGTTGATTTCATATTGAATTGGTGTAAGGAGAATGCTGGCTCTAACCAATCAATAAAAGACTTAACGGCAAAATTCGAATTAAAATATGGACCATCGTTTGTATATAAAAATCCTGACAAATTAGAGTTGTCTGATTTCTTTCAGGATGCGGTTAGACAGGTAGACCCAAGTTTACTTCCTGTTAACGATTTCCTGGCTAAGCCTAAGTCTGCTCTGTATTTGATGCCGCCAAAAATGGCTATGGCTTATAAATCTGTTGGCGGTGCTTTTGTCGTGATGGGCATGGGATTCGACGCTTATGACCTGTATCAGCAAATTCAAATCAGTCGACATACTGGTAATTATAATAATAGCAACCTTGAAGGCACACGAATTGTTGAAGCCTGGACTGGCTCGGTTGTTGGCGGAGAGTTGGGTGCTGAAATAGGTGCCCTGGTTTGCGCACCTTTCGTGCCGCCAGTGGGTCCTGCTGTTTGTGCCTCTATAGGCAGCGTCGCTGGATCGGTAGGCGGGTATACTGCCGGCAGCAAGGGTTCTGTCTACATCGCGCAGTCAGTGGCAAACAGACCGGCTTCTATCGCGCCTACCTCATTCTTCTATAGACCTGCTGCACTGCGAGAAGACCGTGTTCAAGTGCTCTTACCAGATAACCAATTATTAAGTCAGCTGTCATCTGGAATGTTCTATGCACGACAAAGACCACAAACAACACCGATGCCATCCAATGTGTTTTTACAGTATGGAAAATAAGGAGTGATATAAATGATTAGCTTGTATGGCATTTACATCAGTAGTAAATACGGTAATAAATGAAGAAAGAAAATTATATTATCTAGGCATCAATAATATATAGCTATCAATAGCTGATCTATCTGTAGTGATATAGCGAGAGGAGTCAATACATGCAGCGTAATAATGAGCATCCAAATTTCATTGTCTGTATTCTGACGTCAGAAATTTACAAAGAACCTGTGATCGTTTCCCCTAGTGCACATACTTACGAACGAGAGGCTCTTGAAAAACATATCAACAATAGAAAAAGTCAAGGTAGAAAAGTTGAATGTCCTAAATCTAGAATTGAAATTACTAGTTATATTAAAAATTTCGATATGATCAGTGGTGTGGAGCTATATCTCACGATGTACCCCGCAGCTAAGAATGACCAATATAAGCCTGATAAGCCCGATGAACACTATTGCTCAAACCCTGTATTTCTTAATCAATTACCAGAAGTGCCACTGGCTGCATCAAATCAAGCGCCCTCGAGCGAAATATCAGCTGATGACAGAGTAGCAATTGAAGCAGCGCAAGCGGAATTAGATGCTCTACCAATACCTAGAGAGAGTCATGTTGTAGAAGAGGAACAACGTCGAGCCTTAATGGAGAGATTAATGCATGAATCAGAAAGGGAGAGAGCAAGAGAGCGTGAGCGTCGACGTTTACAAACAGAAGAGCAGCATAGACTACGCATGGCAGAATTAGAAAGAGTCAGGCGTGAAAACCAGGAGCGAGAAAGGCTTAGAGTCGAACGTGAAAGGGAAGTGATACGAGAACGTGAGCGCGAACGTGAGCGTCAAATTGAAGAAAATAATAAGATTGTCCCTTTATATGGGAATGAAAATACCGCACGTGAGATGCTATTGCAAGACATTCAAAATCTTATTTGGGCCTTGAGATTTGAAGAAGGACCAGTACCTCGTGGTACCATCGATCGATGGGATGGCTTCTTTTTTGCTGTCATTGAAAAAATGCTAACCTCTCCTAATGAATGGCAAAAAATAAAAGTTTCCGCTGGGCCAACATTACCGGCGATGTATATCGTTCTGGTAGCAGCAAAGCAAGCTTTAAAAAGGCTGGATATTGAGATACTAAATAAAGCCAAATCAGATAACAAAGGTAATTACGATTGCGTTCAGAAAAAATTGGGTACCATAACAAATCAGCCGGGTGATTTAGTCCATAAGATTTTAACACGGGTAGAGGCCATGATTAATATACTTCGCCATAAAAACGCGAGGCACTTGCGAAAGTAGATAGATTACTGTCGTAAATTGTTAGGTGACTACTAAATTGAAAGAATCAATAAAGATATAACTTAAACTAAGGAACTGTCATGAATGGACGCGTTGATCTCATTACATTGTTGCCACGCTGGGCGGTCAAATGGGCGACAGACAGGTACACTAAATTAAAAGGATTTCATGTCGTTCTAGATGAGGCAGGTGTCAGTCATGTACATCTATCCTGTGCGCATTCTGTTTCGGTTCGACGCTATTATCATGGTCATGATTACGAAGGATTAAGTCAAGATAAGAGCAAAGAATGGGATATTCCCCTGCGGCACATAGAAGCGGATATTCAGTTAGGCCATTTACTTGAAGAAGATGAATATAGTCACTTCAAGGCAGATAATGAAGCGGAAATAGTTAAATGCTTGCAAGCATATTATCACGCAGAAAAAGCTGAAAAAATTGAGCAAATAGTCAATGTGCTAAGAAATAATAATGCAATCGAATTATTCTACCAGCCATCTATTTTACTCGCTTTAATATGCAGTATTTCTTGTTTATCACACAGTATAGACACGTGTTCAATTGAAAGAGTCGGTAAGAATCTCTATTATGAGATATTTGCCTCCCTGCTGCGACTCTACCTTGTAAGGTATGTCAGTATTAGTGAGAATATAATACCGATTAGTGCAGAAACGCCGCCGCCTAGTCTTACTTATCCTGAAGTGGCAAACCACTGTTCTTATGAATTATATATGGTAGGTCATTTCGCTTTTCATTTACTCAATACGAACAGTATAGATTCAGAGCTGACTGAGTCAGTTAATTTTGTAAAGTTGAAAATGATTGCTGATTATGCTGGATGTTTAAATGCAGTTAAAGAAAGAGAAGCATTACCGAAGATATTGAACACAGACTTTTCAGTGGTCATGCAAAACTTCAATGTGCTGGTTCCGTTATCAGAGACTATTCAGAATGATATGATAAAATCATACCAATTCCTACACCCATGCTTGAGGCTTTTATTCGCGTCATATTTTATAACCAGTTGCATCAGTGCTGAAATAAAATCAGGTATGCCAAATATGATGATACATGCATTCATCGATAACATATGGCTAAACAAAAATGCTAGACTGACCTCAGATGATAAAAAGCAAATAACATCATTCATTAAAATGTTTGTTCATGGATACTATGAGTTTGATAAGTCGACATATAAATTATTTATGCAATTAACTAAGTCACCCAGGCTGGATGACGAGTTGGTTTGTAGGATTGAGCTAATAGGAAAAAAACACTTTACTACGGCTATCGCTAAGGCTAGTAGATTGAAGCAAACTTCATCTGAATTAATTGTTGAGTTCGACGAGCCAGATGAAATTGATATTGGCAATGAGATAATATTATTGTACACAAAACTGGTTATTCTAGAAGAACATGGCTTCGAAATATTACATAACAACAATAAAATCACTTTCAAATCTGAACACCAAAGCTTGCTTGATCAGCTTTATGAATGTTTTTCGGCTGCTTTACAAGAAAAACCGGAATTAACAAAACGGTTTTCATTATTTAAGAGCATTCAGCTGAATAAGCAGAATGCTTTGCCTGAAGTAGAAACAATAAGACGTGTTGACTGTACCATGCAATAGAGACGATTCTTTTAAATCATTAACAATGGAACTCAATCAAATTCTAGACCCTGCTGTTCCCATGGATCTGTTCGTGTAACCGTGCATTTCTTCGAAGATATATCCTCCGTTTTCTTTCTCAGTTTCACGAACAGATCCCCGCTTAAAGCAGCGGGGACGACGTGCTTTCACCCAAAAGGGTGTCACACACCCAAAAGGGTGTCAGAGAAGAACCAATAAACCCAAGCACCAAATAAATCATCCCTTTACATAACCCATCTATCAACATCAGATACAGGCAGTTTTCTTTCTGTTGCATTTAAAACATGTGAAATCCCACGATTAACACCAGCCTCCCTCAAATGTCCCCGTAAGTTTTACTAATACTTCTTGGCACTCTGCAAAGAATTGCCGCAATATCCTCAAATGTATATTTCGCATGATAATGTGTAAAGTACGCGATCATCGAAGGTGCCAAAGACACACGCCTTGATTGGTTATCAGATGAAATCTTCGCGAGCTCAATATCCATCTCATTACAAAAAATTGTTGCAATAACATTTATTGATATATTTTCAAGAGCAAGCGATGTCGTGATCTTCGCTTGAATATGATTGCTAAGCAAATCTAAAAACCCGATTAACGGGCTTTTGTTTAATGCACTGAAAACTCAAGTGGATGATGCTAAAAGCATGCTTAACCCCATCAAGGATGAATTACTCAACAAAGCCGTAATCGAAATGCACTATAATGGACTTCGGTTCATTTACAATACTTATGTAATAGGTAGTTATGCAGATAGCTCGCAAGAAGCGTGTCTTTCTTACGAAACTATTTGTAGATGCTTAAGAAAAAATCCAAATAATTACAGGACATAATCTTAATGTATAGATAATGAGTTCATGGCTGCCTGGAGTCAAATATATCTTTCAGGTTCTTCGAATAGATATCATACGTACTCGAAGAACAGGATAGAGAGTTGTCCTTAATGGTTTAAAATTTAGGTGTCGATGAATGACTAACAAACTTATTATAAATATATCCAACCATACTATCGACATTGTTACACGAATCTGGATCTAAAGATGCAGCTAATTTAGCAACTCGTATTGCATCACTTTCATCTCCGTTTGCAGCATGCATTTCCGCAATTAGCGCTAGCCCATATGCTGTTCTAGTTGTTGAAAGCGGCATAATGAGAATATTGAGTTGACTCTCCGCTAATAATAGATGCGATCGATTGAATGGATTGATTCCATCTTTACTATAAAGAATTCTATTTGTTAATTCTTTAGCTTTTACTTCATCAGAGTCTAATAAATTCGTTCTTTGCATGTTGATACCTATTTAGGAATCGTTATTTTTTTACTTTTGGATGATTTGCTTCTGCGAATTCGAAAATATTTACTCGCGAAACTTGTTGGATGTAGCGAATACGCAAAGCTAGTTCACCATTTGGTTTCAATGGAACCGAACTTTCTGTGATTTTAGTCTGTAAACCAATTAATAGAGCCTCAACTGTGCCGCCATCTCTTTCAGATTTCCCTTCGTATAATCCATATTTATCGTGGTCATCCATCACAGATTTTACTGCAGCAATATGTGATCTATTCCATGCACCTTTAAAAAATCGCGCTGTACTTTCATTACCTTTCATCCAGTAAATCAAATGCCCATAATAATCACCGAGCAGTCTCAAAGCACCCATGTAAGCATCGCCAGGATTGTTATACTCATTGAATATTTTGGTATATTTATTAAACTCACGCTGCGTTAGCTCTCTTGCTTTCATATTTATCCTTCTTTATTTATTAAATAAGTCATAGCATTCTTGATTTTAGCGATACATATAACATAACCAGCACATAAGCTGTACCGTAAAAAGTACGTAAAAAGAAACGTGATTCTCATAACACATAAATATCTTATCGAAATGCAATTGTTGTTTGCCTTACACGTTGCCATTTGGCAATTGCCACTCCTCCCGCGGAACAGAAACAAACTGCCGTCCGCAGGATTCATTTTCAACTCTTCCTAAACCAGCATGCACAATGTGTCGATTTATTTTCGCATATCTACCGGTTCGACATAAAAAAATATTTTTAAATCTTATGGGTTCAGCATGACAGCAGCACCTCTACCATGCTCTCTAATTAGCCAGAGGATTAATCACCCCTAAAGCGGCTGTAATATCTTTCAATCAATTCGTATCTGGAATGGCAATTAGTTTTCATTTTGATATTAGCCAGGTAATTTTCTACCGTTCGTTTTGAAAGACATAATCTATCCGCAATTTGTTTTGCTGATAAACTTCGGACTAACAGCTTAAGTATGTCCGTTTCACGTTTGCTTAAGTAAACTTTATCTTCTTCTGGTTGAATTAATGTTTGAATATGAGATAACTGATTACTATTCACAATACCAGAAGTGATGATTGTAGTCAGGTTTGTGGTGAATTCACTTAGTGCATGAAAATCAAGCTTCAAGGTCATACCAAAAATGCCAATCATTTTATCATTATCATACCATGGCATTTTTAATGTGATCATTTGTATATGTGCTTCATCTGCCATTCTAATGGCAGAATCATCGGTAATTTCTATCGTTTCATTCTGCATGACACGTTTATCATCTGCTTGTTGTTTGTTAGCAGCCTCTCTATGCCAAAGTTCATGTGCACCAAGACCTATTAAGTCAGATGCGGAGTTTGCGCCATTTAGCGCTGCAGTCGCTTCATTGACTATTACGTTTCTGCTTTCAGCAGTCATAAAATAGGTGGCAATCGAGGAATCATAAACCGCACTCAGTCGTGTGCCATTGAATTCGCTTGAGCGAAGCAATTTTATACCGCCCCGGTAAGGAGTTAAAATTGATTCTGATGTTATATTTCCAGCACTGATCATAAAGTAAAACCACCTATTCGTTATTATTCTCATAAAAATCGATTAAATCTGCTTTATTATAGCAATTTAATTTAATTTTCATCCGCGCAATATGATTTTCTACTGTACGATGCGATAACGACAATGTCTTGCCTATTCGTTTTGCTGTGTATCCTTTCGCAAGCAGATGAAGTACACAATGTTCTTTGTGCGACAAAAAATGAGTGGGCGCTTTATTTATCCTCGGTAGAGAAAGAATACCGATATTAAATAATGAATTAAG
Organism: uncultured Coxiellaceae bacterium; assembly: GCA_964492045.1. GTDB lineage: Bacteria > Pseudomonadota > Gammaproteobacteria > DSM-16500 > DSM-16500 > Aquicella. Next base: position 26,209 of record CAZBHW010000009.1, on the reverse strand, counting down.
TGTATCAGCAAATTCAGTCATTTTATCTGCACTGGTATATATAGAAATACCCAGCGATCCTGAGAGCTTATCATTTGTATACCAAGGCATTTTGAATGATATTTGCTGAATTAGACACTCGTCATCTCTATAACCGGTTTCATCGAATAGTTGTGTGGTCTGTGATTGTTGCACTTTTTTGTCGTTCTGCACACAGATACTAGCCAGCTCATCATGGCAAAAGTTTTTGGCATTTTTTCCAATTACTTCTTTAATAGAATTACGTCCAACTAACACAACGGTGTTATCATTCACATGACAAAAGTTACTTTCATGATTGACGAAATAGATGGAAACAGCAAGTTGGTCTAATTCATTTAGCGTAATCGACGGCTGCTTGGGTAATTGAGAAGAGGGCACGCATTTGACGCCGTGCAAATGCCTAACGATGGAAATATCATTGGGATGAAATGTACTGAAGGTCATCTTACCTTTCCTCAACGTTCTGTGTTAGATTTATGATTGTTCAATATTTTACCACCACCATTTAAACCATACAAGTAGAAGGCTGAACTCTAATTAGTAGCATGACAATCCAATAAGTAGATATTAATCAGGGTCTTAGCTGCTGCCGAAGAAGAATGGTGTCAGAGAAGAACCAATGTGCCCTTTCGGCAACTTTGCGTGACACCACCTTCAACTAAAATCTAAGCTGCAGTCTTTCATAGATTTACTAATGATTTGAAATGATAGAGATCTTATTGCTTTCTAGATTTGAGAGTGGGATCTTGGTGGTCCAAGGTATCATGATCGTTTTTAGGGGCACCATGATGAGCACCACCGCCAAACATTGAAAAGTGATGAATCAAAGGCTTTTTCACTTCCGATGGACTCATGGCACTGATGTCAACATCTGCGTGATTTTCCAATAATTGGCGACAAGTGTAACCCTGTTTATCTTTCACATCGAGATCGGAATGATGTGAAATCAATGCTGCAACGATCATCTTGCGTGAGCTTTTTTCAGTTTCGGTTTCTGGCGTTAATCTAAGAGCAGTATGCAACGCAGTTTTTTTATCTTCTGAATAACGATGGCTTATCGCTTCAGGCTGCATGCGTGTAATTAGTGCCTGGGTAATAGCACTATCATTATGCGCGACGAAATATTCGAGCAGCGTATATTTTCCGTTGATCAATTCGGATACATTTGAGATTCTCTCGCATATATACGAAATATATTTTTCACGATCAGTCTCAGATATTGGCATGACACTTATTGCATTAAGTACCTTTAATGCCGTAATCGTATCGATTGTTGCGGGCATATGCTCGATAAGACTTATTGCAGCACGAATTAGAGGCGACTCTGGCGTGTTTACCATTTTAAATAATGACAATCTATCTTCAGCAAAAAAGTGAAGCAATAATGAATCGTCACTAGATATTACATTATTGCTAAACTGTTCAATAATGAAATCATCGACAGTGTTGCTATCGCCTCTCATTAAAACTGATGCGGCAGTAGCTAAATCAACCTTGTTTAGCTTTGCAATAGTGTGCATCATGGCTAAATCATTATTGCTTGCTGCAAGCTTGAATAAATCATTGAGATGATTTACGCCGGGATGAGCGATCACACTGGTGATAAACGCTAAATTCTTATCTCTATAAGCTCGAGAAAAAATGTCATCATCTTTGATTGTGAATTGCGAACTAGAAAGGAAAATATTTGTGAGCTCTTCATCATTAATTACATAGAGTAAATCAAGCGCGCTTTGTGGTGGGGTTAATCTGGTTGAAATATTTATGTCACAATAACCATCTTGTATGATCTGGCGGAGGTGAGCTTTATCGCGAGTTAAGATAGCAACATGCAGTTGATTAAAGCCACAGGATGATTTTTCTGTAAAAGAAACTACATCTTCTGATGATTTTGGCATATCAGTGTCTTTTAATTGGGTATGATGAGATACTTCATTCTCTTGCCACTTAAAGCGATAAGCTAACACTGTAATTGGGCAGCTCCCATCATTGTTTTCTTTTGAAAGCTTGATATATTTCGTTTTAATAATTAGATCGGCGAGCTGTTCTGCAGTTAATGGTGCGGTGAGTTTGCCAGGAAAATTTGGGTCAAAGTATTCGAATTTATTGTCACCGACATATTTAACCGTAGTTAAATGCTGGCCGCCACAAATTTCGAAATAAGTGTTTTTTGGATAATTGCATAGTAACTGTAAAATCTCAGATAACTTAAGATAATTAACATTGCTTGAAAATTCATTCAAATATATGTTGATAAAATCGGATTGTCCGGTTAAATCAAGTTGTTTTTTTCTTTCTCGTTGCTTAATTTTAAGGTCAACCTTGGTCATATCCTGGACTTGATATCGTAAGACGTGATCAAGAAATCTATCAAATACTTCGCTTTTTTTGAGATTAATTTTTGGCTTTACCCCATCATCTGCTACTTCACCTTCAAATCTAAATTCATTGGAGTATCTTTCCTCTACTAAATCTTGCAAACTTTCATTGCTGCCATCCCAATTCAGCCACATCTCTAATACGCCATAAAAAATCTCTCCCTGGCCTCTTGAATCCAGGTAATTTTTATAAAATCCAAGGCCATTACACAAGCCTTCGTTGATCCCATTCATATCGAAAAAATAATCGGTACTTCGTTCACTTAAACTAAGATACTTTGACATCTGGTCGATATAGATGTTTTGTGAGAAATCGAGTTGCTTTTCATGGATTAAATCATCTGGTGAATCGTTAAAGATGGTGCGAGATTGTTTTAGTTTCTCTGCCTCAGCATGGCTGTCTAAAAATCCAAGATCGATCTTGCTGTGATGTTGTGCATGATAAATTGTCTCGCCAAAAAATGTTGGGATTGCAATGTTTGCACCAAGTGCTGCTAATATTTGCACACATCCAAGTTGCCCTCTGTGAACAGCGAGATAGACGGCGGTTTCTCCTAAACGATTTTGTGCATTAATATCCGCGCCATTGGTGATTAGTCTATTGACGAGCTCAACGTTACCTTCTTTCACTGCAAGGTGTAAGGCAGTATTGCCATCTTTATCAGCGGCAGTTATCCATGATTTCCCCTGATTGTAATATTTATTCTCGGAGAGAATTTGATGATAGCCATGCTCTAAAAGACCAATGTCACCAATTCGAGCAGCTAATTGTAAATATGAAATCGACAAAGTTTTATTAGGAATTTTATTTTCTAGCGAGGCAACGCCAGACTGTAGCGCATTGCTGATAATTGTGTGGCATTGTTCGTTATAAAAATTGCTTACACGCTCATCACCATCCACTAATTCCGATTTATGGTAATGAAGCACATCAACAAAATTCATACCTTGCTCAATCAGATATTTTGCGAAGTCGATGTTACCGTAATACAAGGCGCCTGCCATGAAATTTGTACTATTGATGAGCGTGGGTGCAGCATCATTATCTTGTGCCACTATCCACTTTATCTTATCAAGATCGCCCAACATCATAGCCAACTTAGGCATTGAGTATCCTTCGCTATCTGCATCAAACAGTTGAATCTCACTCCGCAAGTAACGAGTCTTCAGCTCTTCATAGATTTTATTGGCTTTTTCGCGCATTTCTGCACTAAGCTGCATGTGTCTTAACCCCATGTTTTTTGGCAGGCTGGCAAGAATTAGTTTAAGTATAGACGACCAGAAGTAATGCTGTACACCAAAGATTGGTGTCAGAGAAGAACCAATAAACCCAAACAACAAATAAATCATCCCTTTACATAACCCATCTATCAACATCAGATACAGACAGTTTTCTTTCTATTGCATTTAAAACATGTGAAATCTCACGATTAACACCAGCCTCCCTCAAATGTCCCCGTAATGATAAAACGCCGAACGATAATGAACTCGGGCTCTTCTTGGCATGATGTTGTGCTAACTGTTCTATAAAATTTGCGAGAGGATAATAGATAGAATATTAATACAATATTGTATAAATACAGTAGAGTTATCTCATGTCGACAGGAGTAGTGTTTTGAATATTATGAATTTGTATCGCATGACACCGTTAAATTTACCTAGGACACCCGGCTTTGATGTTTGTACTACACCGTCTTACAGTCCGGAAAGTAATGGCATGGCTGAGGCTTTTGTGAAAACTTTTAAATGAGATTATGTGTCGTTGGATAAGCTTGAGAATATGCATGATGTGATGAGCAAGCTATCAAGATGGTTCGATGACTATAATGAGAATGCACCCCATCAAGGATTGAAAATGATGTCACCACGTCAATTTTTAAGGGCTGCGAACGGAAACTAGGTGGTCCTGTTTAGTGGGGGCAATTCCAGAACGCTATTATTCATCAGACAATAAATCATGAAACGATTTCCTAGCTGTCTTACTATCAATGCTGCCGGGAATTTGATGGATGTATGCATTCAAAGCCCACCGAATGACTGGGAATGCGAGTTTATCCCATGGGATTTCATTTTCTTTAAAAAGCGCGATTTCTAGGCTTTCATGGCCTGGGGAGTATTCAGCGTTTATCATTTCTGCGGCATAAATAATATGAATTTGATTCACTGCTAATAAAGAATAAGTTCCGAGTAATCGCGTGATCTTGATCGAGATACCAGCTTCTTCTCTGGCTTCTCGTAGAGTGGCCTCTTCCAGTGATTCTTGATTCTCGAGATACCCAGCAGGATAGGTCCAGTACCCTTTGCGAGGCTCAATAGCTCTTTTGCATAATAAGAAGGCGTCTTCATAAGTAGTCACAGCGCCAACAACTACCTTGGGATTCTCGTAAAAAACTACATGACAGTTACTGCAGACATGACGATGCATAGTGTCATTATCAGGTATTTTGTAAATAACAGATTGCTTGCCACATTGACTGCAGTAAGGAAATTTGGTCATGATTCAGTTTTTATAGGTGTCATTGATAATATCTTTTATAGATTGCTTGATATCAGCAGTTAGCATAATGCTATTATCTTCATTGTAGTAGTCGCCGGTGGCATGCATGAGATCTTCTCTAGGTATAGACGTAAAAGAAGCACTTTTTTTCAAGTTAATCAGAAAACCGCTAATTTTTTCCAGACGTATTTTAACCCAGTTATAATAATCTTGGTTAATCGATCTGAATTCATCGCGCATGTAAGCTGTTTCTATATGACCTAGCTTAGTGACTAGTTGAGTGTATGCTCTATCAGGGATAATATCACGTTCAAGAGCATCTTTTAGTAAAGAGTCGATTTCTTCTAGTTGAGTTTTTACTTTCGCAGCAAGATTAACTTCCATCATAATCTCCATATAGCAGTATTGATCATATCATTAACTAATATACTATTACTGAGACACAAAATAATAGTAAAATAATACAGATAGCCTGAAAAAGTATTACTCGCAACCGTGACCAGAGACAATGGCGCTGCCTTTACGTCTTAGTAAGGTTATACAAATGAAATTTTCATACTGATAGGGAGCCACTATGTTTAATTCGTTAATAAAACAAATGAATGGATCACAGTCCAATCTCGTGTTACTCAAAGCCATCGCAGAAAGTAGCTTCGACTCTATTTTGATTACAGATGCCTCTTCTAAAATAAAAATCATTTATGCCAATAATGCTTTCAAAAAACTTACCGGATATTCACCGTCTTCAGTCCTAGGTAAATCACCAAGAATACTGCAGGGGCCAGCTACAGATGCTAAAGTCATCACAAAGCTAACTCAGTCCATGAAATCTGGAAAAAAATTCGATGGCAAAACCATTAATTATAAAAAAGATGGTACCCCGTTCATCATGCATTGGAGAGTTCTCCCCATAAAATCCGGCAAAGAAATTAAGGCATGGCTCGCAGTACAGAGAGAGGGATCTTCACTCTAAAAATTTAAAGATGAAATAGGGTATGCGTGTCGGGCTGGGATAGATGGAGAAATTTATTTTCGCTTTTTATTTTTTATGTCTGTCATCTTTTCCAGCTCCATCGCTTCACGCACTTTATGATTCTCATTTTTAAGTGATTCTTCACGCCAAAAGTCAACCAAACGACGTGTCCCTTCTCTATTTTCACGCCTTTTGACTTCTTTGGGTAACTCTGGGAACTCATCGCTACCTTTTCTTTTAGGATCTGCGTTTTCCGCATTTAAAAAGTGCCTGGCCCACGCCGCACCATGGCTGTTTTTCTTAAATTCGAGATAAGACAAAATGAGCTGCGCATCTGCATAGTCTCGGTGACCTTCAGGAACAGCGCGCAATAATTTCCATTGATAATCTAATTCTTGCGGTGTCATTTTAATTCTTCCTGGCTTTTCCTTGTCTCCGTCAATTAAACGACCGAAACGGAAGGTGGCGACCTCATAGCCTGCCTTAATGAGCTTGTCTTCATCGAGTTTGTGCTTTGGATTCTTCAATTGCTGATCAACGAGGAATTTCAAATAATCAGCACGGTCTTCTGGTTTGAGATATTTATCTTGTATTAAAAGGTCATAACATTGGTTTGGATGATTTTTTAGTAATTGATGGATATCTCTTTTAGCCGAAGTTAGGGCGGAATAATGATAAATAGCGGTGAATTCTGGTTTCGATTTACTGGCCAATTCTTTTAATACTTTGCGCGCGTTATTACCTCCATGCTCTGCCGCCGCTCGATACCACTTGATCGCTTGTACCTCGTCTTTTGAAACGCCACGTCCAATTAAATACCTACGACCAAGATTAAATTGCGCAGTAGCATGTCCTTGCTCTGCCGCCGCTCGATACCACATGACCGCTTGTACATCGTCATTTGCAACACCAAGTCCATGTGCATACATAACACCAAGATTAAATTGCGCAGGAGCAAGTCCTTGCTCTGCCGCAGCTCGATACCACTTGACCGCTTGTACATCGTCTCTTAAAACGCCGTGTGTATTTGAATAAATACAACCAAGATTAAATTGTGCCTGAGCATGTCCTTGCTCTGCCGCCGCTAGATACCACTTGAGCGCTTGTACCTCGTCTTTTAAAACGCCGCGTGTATTTGAATAAATACAACCAAGATTAAATTGTGCCTGAGCATGTCCTTGCTCTGCCGCCGCTAGATACCACTTGAGCGCTTGTACCTCGTCTTTTAAAACGCCGCGTGTATTTGAATAAATACAACCAAGATTAAATTGTGCCTGAGTATGTCCTTGCTCTGCTGCCGCTCGATACCACTTGACCGCTTGTACATCGTCATTTGCAACGCCAAGTCCATGTGCATACATATAACCAAGACTAATTTGCGCAAGAGTATTTCCTTGCTCTGCCGATTTACTAAAATATTTAAGAGCGACAGATAAGTTCATCTCTCTTCCCACACCAGCAAAGGCTCGTAATCCAGCGTAGAACATTTCCTCGGAGCTCTGGAGTTGCCGCACAGCTAAGTCAGGGTCAGTCTGTTCAAGCTCGCAAAATCGTTGAAAATGCACTTTTGCCAGTTGCTGCTTCAATTTAAGCAAATGCACTGAATTCACTGGCAGACGGGGGATGAGGTCGGTTGATTCTTGTAAAGTCAACCCTTGATCTCTTTGCATGGCATACCTCTATATTTATTATTAACTTATAAGCATTGCTTAAGAGCATCCTTGACTGTGTTTGTTATAATTATAGCCCACATTTTTTCAACTAGCCTGTTTGCTCATAACCGCTGACACTCAATGTATCTGCGCCGCCGGGCACTGACTGTCCAGGATGTATTATGATTTTAGTTTTGGGCTACTTTCATGAAAAAGATGAAACTGTTGGTCAATTATGTACATTTGGAGATAGTTGCCAAATTAAATTTGGTAGCACTAATGCATCTAATGATGCTTATAGCGAAGGGGCTGGCATGCAGGCAGATTGTGATGTTCCGATTTTGTAGATCATATCCTTGGCGCAAAATCGACTACCCATTCATTGGTATGTAAATGAGGTACTAGATACATCATTCTTATGCTATGTTCTTTTTATTCTTTTGCTGCCTGCACTTATCAGAACAGAATTTTACATCATTCCAGGCTCTTTCCCACTTTTTTCGCCATGTAAATGGTCGACCACAGCAGGCGCAAATCTTGAATGGCAAGTTTTGCTTTTTAATCTGTTTAGGCATATTAACCACCATTCTTTAGCAATATAGATTGCTGCGCGCGCTTCCAGTACTGAGAAAATCGTTGGTAATCTCCAACATTCGTTTTGCAAAACGCTTCATCAGAAACGATTATCACAGGAGCAATCGCATTCATCATGGAAATTTTTAGGCTGATTGCCGGATTGCTTGTAGATTGGGTATAGATTTTTGCTGGCTGCAATGAGCTGAGAATTACCTGTGTGGAACCTCTCATCAACTCAATAGGCATAGTACATAATGTCTCATAAATAAAGATAAGTCGTTTCAAGCTGTAATTTTGCTGCTTTAGGTAATCATCATCCCACACAAAGATAGACCTTGAATTTGCTGGAGCATGTAAAAAAACGGGATGGTCAGTACGCAAAGCCTCTTCATGTATATAGATAATCGATGTGGTCATGTGATGTCTCTTAACAGTGGAAAAAGTTGCGCTATTAATTCGTCATAAGTTGCATTCAGTGGTCGATTTAATGCTGGTGATGTATCAACGAGATCGGAAAAATAATGATGCACATTCTCTAAGTTAAATATATAAGGCTTATTGCTAAATGTACTCGCAATCCATTGCCAGGAAAGATTATTACTCGCAATATCACCATCTAATAAATGATGTAAAAACCAGGATGCACCGATTTGCCATTTGATTCTACGAAAATGAACAACATAGCTTGCTAGGTACATTCTAGCGTGATTATGAATATATCCAGTGTTAATTAATTGGTGTATGAATGTATCTAGGCAGGCAATACCTGTCTGACCCTTTGCAATATCATCTGGCAAACTATCTGAATAGTCCTTTGCAGAAAACCCTGTTTTGTAGGATTCAGCATCTTCCCATGCCCATTCCGGATGGGTCTGTAAGACTCTTTGCCAATAATCGCGCCAGGCAAGCTCTTGAATGAATTTGTGCGCATCTTGCGGATTGTCACAGCATGATAGTGCCCAGTTGCGCACTTCATTCAAACTGAGTATGCCATGATGAATATATGGTGAGAGCCTGCTGACACTACCACTGCCGTAATTGCGGTTTTTTCCATACGAAATCGGGTCGCAGAGGCTTAGTCTTGATACTGCTGCCTCTCGCCCTCCTTTAATTTCACTAGGCACACCCTCAGCCCAAGGCGCTAACATTTTGACATATGCAATTAATGCCTCGCGATGATCAAATGACTTCTCCATCATGTCCATGATTCTGCCATTAATATGTTAAGGTTAAATATTATTACTAATAATGGAGATATAAAACACCATTCTTTAGTTTTTATATTGAGAGATATTTTTATTGCCTGGAATTGGCAATTCTCTAAGGTTAGTCGTGACACTTAAAACTTTAAATAGCGTAAAGTTTATGTATCGTTGCTTCATGGGTAGTAAGACAATTTTTTGAGAACTGACCGGGATCGGGGTTAATGTCGTTAATTGAGCTCGAATCTTTGCTAATTCCTCTACCTGCTCGTTATTGAGACATGTTGGATATTTCCTTGCTAACTTCTCTGCTAAAATCAGTATTTCACCAAATACAGCAGGGGATTCACAGTTACGATCTGCCTGTAATTCACGTAAAGAAATTCGTAGCCAATGGATCAAACCGATTGCGCCATGATGAAAGGCTAGTGAGAGTGCAAACTGTTTTGCGCACTGAATGTTAGTCGATTTATCAATCATATTTATTAAGCGCTGTTTATCATGAATGCTTAATAAATAAGGCAGCGCCACTTTATCAGCCATCGATAATGGCAAAGGAAGAAAATAGTATTTAGGTACTGTAGTAATACCAGATTTTTGCATTGCTCGAATGCTTAGCATGATGAAATAAATGTCATACAATTTCCTGCTAAAAGAAATGACCTGGCCAGTGGATGAACTTTCCAAATAATTTTTGCCGCTGACAACCAGATCAGTCGAGATATCGCGGTATTTAGACAGAGCTCTCTCGCCAATTAATTCCTTAATCCAGTCTAGATAGGTTTTATTGTCACGATAGATCGCGGTAAAGTTGGCTCCATGCAGAAGCAAGCAAATGAAGATCGCCACTACTTTATTGAACTTTTTGTTATATGCCACACCATGGAGCTTTTGATATGTATGTTCAGTATGTCCATGGTTGCGAAGTGTCGCTTCCAATAAGTTAGCCGCGATAGATAAATGAGTTTTGCCGCGAGTAGTTTGAAGGTTGACATCAGCTCCTGTTAATAATAATCCCTCAACTGCTGTTTGTGAGAAGCGCGTGATGGCTGAATGCAGTGGCGTCAATCTTGAATTCGCTACGCTATCTAGACCAGGAATACGATCTTCATCAATCTCATATTTGACGTCGTGGCCGTTTGCTATAGCCCAACGTCTTACGTGAATAGCATGCACATGTAGCGCTTTCCTGATTGAAGGCAAATGCTTGTTGCCAAGATCGGCAGCGAATCCCAGCGCTGGAATAGAGCCTATTGTCCACTGTTTATTGAGGATTTGGTGCGTGTAGTCATTCATGTTTAACATACAAAACAAGATGTTAAATATATTGAAATCACAAATCTGCAAAGCTTTTGTGAGAACTCTTGCAGGATGACGATATCGCATTTGTAAATTAGCAAGATCATGCGCGAAAATTAATTTAACATCAACTACGCGAGATAGTCGATGCTTTGGCTCATGTAATAATTGCCAAGTTAATTCAATGTTAAACTCGGGGATATTCAAATCAAGGATTTCCTGCGTTGACATGTACTCCATTAACAGTGAAATCATTTTCGTGACAATCTTGGGTTTATTCCAACCGTTGAAGTGTTCGCTGTTTGGGGCTAGCCATTGGTTGATGAGATGCTGAAAAGCATTTGAACGATATTCTTTCTTGACACGTAATGCTTCGGCAAGAAAGGCTATGCGTTGCCTGTCAGTATTGACTGGCATTTCGTAAATGAAATCGAGCTTGTCATACTGTATATTCAGTGTCTCTTTTATAGCGGGAAATAGTGACATTTTTGCTCTTAATGCTGGTTGTTGCAGTGCGTTAGCATTGACACTTGCTTCATAAAAGGCAAAATGATTATCATCAAAGTCAGCAACATAATCCTCACCAATAAATTCTCTAAATACTACTGACAAATTGACCCATCCCTCTTTTGGAACGGGAGCATAAAATTCGGTGAGATCAGGTTTTCCTGTATGATGATATTCCCTCACTTCGAATTCCCAAGGCCTAAGATCTTGCGATTCCAGAGAAAAGATTTGTAGAATTTCATTGAACAAATGAATAATACTCAACTTGCTAGGCGAGTCTCCAGTAGTGAGTTCTCTTGGGTTGCCTAGTAATATCAAGATGATTTCGACGACATTGTCCCAGCCAGGTCCGATACCATAAAAACCATTTTCCGCATCGGGCGAGAGATATCGCACTTTGGTGCGTGTGTTAGCTGGAGGTCTATGCTTGGATTTATCTCTAGGCCGATTTCCAGGCGTATTCAGTCGATTGACTAAATTTGAAAAACTGTATCTGGCTTCCCGTGATTCTGCTTTGGCTGGGGTATCAAATCGTCTGAAGTGTGCTATTAGCTCTTCACTGATGTCTTGATAATCAGGTAATTTTTTCAGACGTACTAGAATGTCAGCATCAAAAACAATCCCAATCTCGGTTTTTCTGTGCAAAAATAATTTGAATAAACAATGTAACAAATTATCACCGCAGTCGGTATAATTCTTATAGCCATCATCGAGTAGAATAGAACTGAAACCAAAGTCAGGTGTCGTTAAAGTGTTAGCAAGTAACCTATTACCCTCAAGCAACAGCATGATAAATTCTAATGGTGGAATGCGCTTATCAGCGATTATCTCTGAAGGTTTAGCGTAGCGATATCGATAATAATCTTCGCTGGTATAGGCTAGATTGTCCCAGTCAATTTCATTAGCTAGATCAAGATCAATTAAACCCGCCTTAGCTAATTTCATGTAATACGGTTTTAATAGCTTGGGCTCATGTTTGTAGCGTTCCCATAAAAACGTTAGTAGTACTTGTTCTACTATATGTTTTGGGTAGCCATTGACAGCAGCTTTGTGACCATGATTTTCAATGAATGCGCTTGTCAGTAATTTAGTGACATCATAAGCATTACTGATACAGGTAAAATATTCATGTTTGATATGTTGGGATGGTTTGGTTTTTCTTTGCGTAACATTTTTATTAACTAAGTACCTTACATCAGGTGAAATGATCGCGAAGAATATTTTCTTTTCTGCTTCATTTAAACGGATAATGACTTGGTTGTTGGAATCTGCTGTGCCTTTCGGAAGGATGGCAAAAACAAAATCTTGCTTCGTTAAATCAATCTCGTAAAAAGATGGGTCTGAGGTGACTACAATAATGTCGCCTACTTTTTCAGGTGTTAAGCAATCGTATAAATGATCTTTAGTGAATGGGCTGACGACTAATCCTGCTCCGGAGGGGAATGCTCTTTCGCAGAGTGAGGCTACTGCATCTTGGGGTATCAATGAATTGAGGACGAATTCTCTGTCTGGTCGTTTGAATCGTTGTGTTTCTTGGGTTGCGAAATGGTTTTTACGCGCTAGCTCGACGGGTTTTGTGTTGATGCCATGGAGTAGTGATAAATGCTGGTAGGTTGGATTGATGAATGGACGATGTAAACCGCGAAAATGACCGATGACCACAAATTCGGATGGACTAGGTTGGGTGGCGGATTGGTCGCGTGTTTTCATTTATTGATGTCTTGTGCTGTTTTTATGTTTTTTTGTAGATGATTTGTAGATGTAGATGATAGCACAAATTATGAACAATTCAAAGATTGATAACTATATGGTTATACTCGAAAATATTGGATGGTGGGATAATATATGGTGTGGGGTATAGGTTTGAGGGTTGGTGGGATTGGTTTGAGTTAGTGCACGGGTGCACGAACAGGTCCCCGCTAAAAGCATGCGGGGACGACGTACTCGCTGGAGGTGTGCTGGAGTTGCGGTGGCGGTGAGTTTGAGGCGGGTGTGTTTACGTAGTTATTACGGTAATAAATATGAGTACTAAACATTATTATGCGCACTCCGTACAGATAGCTTATTGTATGCCATTAAAAGGAAATAAGATGCTTAGAAATCGCCATCATGCTAAATCTCATCTACATAATGAAAGAATTCGTATTATCAATCATTCGATCTTTACCGAACCGACACTTGAAACTGAGTTACCAAAACTGCTCGATGATTTGCCGGATGAATTAGCCGCCTATGCAAATAGAAATATCATTGAAAAAATTGGGTCACGTAAGATTCCTGAACGTGAAAAGATCGAGCTCGCGAAAATTGAAATAGAAGAAATTAGCAAACATAGACAAACAATTTATGAACTCAGTGAGAATGAAGCATTAATGCATTCTATCGCGAAGCGAGTTGAGTTGCAGGAAGAGGATGCTTCATTTTTGGAAACGTTGGCCGAACATTTATTCCCTGGTATGGTAACAAGCATGATACCTGGCGGCATGATAGCAGGATCATTATTGCCAACTATCGCAAGCGCAACTGGTTTTCAAATAGTAAGTGGCGTACCAAAGGGAATGACGGGATTCTGTCAGTCATTACAATCATTTTGTGTTGATGGTTATGTGCTGGATGATAACAACAATACGCTTACTCAATTTATGCGAGTCTTTAATCCAGCTGGCAGCGGTAGTAGTGCGCCAGCATCAGCATTAATGCAAGACTGTTTGTCAGTGAATACCGTTGGAAACATGACAGCAACCTATATTCTAAATAATAATGCAACAGGTGCAAACATTTGTACGTCAAATTCTGGCTTATTTAGTGGTGTCACAGTGGCTATACAAGCTACTAAGATGAATCTGGCTACCTGCACCAATTTCAACGCATTGTTACAACCTTTATATCAACAGTGTATGAACCAGGCTAGTAGTACAGCAAGTCTAATGGTGATTATTGCTGGCAGTGTTGGTGGTGCGATAGCGTTGGCAGCAGCCGCGTTTTGTATCTGGAAGATGAAAAAGATGGGCGATGCACCCAAGCATGATGTAAGAATGAGTGGTTTCTAAGAGGTATTCGAACAAGTCTGGAGGTTAAGGCGACAAGCAATTCTGTAGGTTGGCTGCGTTGGCGCTAGATCGTTATCTTGTTAGTGTAGCGGAAAAGCAATTATATGGAAGCCAATATTTCATTACTGATAAGACAACAAAAGATGCGAGTCTTAATTGATTGATTATTTGTATGCGTTTGGCCAAACACATACTTTATAGTTGTATCTATAATAAATGCGTAGAGAAAATGTGATCGGTTCTAACCTACTCCTTAATTCATGTAATATTTAGGGAGTAGGCTGGATCCGACCCTTTAGTCTCAATCGTTAAGCATCGCATAGACTAGTCGAATTCTACCAAATCGAGCTAATTTTTGCTTACATCTGTAGGCGTGCATGACTCACCAAAACCTGGATCAATTGCAAATGAATATGAAGGATGGTTAGGTTTACCGTCATTATCTAGCTTTATAGCATCTTGGCCCACCAATCTTTGTTGCTTGCAGTCAAAATTGTCACATTGATAAATGTAAATATTATAATTGCCAGGATCCAGTTTATCTTTCGGTGGAGAATATCCAAATCGAGTTGTCTTATTAGCGCATAACGTCATAGATATACTTTCATTATTTGTTATTTTGATATACCGATTTGTGTTATCAGGTACAGTTGGTGTAATACAATAGGCTGAGTTGTTGCAGGAAAATCCTAGTACTGTAATGAAAGGATCAGACCCCTCCAAGAGATCCCGACACTCATTACCATAATTCATATCTGGAGTAACACTATAATGATATGGATTAACAGTTTTATCTGGATTAACGGTATAAGTATCCACCCCTATTAATTTATTTTCCTGACAATTGATATCATTGCATTGGTAAAATGGATGTTTGTAAGTACCCGGCTTTGGCTCATCCTCTGCACCGAATGTTTGACTCATGTAGTAATAATCATCAGCGCAAACTGCAATCATCCTTGAGCCGCTATCAATCGTTTCCTGAATAATGCGATGCGTATTGTGAGGCATATTTAATGAGACGCAATGAAGATACATCTGCCTATCACTTGAATTTTCACAATTATCACCGTAACTAGCGAGCGATAGGTGTGAATAGCCGGAAATTAGTAGTGCAATGGTAATAATGTTTAATTTTCGATTCATGGCTGACCCATATTATTAATGTTGATCAAGGATTGTACATATTACTAATTCGAATGTCTAATGCAAAATGTGATTACAGCAGCATCCTGCCCTTTTGGTAATGCTGTATAAAACCCCAACCGATGGCCCAGACCCAATGTGACCCCTTCGTTTTTTGACCATGTTAAATATAAGATATTGATTTAATATTTTATTTGCTAGTCTTGCCGCCTCTTAAGGAGTCAGGCAGCTAAATGAGTGGCAATGAAGCGCCAACAGTGATTGATAAATCCTAGGCTGATATCGATGCAGCCATCGATGCTATTCAATCCAGCAACCTGGTCTATATATTATTAATCTCATCTCTGAGGTATATGCGCATGATGAGGAATCAAGAGAGCTGGATAAGTAAGCAAGGTTTGCCTAGCGCTCAACCCAACCTGAAAAAACTAGTACCGTTTGGAGCGTGACCCTGTATTTTTATGTTTGTGCACATGCTTGTGAGATTTCTCTATCTTTGGCTGATGATGCCGTTGCTGTTCTTGGTGGTTTTTTGTTTTGAACAAACTAGGCTTTTTAACTTTACTCTCACGAACTAATGCTAGTTGAGGTTGTCTTGAATTTGTAGATGAGGTTGTGTTTTCTAATGATTGAAGCTGCATGATTTCAGAGTGAAGATATAAGATGAGCGCACTTAGAAATCTGGTGCTCTCATGATCAATATCGATGATATTTAAATACTCAGTATTAAGCACTCGCCGCATTGTTTGTTGTGAACCAACAAGACGTTCAGATATCTTTCTTTGACTCATCGCAAGCTCCCTGGCGAAATACAAGCTACAAAAAATTACTGTTTCCTTGATGTGACACGTACTGTAATGTTTCCACCAGCTGTGCAGTTCGAAATAGTGGCACGACCACCTGAGTGACTGCGAACGTCAATCTTTCCCACTACAATTTTGTCTTTGACAGTAATGTCTTTATCAGTTGCTTTATAGACTTTAACTTCATCCACAACTATTGCACTAGACTGAGTTGATTTGAACAGGCCTAGTAATTTATACCATCGTGATTTCACAGAATTAACCTCACATAATATAGTCATCGATATTAGCAACTTGTGATAACACTTTGATACCGTAGGAAATACTGTAAATAAAATATACATTGTGCGCTATAATTCTTATTATATTAGGCAAATTATCCATGATCCTGAGCATGTAGATAAAGAATTACTATGAATAACAAGTGCTTATATTTGCCGAAAAGATAGGAACTGAGTACATCCTATATAAAAAATTGTTTGTAACGAGGCAAATATGACATTTCGAAATAATCAACATCAGCAATATACTTTTAATGATTTACCTCAATTGGTGGCTGACAATAATTTAGTTGCGTTACAGCAAGTTATCGATACTACGGCGAGAAAATATAAATTAAAATCTTATCTGTGGGGCAATGAGGAAAGATCTGTTATTGGAAAATCAATTCAAATTGCAATAAATAATAATAAAAAAGATGTGTTGAGCCTTTTCTTAAAGAATGAATTCTACATCGATGAAAGTATATCCGTCACTGTGGATGGCATACGTAAGTCTCATCGAATGATTGAGCTTGCTGTGAAAGCTAACAACATGGAAATGACAAGATTTCTCATCGAAAATAATTCATTAATAAAAAAAGATAAGCGCTGTTATGGTAATGATGATGCAATTAGGGCGGCAGTGATACTAGGTAATACAGAAATGGTCGATTACTTATTACAAAATGGCGCTAATGCTGGAGCGCTAATTTGCGAACCTGAAAATGAATATATTCTAGCGCATGCTGCTAGAAATAATAGAAAAGACATTGTGAGGTTATTGATAAAATACGGCACTGTTAAAGATATTGAGCGTGCTTTAGAAAAAGTGCACGCACGCTACTACCGTTATGCCAGCTATATGAGAGAGGCGTTGAATGGGAAATATAATGAAACAAATCGCCAGCATCACTCAAATACGCGTAGAGAATATCTGAATAAATTTGATGAGGAGAGACAGCGTACTATAGAGCAATTAGAAAAACTTAGAAGCGAGTACTCAACTATATTTCTCAGCCTAATGGATTATGCAGTTGGTGCGAACCTGGATATTACACTTAATGAAATGGAGAGCATGACATCAGTGGCTGATATGAATTTTATAGGTGTTTTATTCAAAGGTCACATAATCACTCGTGATAGTTTAATCGAGTGTAGCATGACTGGTGCTGATACTGCTTTAGTTGAGTTGAGCAACTTACAGCGTCTGCCAGAGGATAGAAAGCAACTAATTCAGGAACAGATTGAAGTTAATGTTAAAAAGCAAGGACGTTTGGAGCGTGACGGTGTCATTAATATGCTACCGCTCTGGCGCGCTGCTGAAGTAGGTGATTTGGAGGTGGTTCAAACTAGATTAGCGTCAGGTGTCAATCCTAACGAAATGTCGACGCCAAAACGTAATAGAAACTATCCTATCGTATTTGCAGCTAAAAATAATCAACGAATGATTGCGGTGACTTTATGTCAACACGGTGATTTTGATGTGACAACCCTACCAATGGCGATCATTGAAGCAAAGAAATCTGGCCACATTGATCTGGCGCGAGA
This sequence comes from uncultured Coxiellaceae bacterium, assembly GCA_964492045.1. Taxonomy (GTDB): domain Bacteria; phylum Pseudomonadota; class Gammaproteobacteria; order DSM-16500; family DSM-16500; genus Aquicella. The sequence continues at coordinate 8,297 of CAZBHW010000009.1, read as the reverse complement.
ATTAGAAGCATTACAAGATGTGAATCAGCTGGATAAAGACGGTCTTTCTTTATTGCATAGAGCAGTGGAACAAGGTGATGTCATTGAAGTAAAGCGGCTGATCGCTAAAGGAGCTAATGTTAATCTGCCATCTACAAATGGGATTGTGCCATTGGCAATAGCAGCAATGAAATCTACATCAGAGCACCTGGAAATTCTTAAAATATTGCTCGCAAATAGAGCCGACCCAGATTTATTTACTCGTTATACTCATGAAACCGCAATGCAATTAGCCGGAAGGCTAGGCAATATAGAAGCTTTTAAGATTTTGCTACCTATTACTCAAAAAACACCAATCGTCAAAGAAATTTATTCACCTCAAAAAACAAAGGTGCAACTACCTTGGTATAGCAATATATTATTCGAATTAGATATGGAACACGACCATGTCTTGTCTATATATTTATGTCTTTTGAAAGAAGGTGTTGATTTCAATCACCCAGATGAACGCGGCGTATATTTAATACATCGGCTAGCAAAGAATTTTCGATCTGCGAGCTCTTATGATACGTTTGATACCACAGATAAAATGTTATTCGCAAGACTATATCAAATACTAGAGATCCTGATTGATAATAATGCAAACGTCTTGTTACTAGACTCGAAGGGATATTCATTCTTATATTATATTTGTTTGAAAAACTTATCTGGTATATTCCCGGGAAGTTATGCTCGTGTGATTGATAAATTAATTGCAAAAGGTGTAGATATTACTGCAGCGATTACGGCTGATGGTAAAACACCTTTACACATTGCAGCAGAAACTAATAATGCCAACCTTGCTCGATATCTGTTAGCCAGAGGAGCGGATGTCTCAACTAAAGATGGAGATGGCTTTACTCCTCTACATTACGCATCACAGCTAAATAACAATCAAGAGATAATGAAGGTTTTATCTGATCATGATTCACATGTGAAATCCAGTATTGATATATCTGCTAGTAGTCAGGCATTCTCCGGAGAAATGCAACAATATATTGATTCATTTACTACCGTTGTTTCATTTCGAGAAGCTTTGACCTGTATCGCCTTACCTGACGATAGAATATATGCCAGTCTATCTCTCTATGTGGATGATCTATCGCATCAGTTAATGAATATCCCAGTCATGCTGCATGAGCGCGTTTATGATCTGGCGACTCTGCTAGATATTTTACAAAAAGATGGTGTAGACCCATTTACTAAAACTCGATTTAGTAAAAATGACATTAAGCCTGCGAGGGCGGTTCTGTCTCAGATGAATCAACTGATTAACAAGCTCCTCAATGATCGATTCTACATGGTGGCTAAAGAATTAACCCCAGATCAAGCTTCGAAATGGCTTGAAGCGCTGCTTGGTAACAAAGATAAATTTGATAAGATGATGCGTAAGAATGCAGACTTTATCAAGGCATATGAGCTGCCAGATGCACTGCTTAATCGACTCATAGACTTTGTATGCAACGATACAAAGATATTTGATAGGTTAATACCAAGTACAGACGAACTAATCGCCACGCTGATGAAATTTCCAGCTGCACAAGGTGCTCGGCTGATGGAATTTATTTTCAATGATAAAAGAAAATATCATAAGGTTATTAATAACTATGAAAATATTAGAAAATTATCCCAAGCATTTCCCCAGTATGCAGACAGGCTAATCGGGAATGTGTTGTCTGACCCAGATGAATATAAGCGTTGTATTAAGAATGATGAAGAAGCAATTCAAATTTCAATCGATTTTCCCCATTATTTCGCCGATTTTAATTGGACTGTTGCCTATCAAAAATATAAGAAGAAATACTATGACTATGATGGGTTACAAAATCATATTAATTGGGGAACCACTTATGAAATGGTGAAGGATCGATATGACAATAAACAGAGAAACTTAGCTTATGTAGGTACTGCTGCCAGTGTGTTGGGGCAAGGCAAAAGAGATAAAAATAACCAGTTTCATCTATTCCCAAAAGATTTATTAATTAAAATTGCAACCATGACTGCTGATGAAAACGTTCTTAGTATAAGAGAAGCATTGAATAAGGCTAATCGAAGTTACCAGCATCCTAGAACTCTTGCTGAGCATGTGCAGATAAATCAGGATAATAGCCAAACCGACTCTCGTTCCAGTTTGCGTAGCAGATACCATCAGGATTATATATATAATGCAATCAATGACGAGATTCATGCAATATCATTTGCTAAAGCACAGAAGGCGGACTATATCATTGCGCTACGCCAGTATATCGAAGACTTGAAGTCTAGCGCAGCCACTGGTGATGTGCAGACCAGTACCAAAATCTCAACAGCGAATAAACTGCTTGAGCTATTAAATGGCGCACCGCGCGATAAAGTGCTATTCAATACAGATGAAAGAAATGCATTGTTGAGCGGTGAACTCCTTAGACTACAAGAACAATATATGTCGGAAGCTGATTTGTTGAAGCGTTATATCGACATACGAAGCCTGGAGAAAAAAAGGTCTTTCCAGCACCCCATCTATACCGAGGCACTTAAGTTATCCGCTGCCAGAAAGCGAGTCGACGAACTACGAGGTAATCAAGTTCACTTTACCTTCTTCGAAAGACGCGCCTTCAAGCAGGGTAGATTAGGTGATATTGAGAATAGTTATAAAAACAACATACTCAAAAGGCGCTCATAAGCAAACGGTGTGATTTCATATGATATGGCTTTACATGCTGGTTAATAAAAATTGCGATTTGTCATAGGGGTCAACACCATACTCATCACAAATCTGCTTTGCTTTTCGCTCGAATAAATCATACGCTTGTTGCACCGCAGCGAAATTGCCGCCATGAGGTGAGGCAATATACCTTGGAATCTCGACACCAACCAAACGAGTTAGCAATTCTCGCAACAATACTAATAAGCGTGATCTGGTGTTGTGTTGACAGTAAAATTGATACAACAAGACAAACGCTTCTTTTGGTGACTGCTTGTTAAGTTTGCTCACAAGCTGCATAAATTCGACCTTTCTATCAATCCCTTCTTTACCTGGGCGGCTAAAGATGGATTTACATAAATAGTTGTAAGCCTTTAATATTTTTCCGCAATGTTGTTTAATTTCCGCTGTCGTTATATTTCTTAGCATAGCACCCTCGTGAGTTTTCGTGATTCTAACGAGTAGTTTAGCATCCATGTCAAGTGCCGCTACGAGATCACAGTCTAGGGCAAAATATTGTCCAAAGAGGTATGTCGTGGTAGCATCCGCCTCCATAACTATAAAAACTTAATCACTAGACTGTCATCCGAGAACAACCCTATGCAAGTTAGAGCAGATTTATCAACTATTTATGATTGCGTGGTTGATTGCGCTACGCAATTACGTCATGCAGCCCAACTAAGTGAAAAAGAAGTGGTCCACATACGCGATGTGATCAGTGGAGCAATGACAACTGTCAGCGCGCAGAAAGATAAAATAGATTGGGATGGATGCGTCAGTTACATGCTACTTATTGTATTGCTAGAGGCTACTTTAACGAAAGCAAAGATAACGAAAGCAACGATCGATAAACTATTAACAAACATATTTACCAAGTTAGTCGTTACAAAGAGCGTTAATCAGCATTATGCTTATGTGGACATACTACAAGCTGCAATTTTTTATAAGTATTACGAATTAGCTAATCTGCTGCTTGATGAGAAGCTATGCGATTTCACTAAGGCGCCTCCACGTAAATTAAGTTGCTTAATGCATGCAGTTAGAATGACTGACTTTGATCGAGTCGTTTTTGAAAAGCTACTCGCGCAAGACAACGTCAATTATGCTATTTCATTACGAAATGATGTTGTTGGCTACATTCACAAAAATAATACTTATGCATTTATAAAGATATTAGAACATCCTGCTTATACAATAAGTGATTACAATATTGGTTTGATCCTAAGCAATGATAATAAATTGGTGACGAACGCATTGCGAGCCAGGCTGCAAAAATTAGTAGTTAAGCCAGAGCAATGTGAAAATTTGCTGCCTGTTGCATTCTTGTCTGAGGAGGCTAACCAAGTCGTATTTAGCATGGTAAAGAGTAGAATTGAAACTGAACCACTACTCAAGGCATATCCGGATCTCAAAGCAGAATTAATGGCATTTTTGCACTCTGAAGTACCACTACCATTCAAATACATGAATAGACTTTCTGTAGTGCATGACTTATTGGTCATTCTCAATAAACCAGAACAAATCGATCAATATGATACATTACTTTGCGCGATGGTGGCGCTCATGCAGCATTGTGTTATGAATAATCCTGCAGCATTGATTCGCCACGCCTTATCAATTTGCGAAGATCCTAAGATAAACCGAAAATTTGGCACCCATGCTTTTCATATCACACAGCTTTGGCAAGAAGTCGTGCGCCATCAATACAACACGGTTCTTGGCCATCGTTCATCTTCACCGCTTGCAAACATAACGGCGGTTACTCGCCCCGATCAGCTTTGTAAAATGTATAAAGACTTTGGTTTTAATGTCATCAGTGAAACGTTCCAAATTCAATTTGAGAATAAGCTCGCAGGCAGGTTGTGGGAGCATAGCGCGCATCGCAAAGCATCATCTAACTCATCAATCAAGATATATAGTGAAGGGCATAGTCATATTGCTGATCACCGTGATAGATTTAATCAGCTATGTGAAATAGCCAAAGAAGCTACTTACATCACGATACTGGTTAACAAGCATTTCTTAGCCCAGTTCTTTTATGAAATGTCGCTACCTGGCGGTTCTATGCTTTTGGTTGAGCAAACGCATTATATGATTATTCAAAACTTTTCATATGACGACCAAAAGGAAACGGTTAACTTTGAATTCATGACATGGGGACATAAACTGCAGATCAAAGGCATGCCACTAAAAATCTTCGCATCAGGTTTTCGCGGAGCAATGGCAATGACGACCAATCCACAGCTTGAATTGGGCAATGAGAATAGGTCGTCACTTGAATTAATGCACATTAAACCCAAACGTAAATGATTGAACCGTCGGTTGATACCTGGCGGTCAATGATTCACCGGTTAATGGTTCTGTTCGCGTCCAGGAAATACTATTGTAATAAGTGTATTGATACGTCACCACGATGCTTACATCTTCCATGACGGGCACTTCAATACCGGCTTTACCAGCCCAGCCAGATAGCCAGGTGGAAGTATCACCAGTAATACCAAGATTGCCTGCGGTTTGTGTGGTGGTATTTACCGATAGTTGACCGCCAGAAAGACCTGCGCCCAGAAATAAGATGACATTCGAATAGATTTGATATTTGGGCAGAAGGAATATTTCAATATTATACTGCTGTTTTTCCCTCACCGAGGCTGAGTAGTTTAAAAACCAAGGACTAATACGTTCAGTGGCATCACTTGAATTATAGCTTGCATCTAGCTCAAGCGCGAAATAAAGATCGTCCATTTTGGATTTATTGATTGCATTGCTATCGTAAGTATTTCCATCGCTATTTAAAATCCAGGGATCATTGTTTGAAGGGAACATACCTTTGAACACATGAAAGTTATATCCAGCCAGCACTTGTACGCGCAATCCATTATATTTATCTGAAACAGAAGTTGTCGTATTCGTATAATTAAGCGTTTTGGAAATGACGGAAGCGTTTCCACCTACATTAATACCAGCATACGGTTCAGCCTGCGCTACAGTGTTAACTGATACCATCATGAATAAAGCTAGTAACTTGATATGCCTGCTCAATCAATTTCTCCTTACATGATATTTGGAATAGTAAAATAATTAGAGACGAAAGTATCTATTCCAGTTGATGCGATCACCTGTACATTATCAATTTCTTTCGGGGTTGTGATGTTACTGACAACAAACCTTGAATGCGCAGCATCATATTGAATGCTTGCCCCAGCTGGCGTACCTGTTATCGTGTAACTGATGCCAGGATAGTTAGGTAAACTGCTGTAATAAACAAAAGCTTGTGTGGTGAGTAAAGGGTTCCTATCCGCAACCGTGATGACTAGCGGCGAAACAACAAAATTAGGGATGGTAAAGTGATTAGAATTGGCAGAAAACGCCCCATAGATAGCGGTAATATAGACATTCGTGATTTGCGTGGCAGTTAAAATATGACTAATGATAAACCGGTTATTTGCCGCATCTAAAGTGACAACAGCACCGCCCGGAATACCTGAGACAGTATAACTGTTTCCAGGCGGGTTACTTAAGCTGCTGTAATTGACGAAGACTTGAGATTCATTATTAGGATTGCGAGCGGCAGTGGTGACCACAGGGCCTGTCATTGCATTCGTGGTGAACGGTGTGACGACACTTTGCACGGGTGTATAGATACTTCTGACATCCGTAGCCGATACATAAGCGTTGTATAAGGTGCTAGGGTTCAAACCGGTAATAGTGCAAGTTAAGCCTGATATACCAGTACATGAGGCTACATTAGTACCATTCAGGTTAACCGTATAAATAATCGGAGTGGTGACCGGCGTATCCCAGGTTGATGCTGTCCAATTGAGGGTGACAGAGGTGATGGCTGGAGTAGGTGTTAATACTGGAGCAGATAACGTGGGTGCTAAGCCGGCAGCTATGATCACAGCTGCGCTGGCATTAATGATGCCTGCACCACAGGGCTTAGCAATGGTGCAATTCGTTGCTGGTGGTGCTGTTGTTGGAAACGGTTCGGCGGTTGTTCGTAATATTAAGGTGACTGCATCAGGCGTTAACGTTGGATCCACCGAATAGAGCAGCGCACTGACACCAGCCGCATGTGGTGATGCCATGCTGGTACCTTCTTTGTAACCATATGCATTTTCAATCGTAGAATAAATTTCTCCGGCTAGCCCATAATTGTCTGAATCACCGCCGGGTGCCGCAAAGCTTACAATGGCTCCATAATTTGAATACGGAGCGCCATAACCTTGAGGGCCAGTCGCCGCAACCGCCATGACACCAGTGCAGTTTGCCGGGCTGGACGTTGCAGCATCCGCATCTTCGTTGCCTGCTGCGATGGCAAAGCTAATCTGCTTTGCCAGTAGTGGATTAATGCCTGCTTGTATACTGCAGGCACCAAGCCCACCAAGACTCATATTGACTGTGGTGACATAAGGTGCCGGACTCAGGCCCGCATAAGCGGTACCATTTAACCAGCTAAGTGCATTCAATTGATCTGAGGTCCAGCTGCCAATGCATGGTGCAGGGCTCGGGTTACAATCAGCCGGATTAGTGAATTTAGTGAAAACATTAATTGGGAGTACTTTTGAAGTAAAAGCGACGCCATAAATATTTTCGCCGTAAGCTAAGTTGCCAGACGCAGCGATAGTACCGGCCACATGTGTACCATGATCATAACCCAGGCAGCTTGCATTACAAGAAGGTGTAGCGCCTGAGATGATTGTTTCTCCGTTGTTACTGAAGGTTGCACCGGGTAAGGCATTGGGGGCGAGTGAAGTGTTAGGTAAGATTCCTGAATCAAGTACCGCGACGATGGCGTGCGGGCTGCCAGTGGTAGTGGCATAAGCAGTGACGGCATCTATGCCGCCAGGAGGAGCTAATAAATCCCATTGCTTAACACCAGGTCCTGGGACGGGTGGCGCTAGCGCTTTGGTGTTTAGCGTGGATAGCCTTGAAAGAGAGTTAGGAGTGACAGACTCAACCTCAGCCTTGGCTTTTATTTCGTTAGTTAGTTCCTCGACTGTAGATAGAGGATAACAACCAGGCATCACTTGTTGCGAGGTCAATGATTTCTTTGGCGTAAAAAACACAATATAACTACCAAGTGCCATGGGTCTTGCATGGGTAAAACTGACGCTAGGAATCGCTAACTTTTGTATGAATTGGGTAGGCAATGGCTTTTTATGATCAGACGAATAGTGGCGAAATTTGATAATCAGGGAAGGTTGAGACCCTAACATGACGCATCTGGGCTGGGCGCTGTGCCCCTGATACGCAAACACCGACAAAGGAATCAACCAAAGTAATAGAACCCAAAAGATCCATTTTTTGTTGGGCATTGCTAACATCCTGTTATAATTAGCGCCGATTAACACTATGCCTGAAGATGATAGAAAAATAAATACCAATCAATATGTTAGTGTAAGTTTTCAGTAAGGTTAATTTCGCCATGTACAAATATCTTTCAATCTAAACGTCAAATAATGTACAATACGCGGCCATAAGAGCCTATTAATAACTACAATAATCATGGGTACCCCCAATATGCAGCGTAATACGAGCGTTCTCGAGATATTCTTTTGTCCCGGCACCGTTGATGAAAAAGCACTGAAGCGCGATC
>CAZBHW010000008.1:60808-117174 GCA_964492045.1 uncultured Coxiellaceae bacterium | reverse complement strand
GTTAGCACCATACACTTTAGTTTGATTGCTGAATGTGGCTGTTAAGTTTGCTTTGCTAATGGTTAAGGTTGGTGTGCCAGTTAAAGTGGGTGCATTGTAATTTGCAGAAGGTGCCGTGAATGTTGCCGCTGTCACATTGCGTACACCTACGGTTTCACCAACTTGACGAGTGATGGAAGCAACAGTAGAAGTTAGTGCGCTGTCATTGATGCTCACCGTACCATTCCAAGTAGTGATGCTGGCATTGTTAATCAAGCCAGTTAATGAAGGTGTGATGCTGCCAAGGGTTGGATCGTTAGCACCATACACTTTAGTTTGATTGCTGAATGTGGCTGTTAAGTTTGCTTTGGTAATGGTTAAGGTGGGTGTGCCACTAAAGGTTGGCGCATTGTAATTACCAGCAGCCGTACCAGCTAATGCTGTGAAGGTAGCTGCTGTCACATTATAGCTTGCAACGTTTTCGCCAGCTGTTCGTGTTAATGAAGCGAGCGTAGTCGTCACATTACCTGTATCATTCACGCTAACATTGCCATTCCATGTCACAATAGCTGGGTTATTGATTACACCATTTAATGTGACTCCAATACCTGAAATAGTCGGATCATTTGCACCATAAGTTTTGGTCTGATTGGGAATAGCGCCAGTCAAGGAAGCTTTTGTGATTGTTAATGTTGGTGTGCCTGTTAAAGTGGGTGCATTGTAATTACCTGAAGGAGCGGTAAAGGTGGCTGCTGTGACATTACGTGTAGCAATGGTTTCACCTGCTTGACGTGTGATAGAAGCCACTGTAGAGGTCAGTGCACTGTCATTTATGCTCACAGTGCCGTTCCAGGTGGAAATGCTGGCATTATTTATTAATCCGGACACTACTGGAGTAATACTGCCAAGTGCTGGGTCGTTAGCACCATACACTTTAGTTTGATTGCTAAATGTGGCGGTTAAATTCGCTTTGTTAATGGTTAAAGTTGGTGTGCCGCCTAATGTAGGTGCATTGTAATTTCCTGCAGCAGAGCCGGCCAGAGCAGTAAATGTAGCCGCAGTCACATTATAACTTGCAACGTTTTCACCAGCAGTGCGTGTTAATGATGCAAGAGTGGTTGTCACATTACCCGTATCATTCACGCTAACTGTGCCATTCCAGGTGCTTATGCTGGCGCTATTGATGATGCCGCTCAAGGTAACACCAATACCAGAAATCGTTGGATCATTTGCACCATACGTTTTTGTCTGATTGGCAATCGAACCAGTCAAATTAGCTTTAGTGATGGTTAATGTGGGTGAACCAGTAAATGTTGGTGCTAAATAATTAGAGGATGGGGCGGTGAATGTGCCAGCAGTAATACTGCGTGTGCCGACAGTTTCACCAGTAGCTCTGGTTAGTGCGGTCACGGTGGATGTTAATGCACTGTCATTGACAAGTGTATTGTTGCCGTTAATGTCAGTCACTGTTGCATTAACCAAACCTGTTAGTGTAGGTGAAATACTGCCAAGTGTTGGATCATTCGCGCCATACGTTTTCGTTTGATTGGGTACGAGAGCTGTTAAAGACTTAGTAGTGATAGAGAATTTATTCGTTGAGCCAATAAAAGTAATGTTGTAATTATTGCCGCCGTTGCCATCGCTAACTGACACTGAGCCTTGAGTGAAGTTATATGTACCTACATTTTCGCCAGCGACACGACCCATGCTTCCTGTTAGCGTGTTTCCTCCAAATAATGTGCCAGACGTTAATGTATAAGCGGTTGCAGCACCTGCTGGGTCGTTGCTACCATAAACTTTAGTTTGTCCTGCGCTAGAGGAAACAGTGATCGGGGCAGCAGTGATTGTACCTATATTGCCATTAGCTGTTGTTGATGTGAGTGTATAACCGTAAACTGTTACAGCACCGTTAGTCGCAGAACTGATGGCAATTCCTGTTACCGAAACATTAATACCTGTTCCAACATTTGGAGTTGCGTAAGTGCCGCTGGCAGGATTGTTCAGCACCACGGTGTCACCAGCAATCGCACCTGTACTCGTATAGTTGGTGCCTGTTAGCGTTGCTGCAGTTGTAGCATTATATACTTTGGTAATGGTGTTGGTCAGTGCTGGTGTAATAGTTGGTGCAATTGTATACGCGATACCGCTGCCAGTTGTTGGTGTTGGTGCGGTGGGGTATCCCAGATTATATTGCTTGAAAGCATAAGATAGTGATCCAGGTGAATCATTTGCTGGATCTTGTGAATAAATCAAGAAGCGACCACCAGCACCTGTTGTATAAGGTGTAGCAGAGCCAGAGCTATTGGTATATGAAGTTCCTGCCACTAAAATGATTGCGCTGCTGGAACCTGCGCCAGTGTTAGTAGTAGTGATAGTTGACCCTGTATTCAATACACTAGATGCATTTAATAATACAGTGCCGGACCCGCCGTTAATTGCACCGCTAGTGGTAATATTGCCAGTGTTAGTGACAGAAGTGCTGCCAGCACCTGCTGCGCTAATGCCAGTGATGGTTAATGTAGGAGCTGTATTAACTAATGTAACATTACCGCTGGTAGTGTTAGTAGCATTGAAAGAAGTAACGGTATTAGCATTACCCAGGGTGGTACCACCAACAGAGCTGGTTGTTAGCAGCGCTGCATTGATGCTCCCAGATCCAGATTCAGTAATGGTGCTAGATGACGTTAAAGTCACATTACCAGCGGTTGTGATTTGTGACAGTGTTCCCAAATAATCTGTCTCAGATGCAATCGCTAATGCTAATGCGGATCTTATGTTGATGTTGCCAGTTAATGGGGCGCCAGTTTCTGTGGCAGCGCCAACGTTGCGGAATTGATTCGTTGCTGTTGTCAGTGTTGTGGAGCTAGCATCTCTGATAATCAGGTTCGGTAAGTTGGTTGATGAACTGCCAAGAATTAATGCGCCTGATTGTGTAATTGCGCCACTGGTATCAAGAGTCAGTGTACCGATACCAGTAGCAAGACTTCCGTTTCCGAAATTGGTTCCCGGGGTCCATGCGGCAACAACGATACCACCAGTATTAGCACTAGTACCAATCGCCAAGTTGGTTGAACGAATGAAACCGAGATTAGTCGTTGTTAAAGATAAATTGCCAGCAATGGTTGCGCCTAAGCTAATCGGTCTAGAGGCGGTAAATGTGGTAGCAATGACATCTTTGACAAAACCAGCACCAGTTCCTGTGCCACCAACTTGTGTTCCCGCTTTAAATGTCATGGTATCAGCAATCAATCTAACCATTCCAGCAGTGCCGCCTGCATTGCCGATGAAGATAGTGTGATCTAGTCTTAAGGTGCCAGTGAACGCATTCATAATTAATGTTTGAGTACCGCTGGTGAGTAAGTTGATCGATCGATTGTTATTTTGAGTGATACCAACTGAGCTTAACGTTAAAGTACCAGTTGCAAATGTAGCTGGAGGTGTCCATGCGTTAATTGACATTAAACCTGATGAGCTGTTGCCGATCTGGACGTTCGTAGAGCGAATTTCAGCAAGCGTTGCTGCTGATAATGCAACGGTACCTGTGGCACCTGCAATACCAATAGTGCTGCCAGCTGTGTATGGTAAGACGATGGTGTTAGTTGCATTGCCTGTGTTTAATGCTGTGCCGCCAACTTGTGCTGCGGCGTTGAAAGAGAATACATTTGAAGTCAAATTAATTGTGCCAGTGCCTAATAAATATGAACCTGAATTTAATGTCAATGTACTGGAAGAACCAATAGCATTTGCAGTTACTGAAATGGTTCCAGCGCCGGTTGTAATCGTTCTGTTAGCGGCAACTGTCACGCCGTGTCCGTTAATTGATACCGCTCCGCCGCTAGTTGAAATATTACCGTTAACTGTGATTGAGCCACCAAATGCGTTTACGGTGACATTACCACCTGACGTAGTGATGTTGTTTAATGTGACAGGTGCTGCCCCAGTTGCAGTGTTATGTGTGATGGAAACATTACCGGTTGTTGTCACAATGGAGCCGAGTGAGCCCATTAGAAAAGCCTGTGTGCCTAAGTCATTATTATTAGTATTGATTGTTACATCACCAGCACCTGTGTTGATGACTGCTGTGGCTGTGTTGCCAATCGTTGTATTGTTGTAACCGGCAGTAGTAGAAATATCGGCGTTAATAAGAGTGAATGAACCGCCGTTAGTTGTGATGTTGGCTTCAATGTCTGCGTTATCACCTGTGATTACTACATTCAAGCTACCAGAAGTTGCGGTAATTGGGCTGTTAACATAAACACGTCCATAAGGTGGAGCGGAGTTTGATGCCAATGTTAGTGTAGGTGTGCCTGTTGTCACGGCAACAGAAATCGGTGAACTGACGGTGATGTTACCATTTTCTGCTCCTGTGCTGCCGGTGGTGATTGTGACGCTTGTACCGGCTGCTAATGAAGCAACAATCGTTGCTGCGCTAACTTGTGATCCGGTTGCTGTTGGTGTGAACGTATTAGGGTTACCGCTATCGAAAGCACCATTAGATGTGGTTGAGGCGGTGATAGTCACATTCCATGGATCTAATAACCAGTCACCAGCTAACCCATGCGGAGCGTCTGCAGTCACGCCACCCAATACATCTAATGTTTGTTTGCCAGATGTTTCAACCCATCCGCCATTACCACTAATGCTGCCGCCTCGTGCATAAATATGTCCGCCGAAATTGGTATAGACATCAGACCAGACAACAACAATACCGCCATTACCATTAGTTAATGCATTCGCTTTGATAACTGAACCTGGTGCGATGATGACTGCGTTAGCGTTTGGCAGCGGCCCCTTACCTTGTGCGCTGCCACCTATATATATGTTACCTGCATTACCATTTGAATTAGATGCATCAATCAATGCATTAGGAGCAAGGTAGATATACTTACCTAAAATTTCAATTGTTCCGGCACCAGTTGAAATGATATTTCCTAACACATTGATAATGCCATGGGCGGCTGAGAGAGTAATTGCCCCTTTGCCAGAGTTCGTTATTGATTCGAGAGTTGAGAGATTGCCGTTGCTGGAGATACTAATGATACCGTTAGCTGAAGCGTTACTAACGGTGTAAACCGATAAGGTGTTAACGGCTGGAGGTGGAGTGTCAGTGAAAATAAAGTTATTGCCTGCAGCCACACCTGAAATACTGGCTGCAACTGCTGCCACTATATTATTTGCTGTTAAGGTAGCAGAGCTAACACTCTTAACATCCAGGAAGCTGGCGTTAATACCGCCGCCCAATTGCGAGATCGAGCTACCGCTAGTCAGTCTAACCATGCCGCCTGTGCCACTGCTCAAAGTGGAATTCAATATTAAGCCGCCAGCGCTTAATAGAATGTTACCGTTATTCGTGGTGTTGATCGGGCTTGAAACTGTCAAAGTTGAATTATCAACAACTTGAATATTGCCACCACTTAAGTTGCTGATTCCGCTAAAGCCAATGATTAATGCGCCAGCATTAGATAGATTAATGTCGCCGGAAGTTGAATTGTGTCCCCAGAAATTACTGACTGCAGATGTAAACGTTACGTTATTCGTACCGATTCCATTGGCAGCTTCAACGCCTAATGTGTTTGCCGTTACGTTTACAGAACCAGAACTGTTACCAATGATAGAACCATTCGGAGCAGATAATGTAACTGTCTTACCGTAAGCATTAATCATGCCGCCATTATTAAACGTAATATTGTTATTGGCAGAGGTGACATTAACATCAACTGCTGAGGTGAGTGCGGCATTGAATTTAATTGCGCCGCTATTCATTAAGCTTAAGGTGCCGCCTGTCACATGAGAAGGTGAAGCGGCACCAACAACAGTCAACCCACCAGTAAAGGATGCGCCACCAATTAGTAAACCACCAGTAGAGTAGATGGAAGCCAGTTCATTGTTATCCAGGCCAAGGACACCAGCGACATCAGCAGCACCTGCACCCAGCTCAATCGCAGTTGACTGATTCACTGGAGTGAGTGTCACTAATCCAGTACCTGAGTTAGTGATATCTGCTAATGTCATATGATCTGCTGAATAACTGATTGCGCCGCCATTAGATGATACAAGGCTATTGATATAGAGAGTGCGACCGACGCCCGCACCAGTTAATGCGATAGCGCCGCCATCACTCAAGATAGCGCCGGTTACCGATAAATCTCCATCGTTACTGACAGTTACGCTGCCGCCCCCGTGTTGAGTGATACCAGAAACAACTAGATTTCCAGTGTTAGCGAATGAAATATCGCCGCTGACAGAATTCGTTGCATTAAATGTTCCAACATTATTATTACCATTCAATGATGTACCGCTAACAGATGATGACGTTAAACTGTCAGTGGTAATAGAACCTGTTGATTGATTACTAGAGCCATTTCGGGCATTAATCACAACGTTACCACCAACAGCAGATAATGTGCCGCTGATATCAATATTCCCCGAATCAATCGTGATGTTGCCTGTGTTACCACTATTAATACTATTCGCAATTAAGAATGCACCTGTCATCACTGTTGCGGTAGGTGACATTGGTAATGGACCTAATGAGTTAGCTTTGCTGCCGATGAAAATACTGCCGCCGCCAGTTGAACCGCTGACATCAATCACTGTATCTGACTGTAATAATACTTTATAACCAGAAATGGAAACGCTGCCGCCGCTTTGATGTTGTCGTTTACCTGATGCATTGATATTTGCGGCAACAGTTACAACGCCCGCATTAGGATCACCAGAAATAATAATTTCACCTTTGTGTGCATACACAGACTTAGCTTGAACTATGCCATTCAAGTTAATTACATTATCTAATGTGCTAGCAGCGCCTTTGGCTGTCACAAGAATTTGTCCGCCATTAGCAACGAGAGAACCTGTATTGACTATACGTGGATCCACTGCAGATTTATCAATTTGAAATTGAATCATGTCGTTGCCATCAAAGCTGATGGTAAACGCATCGCCTGAGGCTAAAACAACTTTGCCAAGATTTGCTTGAACCAGGCCTGTATTCGTAACATGTGAGCCTACTAAGGCAACTAGACCATGTTGTGCTGCAATAATCGTACCTTGGTTGATGATTTCACCTTCTGGGCCACCTAAACTCTTGAAATTATAACGACCAGCCATGAAGTCATCGGCGGATAAGCTTTTCGTGGTTGCTAACAATCCGCCTACGTTTACATGTGCTGTCGGGCCAAAGAAAATACCAGCTGGGTTCACTAGCCAGACTTGACCATTAGCCTGAATAGTTCCGTAGATTTGTGAAACACTTCCGCCGGTCACATTATTAAATGAGATGGATGATTTGCTAGGTTGTTGATAGATAACTTTTTCATTGGCGCCTATGTTATAAGAATTCCAGTTAATCACTGACTTGGCGGTGGTTTGATTGATTACCATGGTGTTGCCTGAGGTGGAGATGGTGGAACCCGTTGGTGAGCCGCCGCTAGGTAAGGCATGGCTGTTGGTTGAGTAGATCAGGCAGGCCAGTCCGAGCAATAAGAAACCCAAACGCATGTTGCCTGCATTTGAGTTCATGACCCTTACCTTGTCATGTTTGATCTTATTTTCTCTATTTTTCATATATATCGACATAGCCTCACCAGGACTTATCTATATATAGCGTTGTATTTTGCTCATTGATAATTCAGAGTATAGGCGAGGGTTGCGAGAATGCCAGTTTCTACACATGTTTTTTTAAGATTAATTTTAGTGGCTAAATCATTGAATATTAACAACAAAAAATCGCATTTGTTTTCATGGAGATATTTTTTTTCTGCTATGTTGGCTGACCTAAAAGTGACCAGGTAACGTACTTAGTTTATACTATTGTGCGGTAATTAACCAACATCACTGGTTGGGTTTGGGCTTGGAAATTTTAATGCGTAAAGTAAAAGCAGGGTGGTGTGAGTTCTACAATTTAACGAGTTACGTATAAAAATCAGAGTTACGTAACTATTACGTAACTAAAAATGAATTACGTAATTCAATCGTAAATACCATTCATCAATCATCAACCCGTCGTCACCCGTTAATTATTACGATATGCGCCTTACGATATGCGCCTTACGACACCCGCCTTACGATACCGGCCTTACGATACCGGCCTTACGATACCGGCCTTACGATACCGGCCTTACAATACCCGTCGTCCCCGCATGCTTTTAGCGGGGATCTGTTTGTGCTCTTGTATACTTAGTCGAAGCTTGATTCTCGGTTACACAAACAGATCCCCGCTAAAAGCATGCGGGGACGACGGGTATTGTAAGGCCGGTATTGTAAGGCGGGTATTTTGAGAAGAGGCCCATCGCCGCCTCTCACTTACCATATTTTTCTAAAAATCCCCCCAAAATCCCCAACTTCAACCCAAACCCATACTCTGGTTCTTATTGAATTAAAAACAACTTTCTGCCACCATGTTTCACACTCGTGTCACCCTAAAGGAATAACAGGTTCATTATGAATAAATTAATTTTTACCGCTGTGACCAGTTTCTCTCTCATTTCTCTCATAACTTCCTCCTCTGCTTATGCATTTAATAATGCAGGCACCGTCACGCTGTCTGCGGCCGGCGGTTATGATTATTTTTCCAGTAAACGCAAAGTAGAAAACACTGGCGTAGGTTTCGGCATTGTTGGTTACAACTTTACTGACAATTGGGGTATTGAAGGGCTGTTTGGTTTGTTCAGCACGAATTCACGTAATCTCGCCACATTCAATCAAGATATCAAAGGTAAAGTGTTTGCGTTTGATGTCGCCTA
This sequence comes from uncultured Coxiellaceae bacterium, assembly GCA_964492045.1. Classification (GTDB taxonomy): domain Bacteria; phylum Pseudomonadota; class Gammaproteobacteria; order DSM-16500; family DSM-16500; genus Aquicella. The sequence goes on along the minus strand of CAZBHW010000008.1, from coordinate 108,451 downwards.
TCATTTTTCACCCTATAAACAATTACAACCGTTTGTCATTGCGGGCCCTGGTATTTTAGGTTTCACACCAAATGGAACGGATGCAGATTATTCCGGGAATATTAATGCGGGCGTTGGCGCAGATCTTTTCTTTGGCCAGTATGTTGCATTAAGGGCGGAAGTGAGAGACTTCTATACGTTCATCGGCGGAAAGAATGATGTGATGTTAGATGGCGGTGTAACGTTCTTCATTAGCACATAATATTTTTAGTCACCGCGAAGCGATTCTTGCTGTTTGCCATGTTTATACAAACAGGTAAAAGCAAGTACGCTCCGCGAGGTTGATTATCTGTTACTCTCTATCCTTAACACTAACGTAATCCCTTTCTTTAGACCCCGTGTAAAGCTGTCTCGGTCTTCCAAGTCGATACGGATTACTAATCATTTCATTCCACTGAGCAACCCAGCCGATGGTTCTAGCCAGTGCGAAAATCACAGTGAACATATTGGTTGGAATGCCAATCGCACTCAGTGTGATGCCGGAATAAAAATCTACGTTTGGGTAGAGTTTTTTCTCAATAAAATACGGATCTTTTAGCGCTATTCTTTCGAGTTCCATGGCCAGTTTGAATAATGGGTCATCTTTCTTGCCAACGGCTTCTAATACTTCATAACAAGTTTCGCGCATGACTTTTGCGCGAGGATCATAATTTTTATAAACGCGGTGACCAAAGCCCATCAAGCGGAAATTATCTTTCGGGTTTTTGGCTTTTTCTATGTATTCTTCAATGTGTGATACATCGCCGATTTCGTGCAACATGTTTAACACCGCTTCGTTTGCGCCGCCGTGTGCAGGTCCCCATAGAGCAGCAATACCTGAGGCAATACAGGCAAATGGATTCGCACCAGTTGAACCGGCAAGTCGCACTGTTGATGTTGACGCATTTTGTTCGTGATCAGCGTGCAGAATGAAAATGCGGTCAAGTGCGCGGGTGAGAATAGGGTCTGGCGTGGTTTCTTCGCACGGTGTGCCGAACATCATATGTAAAAAATTACCGGCATAAGATAATTTATTTTGCGGCTGCATGAATGGCTGGCCGATGGAATATTTGTAACACATCGCTGCAATCGTTGGCATTTTTGCGATTAAGCGTAACGCTGAAATTGTCCGATGTTCAGGATTTTTGATATCTAGCGTGTCGTGATAAAAAGCGGAGAGGGCGCCAACTACGCCAACCATGACTGCCATGGGGTGGGCATCACGTCTGAATCCGTTAAAGAAATTACGCATTTGTTCATGCACCATGGTGTGATGCACGATGTCTTGAGTGAATTCTTCAAGTTGAGTTTTGTTTGGTAACTCACCTTTGAGTAATAAATAGCACACTTCAAGGAAGCTGGATTTGGCAGCTAGTTGTTCAATTGGATAGCCGCGATAAAGCAAAACGCCTTTGTCGCCATCGATGAACGTGATTTTCGATTCAGTGGAAGCGGTGGAGTTGAATCCAGGGTCGTAAGTGAAAAATCCCTCTTTGAACAAATTACTGACATCTATGACGTCAGGGCCTAGCGTTCCATGCAACATATTCAGTTCAATTGATTTACCATCGACGGTTAACGTTGCTTTTCTATCGGCCATTTTTATGCTTACTCCGTGGTCAAAATATTCGCAGAATATATAATTTTATTAGGAAATTTGCAATGATTTTGGTTGATATAAATGATATGTGCATACTGTGCGCATCGCTCTGGCGTTTCAGTACATTTTTTCTTCACCCTGTCCCTCTCCCGCAGCCACCGAAAATAGACTACGCACCGACTCGGGGCGGGAAAGGGAACCTTTTCCCTCTCCCGCCCCAAGTTGCTGCGCAGTTTATTACCAGTGGCTGCGGGAGAGGGACAGGGTGAGGGAAAAACAAGAAACGTCATAACTATCACCCAGTCTGTAATGTTTGCTTTAGAAGGGGCTGAATAATATAATCTCTACTCGCTTGAAAATTGAACTCTTTTTGCTAAAAGGATACACAAACGTGAATCGTGCTCGACCGGTCAATCTTAATCTCATGACTATTCGTTTTCCAATCACTGCTATTGTTTCTATTTGTCATCGTATCTCTGGATTTGTTTTGTTCTTGTTTATTCCAGTCGGGTTGTGGATATTAGATTACTCACTCACGCCTGAAGGTTTCGATGCACTACATGACTGGCAAGGCAGCTTCTTTAAAAAACTAATCATATTCGGTGTCCTAGCTGCATTTCTTTATCATTTTGTTGCGGGTATCAGACATTTACTGATGGATATTAATTTAGGTACATCACTTAAAGGCGCGCGCATTTCCGCAAAATTGGTTTTCCTGTTTTCAATTATTCTGATTATTTTGGCAGGTGTCTGGCTATGGTAAAAACCGTATTAAGTGTTGCTCATCAAGGATTGCGTGATTGGATGGTTCAACGTGTCTCCGCCATCGTCATGGCAATTTATTCTGTTGCTCTGTTTACATATATCCTGCTTGATCCTGAAGTCACGTACGCCGAATGGCATGCCGTGTTTGCGTTAACCTGGGTCAAAGTCGCCACGTTATTATTTGTGCTGTCAGTTTGCTGGCACGCCTGGTTAGGCATTTGGTCTATCTACACAGATTACGTCAAAAATTTTGTGCTACGTGCATTCTTAGAAGTTTGTACTGTGCTCATGCTGGCTGCCTGTTTTCTCTGGGCAATTATGATTTTATGGAGTGTGTAAAGTAATGAAAATCGCAACTCACACGTTTGATGCTGTTATTGTTGGCGGCGGTGGTGCAGGTTTACGCGCCGCGTTAGAATTATCACAATCAGGTTTGAAAACAGCTGTTCTTTCGAAAGTCTTTCCAACTCGTTCACATACGGTCTCTGCGCAAGGCGGTATTAATGCGGCAATCGGTAACATTGAACCAGATGATTGGAAATGGCACATGTATGACACCGTCGTCGGGTCTGACTTTTTAGGCGACCAAGACGCCATTGAATACATGTGTGAAAACGCACCGCAAGCGATTTATGAACTGGAGCACATGGGTTTACCCTTTTCACGTTTGAAAAACGGTAAAATTTATCAACGTGCATTCGGCGGCGCGACTCGTGAGTATGGTAAAGAACAAGCGCATCGTACCTGCTGCGCTGCAGACCGAACCGGTCATGCGATGTTACACACGCTGTATCAAAAAAATATTGAAGCGAAAGCTAACTTTTTCAATGAATGGTTTGCAATTGATTTAGTGCATACGCCATCAGGTGTTGCGGGCGTTACTGCAATCTGTATTGAAACGGGTGAAATCGTTTTTATCCATGCACGTACAACCATTTTAGCAACCGGCGGTGCAGGTCGAATTTTCCAATCCACCACCAACGCACACATTAACACTGGCGACGGTTTTGGTATGGTGTTACGCGCAGGCTTGCCATTACAAGACATGGAATTCTGGCAATTCCATCCAACCGGTATTTACGGCTCCGGTTCGCTGATTAGTGAAAGTGTTCGCGGTGAAGGCGGTTATCTCGTCAATAAAAACGGCGAACGTTATATGGAGCGTTATGCGCCGCATTTGAAAGATTTATCTTGCCGCGACATCGTGTCTCGTTCGTCAGCGATTGAAATTCGCGAAGGCCGAGGAGCAGGGCCCAAAGGTGAATACGTGTTACTGAAAGCAGATCATTTGGGCGAAGACGTGATTAAATCCAAATTGCCAGGCATTCGTGAATTAGCGATTACCTTTGCTGGTGTTGACCCTGTGAAAGATGCAATACCCGTCGTCCCAACCTGTCATTATTTAATGGGCGGTATTCCAACCAACTTCCATGCGCAAGTCATCACGCAAGATGCTTATGGTAAAGATCATGTCATTAACGGTTTATATGCGGCTGGCGAAGCAGCTTGCGTATCAGTTCATGGCTCTAATCGTTTAGGCGCAAACTCCTTGCTTGACTTGGTCATATTTGGACGCGCTGCAGGTGAACATTCCAGAGAAGCCATCAGACAAGGCTTACCATACATCGTTCCAACCTCTGATGATGTGGAACGTGCGTTATCGCGCGTATACCGCTGGAACGGCAACACCAAAGGTGAAAGTGTTGAAGAAATTCGCTCTGAATTGCAAAAAATCATGCAAGATGATTTCGGTGTGTTCAGAACAGCAGACAACATGAAGTCCGGATTCAAGAAACTAGATGAGCTGCAAGAACGCTTAAATCACGCTGTACTCAAAGACAAGAGTGAAATTTTCAATACAGCTCGTATTGAAGCGCTCGAGTTAGATAATTTGATGGCAACCGCTATTGCTACCGCACATTCCGCCAACACGCGTACAGAAAGTCGCGGTGCACATGCTCGTTACGACTTCCCAGATCGTGATGATGCAAACTGGTTGAAGCACACCATCGTTTTTGAAGACGGCAAAATTTCTTTCCGTGAAGTGAATATGTCACCGCGCAACATGGAACCCATTAAATTAACCGAACGTGAAGAAGTTCATTAAGCACAAGACAAGAGGATATCAACATGCGTTTTTCCATATACCGCTACAATCCGGAAACCGATGAAAAACCACGGATGCAAGATTTTGATATCGATGTCAAAGAACATAATTGCATTATGTTGCTCGATGTCTTGCTGTTAATTAAAAATAAATTCGATGAAACTTTAACATTGCGCCGCTCTTGCCGCGAAGGTGTGTGCGGTTCAGATGGTATGAATGTTAATGGTAAGAATCGTTTGGCATGTACCACAAGATTAACCACGCTGACAGAACCCGTCGTGATTCGTCCGCTGCCAAGCTTACCTGTGATTCGCGATTTAGTGGTAGACATGACACAGTTCTACAAACAATATGAAAAAGGTCAGCCTTATTTACAGAATGATACGCCAGCACCAGCAACAGAACGTCTGCAGTCGCCGGAAGAACGCGCGAAGCTGGATGGATTGTACGAATGTATTTTATGCGCTTGCTGCACAACCTCTTGCCCGTCATTTTGGTGGAATCCAGATAAGTACATGGGCCCAGCGGCATTATTGCAAGCCTATCGCTTTATTGCAGATAGCCGCGACACAGCAAAAGCAGAGCGCCTGGCATCCATGGCTGATCCATTCAGTGTGTTCCGTTGTCATGGCATCATGAGCTGTACTGACGCGTGTCCTAAGGACTTAAACCCACTCGAAGCAATCAATCACATTAAAGATGAAATGCTGAAAGAGTCTGTCTAAACCTAATTAACTTAAAGAGTACAGAGAAGTCATGTCTACACACACCAGATCCATGCAAGATTTATGGCAGGATTCTTATTTAACCTCAGGGAGTGAGGAATATTTAGAAGAATTGTACGAACAGTATCTGCAAGATCCACAAGCCGTGGCACCGGAATGGCAGCGTTATTTTAACGATTTAACGCAACAAATATCACGTAAAATGCCGGACGTTTCTCATGCCGCTATTCGTGAACAATTTCTGCAAATGGCGCGTCAGTCCTCTCGTGCCATGAGTCCAGCTTCAACTGATGGTGGTTACGACCAACGTCAGGAACGCGTGGTGGAAATGATCGCGGCTTATCGCCGACTTGGTCATTTGCAAGCAAACATCGATCCACTGCAATTTCGCCAACCCATTTACAGCCCAACATTGGAGCTAGCTTACTATGGTTTCAGTGACCAAGACTTAAAGAAAGACTTTAACTGTGGTTCATTTACTTCGCTGAATAAATCAACCGCTACCTTAGCCGAAATCCACGAAGGCTTGCGCCGCGTCTATTGCGGCACCATTGGTTTTGAATACATGCACATTAACCGCTCTGAAGAAGTGGAGTGGATTCGTGATCGTGTAGAGCAAGGTTGGGGCAGTTACAAATTAACTGACGCAGAACGCCGCCGTATTTTAGATAGATTAGTTGCGGCAGACGGGCTGGAAAAATATTTAGGTTTCAAATATGTCGGCCAAAAACGCTTTTCTCTGGAAGGCGGCGACAGCTTGATTCCGATGATGGATGCCATCGTTAATCGCAGCGTAGAACAAGGCATGAAAGAAGTGATTATCGGCATGGCGCATCGCGGTCGTTTAAACGTATTGGCGAACATTGTTGGTAAAGATCCTAAAAATATTTTCTCTGCTTTTGAAGGCACGCATTTACCTTCAGAATCTTCGGGGGATGTGAAATATCATTTAGGTTGCTCATCCACCGTGGTAACAGACAAGGGTGATGTACACATCGCATTAGCATTCAATCCATCACATTTGGAAATTGTTTCTCCTGTGGTGCAAGGTTCTGTACGTGCACGTCAACGTAGACGACGCGATGCAGATCAACGACAGGTGGTTCCAATTCAATTGCATGGCGACGCTGCCTTTGCAGGTCAGGGTGTTGTCATGGAAACCTTTAACATGTCACAAGCGCGCTGGTTTGGTGTGGGTGGTTCAATTCACATAGTCATCAATAACCAGGTTGGTTTTACCATCAGTAATCCGAAAGATTCACGCTCCACTATTTATTGCACCGATATTGCGAAAATGGTGGAAGCACCAATTTTGCATGTCAATGCAAATGATCCAGAAGCGGCTTATTTTGCTGCGTTATTTGCGATTGATTATCGCAACAAATTCAAGCGCGATGTCGTGATTGATCTTGTTTGCTATCGTCGTCATGGCCACAATGAAGCAGATGAACCTTCAGCAACGCAGCCAGTCATGTACAAAGTCATTAAGAATATGGAAGTCCCTTATAAAATCTATGCTGACAAATTATTGAAAATGGGCTTGATCAAAGACACTGATCCGCAAGCCATGGCGGATCAATATCGTGCAGCACTGGATGCCGGTCAGCGAGTTGTTAAAGTGAAAGAAAATTCTGACTACGAATTTGCTGTTAGCTGGGAACCTTATGAAAAACAATTGCTGAATGCGAAAGTAAACACTGCAGTACCAAAGTCAAAAATTCAGGAACTAGGTCGTGCAATGGATAAATTGCCCGATGGTTTCATCGTGCAGCCACAAGTCAAAAAGATGATAGAAGCCCGCAAGAAAATGACGGAAGGCGAAATGCCGATCAATTGGGGCTACGGTGAAGCCATGGCATTTGCTACCTTGTTAGCAGATGGATACCCCATTCGTTTATGCGGTCAAGATGCTGCGCGCGGAACATTCGCCCACCGGCATGCTGTATTGCATGATCAAGCAACCGATGAAATTTATATTCCATTGTCACACTTAAACGGCAATCAGGTACAAATTAACATTGTTGATTCATTGCTATCAGAAGAAGCAGTCTTAGCATTTGAATATGGTTATTCCACCGCGGAGCCAAATTACCTGGTGATTTGGGAAGCGCAATTCGGCGATTTCGCTAACGGTGCGCAAGTGGTGATTGATCAATTCATTAGTTCAGGCGAACAAAAATGGCAGCGTTTATGCGGCTTAGTGATGTTATTACCGCATGGTTACGAAGGTCAGGGTCCAGAACATTCATCCGCACGTCTGGAACGTTATCTGCAATTATGTGCGCAAGACAATATGCAAGTTTGCATTCCAACCACCCCAGCGCAGATATTCCATTTGTTACGTAGGCAAATGTTAATGCCAGCACGCAAACCGCTGATCATCATGTCACCCAAGAGTTTGCTGCGTAATCCACTCGCTGTGTCTAATCTGGATGAATTATCCAATGGGGAATTCCACCCAGTGATTAATGAAGTGGATAAACTGGATAATGCAAACATCACCAGCATTATTTTCTGCACTGGCAAAGTGTATTATGAATTACTGGAAGCTCGCCGTGCGAAGAAAATCAATAACACCGCCATTATCAGAATCGAACGTCTGTATCCATTCCCGGATGCTGATATTCGTGCTGTATTTGCGGCTTACCCCGCAGCAAACGATATTGTGTGGTGTCAGGAAGAACCAGAAAATCAGGGAGCCTGGCCAAGCATGATGCCTGCCATTACCAAGTTCTTAAGCACAGGACAGCTCTTACGTTATGCCGGTAGAAAATCAGCTGCATCACCTGCGGTTGGCTTCCTCTCCGTGCATGAAGAACAGCAAAAAGCCTTAGTCGAACAAGCCTTAACGAAATAAAGGAAACCGTCATGACGATTGAAGTTAAAGTCCCACATTTACCCGAATCCGTTTCCGATGCGACGGTATCCACCTGGCACAAGAAAGCCGGCGACACTGTAAAACGCGACGAAAACATTGTTGATTTGGAAACAGATAAAGTAATGCTAGAAGTTCCAGCGCCTGCTGATGGTGTGATAAAAGAAATCATCAAGCCTACCGGTTCTACAGTGCAAGCACAGGAAATCATCGCCGTGATTGATACTGCAGCTGGTGCGGTTGCTGCTGCGCCTGTTGCTGCTGCTCCTGCAAAAGCCAGTGCACCGGTTGCTGCCGTTGCCACTAAATCTGATAGCAAACAAGCTGCAGGACCTTCTGCACGTCGTGCTGCTGCTGAATTAAATGTTGATGTGGCACAAGTTTCCGGTACCGGCAAAGGCGGCCGCGTAACACGCGAAAATGTGATGTCTGCTGCTAGTGGAACAACATCTGCTCCTGCAGCCGCTTCTGTTGCACCAATGATGTTGGGCGACAGGCCAGAAAAACGCGTCCCCATGACACGCATGCGCGCAAGAATTGCAGAGCGCTTATTAGAAGTCACACAAAACACGGCAATGTTGACCACGTTCAACGAAATCAACATGGCACCTGTTATGGAGCTGCGCAAAAAATACAAAGATGTATTCGAAAAGAAATACAACGTACGTTTGGGTTTCATGTCTTTCTTCGTCAAAGCTGTGACCGAAGCGTTAAAACGTTCTCCTATCGTTAATGCCTCGATCGACGGCAACGACATTGTGTATCACGGTTATTATGATATCGGTGTTGCAGTGTCCACAGATCGCGGCTTAGTGGTACCAGTGTTACGTGATGCTGATCGTCTAAGCATGGCAGAAATTGAAGCCAAAATTGTTGAATCCGCAGAAAAAGCGCGTAGCGGCAAATTATCATTGGAAGAGATGCAAGGCGGCACATTCAGTATTACGAATGGCGGCGTGTTTGGTTCATTGATGGCAACCCCATTATTAAATGCACCACAATGCGCCATTTTAGGGATGCATAAAATACAAGAACGTCCAGTCGTGGAAAATGGCCAAATCGTCATTCGCCCGATGATGTATGTAGCACTCTCTTATGACCACCGGTTAATTGACGGCAAGGAATCCGTTACTTTCCTAGTGACAATTAAAGAGTTACTTGAAGATCCAACCCGTTTATTGCTTGAGGTATAAGAACAAATGAATTTACATGAGTATCAAGCTAAAAAATTATTAGCTCAATATGGTTTACCTGTTTCAAAAGGTGAAGTGGCTTCGACTGTGGCTGAAGCATTAGAAATTGCAGGCCGCATGACCACACCAAAATACGTTGTGAAAGCACAAGTGCACGCTGGCGGTCGCGGTAAAGCTGGTGGTGTGAAGCTCGTGTCAACCAAAGAGGAAGTAGCTGACATCACACGTTCACTGTTAGGCAAAAATCTGGTGACCTACCAGACGACTGCTGAAGGTCAACCAGTGAATCAAGTATTGATTGAAGAGCCTTGCGATATCGAAAAAGAATTGTATTTAGGCGCGGTGATTGATCGCTCTAAACGTCGCGTGGTTTTCATGGCCTCAACCGAAGGCGGTGTGGAAATTGAAAAAGTGGCTGAAGCAACACCAGAAAAAATCCTGACAATTGTCATGGATCCACTGGTTGGTGTCATGCCATATCAAGGCCGCGATCTCGCATTCGCACTGGGCTTGAATGAAACCCAGATGAAACAGTTTGTTCCTATGCTGGTAAATTTCGGCAAAATGGTGATTGAACGTGATTTGGCGATGTTGGAAATCAACCCGCTGGTCATCACCAAACAGGGTAACTTACTGTGTCTGGATGCGAAAATTGGTGTGGATGATAACGCCTTATATCGTCAACCAGAATTACGCGAAATGCGTGATGCCACACAAGAAGACGAGCGCGAAAACCGCGCGCGTGATTGGGAACTAAATTACATCGCTCTCGATGGTGATGTGGGTTGCATGGTTAACGGCGCAGGTCTTGCCATGGCCACCATGGACATGATCAAGCTGCACGGCGGCAACCCAGCTAACTTCCTAGACGTTGGCGGTGGCGCAACCAAAGAACGTGTTTCCGAAGCGTTTAAAATTATTTTATCCGATAAAAATGTGAAAGCGATTCTCATCAACATTTTCGGCGGTATTGTCCGTTGCGATTTGATTGCAGAAGGCATTATCGGTGCCGTGAAAGACGTTGGTACCAAACTACCAGTCGTCGTTCGACTTGAAGGTAACAATGCAGAACTCGGTTCTACCATGTTACGTGACAGCGGCTTAAACATTATTGCTTCTACCAGCTTCACTGATGCAGCGAAGAAAGTGGTTGAAGCAGCAAAAACAGCGAAGGTGTAATCCAATGAGTATCTTAATAAATAAAAATACAAAAGTGATTTGTCAGGGATTTACCGGTAAGCAAGGAACACTGCATTCAGAACAAGCGATTGCATACGGCACCAAAATGGTGGGCGGTGTCACACCGGGTAAAGGCGGTCAAAAACACTTAAATTTACCTGTTTTTAACACGGTTAAAGAAGCTTACGATGAAACCAAAGCAGATGCTTCTGTGATTTATGTGCCAGCACCATTTTGCAAAGATTCTATTTTAGAAGCGGCAGATGCTGGTATTAAATTAATTGTTTGTATCACTGAAGGTATTCCAGTGTTAGATATGCTGGAAGTCAAAGCTTGTCTCGATGCCAACAAAGACGTGCGTTTAATTGGACCAAATTGTCCAGGCGTCATCACACCAGGCGAATGCAAAATTGGTATTATGCCAGGATACATTCATCAACCTGGTATCGTCGGTATCGTCTCACGCTCCGGTACATTAACGTATGAAGCCGTGAAACAAACCTCAGATGCTAAGCTTGGTCAAACCACTTGCGTTGGTATTGGTGGTGACCCCATTCCAGGCACCAACTTTATTGATGTGCTTGGCATGTTTGAAAAAGACCCCAACACCAAAGTCATTATCATGGTTGGTGAAATCGGCGGCAGTGCTGAAGAAGAAGCGGCTGAGTTCATTAAGAGCCACGTGACCAAACCTGTTGTTGCTTATATCGCTGGTGTCACTGCACCTGCTGGTAAACGTATGGGGCACGCTGGCGCAATCATCGCCGGTGGTAAAGGAACCGCAGCAGAAAAATTCAAGGCACTGGAAGCTGCTGGTGTACACACAGTCCGTTCACCTGCTGAAATGGGTGCAATGGCCGCAAAAATCATGGAAAAGGTTTCAACATAATCATGCTTGATCCAAGACTGGTAAGAACAAACATCACCGAAGTCGCCGCGGCATTATCCAAGCGCGGCTTTGTGGTTGATGTAGATAAATATAATGCACTGGAAGAACGACGCAAAAATTTGCAAGTCAAAATGCAGGAATTGCAGAACGAAAGAAATGTGCGCTCAAAAGAAGTAGGGCAAGCCAAAGCTGCTGGCGGTGATGTTGCCACGGTGATGAAAAGCCTGAAAGAGTTAAGCGATAATCTGAAAACGATTGAAGAAGATTACGCTGTCGCCCAAGCGGACATCGATGCATTTCTCTCGTATTTTCCCAATATTTTGCATGATTCAGTACCGCTTGGAAAAAGTGAAAAAGATAATGTCGTGGTTCGCACTTGGGGCGAACCAAAACGTTTTTCTTTCAAACCTAAAGATCATGTTGAGTTAGGTGCGGCTGAAGGCCGAATTGATTTTGAAACAGGCTCCAAGTTGGCCGGGGCACGCTTTGTTGTCTTGCGTGGCGTGATGGCACGCTTGTCTCGCGCGCTTGCTCAATTCATGCTGGATTTACACACGACGAAACATGGCTATCAAGAAATTGCTGTGCCATACATCGTGTCCGAAGATTGCATGTTCGGTACCGGTCAATTACCAAAAATGCGCGAAGATGCGTTTTCATTGCATTGCGAAGGCGACAAAGACAGCTTTCTGATTTCAACTTCAGAAATTCCTGTGACTAACACAGTACGTGACTCCATCGTCAATGCAGCAGATTTACCAATAAAATATGCGTGTTATAGCGCATGTTTTCGTAGTGAAGCAGGTTCTTATGGTAAAGATATTCGCGGCATGCTGCGTCAACATCAATTCGAAAAAGTGGAATTAGTTCATATCGTCAAACCAGAAGATTCTTACAAAGCACTAGAAGAATTAACTGGTCATGCTGAAAAAGTATTACAGTTACTGGAATTGCCATATCGAGTTGTCGCGCTATGCTCTGGTGACATAGGTTTTACACCAGCAAAAACTTATGATTTAGAAGTATGGCTGCCAGGGCAAGATTGTTATCGAGAAATTTCTTCCTGCAGCAATACCGAATCGTTCCAAGCGCGCCGCATGAAAGCGCGTTATCGTGATGAAGCAGGCAAAATCGAATTAGTCCATACCTTGAATGGTTCAGGGCTTGCGATTGGTCGTACACTCATTGCCGTTGTTGAAAATAATCAGGATGAACTCGGACGTATTCACATACCAAAAGTATTACAGCCTTACATGGGCGGTTTGGAAGTGATTGAGTGATAAGGGGTACATTATGCGTATAATTAGCATTTTTTTCATATTTGCCATTATGCTGTTTGGCGTGACATTCGCGACGTTAAATTCAGAATCCGTCACCATTAATTATTATTTGGATCAAAGCACGCTCCCATTGTCGACTTTGCTGGTGATAGTGTTTTCATTAGGTTGTCTGCTAAGTTTTATTGTGGGATTGTGGTTTGTGCTGAAATCCAAAATCACGATTTACCGTTTACGCAATAAGCTTTCGCTGGCAGAAAAAGAAATTGATAATCTGCGCGCTATTCCACTGCAGGATAAAGTGTAATGACTTTATATTGGGTTTTGCTATTTTTAGCGGGTGTAGGCGTAGCCTGGTATGCAGGTTATCGCATCCATCCGTTAACTAATAAACCCAAGCGTCAAGAATTACATAGAGACTATCTTGTCGGTTTGAATTTCTTACTGAATGAAGAAACAGATAAAGCGGTCGATGTCTTCATTAAAATGCTGGAAGTGGATAGTGACACAGTTGAAACTCATTTGGCTGTCGGTAATTTATTCCGACGTAAAGGTGAAGTTGATAGAGCTATCCGCATTCATCAAAATTTAATTGCGCGACCACAATTGGATAAATACAACCTCGAACAAGCCATGTTTGAATTGGGACAAGATTATTTAAGCGCCGGCATGATTGATCGCGCTGAAAAAGTCTATCTTGAGCTTATCGAAGGCAATCCAAATTCGCCTCGAGCCTTGAAAGAGTTGATTTATATTTATGAGCAAGGCAAAGACTGGAAAAATGCGATTGCGATGGCCGAGCATTATCAAACTGCTACGCGACAAAACATGCAGCATGTCATTGCTCATTTTTATTGTGAGATTGCCGAAATTAAGTTTAATTTCAAGCGTTATGATAAAGCGATGGAATATCTGGCGCAGGCTGAAAAAGCCGATAAGCATTGTGCGCGTGCCAGTTTGTTATCTGCCAAAGTCTTAATGGCACAGGGTGATGATAAAGCGGCGTTAAAATGCTTGAAAAGAATTAAAGATCAGAACCCGGCTTACTTGGCAGAATCTATCGATTTACTTGCCACCTGTTATTTACGCTTACAGCGCGAACAAGAGTTGGTCGTGTATCTGAAAAAATTAGTCGACGAATATCCACGCGTGCCGGTGGTCTTGATTCTCGCTGAGCGGATTCGCCAATGGAAAGGGGACAAAGTGGCCGCTGGTTTTGTGGCTGATTATGTCAGACGTTACCCTTCCTTAAGCGGTATTGCCTTATTTATCAATTTATATATCTCAAACGCCGAAGGCCGCGCCAAAGAAGATTTGCATATTTTGCAAAACCTTATGAAGAAAGTTTTAGCCAATAAGCCAGACTATCGCTGTACCTCCTGCGGCTTTTCCGGTAAGACACTGCATTGGCATTGTCCAGGCTGCAAGGAATGGAGTACAATCAAGCCCATTCACTATTTAGAAGAAGGCTTTGCCTGATTCCAACCGTTTATGAAAACCAGTATTAATCGCCGCGTTTCCGTGGCTCCCATGATGGATTACACCGACAGACATGAACGTTATTTCTTGCGCTTGATTGCGCCGGATGTGTTGCTATTTACTGAAATGGTCACCACGGGTGCCATATTGCATGGTGATAAAGCGTATTTGTTAGGCTTTGATCCCGCAGAACACCCAGTTGCATTGCAATTAGGCGGCAGTGATCCAGCTGCGCTGGCCGAGTCTGCCGCTATTGGCGAATCTTACGGTTACGATGAAATTAATTTAAATGTCGGTTGTCCCAGTCCGCGCGTGAGTAGCGGCCGCTTTGGTGCTTGCTTGATGTATGAGCCCGCCTTGGTAGCAGAGTGTGTGGCGGCCATGCGTGCCAAAGTAAAAGTGCCAGTTACGGTTAAATGCCGTATTGGTGTTGATGATCACGATAGTTATGAAGCTTTATGCCATTTCATTCAAGCAGTCGCAGCAGCAGGGTGCGAAACGTTTGTAGTACATGCGCGAAAAGCGTGGCTCAAAGGGTTAAGCCCCAAACAAAACCGCGAAGTGCCGCCGCTTTGTTACGATGTTGTCCGTCAAATCAAGACAGATTTCCCGCAACTTGAAATTATAGTAAATGGTGGAATTAAAACTTGTGCCGAGGTTGCCTCGCATCTGGCATGGGCGGATGGGGTGATGATAGGTCGTGAAGCTTATGCTAACCCATATTTGCTTGCCGAAATTCAGCAACAGTTTTATGGCACAAAAAACGTGTTTTCGCGCGAAGAAGTCGCCGAGCGCTTCTTGCCCTATATCGAACAGCAAATGCAGCGTGGCGTGAAATTATCATCCTTAACGCGACATATATTGGGCTTATTCCAGCGGCAAACAGGCGCTGCAAAATGGCGGCGTTACCTGAGCGAGCAATCACATTTACCAGGCGCTAATCACGAAGTTGTGAGGGAAGCGTTATCTTTACTGCGATCTGATAGTCATATTGCTTGACATCAACCAGCATACATGTTGTTTTAAATGAATCCTTATTATAACAACGAGGCTGTGTCATCATGATGCGCAGTAATTATGACTTAATATATGCAGCAGCAGAAGCGCTAGACGTTGGTCTGCTTGTAAAGCATTTTAACGCTGGCATACGTATAGATACTCTCGACCGTCATGGTTTATTTACACCTGCTGCAGCATTAGCGGCTAGTTGTCAAGAATCAGCGGTTGAGTTGCTGCAAGCCTTTGGCGCAGACATTAGCAGCATTGCCATGGGCTATACTGCTGGCAATTGCACCTTACAGGCTAAATCGATCATCAGAAATCACTGTGTCAATCTTAAAGACATAGCCATAGGCGCAGGCATGAGTTTCGATCCTGATCTGCGAGCAGAATTAACGAATGAATTCGATCTGGCGCCGGAGTGGCTGGTGTTTGGCGCTGTCATGTCAGAGCAATCTGACCTGGCAGAAGAAATGCTGCGCTATTTAAAAAGTGAATATGATGACAAGCATGACGCAAGCTATGCCTCAGCTTATCAAAGTACGCTTTTAACTTATTTATATGCGTATAAGATGAAGTATGGGTGTAACACATCTTCATCTGTCTCCGATACAGCGTATGAATTTTCCGGATTATCTTCTTATGTTATCTGGATAGGTAAGCTTCAGCAGGATGAAATGCATGCAGGGGACAGAGAGTTACAATCTATTATTAACCAGCTATACAGCAAAGAAAAATGTGGGCGCATTCCATCAAGTAAAAGATTAATCGAGTTGCAAAATCAAAAAAACTTTTTGGATGTGGTTGCTTGGCTACCTAATTGTGATCTTCATTATCATAGACCAGCTTTGACATATGAGCTGACGTTTGCAGGATACGATTTTATTAATGCCATAAAAGTCGCTGATAGTCGGTATTCAGCATGCTGTGATGATGCCGTACAGCGTAAAGCATTAATGCAGCAATATCACTTCGATTACCATCAAGCAACGCTTTACGCTACTGATAGGTTGGTGCCTGAGATACTCGAGCAAGCCATCGCTAATGAGGGTGAAAAGTATCAAGAATCTTTACGCCAACTTGCCGATTTACAAAATGTAGAAGGTAGATGCGAGGCGGAAGATATGCTGCATAAATTCTATTTATCGCATATCAAACTCTATGTCATCAAAGTGTTACAAGATTTTTGTGAAGGGCGTAATAATTTGCTGACAAGCTTGTTTACTAACCCCAAGTTAACCAGGCTAGCCAGTTTGAAAATAGCCATTGCCTATATTGAATCATTGCAGGATTTGCATGAGCTAATCATTTTTGAGTACGGTTTGTTTCAAAATATTATTTCACCTAAGCCTAATCCACTTTTACCATATCATTTGCAGCCCTTAGCAAACAAAAACACAGACCAAGATTTGGTGCGCAAGTTTGCTGACTTGGTGCATGCTAAATATTTTAAGAATGTGTTTTCTCAAGGAAATGAAGCTGGTGAGATGATTGCTTATAAAGACTTATCTGTGTCTAAACTACCTGATAGTAGTAATGCTGATGCACTAATGCGTGTGCGCGAACATTTTGTTGGTGTAATGAAAAAATTCGTAACCGATCATCAAAGTTCTGTGAGGAATATTAGTCTATTTGGTAATTCAACGCATAAAATCAATCGTGTTAACGACATGCAAGAAGCAGCAAGCAGGGTGGCGACAAGGCGTGAATTCATTGCGATTGCATTGCATCAATTTGGGTTATACAACCGTTTAACCAAACCAAAACCGCATCCGCAAGCACCTAAGTATTTGACGTTGATGGATGATGAAGAAACCTCGCCAGAATTTAGACAAATGGTGGAAGGTTTGTTAACATGCGAACCACTGAAACCAAATCATTTTAAATAAGAGTTTATTCTCATGTCATTTAAAGTCACTCAACAATTCGGCGGCGGCCGTGAAGCGTTAGCTCAGCAATTTGTGAATTTGGACGATGCTAAAAAATATGCGCAGCAAGCAGCTGAAGCGAAATTAAGTATGAAAATTGAGGCGGTCTTTCGTGTTTATGATTTGTATGATGATGTGGTTGCTACCTACGACACTAAAAAACTGACACCAACTGCAAATGATGCATCTGATTCGGATGCTTCTGGTGGCAAAGGTCAGGGTGCATCTTTTAGACCGACACCGCTTGCGACTGCACCACGTCCAGCAGGGATGCCGGCAAATAATTGGGTGGAGAATACTGACAAGGATAAAGACAAAGATAACTAATTCCGCGTGAATGTAGAGAGTGTCATAAATAGCAGGATTTAATTAACAAATTCATGCGAATTGTCGTCCCCACGCCAAGTTAGCAGGTTCCCTCTCCCAGCCGCGAGTTTAGATTGAAATATAAAAGGTCATTCTGGGAGAGGGATAGGGTGAGGGAAAAACAAGGTGTGTTTTTGATCCCTTAACTTTTACCCTCACCCTGTCCCTCTCCCGCAACCACCATTTGACAATCTGTTAACATCCATGGGCGGGAGAGGGGACCTACTAATAAACTGCATGCGTATCTTCTTAGGGGGAGGGTATAGGGGTAAAACGTGGGTGGTGTAAAATTTACGTTAATAATTAACTGTAAGTTGATGAAATAAAGCAAGAAATACCGCAGCTAGCTTCTGCTATACTTTTTTTAGTAAGATACAAAATCCCAGAATTCCCGATAACAATGAATAATGAATGCGGAGCCATGACATGCAGCGACCACCCGAACGTTTACCAAGATTGGATCCGCGCATTCGGGTGCGCGATTTGAAAGTTGGCGCGAAAGATCCTGACAATCCGTCGGCTTACATCGATATTTCAAGAGCACCATTACTGCCTTCCGCTATTTCACATACACTCGAACACCAAGACGTTAAATATCATTTTTATCGCGATTATAAAGATAAACTCGGTGTTTTAGGCAGTGGTGCATTTGGTGAAGTGAGACTAGCGCAGAATGCCGCAACCGGTGAATGGGTAGCGATCAAAAGATTTGTGCGCGAGAGCGACCCTGCTATCGACCCAACAAGTACAGTGCTTGGTGTGGACACGTTAAATCAGCTCATTCAGCTTGAAATTGATCTGCTGGAAGAGTTTAAAAAGCATAAAAGTTTTTCTGTGATAACCCTTGCGCCATTTATTAGAGAGCTAACCTCGCTAAAAACTAATATTGGATTCTTACGCAAGAAAATGCCGCTTGAGTCAGAAGATTTAGAGCAGTTGCAACTAGCTCTGCAAACACTGATTAAATCAATCCGCGCCTACTTGCGTCCTATTTGCAAATCCACTGATCTACAATTAGATAAACAGGTGCAGGAACTCTATGAGAAGCATAAAACCATCTCCATGAGAATCGGTCACGAACAACATTATTTAAATGCTTTTGAAAATGAATTACGCAATCTCAAGAGTTTAGGCGAGTATTTATTTCACGTGGAAAAAGATGGCGAGTCCTATATCGGTTTGAAGTTGTACGAAGGCCATAGACTTTCTGATTTTTTGCCGCCAACAAGAAATATACAGAAACCAATTATGCCTGGTATGCCACGTCATGTCGCAGCAGTAGAAGCGGCAGCAGCAAAGCAACAATCACCTAGAGTTAAATTATCCAAACGACAAAAATATTTTGTGATCAGCAGATTGCTAGATGCGGTCCGTGCCATGCATGCAGGAGAATTACGTGGTTCTGCAGCGGGAGAAGCGTCTAAAGATCATAGTATCATTCATCGTGATCTTAAGCCTTCTAACTTGATCGTTGACGATCAATTGGAAGTGCATGTGGTTGACAAAGGGTTGGCATGCTCAATCGATCCCAACGGCGGTGTTTACACTGTCGCCAGAGTGGGTACAAAAGCCTATATGGCACCAGAATGTTTGACAGAGCTAGATGGTGAATATCGTTACTCCGCCAAATCAGACATGTTTAGTGTTGGCAAAGTGTTAGCGCGTTTGCTCGACATTGCCCGAGTGGAAGTCGATGAGCGCGGCAGATCCAAAGCCATTTATCTTGAAAGTATTGATTATAGAAAAGTAACCGACATGCTATATCAATTCATTAAAAAATTGCAGGCGGTAGACATGCAGGACCGCCCATTTGCCAAAGAAGCTTTAGAGGAATTTGAAGCATACCGGCATATGATGGCAGAGATGATGGATGCAGACGGTTTTTGTTGCTATACGATCAGGTTAAGTGATTTAAATAGGTTAGTGCGCGACCATACCATGAAAGCATTTGCCGAAGCACTGGCAGATATGGGCGCCACCTCTGTTGCATTTATCCGTGACACAGACGCAGTAAAGCAAGGCGATATTCTGAGAATGATGCGTAAGCTGCGTAATGTGGGCATCATGCATTTTGCGCCAGAAGTGTATTTAGATGAGCAAGCTTATCTTGCGCCGCAAATACATCAAGGTGAACCGGTGTTAGATAAAGTTAGTCGTTATTATAAAAGTCTTTTTATTTTGGACAGAAACCCCATTCGCAGCTCATGTCATATTGCGAAAGGATTGCGAGTACACACTCACCTTAATCATGCCGCTGCATTCAGACAGATTCCCGAACCGGAAGATAGACGACGCGTTGCTGCTGGTAAACATCGGGCTAAGGCTGCTACTAAAGCAATACAAGGAAATGATAATTCAAATTCTAAATAGTTATTACTTCCATGCGGAGCACATCTTGCCATTGAATTGACCGATTGCTAGATGTGTTCCGCAGGTATAGCAGTGTTAGTTACTCATCCCAGGTTAATGCACCACCAGTCTGATACTCAATCACTCGTGTCTCAAAGAAATTCTTTTCTTTCTTCAAGTCCATGATTTCGCTCATCCACGGGAATGGATTCGTAGCGCCCGGATATTGCTGTTCCAGGCCGATCTGCGCCAAACGACGGTTAGCAATGAACTGTAAATATTCGCGGAACATTTCAGCATTCATGCCTAAAATGCCGCGTGGCATGGTATCAACCGCGTATTTGTATTCCAGCTCCACGCCTTCACGAATCATGGCAATGGCTTCGCGTTTGAAATCTTCAGTCCATAAATGCGGATTTTCAATTTTGATTTGGTTGATCACGTCAATACCAAAATTCAAATGCATGGATTCATCGCGCAAAATATATTGGAATTGTTCCGCGGTGCCGGTCATTTTATTTCGGCGGCCCATGGACAACACTTGCGTGAAACCTACGTAGAAGAAAATACCTTCGAACACGACATAGAAGGCAATTAAATCACGCAACAAGCGTCGGTCGTTTTCTGGCGTGCCGGTGTGGAAATCAGGATCGCTAAGGCTTTGGGTGAATTTGAGCGACCACGCGGCTTTCACAGCTACAGAAGGTACTTCGCGATACATGTTAAATACGGCAGCTTCATCCATACCTAAACTTTCAATCACGTATTGATAAGCGTGTGTATGCAAGGCTTCTTCAAACGCTTGACGTAACAAGTATTGACGACATTCAGGATTTGTAATGTGACGATACACTGCCAGCACCAAGTTATTCGCGACTAATGAATCGGCAGTCGAGAAGAAGCCTAATGCACGCATGATAATCAAACGTTCATCTTCCGTTAAACCTGCTGGATCTTTCCAGAGTGCAACGTCAGCCGACATGTTAATTTCATTAGGCATCCAGTGATTGGCATTGGCGTCCAAATATTTTTGCCATGCCCATTTGTATTTGAATGGCACGAGCTGATTTAAGTCAGCTCGGCAGTTAATAATTTTTTTATCGTCAACTTGAATGCGAGCTGCTCCCATCTCCAGCTCTTCAAGTCCAGTCATGCCGCCAGCACTGGCTGATATTGTCATTGTCTATATCTCCTTTCAGAATTTATTGGCAAGCTTCGCAAGTCGGGTCAGTGATCAAGCAAGCTTTTGGCTCGGTTGGGTTCACGTCTACTGCGTTTAAGGCGCGATCTTCCACTGTCGCTTTTTCAGTGTTGGTAGCACCCATGCTGCGCAGATAATAAGTGGTTTTTAATCCGCGTAACCAGCCATGTCTATACAGTTGGTCCAGCTTCTTGCCTGATGGCTGTGCCATGTAAAGATTGAGTGATTGTGATTGATCAATCCATTTTTGTCTGCGTGCACCAGCTTCGACTAACCAGGTTGGGTCCACTTCAAACGCGGTGGCATACATCTGCTTCAGTTCAGCCGGAATGCGGTTGATCTTGCTCACGCTGCCATTGAAGTATTTCAGGTCGTTGACCATGGCTTCGTCCCAGATGCCGGCACGTTTTAAATCGTTAATCAGGTAAGGATTGATAACGGTAAATTCGCCAGACAAATTGGATTTCACAAACAAGTTTTGATACGTCGGTTCAATCGACTGTGACACGCCGCAAATGTTGGAGATGGTTGCGGTTGGTGCAATCGCCATGACGTTAGAGTTACGCATACCTTGTTTCTTCACGGTGTCGCGCAGCTTGTTCCAATCCAGTGTTTGTGAACGGTCTTGTTCCAGATAGCCAGGTCGGTTTTTAGCAAGAATATCGATGGAGTCGATTGGTAGTATGCCTTTGCTCCACAATGAACCTTCGTAAGTTGAATAAGTGCCGCGTTCAACAGCGAGGTCAGAAGAGGCTTCAATCGCATAGTAACTGATTAATTCCATGGAGCGATCAGCAAATTCCACCGCGGCTTGAGAAGCGTATGGAATACGCTGCATGTATAACGCATCCTGGAAGCCCATCAAGCCCATACCAATTGGACGATGTTTCAAGTTGGAGTTTCTTGCTTGCGGAACGGAGTAGTAGTTAATGTCGATGACATTATCCAGCATGCGTAACGCAGTGCGTATGGTTTGACGTAATTTCGCTTGATCCAGACCTTTGTCAGTCATGTGTGCAGGCAAGTTAATGCTGCCTAGGTTGCACACTGCAATTTCTTCACGTGAAGTGTTTAACGTGATTTCAGTGCACAAGTTAGAACTGTGAACCACACCAACGTGTTGCTGCGGTGAACGCAAGTTGCATGGATCTTTAAATGTTACCCATGGATGACCGGTTTCAAATAGCATGGTCAGCATTTTGCGCCACAATGTCACCGCTGGAATGGTTTTTGCATTTTTGATTTCGCCGCTAGCTGCTTTTGCTTCATAAGCTGCATACGCGGTAGCGAATTCCGCGCCGAATTTGTCATGCAAATCAGGTGTGTCGTTTGGCGAGAAGAGCGTCCAGTCTTTGTTTTCGATGATGCGTTGCATGAATAAATCTGGAATCCAGTTTGCAGTATTCATGTCATGGGTGCGACGGCGTTCATCACCCGTGTTCTTGCGCAATTCGAGAAATTCTTCGATATCTTTATGCCAGACTTCCAGGTAAGCGCAAACGGCGCCTTTACGTTTGCCACCTTGGTTCACGGCAACAGCAGTGGCGTTTGCTACGTTTAAGAAGGGCACAACACCTTGTGATTTACCATTGGTGCCTTTAATACGTGCACCCATGGCGCGTACGTTCGTCCAGTCGTTGCCAAGACCGCCAGCGTATTTGGACAGCAAGGCGTTATCTTTAATCGCACCATAAATGCCGTCGAGATCATCTGGCACGGTGGTGAGATAGCAGCTGGATAATTGCGGACGTAAGGTACCGGAATTAAAGAGGGTTGGCGTTGAGCTCATAAAGTCAAAAGAAGAGAGCAGATTGTAGAATTCAATTGCACGTGCTTCTTTGTCTTTTTCCTCAATCGCCAGACCCATGGCGACGCGCATGAAAAACGCTTGGGGCAATTCAAAGCGAGTGCCTTCAAAGTGGATAAAATAACGGTCGTACAGGGTTTGTAAACCGAGATAAGTAAATTGTTGGTCGCGTTCTGGTTTGAGTGCCGCGCAGATTTTGGCGAGATCAAACTCGGAAGCGAGGCGTGGATCTAGCAGTTCATGTTGAATGCCGCGTTTCAAATAGGCATTCATGTAAAGCGCATACGATTTTTCAGAATGATCCGTTGATTTGATGCCTAGGAAGTTAAATGCTTCCTGACGTAAATCGTCAGACAGTAAACGAGCGGCAACGTAGGTGAAATTGGGCTCTTTTTCGATCAGGATGCGTGCAGACATTACCAGCGCTTTATGAATTTCGCGTGCTGGAATTTTGTCGTAAAGGTTGCGGTAAACGTCGTTGATGATGATATCAGCCGACACATCGTTCAAGCCGCTGCAAGCGTGCTGTACTTGTTTGCGTAAAGCTTCGAGGTCTAGTGGTACCAGGCTGCCATCATCCAGTAAAACGCGTTTCACCACTTCTTGTTTCTTGGCGTTAGCGGCTTCTGCGTCTCTGAGCGCTTGTTCACGTTCTTCGTGGCGTTTGTTGCGATAGATCACATAAGCCTGGCCGACTTTGTGTTCTTTGCGCATTAGTTCTTTTTCTACTAAATCTTGAATGTCTTCCAGGTCAATTGCGCCGGCGCCGCTTTTGCGTAAGCGTGCTGACACTGCGGCGGTGACTTTTTGTGTTAGCTCCGTAATGATTTCGGTGGTTCTGCTGGAGCTGGCGGCTACGGGACCTTCGACGGCAATAAAGGCTTTCGTCATGGCTTTAGAAATTCTACTGGCGTCGAAGGGCGCAACCGTGCCGTTACGCAAGATAACTTTCATGTTACCTGGCGCCGTCATGGCAACTTCAAAATGGGGTGTGTAGGCGATGGTTGAGGCGGTGTTGTTTGGGGTTTCCATATGTCGTCTTACTCCAAGAGTCATATTTTCAAATGTTTAAATCGTTGTGAGGCAGGTTTGTGGTTCATTTTTGCGAAAACCACAATATATAGTTGTTTTTCTGCGTCTTGATAACAAGATAATGTATCTAGACGCAGATAGCAAGAGAGGAAAATTACTAGCGGTTTGTGAGATATTTCCTATTAATTTACAGAATTTAATCCAGTCGAGTGCATACCCGAGTCACTTGTGTTTTGAGGTTGTACAGATGCCTCTGCGAGTGGGTCGGTAAGCTGCTCGAAGAATCTAGCGCGAGCCCGAATTAATTTCTCTGCACTGAGGTGAGCTTGTGTTGCTACTCGCTGGGTTGGGATGGCCTCTTCAATGATTTGGTCAGACTGAAGCGGCATCAACTGCCCTGCTAATGGAGCTGAACTGTTGTTATCGTTGGCTGATGAGCCTGCGCTCGGCTGTTCTACATCATGCCCTTTGATCAATAGCGGTTCATTTTTCTCATCGTAACGATGAACGTCAACATTATCATGATAGTTAATAAAGTGATTGAAGCTGAAGCTGGCTGGTGGGGGAAGTTTAGTCCTTCTGCCCAGTAACCTGGAATTGACAATGCCGGTATAGACCGCAACTGAAATGACAAAAACGTCTTCAGCGGCTGAACCAGGTTGGATACCAAGGTAGTTGCTAGGGTCTTTGACTATGCTTTCAGCTACTGTGACTAAACCGAATGAAGCAAAACCAATGCAAATAAATGTTAGTGCTGTCCCTGGAATAGTGGATGGATAGTAAAACATAGTCAGGCCCGTTGCCGCTATGTTTGCAGGGACTACTACTGTACATTCAAAAAAAGTAATGCCTGAGGGGATGCCACCTAAAATACCGATTGCTGCTTTTTGTGCGCTTGTTGTGATGTTTGCGATATCCACACCGGAAAAACCAGCCATGTCATTGATACCGCGAAAGCCTAGTATGCTATATAAGTAATAACCGACCGCGCCGCCATACAAGGCAAAAGCGCCTAGTAAACCATTTTTAATGTAGTCAGTAGCAGATTCGAAGCTGGATTTTTCTCTGCAAACTGGCACCGTTGAATGCTCTTCTATCATTTTGGTTAGTTTTCTGTTTGTTAAAGTGGTAAGAACTAACATTTCTTGAGTCGTAAACTCGGCTTTGACTTTCTCAGGCCATTGATCTTTCGGCACATTAGTTAGGCGAAGATGAAATAGAACTGCTTCTTTATTATCGTGAAACATCTTTTCAATTTCAGCTAATCGTTTATAGTTTATGTATTTAAGTGCTAACCTGTATTGATTTTGTAGTTTTCTTTCCGGTGAGCCAAGTGTCAGCAGATTTTTGCCGGTAACGTTAATGGATTTTTGACGAGATAGAAAGGTAAATAAGGCGTTAGTCGAGGCTACAACAGCGGCTAAAATTAGATCCAGTGGGGTGAATGTATATAAACTCAGCTCACCTGCAGTAACAGCAGCACCAAATGCCAGCAAACTACCGCCTAGGATAATGCATTTTCCTAGAGTGGAGGACTTGAAGTCATTCTTTAATGTCAGGAGTGAATCAATGAATTCAAGCACGAGAAATCCAAAGAGCGTCAGGTTAATATAGCCTGATCCAATTAAGGCAAATGAAGAAATGACTCGCACGTCAGTGGCCACATCGGGCCAGATATGAGTGATGTTGGGTAATTGCGCGGTCGGCACACCGAGAGCTGCAAGCCAAGAGAGGACCGCATTAGTTGAAAGCACTAACGGACCCAATAAAATAATGGTGCCATATTTTACGGGCTGTTCTTTCACGTTCTTTATTGTCGAGGTGACCGTTTCTTTGATGGATTCTTTCAAAAAGTTGGCGCCAGCCGAGGCTTTGGATTTGCACCAGCTCCATGCTCTGGATAGATAGCCAGGATCATCATTTTCCAGGTTTTCAAAAATAGCAGGCTCATGCGAGCTATATGATTCTGGGCGATCTACTATTAAAGGTGAAGTTTCACTGGCAAGTTCATCGGGGTTACTGGCTGTTGAGTGTCCAAACATATTGAGGCCTATTTTTATTATGATTCTATAATGACATTAAGCTGAGCTTGGCGCAGAGCTTAAGAGGAAGATAGCTAAAAATCAATCCATAATTTTATCCCGTCATCTTTCCTAATCTTTTCAATATATTTAATTGACAGTCCCCCATGACGCCCATAAAATGCGCCCATGTCTGAAAAATTAATACCCGAACATGTTGACCCTTACCGTTATGCAGAGCAAGACCTGCATCTCGACGGAGCGGTAAAACTCATTGATATGCAACGACTTAACGCTACACGGCCTGAGCCGTCAGCGGATGAGCGTGTCATGGTTAACCTGCATTTTGGGCAGGATGAACAAGGAATGACCTATTTAAAGGGTCATATCCAAGGCAAACTGGCGTTGCAATGCCAACGTTGTCTTGAGCTGTACAATTATGAAATAATGTCCGACTTTGCTTTAGGCATAGTGAAATCGTTGGCGGAAGAAAAAGCACTGCCTGACCAGTACGAACCAGCAATCGTTCAAGAAGATGGTCAGTTAGCTCTGCGGGATTTAATTGAAGATGAAATCATCCTCACATTACCCATTATTCCACGCCACGAACCTGAGGTTTGCAAAGTAAAATTACCGCTGGCAGATGCCAGCTGGGATGCAGCGGATAAAGGTGAAAACCCATTCCAGGTACTGCAAACCCTGAAAGATAAACATAAATGATTTTTGTAAGACGGTTGATTTGAATGTAGTTTGGGTTAATCCCGGCAACGAACAAAACAACAAAAAGATTATATAAGAGGATATAAAGATGGCCGTACAAAAAAGCAGAGTTACCCGTTCCAAGCGTGGCATGCGTCGTTCACACGACAGCCTGACCGCAACCGCCTTATCTGTCGATGCAGCAACTGGTGAAACCCACCGTCGTCATCACGTGAGCCCAGATGGTTATTACAAAGGCCGCAAAGTGATTGATAGAACTGCCAAGACAGAAGTCGAATCCGACGAAGAGTAATTCAAGTGACAACAGTCACTATCGCAATTGACGCAATGGGAGGAGATTTTGGGCCTCCCGTTACCGTTCCAGCCGCACTTGCTGCACTCAATAAACACCCCTCGTTACATTTAATTTTAGTTGGCGATGAAAAAGTGATTCGTCAAAAATTAAATGGGCAAGCAGAAAATTCCCGCCTCACTATTCAACATGCAACACAACAGGTTGCTATGGATGAATTACCATCCCAAGCACTGCGCACGAAAAAAGATTCATCCATGCGCGTTGCTATCGATTTAGTGAAAGAAGGGCGAGCTGCTGCTTGTGTCAGCGCGGGTAATACCGGTGCATTAATGATGACAGCGCGTTTTGTGCTGAAAATGCTGCCCGGTATCGAGCGTCCAGCCATTGTTTCAACGCTACCAACGATTCACCCAAATAAAATTGTGCGCATGCTGGATTTGGGAGCGAACGTGGATTCAGCACCTATTAATTTAGTGCAATTTGCAGTGATGGGTTCCGTGCTGGCCTCAACCATCGATCACATCGAACAGCCTAGTGTAGGTTTACTAAATATTGGCGAAGAAGAAATTAAAGGCAATGACTTGGTAAAAGAAACTGCGCATATTCTCGCACAAAGTGATTTGGTGAATTACACAGGCTTTGTTGAAGGTGACCAGATCTTCCAGGGTGTAGTGGATGTCGTGGTGTGCGATGGCTTCATCGGTAACATCACACTCAAAACCACCGAAGGCGTGGCAAAATTAATGAAAGAATTAATGAAAGCCGCTTTCACCAAAAACATTTTCACGAAACTCATAGGCTTGATGGCAAAACCTGTTTTGAAATCGTTTGCTAATCGTGTGGATCCTGCCAAATACAATGGTGCTGCACTGTTAGGTTTGCAAGGTACTGTCATTAAAAGTCATGGCAGTGCAGGCGTTGAATCATTCACTAATGCAATCGAGCAAGCCATGAAAAATGTTGCTGCCAATGTACCTGAGCGCATTCGGCATCAAGTTGAATCCTTACTTAATTAACCGATTTTATTAAAGCGGACATGTCATCATGATCTATTCAAAAATTTTATCAACCGGCGCATATCTTCCAGAAAAAATTCTGACGAATGCGGATATGGAAAAATTAGTGGATACCACTAATGAATGGATTATTGAGCGTACTGGTATCAAACAACGTCATATGGCGGCAGATCATGAAAATGCTGCGACGCTGGCTGAAGTTGCTGCACGTCAAGCTATCGAGCGCGCGGGATTGAAAGCATCAGACATTGAAATGATTATCGTGACATCTACCACGCCGCACATGGTGTTCCCCAGCACCGCTTGTTTATTACAAGAAAAATTAGGCATTGCAGGCTGCCCCGCGTTTGACTTAAACGCAAGTGCTTGCGCAGGTTTTATGTATGGTTTCAGTATTGCAGATCAATACATTCGTACTGGTACCATTAAAAATGCCTTAGTCATAGGCAGTGAATTAATGTCACGCGTGGTTGACTGGAATGATAGAAGCACATGTGTGTTATTCGGTGATGGCGCGGGCGCTGTGGTGCTTGGTGCCAGCAATGAACCAGGTATTTTATCCACGCATTTGCATGCTGATGGCACACATAAAGATGTCTTGTATTTACCATTGGGCAGCACAAAAAATCCAAATATTGAATCCGTTAAAATGAGTGGTAATGCGTTATTTAAATTAGCTGTGAATATTCTCGGCGATTTGTTCGATGAAACTTTACAAGCGAACAAGATTGATAAACATGAGATTGATTGGTTGATACCACATCAAGCCAATGTTCGCATCATTCAAGCGATGGCGAAAAAATTAGATTTACCGATGGAAAGAGTGGCTATCACTTTAGATACGCAAGGTAATACATCAAGCGCATCCATTCCATTGGCATTAGACATGGCCATCAATGACGGCCGTGTAAAACGCGGTGATTTACTCATGATGGAAGGCTTCGGCGGTGGTTTAGCCTGGGGCTCTGCGTTAGTGCGTTACTAAATAATAAATAAAATAGGTGACACATATGTCAGCATCTTTCGCATTTGTATTTCCAGGACAAGGCTCGCAAACTGTCGGCATGTTAGCTGACGTAGCGCAGCAATTTCCGGAAGTTAATGAAACATTCAAATCCGCATCAGATGTGCTTGGCTATGATTTACAGCACTTGATTTTCAATGGACCAGAAGCACAATTAAATCAGACTGAATTTACTCAACCCGCCTTGCTGGCTGCAGGTATTGCTGTATGGCGAATTATTCAGTCACGAACTGATAAATCTCCAGCTGCGGTCGCAGGTCACAGTCTCGGTGAGTACACTGCATTAGTGGCAGCAGGTGCGTTGGATTTTGAAAATGGTATTAAATTGGTTGCTGCACGCGGTCGTTATATGCAAGAAGCCGTGCTGGGTCAGCAAGGCGCTATGGCTGCCATTATTGGCTTGCCAGATGAAACCGTGCAATCTGTTTGTCATGAAATCAGTGCCGAAACTCACATGGTGTTGGCGCCAGCAAATTACAACAGCGTCGGACAAACGGTCATTGCTGGACATACGGTTGCAGTTGAGCGCGCATTGATTCTGGCAAAAGAAAAAGGCGCAAAATTGGCTGTGATTATTCCGGTCAGCGTGCCATGTCATTGTGACTTGGTACGACCAGCGGCTGATAAGTTGGCATCCGTCTTAAACGATATGCCGTTCAAATCACCCGTGATTCCCGTGTTAAATAATGTGGATGTGAAGTATTACCAAAACGCAGTAGATATACGCGATGGCTTGACCAGGCAACTCTATTCACCTGTACGCTGGGTGGAAACCATTCACACGTTTCAGCAAAAGCAAATTCAGCAAGTGATAGAATGTGGTCCCGGTAAAGTGTTAACGGGTTTAAATAAACGCATCGATAAAACATTACAATTACAATCTCTTTGCGATCTTGTCAGCATTGAAAATTACTTAACGGCGGTTAACGAGAGGAATGAAACATGACGCGCGCTAATATTCTAGAAAATAAAATTGCGTTGGTGACTGGTGCTAGTCGCGGCATTGGACGCGGCGTAGCCATGTGTCTTGGTCATGAGGGTGCAACGGTGATTGGCACGGCCACCACTGAAGAAGGTGCGGCGCGTATCAGTGAAGCTTTCAAAAAAGAAAACATCAAAGGCACAGGCATGGTATTGAATGTGACATCACAAGCTTCAGTGGATGCGTTGATTGCCGCTGTGCGTGAACAGTTTGGTCCTGTCAGTATTCTCGTGAATAACGCAGCGATTACTAAAGACAATATTTTTCTGCGCATGAAAGAAGAAGAGTGGATGGATGTCATCGAAACCAATTTGAATTCTTTATTCCGATTATCCAAAGCCTGTCTGAAAGACATGTTGAAAGCGCGCAGCGGTCGCATTATCACCATCGGCTCCGTGGTCGGCTCTACCGGTAATCCGGGTCAGACCAATTATTCGGCGGCCAAAGCAGGGGTGCTGGGTTTTAGTAAGGCGCTCGCATTGGAGGTTGGCTCGCGGGATATTACTGTTAACACTGTCGCGCCGGGTTTTATCCAGACCGATATGACTGATGCATTGACAGATGAGCAGCGAGAAACCATTTTTCAACGTATTCCCATGCAAAAGCTAGGAACTGTGCAAGATATTGCTGCAGCAGTGGTTTTTTTGGCGTCCGACCATGCGGGCTATATAACTGGCCAAACTTTGCACGTTAACGGCGGCATGTACATGGCTTAAAGGCTTGCAAATACGTTAT
This sequence comes from uncultured Coxiellaceae bacterium, assembly GCA_964492045.1. Lineage (GTDB taxonomy): Bacteria > Pseudomonadota > Gammaproteobacteria > DSM-16500 > DSM-16500 > Aquicella. The sequence goes on along the minus strand of CAZBHW010000008.1, from coordinate 77,869 downwards.
TTTTGAATAAACTAGCCGGTACTGGCTTTTTCGATTTATATTTATTTTTGAGGAATTATTATGTCAATCAAACCAAATGAAATTGAAGCACGCGTAAAGAAAATTGTGACCGAACAATTAGGCGTTAAAGAAGATGAAATCACTGCAGATTCCTCATTTGTTGATGACCTTGGTGCTGACTCCTTAGACACCGTTGAATTAGTCATGGCATTCGAAGAAGAATTCGAAACCGAAATTCCAGATGACGACGCTGAAAAAATGGTTACCGTGAAAGACGCAGTGACCTACATCGTTGATCGTTTAGGCAAAGAAGCTAATGCATAACAAACGTCGCGTTGTCGTCACAGGCATCGGTATGGTGACGCCGCTTGGACTGGATACCCAGTCCACTTGGCAAGGCATACTGGCAGGCAAAAGTGGTATTGGTTTAATCGAGCATTTTGATGCTTCCGATCTAAGCTGCCGCATTTGCGGTTTCGTCAAAAACTTTGACGTGACACCTTATATGTCTGAAAAAGACGCGCGCAAACGTGACTTCTTTATTCAATACGGAATGGCAGCCGCAGTTCAGGCGATTACTGATTCAGGCCTCACGGTGACTGAAGAAAACGCCAGCCGCATCGGCATGGCAATCGGTTCTGGAATTGGTGGCTTGCCCAGTATTGAACGTAACCACGAAACATTAATGGAATCCGGCCCACGCCGTTTATCTCCATTCTTCATTCCCAGCTCGTTGATCAACATGATCGGCGGCAATCTCTCTATCCAATATGGCATGAAAGGCCCCAATATTGCGTTAGTGTCTGCTTGCACCACGGGCACACACAATATTGGTGCTGCTGCCAGAACCATTGCATATGGCGATGCCGATGTGATGGTCGCAGGGGCTGCTGAAATGGCCTCTTCGAAACTTGGTATTGGTGGATTCGCAGCAATGCGCGCCTTATCAACACGTAACGATGCCCCCGAAAAAGCTAGCCGCCCATGGGATAAAGACCGTGATGGTTTTGTCTTGGGTGATGGTGCAGGCGTTGTCGTGCTAGAAGAATATGAATACGCCAAAGCACGCGGTGCAAAAATTTATGCTGAATTAGTCGGCTTTGGCATGAGCGCCGACGCGCATCACATGACTTCACCCGATCCAGAAGGTCGTGGTGCAGCTGCTGCCATGGAGGCTGCGTTGCGTGATGCAAACATGCAAGCATCTGACATACAATACATCAACGCTCACGGTACCTCTACACCTGCCGGTGACGAGCTCGAAGTGATGGGAATCAAAAGAACCTTTGGTGATCACGCCTACCAGCTTGCAGTCAGCTCAACCAAATCCATGACTGGCCACTTACTTGGTGCGGCTGGTGCTGTGGAAGCAATCTTTTCCATTCTGGCTATTCGCGATCAGGTGGCACCACCAACGATTAACCTCGACAATCCAAGCGAAGGCTGCGATCTCAACTTTGTTCCTCATCAAGCGCAACCCATGCGTATTGACGCCGCATTATCAAACTCATTCGGGTTTGGCGGCACCAATGGCAGTCTGATTTTTCGCAAGATTTAATCCATAACGCATGATAAAATTGCGGTAGTACCGTCATCCGCGCCTATTATGGCGCGTGAATGACTGCGTTGCTGGTGATGCGAGTGTTTACACATGAAATGGAAATGAATATGAATGCGATCAAGTTAATTGCACTTGTCATCATTGCAAGCGTTGGCACATTAGCCTACACCTTATTTGCACCACTCAATATTCCGAAAGAAGGCGCCATTGTTTATGTGCATCCTGGCATGTCGCGCGCTAATCTGGTTGCGGATTTATCGGCAAGCCAATTAACGCATCTGTCGCCAATATTTGAGCTTTACACACTGGCAGTCGGTAAATCTCCGAAATCCGGCGAGTACTTAATTCATCCTGGTTCGACACCGTATTCTGTCTGGCACCAATTAATCAAAGGTACCGGGCGCTTTTACCGTGAATTCGTGATTGTTCCTGGCAGTACTTTTGCGCAAATCAAAGCAAACTTGCAAAATAATCCCTACCTGAAACACCTGACAACCAACATGTCAGATCGCGATCTAATGGTTTTATTAGGCGATCCAGCACATGGGCCAGAAGGTTTGCTGATGCCTGAAACGTATTATTTCACGCGCGGCGACGTGGATGTATCTATCTTGAAACGCGCTCATGATTTAATGAATGTAAAATTGCAAGAAGCCTGGAATAACCGCGCAGCCGATCTACCTTATACGGATGTTTATCAAGTGTTGATTGCTGCATCGTTAATCGAAAAAGAAGCGTATCTCGCAAAAGAGCAGCCAATCATTAGTGGCGTATTGGTGAATCGTTTACGTAAAAATATGCTGCTGCAATTTGACCCTACCATTATTTACGGATTAGGTGCGCAATATCAGGGAAAAATTTACAAAAAAGACCTGACCACAGATACACCGTATAATACTTATATGCATAAAGGCTTGCCGCCTACACCTATTGCTATGCCAGGACTCGGTGCGATTCGCGCTGCCGCACATCCTGCACAGCATGATTTTTATTATTTTGTCGCGACAGGCGATGGCTCGCATCAATTCACCACCAATTTACAAGATCACTACGAAGCAGTAGAAAAAGCGGAACAAAAACACGAGCAGCAAATCGTTACCACACCCGCTGCAGCAGGAGCAAATCATGCGATCAACTAAATTCATTACGATTGAAGGTGGTGAAGGGGCAGGTAAATCCACAGTCATGCAATTCGTGCAAACATACTTACAGCAAGCTGGCATTAAAACGGTATTGACACGTGAGCCAGGCGGTACCGAATTAGCAGAAAAAATCCGGCAATTATTGCTAAATCCCGCGACCAATGAAGTTTATAATCCAGCCACAGAATTATTGTTGATGTTTGCCGCGCGTGCACAGCATATTCAAAATGTGATTGTGCCTAAACTAACGGCTGGCGAATGGGTAGTGTCAGATCGTTACATCGACGCGTCTTATGCCTATCAAGGTGGCGGCAGGCAACTGGATATGTCGTTGATCACGGCATTAGATAAGCACATTGTTCGAGACGTCATGCCTGATTTAACGTTGCTGTTAGATATTCCGCCGGAAGTAGGAGCAGAGCGCGCCGCTTCGCGCGGGCAAGGCAAAGATAGAATTGAGCAGGAAAAACTGGATTTCTTTAATCGTGTTCGTGATGCCTATTTACAGCGCGCCAAACAAGATCCAGCGCGCATCAAAATCATTAATGCCGCTAAATCCATTCCTGAAGTAGAGCAGCAAATTGCTGCCGCATTACAACCATTATTGACGAGTGCAGTGACATGAAATATCCCTGGCAAGTCAAACAATGGCAGCAACTGTGGCAATCCGTGCAAGCTAATCGATTAGCGCATGGTATATTGCTAACGGGTATGTCTGGGACCGGTAAATTTGATTTTGCATTGCATTTTGCGCAAGCGCTATTGTGTCTGCAAGCGGCATCAGATGGCGAGCCTTGCGGCACGTGTCATGCTTGCCGATTGGTGCTAACAGCGGCGCATCCGAATTTAACCTTGATAGCGCCGGAAGAAGAAGGTCACGCCATTAAGATCGACCAAATTCGTGCACTGGCTGAATTTGTGCAGCAATCTTCATTACAGCAAGGTTTCCGTGTTGCGATTATTAATCCCGCACACAATATGAATCTTAACGCTGCAAACGCTTTGTTAAAAACACTGGAAGAGCCAGCTGAAGGCGCGATTATTATTTTAGTCACAGATCAAAGCGGCCATTTACCAGCAACCATTAAAAGTCGCTGTCAGCGAATTTTATTTCCGCGGCCTGATCAGACGCTGGCATTGCAATGGTTGCAAGAACAATCCGCTAAAGATGATTTACCCGCCGAGCAAGCATTACGCATTGCGCATGGTGCGCCATTAGCAGCGAAAGCAGCTACTCAACAAGATTTATTGCCGTTGCGCACTGAATTATTTCAGTCGCTGGATCAGTTGGCGCAGCAAAAAGCCGATCCACTGAAACTTGCCGCGCAGTGGCAAAAAGCAGACCCAGTGCAATGGCTGGATTTATTATCCGGCTGGATGTCAGATGTGCTGCGTTTACAATTAGGTGTTGCGCCGCAAGCCTTGGTGAATCAAGACTATAGCGAAGCGATTGCGCGTACCGCAGAGCGCATTCCCATGCGGCGCAATCAGGAAATCATGCAGCGTGCTGTGCGCATGCGCGGCCAAATGAGTAACGGTATCAATTTTAATAAACAATTACTCATGGAGTCATTGTTGATTCAATGGGTGGAGCCTGCAGCATGAAAATAGCTGATTCACACACGCATTTCGAATTATTACATGAAGATGAGCACGATAATAATACCGCCGAAGTCATCGCCCGCGCGCAAGAGCAGGGCATACAATATTTTTTAAATGTTTGTGTCAAGATGTCGCGATTTCAACAAGTGCTGGCACCGGCGCTGCAATATCCATTTGTGTTCGCATCAGTTGGGCTGCATCCAAACGATGATGAAGAAGAAACGGATGAAGCGACTTTAATTAAATTAGGTGAGCATGAGCGCGTTGTGGCAGTGGGTGAGACGGGACTAGATTATTACCGCTCCACCGGCGAGCTGGATTGGCAGCGTGAACGCTTTCGCAGACATATCTCCGCCGCCCGTCATCTAAAAAAACCGCTCATCATTCATATGCGCAATGCCACAGACGATACACTTGCCATGATGAAAGCGGAAAACGTCAATGAGATTGGCGGTGTCATGCATTGCTTTACCGAAGATTGGCAAACCGCGCAACGTGCATTGGATTTAGGCTTTTACATTTCATTTTCCGGTATCGTCACTTTCAAAAATGCCACTCACATTCAGGATGCTGCACGCAAAGTCCCACTCGATCGCATCTTAATAGAAACTGACGCACCCTATCTCGCACCAGTGCCATTGCGCGGCAAAAAGAATGAGCCGGCGTATTTACAGCATACAGCAGCGTTTTTAGCGCAGATGCGCGGCATGTCAGTCGATGCCTTTGCCGAACAAACGACGCAAAACTTTTTTAACTTGTTCAAGGGAGCCAAACCAACTCATGTTTAGGCCAGCCGCTCTGTTTATAGGATTACGTTATACGCGCGCCAAACGCCGTAATCATTTTATTTCTTTCATCGCCATGTTTTCCATGATAGGCATTATGCTGGGCGTGGCGACGTTGATAACGGTGTTGTCAGTCATGAATGGGTTTGATCAAGAAATTCGTGAACGTGTTTTTAGTATGGTGCCAGCGATTACCATTGGCAGCGTGACAGGCTCCGTTGCTGGTTGGGAGGATGTGCAGAAAGAAGTAAATGCCTTCCCCGGCATTACCGGGTCGGCACCCTTTGTGAGCGCTGAAGTTTTGTTGAGCTATGGCGGTTCAGTGCAAGCAGCATTTTTAAATGGAATTTTACCTGCAGATGAAAAGAAGGTGACACAGCTCGCCAGTAAATTAGTGGAAGGCAAGTTGGATGATTTGAAATCCGGTGGTTTCGGCATTGTCTTGGGTGAAGATTTAGCGCGCGTGCTGCATGCTAACATGGGTGACAAAGTCACTGTCGTCACACCACAGGTAACTATGTCACCTGCTGGTGTCATGCCTCGCTTTAAACGTTTTACGGTGGTTGGTATTTTTCGGGCGGGTAGTGGTTTTGGTTTCGATCGTAGTCTTGCTTACATCCAACTCAATGACGCGCAGAAATTGATGTCATTAGGTTCGTTTATCACAGGCTTGCATGCGACGACGAAAGATCCTTACTACTCCAGTGCGATTGCAGTGCAATTATCTCAACAGTTAACCTCGCTCGCGACGGTCACAACCTGGGCTGATCAATTTGGTGAATTTTTCCATGCCGTGCAATTGGAAAAAACCATGATGTTTATGATTCTGTTATTAATCGTTGCCGTGGCGGCTTTTAATTTAGTATCAACGCTGGTGATGGTGGTTAACGAAAAACAATCCGATATAGCAATATTACGTACGTTTGGTGCGCCACCGTCTATGATCATGCGCATATTCATTATTCAAGGTGGATTAATCGGTGTGTTTGGTACTTTGTTTGGCGTGCTAGGTGGTGTGCTGCTTGCCTATAATGTTACGTCATTAGTGAATTGGATTGAGACTGTGTTTCACGTGCAATTCCTGTCATCTAATGTGTACTTCGTGAATTATTTGCCATCTGTTATTGAGTGGACTGATGTGCTCAAAATTAGTGTGGTGTCATTAATGCTAAGCTTGCTTGCTACGCTTTATCCCGCATGGCGCGCGGCAAAACTGGATCCGGTGGAGGCATTACGTTATGAATAATGCAGTGCTAAATTGCGAGAATCTCGCGAAATCATATGATGATGGTAAAACCGTTATTAATGTGTTGAAGAATGTTAATTTGTCGGTGACCGCGGGTGAAATGGTTGCAGTGGTCGGCACGTCGGGCTCTGGTAAAAGTACGCTGTTACAATTGCTCGGTGGTTTGGATAAGCCAACATCAGGCAAAGTGATGTTGAATGGCCAAGCCATACATGAAATGAATGAAGAAACACGCTGCAAAATGCGTAATCAATACCTTGGGTTTATTTATCAATTTCATCATTTATTGCCTGAGTTTTCAGCGCTGGAGAATGTTGGTATGCCATTACTGATTCGCGGCGATGAACCATCTGGGATTAGTGAAAGAGCTAGTCAATTACTGACGCAAGTTGGTTTGAAAGATAGGATGTCGCATAGACTGGGCGCATTATCTGGCGGCGAACGTCAACGTGTTGCGATTGCACGTGCGTTGGCGGCAAATCCTGCTTGCATTCTGGCTGATGAACCAACTGGTAATTTAGACCCTTCAAATGCAGAGCGAGTGTTGGAATTGTTTTTTAATTTACAAAAACAATTTAAAACAGCAGTGGTGATGGTGACGCATGATATGGGTATTGCTAAGCGCGCTAATCGTGTGTATAAAATTCACGATGGTGCTTTAGTTGAGGCTTAATTCTAGCGACTTCGTCGTCCCCGCAGGCTTTTAGCGGGGACATGTTTGTATAACCGCGCAATCAATCGAATAGACACCCTCCGTCATTTTTCTCAGTTACACAATCAGATCCCCGCTAAATGCCTGCGGGGACGACATAGTGATTCTTAGTATTTTCTCCCCGATATTCAACCCAATCATTAACAAGAGCCATAACATGACATCCTTTGTTATATCGTTCCTGATAGGCAACATGCTATTGCAGCATCAACCAGCGCTGCCATCGCAGCTCGTTTTATTATTATCATTACTGGTGTTGGCACTCATTATCATAGTCGGCATCTCTGATAATCTTCGCAAGATTTACGTTGTCATAGCCGGCATTTTAATCGGTTTTAGTTATACCGCCATCTACAAATCACACACGCTCGCATGGGAATTACCAAACGCATGGGAAGGCCAATCCTTAATTGCACGCGGAGTGATTCAAAGTATTCCCATTGAAGATCAATTCGGCCAACGTTTTACTTTTCAACTGCAAAAACTACAAAACCAACAAGCAATTATTCAACGAAAATCATCCATTCACCTCACCTGGAACACCAATAAAAAACTAAATGTCGGCGATGTTTACCAATTCCAGGTTAAATTAAAACGCATACACGGCTTAAATAATCCAGGTGGATTTAATTATGCCGCATGGGCATTACAAAATGATTTACGCGCAAGTGGTTCAGTCGATGCTAAGGCACCACAACGATTTCTTTATCATTCATATTCAAGTGAACCACTTAATCAATTTCGGCAATATTTAAAAATTAAAATAATGCAGATATTACCAACTTCAGCAACCTCAGGTTGGTTATTGGCTTTGATGTTAGGCGAGCGTGATCAAGCACCTGCTGAACAATGGGAAATATTACGTGCGACAGGTACTAATCATTTAATGGCAATAGCAGGCTTGCATATCGGACTTGCTTCCGGCTTTATTTACACCATCATTTACTGGTTGTGGCGACGCAGTCAAACATTAGTACTAGTGTATCCAGCGCAATTAGCAGCATCGTGGGCATCGCTAATTTCTGCGTGGTTATATGGCGCCATGGCAGGATTCTCACTCCCCACACAACGTGCCTGCATCATGCTGACCGTATATTTAGGCGCGAAAATATTAAGACAATCATTACCTGCATGGCACGCTTGGTTATTGGCGCTAGCGATCGTCTTACTTTTAAATCCTTTATCATCCATGTCTGAAAGTTTTTGGCTATCTTTTACCACCATCGCTTTAATCATATTTGGCATGCAAGGCAGATTAGCGCCGCATGGATGGTGGTGGCATTGGGGGAGAGTGCAAGCTGTCATTTGTATCGGCTTAATGCCGTTGTCATTCTATTTTTTTCAGCAAGCATCGCTGGTATCTATCTTGGCAAATAGTATTGCGATTCCATGGCTAGGATTTCTGATCTTACCTTTCTGTTTGCTCACATTATCATTTGTCTCCATTTCACCATCTATGGCGTTCTTCACCTTATACCTAGCTGATAACAGCCTGCAATTATTATGGCAACTTTTAACATGGTTTTCGCACTTGCATTTTGCTGTCTGGACTGCACCGATCAATTCAATCTATTTATTATTCGTTACCATGGTTGGATGCTTACTCTTATTATTACCTCGCGGCACACCTGGTCAATGGATGGGGCTAGTATGGCTGGCACCTCTAGTGTTGCATCAAGCACCAACACCCGCGAAAAACCAGTTTTGGTTAACCGTGCTGGAAGTAGGGCAGGGATTATCGCTAGTCATCCAAACAGAGCATCATCAATTAGTTTATGACGCCGGGCCAAAGCTAGGCGCTCAGCTAGACATGGGTGAGAGCGTAGTGGTGCCATATTTGCATTTCGCTGGCATTAAAACAATAGACATGCTCATCATCAGTCATGGCGATAATGATCATGTGGGTGGCGCGGCGGCTGTGTTAAAGCAAATACCCACATCGAAAGTGCTGACTAGCGCACCAGAAAAAATTCCCTCACACATTGCCGATCTTTGCACGGCTGGCGCAAGCTGGAAATGGGATGGTGTTACGTTCACCATGCTCTATCCATTCGCTAATGCGCCTGCCATGGGTAATGACAGTTCATGCGTGTTAAAAGTAGATAATGGTCGATATAGCGCGTTATTACCTGGCGATATTGAAAAATATGCAGAAAATAAATTACTAACTTATGCGGCAAGCCATTTACAAGCAAACATCTTGATTGCTGCGCACCATGGCAGCAAAACATCAAGTCAATTGGCTTTCATCAAGGCGGTGCATCCACAGTATGTGATTTATTCAACGGGATATCGCAATCGATACCATTTTCCGCATCCCTCAGTGACCAGCAGGTATGCGGAAGAGCAAATATTTCAGTTGAATACAGTAGAGACTGGTGCAATCAGATTTGAAACAGGTGAAGAAAACTTGATACCAAAAACTTTCTAATGGTGATCTTGTCCTTCTTTGGTGCCATGCAGTAACAAATCGATTGCCATTAACAATGCTGTGTTATCAATTGGTTTTTCAAACGAAACGGAAGCACCTAATGATTCGGACAAATCCAGATAACCCGTGGGGTCTAGTCTACCGCCGCCAGAAATCGCGATGATTTCCAGATCGGGATGACGGTTTTTGACTTCAGAGATTAAAGTGATACCGCTTTTTTTCGGCATGATGATATCAGTGACCATGATATCTGGTGAATTCTGGCGTAAGTACTCTGTTGCTTCTTCACCGTTAGTGGCGCATACCACTTGATGATCGGCGCGCTGCAGCACTTGGGTTAACATGTCGCGTACCAGGTTGTCATCTTCTACTAATAAAATCTTTGCCATGTTACTCGCTCCTTTAAGACTGCTGAAATTCAGGTATCAGCAGTGTGAATGTCGTTCCTTTGCCAAGTTCACTGGTGACAGCCACTTCACCTTTATGTTCCTTGATAATCGAGTGGACGATAGAGAGTCCAAGCCCGGTGCCTTTACCCACGTCTTTTGTGGTGTAGAAGGGTTCAAAAATTCTTTCTATGGTTTCCTTATCCATGCCATGCCCGGTATCCGTCATTTCAATCTTACTGTAAGGCTGGTCGCTAATATCAGGAAACTGATGTAGGTACGGGTCACCTTGTGGAACTCGTGTTACATCAATCTTGATTGTGCCTTCACCATCCATGGCGTCAACCGCATTATTGATAATATTCACCAGTACTTGATGGAGCAAGGTTTTATTGCCGACTATCTTGATATCGTCTTTCATTTCAAATTGAATCATGACGCTGGCAGGCACTGTTTGTTGCAAAAGCGATAACACATTTTCAATCGTGGGGCGCAATTCGAGTTCATCAAGTTGATAATGTTGACGTCGACTGAATGTTAAAATACGTGCCACTAATTCTTGTCCGCGATGGCAAGCTTCAAGCACTTTCCCAAGATTCTGATGCAACTGACTGTCTTTATTCACATCTTCGCGCGCCATCTCGGTGTAGCCAATGATTGCATACAATAAATTATTAAAGTCATGCGCAATACCACCAGCCAGTGTGCCCATGGCTTGCAATTTTTGTCCTTGCAACAAAGCGTGTTCCAGCTTGGTTTTAGATTCTCGAATTAAGGCGCTGTCATGAATTTCTTTCTTTAATTCGTCATTCACTTCAGCCAGATAAGCTGCCTGTATACGGGTGACCTGTGCCGCACGAATAAGATAGGCCATCGTGATAGAAAACGCATAACCAGAGACCAGGGCGACCCATGGCAAGTAAGATTTGATTGAGCGCAGAATGTCGAAATAATCCTGCAGGTGCATGTGGAAAATAATGCTGACAAAAACAGATAAACCAATGCCAGTTAATGCTACCAGATATGGCAGCCATGACCAGCGAACCCAGCCATGATTGATCAGTTTTTGATCAAATTTGCTGAGATCGGGATGCGAATCCGTGTGTACAATTTCACTCATATTCCATCATCCAAACGTCCCATTCCTATAGTGTTACACAGAAAAGGCTGGCGCACATGAACTTTTTATTATACAACGATCTTAACGCATGAAAATTTGCTATAGAAAGTAGAATTTGGGGCCACGGAGCTGGCATAATAACGCTCAGCGCAACTGCGCTGACTCATTACTTATATGGATGGAAATATGAAGCTTTCTAAAATTGCCCTATCCGGGTTTAAATCCTTCGTTGATCGCTCTGTTATTGACGTTTCCGGACAAATCACTGCCATTGTAGGGCCGAATGGTTGCGGTAAATCCAATATTATCGATGCCGTGACTTGGGTCATGGGTGAAAGCTCTCCAAAATACCTGCGTGGTGAATCACTTACCGACGTTATCTTTAATGGATCCAATGCACGTAAACCGGTAGGTCAGGCCTCGGTTGAGTTGGTATTTGAAAATTCCGATGGTTCCATCGGCGGCGAATATGCCAGTTATAATGAAGTTTCCATCAAGCGCATTATCAATCGCGATTCAGAGTCGAGTTACTGGATTAACGGTACGCGCGTACGCAAAAAAGACGTGGAAAGCATCTTGTTGGGCACAGGCTTGGGCCCACGCAGTTACTCGCTGATCGGCCAAAACATGATTAGTCGTGTCATTGAAGCCAAACCTGAAGATTTACGCAGTTATTTCGAAGAAGCCGGCGGTATTTCCAAATACAAAGACAGAAGACGCGAAACTGAATTACGCATCAATCATACGCGCGAAAATTTATCTCGCGTGAATGATTTGCGAAATGAGTTAGATAAGCAGCTCGCCAATTTGCGTCATCAAGCCAATGTGGCGGAAAAATTCAAAGTCTTGAAAGAGCAGGAAAGACAAGTGCGCGCTGAATTATATGCGATTCAATGGCGCACCTTGGACAGCCACATGGTGGATCACACCTTGCAAGTGCAGCGCGAAGAAACTGCACTGGAAGCAAGACACAGTGAAATGACTGGTATTGATCGTGATATCGAACAAATTCGTCACGAACAACGCACCGCGCAAGATGCCTTCCAGGAAGTACAACGCCGTTATTATGCGGTTGGTAATGAGATTACGCGCATTGAACAAGATGTTTTGCATCATCAAGAGCGTGAACAACAATGGGAAAACGATTTAAAACAAACGGGCTCTGATTGGGATGCCATTCAAAATCAAATCGCCGAATCAGAAGATACCCTGCGTGAAGTCGAGCATGACATTCATCGCTATGAACCAGATTTAGCAACTGCGCGCAATCACGTACAGAAAATTGAACATGAAGTGAATGCAGCCGATGAAAACCTGCAGGCATTGCAAACCAGCTGGGATGAGTTCACGCAATCGGCCGCCAGCACTGCACAAGCCGTTTCTTTAAGTGCAGCACAAGTACAGCATATCGAGCAGCGCATTGACATGCTGCAATCGCGTCGTGATCAATTGCAATTAGATAAAGCCAAAATTAATTTTTATGAATTAACCAAAGAGATTGACGATAATTCACAAAAATCCTGCGAAGCTGCAGACAGGCTGGAAATGCAGACACGCCAGTTAGCGGATATCCGCGAAGAAATCACCTTGTTACAAAATGGCGCGCAAGAATCATCCTCTGCGCTGGATCAAATTCGCGGTGAATTACAGCGTTTATTAGGTCAGCAAGCTTCACTTGAAGCCCTGCAGCAAACTGCATTAGGTCAACGTGATAATCCATCTGCTACTTGGGCAGAACGTCACTCGCTTAGCAGTCAGCCACGCCTCGCGCAAAATATTACCGTAGAAAAAGGCTGGGAAGATGCCGTAGAAAAAGTCTTGGGCTTCTGCCTGCAAGCTATTTGCGTTGATCAGCTCAGCGATGTGTTACCGCATCTTGACGATTTGAAAGCAGGTAACCTCTGCGTATTTAACACAGGCGCAGCGCATAAACCACGTAGCCACGGTGCGAAAGGTTCACTGTTGATTGATAAAATCCATTCCGATTTACCGCTCACTTCATTAGTTGCCGGCATCTACACGGCAGATGACATGGAAGCAGGACTTAAACTATGTGAAACACTGGATGCTGATGAATCCATCATCACCAAAGACGGTATCTGGATGAATAGAGCATGGCTGAAAATCCTGCGTCAAGAAGACCCGGCAGCCGGTGTGTTTCAGCGTGAACAGGAACTGAATGAACTTGCAGAACGTATCGCTCAGTTAGAAGATACACGCACTGAACTCGAAGAAAACATTGCTGAACGCACAGCGAAAATGCGCTCACTGGAACAACAGCGCGATCAATTACAGCAAGCATACAATCAGCAACAAGGTCAGGCAGCGCAAATCAATGCGCAACTATCCATGATGCAGCAACGTCTGGCAGATTTGAAAGTGCAAGCTGAGCGTATCGATAAAGAACATGACGAATGCAAATCGCAATTGAATGATTTGCAGCAAGAGCTTAGCAAGGTGCGCGCTAACAGCCATGAAGCTGCTATCAAACAGGAAACCGACATCAAGATACGTGAGCAGATGTTAGCAGAGCGTGATGCAGCCAGAATGCAGTTGCAAAGCTTACGCGGTAAGCTGAATCAAGCGCGCGAACAAATGCATGAATGTGAAATCAAATTGCAAACAGCGCGTTCTCAAAAAGGCTCGTTGCAGCAAGCCATGTCACGCTTGCAAGATCAGCTAGCGACACTGAATGAGCGCAAGATCACGCTGCAAAGCGAATTATCTTCCATGCCGCCGCTGGATACCTTGAAGAAATCCTTGTCCCGCGCCCTGGATAAACACGTGAGTGTAGAAGTAGAGTTGAATACTTCGCGTGCTTCCATGGAAGCCTTGGAGCAAGAATTCCGTAATCTGGAAGAGCGTCGTCAGACAGTTGATAGGGATATCAATAAGACCCGCACCACGCTGGAAGCCTTACGTCTTGAGTTGCAAGGCTGGAAAGTGAAAGCAGAGACCATCATCGAGCAGATGAAAGAAACGGAATTAGCACTGGAAGAAGTGTTAAAGAACTTGCCGCCGGATTCCAACGCAGATCAATGGACAGTGAACCTGGAGCAAATTGTAAAACGTATTAATCGTCTTGGGCCTATTAACTTAATGGCGATTGATGAATTTGCCACGTGTTCAGAGCGTAAAATTTATCTCGACAAACAAGTGGAAGATTTAACTTCCGGCTTAGCCACGCTGGAAGAAGCGATTGCGAAAATCGATAAAGAAACCAAAGCGAAATTCAAAGATACTTTCGACCGCGTAAATGAACGCTTCCAGGAATTATTCCCGACTGTGTTTGGCGGCGGTAAAGCTTATCTGGAATTAACCAGTGAAGATTTACTGGAAGCTGGCGTGAGCATGATGGCATGTCCTCCAGGCAAGCGTAACAGTTCTATTTATCTGCTTTCTGGTGGTGAAAAATCATTAACTGCTATTGCGTTTATTTTCTCAATATTCTATTTGAACCCCGCACCATTCTGTATGCTCGATGAAGTCGACGCCGCCCTCGATGATGCCAACGTTATTCGTTACACGCGCCTGGTAAAATCGATGTCGGAAAAAACACAATTCATTTTCATCAGCCATAACAAGATCGCGATTGAAATGGGCGAGCATTTAATTGGTGTCACCATGAACGAACCAGGTGTGTCACGTCTGGTGAGCGTGGATATCGCCAAAGCAATTGATATGGCAGGAGCTTAGTGCTTGAGTAAAAATGTTGTTAAAGAAATTGAAAAACTGCGTCAGTTGATTGAGGAACATAATTACCGTTATCACGTGTTGGATAACCCAAGTATTTCAGATGCTGAATATGATAGTTATTTTCAGCGTCTGAAAGAGCTGGAATCCATGAATCCCGATTTCGTGACAGCGGACTCACCAACGCAACGCGTAGGCGCAACTCCCTCTAAAAGCTATTCTATCGTTCAGCACAGCGTCCCTATGTTATCGCTGGAAAATGCTTTCACAGATGAAGATATTCTGGATTTCGATCAGCGCATCCATGAACGTTTACAAGTTAAAGAAGTGGTTGAATATTGCTGCGAGCCCAAAATGGATGGTCTTGCCGTTAATATTCGTTATGAAGACGGTGTCTTAACCCAAGCGTCAACGCGCGGCGATGGCACTACGGGCGAAGACATCACAGCAAATATTAAAACTATTAATATGGTACCGCTGCGTTTGCGCGGCGATGATTTACCAAAAATACTGGATATTCGCGGCGAAGTTTTTATGTCCAAACAAGGCTTCGCGCAATTAAACGCGCTCGCTGCACAGAATGGCGAAAAACAATTTGCGAATCCGCGCAATGCTGCTGCAGGTAGTGTGCGCCAATTGGATCCCGCAGTCACGGCGGCAAGACCGCTAGAATTCTTTTGCTATGGCATAGGTGATATTCAAGGTTGCAAGCTGCCAGACAAGCATAGTGAAATTTTGCATAAGATTATGCAGTGGGGTGTACGAGTCAATCCACTAATCAAGGTAGTGCGGGGCGCTGAAGGTTGTATTGCTTATTTTGAAAAGCTCGCTGAAAAACGTGATTCCCTGCCATATGAAATTGATGGTGTCGTTTACAAAGTTAACGCCATTGAGCATCAACAAAAATTAGGTTTTGTCACACGTGCGCCTAGATTTGCTATCGCGCATAAATTTCCAGCTGAAGAAGTTTATAGCGTCATTGAAGCGGTAGAATTTCAAGTGGGTAGAACAGGGGTAGTCACACCTGTTGCGCGTTTGAAGCCGGTCCATGTAAGTGGAGTTACGGTCAGCAACGCCACCTTGCATAATATGGATGAAGTACGCCGTAAAGACATTCATGTAGGCGATACGGTGATTGTGCGTCGTGCTGGTGATGTCATTCCTGAAGTCGCTGGTGTGGTCACAGATCGTCGTCCACGCGATGTTAAGAAAATATCTATGCCAAAGAAGTGCCCGGTGTGTGGTTCTAACATCGAGCAAATTGAAGGCGAGGCTGCTGCACGCTGTTCCGGTGGTCTGCATTGTCCGGCGCAACAGAAAGAAGCCGTTATTCATTTTGCTTCACGCAAAGCCATGGATATTGAAGGGCTAGGTGATAAGCTGGCTGAACAATTAATCGAGAAAAAACTGATTCGTCATGTTGCGGACATATACGAATTAACCTTGCATCAATTAGAAAGCCTGGAACGCATGGGTGAGAAATCATCTCAAAATGTGTTAGATCAAATTGAGAAAAGCAAACAGACAACGTTTGCTAAATTCATCTATGCGATAGGTATACGTGAAGTAGGGGAAGCGACGGCAAAAACATTGGCTCAACATTTTAAAACCATCAGTGCCTTGCAGCATGCCACCACAGAATCATTACAAAAAGTGCCAGACATAGGCCCCGTAGTTGCGCAGCATATCGTGAACTTTTTTGCGGATAAACATAATGATCTCATCATTAAAAAGTTAATGGATGCTGGTATTCATTGGCCTAAAGTGGTTGAGCAAAGCGCTGCAGCCTTGACTGGACAAACGTTTGTGTTAACCGGTACCTTGGCCTCCATGTCGCGCGATCAAGCTAAAGAAAAACTTGAAGCAATGGGCGCGAAAGTTGCTGGCAGCGTGTCTGCTAAAACCAATTATGTTATTGCGGGTGCTGAAGCTGGCTCCAAACTGGCAAAAGCTGAAGAGTTAGGTGTGAAGGTGATAGACGAGAAGCAATTTCTGGAGATGATTAAGCAGTAGATGATATAGTTGCTGTCTTGCAATTCAAGACTATATAAATACTGCTGACATCAACAACACGGAAATCAGAGACGCACGTCAAACAATAACAAAGAAAATAATAATACACGTCGAGCATGCATAAAAAATCACAATAAGTCGCACGTCGACCACGCATAAAAATTCCTAAAAAGTCGCACGTCGACCCCGCATAAAAATTCCCAAAAAGTCGCACGTCGTCCCCGCATAAAAATTCCCAAAAAGTCGCACGTCGACCCCGCATGCTTTTAGCGGGGATCTGTTCGTGCCACTGAGAAACCGAACAGAACATTACCCTTCGGTTTAGTGCACGGTAACACGAACAGATCCCCGCTAAAAGCATGCGGGGACG
>CAZBHW010000008.1:22854-60708 GCA_964492045.1 uncultured Coxiellaceae bacterium | reverse complement strand
ACGTATGCGTGACGTATGCGTGACGTATGCGTGACGTATGCGTGACGTATGCGTGACGTATGCGTGTTGTGTGCATATTGCGTGTTGTGTGCATATTGCGTGTGTGTTGCGTCCGTGTTGCGTGTGTGCGTGCATGGATGCTATTGAAACCAAATCTATAACATGCATTAAATCGCACAACTAACTGATTAATATGATAAATATATAATTGACAATACTTTCCTTCCTTGAGTAAAATGATTCGTACTTAATACTATTTTAATAATCAAAAACAGTACCGCAAACGAACAAAGGTAAGCAATGAAGTTATTAGACCGCATCAAAGAACTCAGAAATAATCAGTGGTATTCACCTTTTTATACATTGCAGCGTCGTTTAGCAAAACACAGAAATCGAAATCAAGTGATTCCATTCGACGACTTGGTTGATGGCATTTATCGTATGTTTACCGGTAGGCTGGATAGACCTTCACAATGGGATTACGCACCCGTCACTATAGACATAAAAGCAGAAGAAACATTAATCCCAGGTTATCGATCTCCAGATGTCGAGATTCCGCTGAAAAGAAAACCGAATGGAGAATCCAGAAACCATATCGGCATTTTCTCAATCTTGTTCAGTCCATTGGATGTCGCCGAAAGCGCGCTACGCGGTAACATGGCTAGAACCACCAGTACGCGTACAAAGCTTACCCTCAGTACTTTCCCGCTATGGGGCTTAATCAACCTCTCACGTGCGTTGTTTGGTCTGGTTGGCGTTACCATTTCACTGATTCCAGTAGCCATATTTTACGCGGTTGAAAACGCTAGAATTAAGAAACAAATACAGACACAATCCGCTGTACAGCTAACAGAATTACGAAATAATAATATCATTAATATCATTGAAGATTTAAATAAACCGCATAATCAAACGAAAATTCAAACTAATCAGAGTTACTGGGTCATTAAAGAATGCGATAAAGAAGTGAAGGTGAAAGTAAAAACTAAGCCTGTTCAAAAAAGCGGAAATTATGACGGAATATTTGCCTCAAATCTCGAATATAATGATTTTGCCAATCGATTAGAAAACACGGTAGGCAAAAAATTCAATGTCACCATTCAACCTCAAATCGCTGATAGCCATTTAGCTAAAGCGTCACTGTTCAAAGCCACCTATGATAGAGCGCCAGCTAAAACAGATCAAAAAAACAAAACATCATACAACCGAAAATTCATTTACATTCCAACTGCAAGACCTAACTGATCTAGGTAACCTCAATGGCTGACCGCGTAAATTCCAGCACAATTTTTTCTTCTGGCAGCGGTCGACTGATAAAATAACCCTGAATCAAGTCGCAATTCTGATCTAACAAAAACTGCAGTTGCTCTAATGTTTCCACGCCTTCCGCCACGATCTGCATACCAAGATTATGTCCAAGCGCAATCACTGCGGTAGTAATCGCAATATCATTTTGACTATGCGGCAAGCCTTTAATAAAAGTCTGATCTATCTTCAATACGCTCACGGGATATTGTCGTAAATAATTAATTGAAGTGTAACCAGTGCCAAAGTCATCCATGGAGATGTGCACACCCATTTCGCGAATCTTGTTTAATTTTGTAATCGCGTCATCTACATTTTCCATCACAGCGGTTTCTGTGATTTCAACTTCCAGAAACTCAGGATCAATGCGATACTTCTTCAACGCATCACGCACTACTTGCGCAATATCCTGATGTTTAAATTGTTTGGGTGAAATGTTAACGGCAATTGCAATCGGATCGTAACCTTCATCTTGCCATTTGCGATTCAACCGACAGGCTTCATGCAGCGCCCATTCGCCAATCTGCATAATGAGACCGGTCTCTTCTGCTAGCGGAATAAATAAAGAAGGGCTAATCAAGCCATGTGCCGGGTCTTGCCAGCGTATCAAGGCTTCTACTCGTTTGATCTTGCCATCTTTCATGCTGAGCTGCGGCTGAAAATACAAAACAAACTCATTGTTTTGAATGGCGCGACGCAAAGCAGATTCCAGTTTGATGTGTTGATTTGCCACTAAATCCATTTCCGGCGAATAAAAATTATAAACGCCACCGCCAGCATGTTTTGACTTATACATGGCCATGTCAGCATTCTTTTGCAGTAACTCCATAGAGTCACCATCGCTAGGATACATGCTGATACCGACACTGGCACTGACAAAAAATTCATGCGTTTCAATTTTAATAGGCTCATTGGCTGCGTGAATAATTCTTTCAGCAATAGCACGAACCGATTCGGTGGACTCAACATTATTCAAGAGCACAATAAATTCATCGCCGCCCAAGCGTGCCAACGTATCGCCGGCATGTAAGCTTTCGACAAAACGCATACTAATTTCTTTCAATACCTTGTCGCCGAAAGTGTGCCCGAGTGCATCGTTAATGGCTTTAAAACGATCGAGGTCAATAAACAGTATCGCCAATTGTTTGTGATTATCCTGTGAAAACTGCAGCGCTTTATTAAGGATTTCATTGAAAAAGACGCGATTTGGCAGGGTAGTGAGGCTGTCAAAATGTGCAAGTCGTTGCAAATGCTCTTTATGCACCGTCAACTCGCGCTCAACTGCTTTGCGTTCATTGATTTCAATTTGCAATTCTTCCGTGCGCTCTTTGACTCGTTGCTCTAATTGGTCTTGTGAGGCTTGTATAATATCAAGCATGCCATTAATTTCACGTGCTACAAATGACAATTCATCATTTCCATTAGCATCAACGCGACGATCAATTGCTTTAGACAGACTAATATCAGCAACCTGCTTATCTAGCCGCTCTAAACGCTGTATCACCAGCACTCGCAGCAGCCATAACAACAAGACAGAAAAGATAACACCTAAAGCAACAAAAGAGAGTAAATAATAATTCACGGCATTCACGCCAGTCACATAAACTTGGCGTGGCGCAATCATACGAAACATGCCTATGGGTTTGCCAAATATGTCGTGTATCACAGTATAACCAAGTAAGGCATTGTCTGTGGCAGGTGCGCTGATGTGGCCGGTTTGTGACGCTTCCGCTGCTTGCATCATTTTAGTGAGATACTGATCATGATTAATAATGTCAGGTAAAATCAATGACACATTCGCTTTTGTGTCTTCGTTAATTAATTTCACGATATTGTGATTTAAGTATCTGCCAAAAATTGAGGTGCCTAAAGCCGGTTTTTGCCGGTCGCCATCAGTAATCGCGCAGACGGCAATCATCATGATCCCGTCATTTGTGAGAATATAACCTTTGTAACCAAGGTTGATGTCTTGGTGTTTGAAGATGCTGCTGCCAGGAAATATATACCGCCCAAGCCCCAGGGGGTAGGCAGTGATTTTTTTGTTGACGGTATCAATACTCGCGCCCATGACCAGCTTTTCATTACGATCCCAAAACGTCATGAGATTAACGTTGGCATTAATGAATGCGACCATGTTTAAATTATTTAAAACAAATTCAGGGTTTTTGCCTTGCATGTAAGTATACACGTCATTCCAGTGCGACCAGTCTGATGTGAAGGTGGCGAGTGAATTGAGATTTTCATTTAATGATTCATCAATGCGAGACAAATCAGCATTCGCGTGTGCTTGTTCAATCCTCTTAAAACTCTGGAGCAAGAAATATTTCGAGCCGACATAAGTCAGCGCTACAAACACCACCCAGATAAGACTGATAGCGATTAAGACTTTGTTACGCAGTTTCATCGATTCGCCTCTCCCTGGCCGTCATCGAATTTAGCTATTTTGTACTGACTTTAACAGCTCACGCATTTTCGCCTGAATCATGTCGATAGCAATACGATTGCCGCCGCCGCGCGGAACAATCAGATCTGCATAACGCTTGGTCGGCTCAATGAATTGCAAATACATGGGGCGTACGGTTTCTTCGTATTGTTTCAACACGCTTTCCAGTGTGCGGCTGCGTTCTTTAATGTCGCGTTTCATGCGGCGAATAAGACAGACATCCAATGGGGTATCCATAAAAATACGAATGTCCATTAACTCTCGCAACTCAGGTTCAACAAAAATTAAAATGCCTTCAACCACGATAATAATATGTTGACCGATACGGCGTGTGTCATTCTCGCGAATATGCAGAGAATGATTATAGATGGGAATGTTCACTGTTTCACCGCGCTGCAATTGCAGCAAATGTTGATGCATTAACTCATGATCCATGGAGTTGGGGTGATCGTAATTGATTTTAGCGCGTTCTTCGAAAGGAATATCGCTGTGATCTTTGTAATAAGAGTCTTCTGAAATGACGACGACTTGATCGGAACCTAATTCGTTGACTATGGTGTTGGCTAATAAACTTTTACCTGAACCTGAAGCGCCTGCAATACCGATAATAATAATCTTTTTGTTATTCAATCTGATTTTCCTTCTTTAGCTCGCTTTAACAAGACATACACTGCACCGTTGCCGCCATGACGCGAAGTTGAAGAACAAAAAGCGAGTACCGGTGTTGCCTGTCGAAGCCAATGATTAACATGGTTTTTCAAGATTGGCGGCACACCCGGCTTCCCTTTTCCATGCACAATCAGCACTGTTCTTAGCTCATTTTGCAGACATTCGTGCAAAAAACGCTCAACAGCGACGCGCGCTTCTTCAATTGTATTGCGATGCAAATCCAGCACAGCCTCTACATTATATTGGCCTTTGCGTAAATTGCGAAGTGTTTTATGTGAAATTCCGGACTGATTATATGCAATAAAATCATCGGATTGAACAGAATCCTTCGGGTCACCGCCGTCGAAAAAAGAAGCGGGTGGTTCAATGTCCATTTCACGGCGTTTGGGATATTTGCGCACGGCTTCATGCTGCACTTTACGCTGAGCCAAAGGCTTGATACCTTGCACAGCCTGAGCAAAAGCGTCCAAATCTTCTGGTGATATCACCGATTTTTTAGGCGGCTTTTTTGCCATGAATAGTCCCATTCAATTTTAATTGGATCACGACCAATTATTATACACGATCAATTATTTAAGTTATAATTCACGAAAATTTAAGGCGGATTATGAACCACGACACCTTACAACGCTTCATCTTTGAAAACGACCCCGTCCGCGGCGAATATATCAAGCTTGTCGAGAGCTACCAAACCATTTTACAGCAACATCAATATCCCGAAATCATTCGCAATGTCTTAGGTGAAGCCTTATGCATTGCCGCGCTACTGAGCGCCATCATCAAATTCAAAGGCAGACTCACTATTCAGTTACGCGGTAAAGGTAAGTTGCAATTGTTGCTTGCGCAATGTGACGATCAAAATCAATTACGCGGTCTTGCCAAATACGATGACGACATCACGAAAGAAGAACTGCAGGAGTCTTTGAAAAACGGTTTATTGGTGATGATGTTAGATTCCGGGTCAGGTGGACAGCGTTATCAAGGTATTGTGGAATGGAAAGGCGAGTCTATCGCTGAATCGATTGAGCATTATTTCCAGCATTCCGAGCAGCTAAATACCCGCATTTGGCTCAGCGTGAATGAACACTATGCGATAGGGTACTTGCTGCAAATTATCCCGCTGCAAGAAAAACATTCCATCGGCTTACAAGATGAAATTCTCACACCCAGCTGGCAGCGCATCGTGGCCATGACTGAACAACATGTTATTTCCACACTCAATCAATTCGAGTATCCAGATTGCATCACCTCGCTTTATCCAGAAGAAACTTTGCGAATTTTTGCGGGCAATAAAGTGAAATTTCATTGCGGATGCACAGAAAAACGCAGTAGAGATGCGATCTATGTGCTAGGCCGTGAAGAAGCAGAAGCGGAATTGAAAGATAAGCAAGTCATTGTTGTGACCTGTGAATTTTGTAATAAAGAATATGTGTTTGACCGCATCGACGTCGAGCAAATTTTCAGAGCTGGTGACAACCTGCCGCCAGATAATCATATACACTAAAAATATAACTAGAGGTGTCACATGAAACGTAACAAGCTGCTTGTACTCAGCGCGATCGCGCTAACAACAGTGTATGGTGGCTATAAATTATTTCATCACGATAACTCTGCGCAACCAAATGAAGTGATAGTAAAAGCCAGTGCGGTGCAAGAAACGTCACTGCCAAAAGAAATTCATGCGATTGCGACCTTATCAGCACGTAGTGTGCAAATCTCCCCGGAAAGCGCAGGACATGTGGAGGCGGTGTTATTCAAGGATGGAACAGAAGTGAAAGCGGGTACCGTGTTGGTTCAGTTGGATGATGCTGTGCCAAGAGCACGTTATGCGTCCGCGCAGGCCAAATTGAATTTAAGTCAAAACACCTTCAATCGTATGTCGCTGTTAGGTAAAAAAGGTGTAGTCGCGCAACAAGCTATCGATCAAGCAGAAGCAGATTTAAAAGAAAATAAAGCGCAAACCGATGAGACCGCAGTCATGCTAAGTAAAATGAAACTGCTGGCGCCATTTGATGGCATGGTCGGTAAAAGCCTGGTAAACCCAGGTGATTACGTGAATGTGGGGCAAGCGATTGTTAGCATCACTGACACCAGACATTTGCGCATTGAATATTCTGTACCAGAAAAATATTTACCGATGTTGAAAATAGGGCAGGAAGTCAAGGTCACCTCAGGGGCTTATCCTGATAAAGTGTTTTCCGGCAAATTAAATTATATTTCGCCGACCGTTAACCCGGATAATCGTTCAATTGCATTATATGCTGATATTGATAACAGTCAGAATTTACTGGCTGCGGGTATGTTTGTAGATGCCTCGCAATCGTTAGGTTCAACTGAGCATGCACTCATGGTGCCAGCCCGTAGTTTGATTCCAGTGCTGGATGGTGCTCAAGTTTATAAAATCACTGACGGCAAAGCGTTTGCCGTGAATGTGACGCTTGGTCAGCGTACGGCGGAAAATGTAGAAATCACCGAAGGATTAAGCAAAGGTGATATGGTCATCACGGACGGACAAATGAAAGTTAAAAACGGCGTTCCGGTAAAAGTACAAGCCTAATGAGAGAACAATCGTGAATTTACCAGCTTTTTGCATCAAGCGTCCCGCGTTTACTATCGTTATTAGTTTGGTCATGATGATTTTCGGTATTCTTTCATTTGCGCATTTATCCTTGCGCTGGATTCCGAATATAAACCCACCGGTCATTGACATAGGCACGACCTATCAAGGTGCAAACGCTACCATCGTGGAAAAAGATGTGACGAAAGTCATAGAAGAAGCGATGTCTGGTGTAAACGGCGTTGAATCCATGGAATCTTCTACGCATCAAGGCAAGAGTGATGTCACCATCACGTTCAAACTTGGCACGAACATGGATGCTGCAGTGGAAGATGTGCGCAGTAACATCGAGCGCATACGCAATGCATTACCCAAAGATGCAGACAGTCCGCAAGTCATGAAAATGGACCCGAATAATTACCCGACG
Source organism: uncultured Coxiellaceae bacterium (assembly GCA_964492045.1). Classification (GTDB taxonomy): domain Bacteria; phylum Pseudomonadota; class Gammaproteobacteria; order DSM-16500; family DSM-16500; genus Aquicella. The sequence goes on along the minus strand of CAZBHW010000008.1, from coordinate 53,307 downwards.
ATGTACCTCGCGTTTTTTGATGCAACACGAACAGATCGTGAAATGAGTGACTACGTTGATAAATTCGTGGTGCCAACTTTCGAGACCATGGATGGAGTTGGTTCGGTCATGGTGTTTGGAAAGCGCATTACTGCTATGCGCATCTGGCTCGATCCTGACAAAATGGCGGCTTCAGGTATCACGGTGAGTGATGTCCTGGATGTGTTACGCGAGCAAAACATCACAATTCCTAGCGGACAAATTCGTAGTCAAGACAAATACTATAACATTACCACCAGCACCGAACTGAAATCACCGGAAGAATTTAATAACTTAATTTTACGCGACAAAGATAATCAGCAGGTTAGATTACGTGATGTTGGTGAAGCACGTTTCGATCCAGAAAGTGTTGATGATTCGTTTCGCGTGAACGGTCAAAATGCCATTGCAATTGGCATTATTCCGCAAACAACCGCCAATCCTTTAGATGTGGAAAAAGCAGTAAAATCCGCTTTTAATGCCATGGTCAAGACCTTGCCTACCGGTATGAAGGCTTCTATTCCTTATAATCAAGCTGATTATATTCGCGCGTCAATCAAGAGTGTTTATGAGTCATTCTTCGAGGCTGTGCTGTTTGTGTGGGTGGTGATTCTCGTGTTCTTATGCAACTTGCGCGCGACTTTAATTCCCATCATCACGATTCCGGTTTGCTTGGTGAGTACTTTTGCCGTCTTGTCCTATTTTGGATTTTCCATTAACACCATCACCTTAATGGCGTTTGTGCTGGCAATAGGCTTGGTGGTGGATGATGCGATTGTCATGCTGGAAAATATCTCACGACATGTTGAAGGCGGCATGTCGCCCTTCAACGCTGCACTGAAAGGCAGTCAAGAGATGATTTTCCCCATCATCGCAATGACTATTACATTGGCTGCAGTCTATGCGCCTATTGCCTTCACGCCAGGCTTGCTCGGTGTCATATTCCGGGAATTTACTTTCACTTTGGCCGGTGCTGTGATTATTTCAGGGATAGTGGCATTGACACTATCGCCCATGATGTCAGCTCGTATATTGAAGCACGCTGATCAATCCAATCGATTAACCAGATTCGTCACTTATCAGTTAGATAAGTTACAAGTGAGTTATAAGCGCATTTTGACGCGCGTGTTAAGCAAACGTAAATGGGTAGCATTAGGATTGTTACTCATTGGTGTGGTCGGTATTGTCATTGGGCATTACACGCCTGCCGAGTTAGCCCCACAAGAAGACATGGGGCAGATTGATGTAAATTCCATGGCGCCGCGTGGTGCCAGTTTCCTCTATACTGATTCATACGCCAAGCAGCTAGAGCAGCTTTACGAAAACACGCCGGAAGTTGAGTCATTTTTCAATGTTAGCGGTTTTGGTTCTAGCTCGCATGTTTATCAATCGTTAAAGTTAAAACCTAAAGATCAGCGTAAACGTTCTACACAAGAAGTAATTGCGGATTTAACCGATAAAGTTTCGCAAATTACCGGCTTACGCGTGCACGTTTCGCAAACGGTTCCGCCGCTGGCACGCTTTACTGGCAGCGATGAAGGCGACAATCTTGCTGTGGTCTTGAAAACAACCGGCGATTACAAACATTTACAGCAAGCCGCAAAACCATTTATTGATGCATTAAAGCAAATGCCGCAATTTGCTCGCGTGGATAATCGCCTGAAGTGGGACAGCGAGGAATTTGAAATCGATATCAATCGCGACCGCGCTGCAGATTTGCATGTACCATTGACGACTGTTGCCAATACCATTTCAACGCTGATGGCTGGCAGTACTATTGGTAAAGCGGATGATGCCAATGTGATTGTGCAAATGAAAAAATCCAGCTTGGGTAACCCGAATGTTTTCTCAGATTTGTATGTGCGCAATCTGAATGGCGAAATCATCCCAATTACACAATTTGCGACTGTTAACAACATCTCAGCACCTGAAACCTTCCGTCGCTATGCTCGCTTGCATTCTGATGTGGTGTATCTGTCAACAGCGCCCGATGTGAAATTAGCCGATGCGGTGACACTCATTGAAAACACGGCAAAAGCCACACTGCCTGATGACATACGTTATGAGTTTCAAGGTGAAGCAAAAAGCTTTCTTGAATCGGCTGGCACAACCTTACTGACTTTTGGTTTGGCATTAGTGTTTATTTATTTGGTGCTAGTCGCGCAATTTGAAAGTTTTATTGATCCTTTAATCATTTTGCTGACCGTGCCGTTCGCAGTATTTGGCGCGTTGCTGACCTTGAAACTATTTGGCGGTACACTGAATATTTACAGCAACATCGGCTTGATTACCCTGATAGGGTTGATCGCTAAACACGGCATCTTGATTACCGAGTTCGCCAATCAAATTCGGGCAGAAGGCAAATCGATACAGGAGGCTGTGATTGCTTCTGCGATGTTGCGCTTACGTCCTATTTTAATGACGACCGCTGCGATGATACTAGGCGCTATTCCACTGGCATTAGCATTTGGTCCTGGCGCAGAAAGCCGACAGCAAGTTGGCCTGGTCATTGCTGGCGGCTTGTTCTTCGGTACATTTTTCTCGTTAATTGTGATTCCTGTTATGTATACTTACCTCGCGCCATTCAAGCGCGTACCTAAACTTGTAGTAGTGGAAGGACATACTCATGCAAATGCTGTTTGAATTTTTTCCCGTATTATTATTTTTTATCGCGTTCAAGTATTACGGAATTTATGTCGCCACCATCGTCGGTATTTATGCGACTGCGTTACAGGTGTTTGGCACTCGCTGCGTTACTAAAAAATGGGATCGTAAACAATTAATTACGCTGAGTGTCTTTTTAATTTTTGGCGGCATGACTTTATATTTCCATAATCCGATTTTCGTAAAATGGAAGCCAACGATTGTGTTTTGGTTATTCGCGTTTGCGATCTTGATCACACAAGCATTCACTAAAAAGCCATTAATGCAACGCATGATGGAAGGCGCTTTGGAAACCACATCGCCAATTCCAGCAGTCGTCTGGCGGAATGTGAATTTTCTTTGGGCTGCATTTTTTATTGTGATGGGCGGGGTTAATTTATATATCGCTTACCATTTCAGTGATGATGTCTGGGCGAATTTTAAATTATACGGCATTACTGGTTCGCTGTTTTTGATTAGCATTGTTCAAGCAGCTTATTTAATGAAATACATCACTGACAAAGAAACCACGTCATGAACGCAGCAGAAAAACAACAATTGATCCATGAGCGCATCACCACGGCATTTCATCCTGAGGTGCTGCAAGTGATAGATGAAAGTGATCAACATCAAGGTCATGCTGGGCATGGTGGTGGGGGAAGGCATTTTGCTGTTGTTGTTCAATCTGCTCTACTAAGTGCAAAAAATAGGGTAGAGGCGCACCGAGCGGTTTATGCTTTATTTCAGGATTTAATGCCTGATGAGATACATGCCCTTAGAATTAAAATAATCTAGCGTGACTAAAACATTATATGACATGACATCCAGAGATGACGCGCCACAAGAAAAGCATTATAATCAGCCATCTATCTAATCAGGCGCAATTTAATCATGCACTCTAACATTGGTTCATTAGTAATTGATTTGCAAGGTTTTGAGCTAACGCCAGAAGAAAAAGAATTAATCGCGCATCCATTGGTTGGCGGACTCATATTATTTTCGCGCAATTACCAAAATAAATCTCAATTAATGGCGCTCTGCCAATCTGTCAGGCAAGCACGAAGTAAACCCCTCTTAATCATGGTCGATCAGGAAGGCGGCCGTGTGCAGCGGTTTCGTGAAGAGTTTTTTGCATTACCGCCGATCGCCTTTCTGGGCGAGTGGTATGATAAGAACCCAACCATCGCATTGGAATTATCACGGCAATCAGGTTGGCTAATGGCGAATGAAATCATTGCGGCTGGAATCGATTTAAGTCTCGCACCAGTCGTTGATTTGAATAAAGGTGTCAGCAGCGTCATCGGCAATCGTGCATTTCATTCGGCACCTGATGTCGTATCTCAGTTAGCACATGCTTATATCAACGGCATGCGCGAAGCGGGTATGACTGCCACACTCAAACATTTTCCTGGTCACGGCTCAGTTGAAGCAGACTCTCATCATGCCACACCAGTCGACACACGAACACTTAAAGAAATACTTGAAGTAGATGCTGAGCCATTCAAACAATTAATTCAAAATGGTGCTGCCGCTGTCATGGCAGCCCATATTATTTTCCCGCAAGTTGACCAACACCAGGTGGGCTTCTCGCGCATCTGGCTGCAAGATATTTTGCGCGGACAATTACATTTCAAAGGCACGATCATGTCTGATTGTCTCAGCATGCAAGGCGCGAATATTTCCACGAACTATGCAGACCGATTTATTGCAGCGCGTGAAGCAGGGTGCGACATCGCTTTGCTTTGCAATCATCGTGAAGGTGTCGTTCAAGTGCTAGATGAAGTGGCGCACGAGAAACATCAATTATCGGCTGACAAATGGCAGCCGTTGCAAGCCAACTTTAATTTACATGCGCAGACCAGTGAACGTGCTGCGTTAACAGAATCTTTTTTACATGCACATATGGGGTAACACAAAATGATTTCATCAAATAATCGTTATCAAGAAATAATAGCCAAAGCTGAATGTTTGTATGACACTGAACAAGTATTAAAAGCGATAGATAAAATCGCGCAACAAATGACAAGCAAATTAGCTGATGAAAACCCCATTATTTTAAGCGTCATGACCGGCGCCATGATCTTCGCAGGCCATCTCGCCGTCCGGTTGAATTTTCCATTAGAGATGGATTATATCCACGCGACACGTTATCGCGGTGCCATGCGCGGCGGTGATTTACATTGGCTGGTCGAACCGCGTCTGGATTTGAAAGATCGTACCATTGTCATCGTTGACGATATTTTAGATGGCGGTTTAACACTCGCAGCCATCATCGACTATTGCCAACAATTCAAAGCAAAAGCAGTTTATACAGCCGTGCTCGTGGATAAAAAGCGCGTGCGCGAACCGGGTGTGAATTTCAAGCCAGATTTTGTTGGCGTGGAAACTGAAGATAAGTTCCTGTTTGGTTTTGGTCTGGATTACGAAGAATATTTTCGTAATGCGCCCGGCATCTATGCAGTGACAGAAATTGAATAACTGAGAAACCACATTAACTCTCTAAGGATGGAAGTATGACAGCACTAACAGCAACTTTGATTTTCATCGCCGCGATCGCTGCACTTTTATATCATCGCGTGCGCTTGCTAATTTCAACCATTGTGTTGACCGTTACGTTAGTGCTGCTAACGTTCCTGTCTGGCATGAGCGTCGGCATAGTACTTTGCTGGCTGCTATTCTTGCCGGCCGTGATTATTCTGAATTATTTACCTTGGCGTAAACGTTACGCCAGCAATCTTCTTTACGCGGTATTTCAAAAAGAAATGCCGACCATGTCCAGAACCGAACGCGAAGCAATTGCTGCGGGAACAGTGACCTGGGAGGGTGATTTATTTTGCGGTAATCCGGATTGGAATAAATTACTGGCGATTCCTCCCGCCACTTTAAGTGAGGAAGAGCAGGCCTTTCTCGACGGCCCAGTGAATACACTTTGCAGCATGATCGACGATTGGGAAATCACCCACAATCACGTGGATTTGCCACCAGAAGTCTGGACTTATATGAAAGAGCAGGGCTTTTTTGGTTTGGTCATTCCCAAGGAATATGGCGGTAAAGGATTCTCAGCCTATTTGCACGGACAAGTGATCGCCAAATTAAGCGGACGCAGCATCACCGCTTCGATTACGGTTTCTGTACCTAACTCATTAGGGCCTGCAGAATTAATCATGGAGTATGGAACCAGGGAACAAAAAAACTATTATTTACCGCGGCTCGCAACAGGTGAAGAAGTGCCCTGTTTCGCATTAACCTCACCAGTGGCAGGTTCAGATGCGAGCTCCATGACAGATAACGGCATTATTTGTTATGACACTTATCAAGGTAACAAGACGCTGGGCATTCGTCTTAACTGGAGCAAGCGTTATATCACACTCGCACCTGTTGCAACGGTCATAGGTCTGGCATTCAAGTTATATGATCCAGATCATTTGCTCGGTACCAAAGTTGATATTGGTATTACTTGCGCATTGATCCCACGCAACACACCGGGTGTCACCATAGGCCGCAGACATTTTCCTCTAGGAACAGCGTTTCAAAATGGTCCCACTCAAGGCAAGAACGTTTTCATTCCGCTGGATTTTATTATTGGCGGCAAAGACCAGGCGGGATATGGTTGGCGCATGTTAATGGAGTGTCTGGCTAGTGGTCGCGCAATTACCTTGCCAGCCACAGCAACAGGATGCGCCAAAGTCGCTTCATTCACGACAGGCGCTTATGCGCGCATACGCAAACAATTCCAACAGCCGATTGGATTTTTCGAGGGAGTCGAAGAGCCCATTGCTCGTGTGAGTTGTTACACGTACATCATGGATGCTGCGCGCACTTTAGTGTGCGGCAGCTTGAATCAAGGCGAAAAACCAGCAGTTGCTTCAGCGATTGTTAAATATCATACGACTGAACTAGGTCGTTTGATTTCCATGGATGCCATGGATGTGCACGGTGGTAAAGGTATTTGCCTGGGTCCAAATAATTATCTGGGACGTGATCATGAAGCAGGGCCTATTGCGATTACCGTTGAAGGCGCGAATATCTTAACGCGAAATTTAATTATTTTCGGTCAGGGTGCCATGCGTTGCCATCCTTACATTTACAAGGAAATTCAGGCCGTACAATTAGAAGATCAACGCCAGGGTCAAAATGAGTTTGACCGCATTGTGTTTCAACATCTAGGCTTCTCATTCAGTAATGTCGTGCGTTCATTTACGCTTGCTATTACGGGCGCGCGCTTAACGGCAGCACCGTCAGGCAAGTTAAAGCGATACTTTCAGTATGGTACGCGTTTCAGTTCAGCGTTTGCTTTGCTTGCCGATGCCTCTATGGTGATGTTAGGTGGCAGCTTGAAGCGTAAAGAAACCATCTCCGCACGACTTGGCGATATACTCAGTTATCTATATTTATTATCCGCTGTGCTTAAGCAATATCACACGCAGGGTAAACAGTCAGATGATTTGCCTTTAGTGCGTTATTCTGCCGAATATTGTCTTTACAAAATTCAGGAACGTTTTGATGAAATCTTGCAAAACTTTCCAAGTCGACCGGTTGCCTGGTTGTTACGTGCGTTGGTGTTTCCATTAGGCAGACGTTTCACTAAACCTATTGATCGTTATCATCACAAGATCGCGCAATTATTCATTGCACCAACACCTACGCGTCAACGATTGGCGTCTGGTATTTATTTAGATGCAGCAGGGCATAACACCATCGTTGATATTCAGGATGCCTTGGTAAAAACCATATTGGCTGAACCTATAGAAAAAATCCTGCGTGATCCCGCTAATAAAAAAGCGATACAAGGATATATTTTCTCTGAGCGTGCACAAAGCGCACTGGATCTTAAAATCATTACATTAGAACAGTTCGATATTTTGATGGCTGCAGAAGCCGCCAGAAGCAAAGTGATCGCCGTGGATGATTTCTCACCGGAAGAGTTAACTCAACATAAAACCTTACATCCGGAAAGTCGTTATCATGCGAAGTCACCCGAACAAAAATTCTAATCTTCAAGTTTTACTTTACCTCACGTTGCTGACCCTGGCATTTTTAATGCTGGAGGTCAGCTTCTTTGTTCAAGTGAATTCTGCCTATGTTCTGGATTTTAAAACCATCGCACAAAAGATCTCGGTGCCGTCGATTATCATTCCAGATATTTTACTCTTCATTGCCAAGCAAATTAGTCTGCATCTAGTCTATTGTTTTATGGTGTGGTTTGGCGCGGTATTTCTCGGTGTTTTATTGAAGCTAGATAAAGACGATATTTTTTTTGTTGCGCTGACGCTGTGGTTTACTGGCGTAGTTGCTTCGCTTGCCGCGAATCAATATTGGTTTCCTAATTCCAGATACGCGGCATTGAGTGCTGTTATCATGCCGTCTCGCCATATCGCACTATTATTAGCGCTCACGTTTGGTGCCATTTTTCTTTTATCTTTATTCGCGTCTGCTATCAGTTTTTTAATCTGGCTTACGCATCGATCTTTAAATTCAGCCTTGTTGTTTTTGTTGGTGATCGCGGCGAGTTCATGGACTACTTTAAGTAGAGTGAACACCTCTGCAGTGCTGCCGGTCGCCTTCTCTAAGCCTAATGTTTTTATCATAGGTGTGGATTCCTTGCGCCCAGATTTCCTGGGTTACTTTGGTGCTGATGAAGCAACACCCTTCTTCGATGACTTTCTCAATCAAGCGACTGTATTCACCGAGGCAGTCACTCCTATCGCCAGAACTTTTCCGGCATGGTCCAGTATTTTAACCGGTGAATTTCCACGCAAGAATGGTATACGCACCAATTTGATGAAGATAAATCATGTGGATTTAAGCCACACCTTGCCTAGGCTCTTTCAGGAGCAGGGTTACAAAACGATATATGCAACAGATGAAACGCGTTTCAGTAATATCAATCAACAATTCGGTTTTGATCAGTTGATCACACCACCTATCGGTATTAATGATTTCGTCATCGGCAGTTTTAATGATTTTCCATTTTCCAATTTAATATTGAATACCGCACTAGGGCGCTGGCTGTTCCCGCACAGTTACGGTAACCGACCTGTGTTCGCCACATATGATCCATCCAGTTTTATTCAGTTGATTGCCGGAGCATTAAATAAGCAGCAAAAACAGCCTATTTTTATGACAGTCCATTTTTGTCTGCCGCACATGCCGTATCTGTACGCGGCTATTGATGGTACTAATCTGACACCATCCGAGCGTTATGCGGCCAGCGTCATTCGGGTTGACCAACAGGTCCACGAGTTTATGCAATTGTTGCAACGATCACATTTATTAGACAAAGCGGTGGTGGTGTTACTGTCTGATCATGGTGAAGCATTGGAGCTGCATGGTGACCGCATCACAGAAGGTGATAATTTTTACGTTAGCGACAAGCAACACACATACACCAGGTTTTACCCACCCAGCCTGGACGATGAAGCTGTGGACCAATCCGCCGGCCATGGCACCGATGTGCTAGGTCTCACACAATACCATTCCGTGCTCGCCATAAAATTATTTGGTATGGGGCCGCAAAAGGTAGGGGATGTCACAGGACTCGCGCCATTAAACAATATCAAGCCCTCAGTACTGTCGCTGGCAGGATTGAGTGATGATGATCATCAGCCCGCCATATTGGCTGCCGCGGTGCGCGGAGAAACGGCGCAATTACCATTGCAGCATTTTTTTATAGAAAGCGATTTCTCACCTAGTGCCATACGCAGCGTCTATCCAAATATCCATGAGGCGTTGCTGGAAGGTTTAATGTTGTACGAAATAGACCCGCGCACCGCGCTGCTGACCGTGCGTGACGACATGGAGCAAAAAATTATTCGCAGCAAACAATACGCCGACATATTTGGCGACTGGATGCTGGCGCTTTACCCGCAACAACACCATCACTACGATGCCATTCTCATTAATCTGCAAACAGGGCAGTGGACGAATAATCTGCAGTCCAAATTCGCCTCAAACACTCCGGCAAACCAGATGCTGGCAGAACTTAAACACTTCTACGGTGAAGAGATTGCACAGTAGGTTTAGTATTTGTTCACAAGTACCGGAAAAATAGAGACGTCTGGCCAAACCTGTACCAAAACCACTGTACTCGATTAAACCATCAGCTAAGTTGTTGATTTTATGTGATGTCTTACTTATGTATATTTTGTGCCCTTCTAGGGGAAATCCCTAATCCACCGTCTTCTACATGACTTTTCGATAGCTTACCCACAGAGTTATCCACAGAAAATGTGGATATGTGGAAGGTGTCGCGAAATCAATTTGGATTTGTGGATAATCGCACGATGCCATCTGGATTTTTTTATAGGAGATTGACGAGTTCCGCGTACCGCTCGGATGCAAGGGGATTGTCGGGTGGGTCGTTGTATTTGCGGTTCTGTCGATGCAGGGCGACTTCGGGTACTTTCAGGTCTAGCAGGAACAGCTCGTTGTCTTTACTGTATTAACCTTTGTCGGCGCCTGCTGAGACAATAGGTTGCTGGAATGTATTGAGGTGACCACGCAACATGAGTTTGAATGATTCAGCATCGGTCATACGAATACTGGTGGACAAATTCTTCGAATACTTGGCAGTATCAACAACTCTTGCAATGGTTTATGGAAGTGTGTCGGGTGAAATGCTCGCTAGATTATGCAGCAGCATTGCATCAATTACGCTTTATAAAATTATGCACCGTGTCGGTTGATTTTTGCCGGTCGGTTGCTGCGTAGTTCTGCATAGCCTGAAAGAATCGTGTTTTTGTCCGACATAAGTTTTCCAAAGACCACGCCGCGACGAAGGCGGGCAGCCGACCGCGCCCGCCCGTTCGTTCGGTCCGACCCACCGTATAAACTTATTCCGAAAGACCTACCGCACCCAACGACTAAATCAGCATCATCATCAACCAGAAAATCTGTGCACGGCTCGAAAAATTGCCCAGGATTATGTAACAATTCACATGATCTTTCTAAAATAGCTTCTCTATTATTTTCCGCAGCAGGCATGTAACCTTGCGCATAAGCCTGACGATCACATAAACGACGATTGATGATCCAATTAATTAGTAACCATACCACATCAACTTTGCGATAACTGTTACCTGCACGTTTATATAGATCATTAAATTCATTATAAAGAACTTGATATGCTTCATGGATGTCTGCATAACGACATACCAAACCGCGTGTGATCACGCGCATGGAGAAGTGTTGCCAATATTGATTAATATTTTCTTGAAGCATGCTTTTGGTTTTAAATTGTTGCTCCAAAAACGCATTATCCTCATCTTCAGGGCTTTGTTTCAACACATCTATTATCCATTTAAATGCATAACGCGTTTCATTGCCAATATTTGCCAGTGCATCTTTATATTTTGCATACTGTGCTTGATATATCGCTTCGCCATTTGCAATGCGTGGTAAAAATTCCATAAGCCTTGGCAGCATGTCTGGCTGATGATCACCCACGCTGAAGACACATTCGAATGGTTTCACGTCCCAAATTAAATCACCTGTTGGAGCAATCACATAGCCTGCCTGATCTAATAAAGCAGGATTTGCTTCCAGCATTTGACAGGCCATGTCAGGGTGACCAAAAGCAAGGTAATGCAGTAAAAGATTAATTTCAGTTTTTGGTAAACCCGTAACAGGATCCCTATTAAGAAAATAGAAAAAACGTATCACAAGACGTACTGGTAAAGTGACACCTGTGTAGCCGCCGCCAGATGCAATCAGAGCGCCGGTATCATTAAATCCATTTGGTTCCAGCATGAGAAATAGTTTTTTGTGTTTGACTAATATCGAGTTAAGCTGTGGAAAAATGCGAAGTAAAGTAAGGAAATCTTCGCCTTGAATCACAAAATGCGGAGTCGCCAGCGCATTGATATGATGAATAGCATCTCTTCCCAGGCCATTGAAAGTGCCACGGCGATGCATTAAGAAAAGAGTCATTGTGCGGGAGCTAACGGGTCGTAGTGGCCGGTTTTGCATTATTATTTTATTCCGAGTTTTATTTTGCACAAATATTACACTAACAGTCAGTAAAGTTCAATTTTGATTATTGTTTTTATAAGTGGCTGAAAATCATGCACTAATTACGCGCTAATTCGACATTCATCGAGCATTATTGCTCGTTTCGCGACAGCCACTATGTGGAAGGTGTCGCGAAATGAATTTGGTTTTGTGGATAATCGCACGATGCCATCTGGATTTTTTTATAGAACCCGACCATTTTCTGTGGGCAAACTACCCCTATAAAAGCCTAAGCAGCTTTTTTAAGAGCCTCCCCGGTCAAAAACCGAGTCAGTTGACTGAGGTGACCACGCACCATGAGTTTGAATGATTCAGCATCGGCCATACGAATACTGGTGGACAAATTCTTCGAATACTTGGCAGTATCAACATAAGCGTTCGATGAAACACATCTTAATAGCCCCATAATTTTCCTGCGTTCTGATGCTCCATTTATTTAGGAGCATTACATGACGAACCTTGATCAAAACCAAAAATACGTATCCTGGCAAAACGTAATCGTTTAACCGTGTGCATAGCTGAGCAGTAACGTATTTTTTACGGTAAGCAAGGATATCAATCTATAGTAATCTAAAAAACGCGACAAAATAATCAAATTTGGAAGTAATTAATGAATAGTCATCATCCTGACGATTCTCACAAAGAAAAACAATCTCCAGACTATAGAAATATTTTTGATTATTTACCGACAGAAATCCTTCAACTTATTATCGCCAACCTGGACCCTCAAGATTTCCGTTTATCTAGAGTCAATAAACGCATGCACACCCTGTTTCATTCTCAATGGTATAACAAATATTGGCAAAATGTTACCAGGCAAGTATGGGGTGAGCAGCCGAGTCAAGTAAAAGAAAGCTGGGTAAGATATTATCAATTTCGTGATAGAAGAAATCATTCCGGAAATTTAAAATATTCGCGGTTTTTGCGAATGGTTAGAACGGGCGATGAGCTTGGCGCTATGATGCTGGATCTTCATAAGGAGGATTTAGGTAGAGAACTAGTGCGGGCACATGTCAAAAGATTAATGCTGTTGCTACAGCGCTTATATCAAATTCTGTTAAAAGAAGTTTTTACCACTGGAGATTTAACTACGCAATGCAGTTCATATTATTTTTATCAGCTGCATTACGCCGTATTCTGCTTCCAATCGGATTTGGAGGTGGAAAGTCTTTTAAAGCGAGGACATCCAGTAGATTGCGTGGGTGTACGAGGTCATACGCCGCTACACATTGCTGCAGGCAGCGGACAAGTTGCGATTGTAGAAGTACTCATCAGACATGCAGCTAATGTTAAAGCGGTTTCAAGACATGGAGACACGCCTCTGAGCAAAGCGCTTGAGAAAGGGCATGAAAACTGTGTTAATGCCTTGGTAAAAGCAGGGGCAAACTTCAATGAAGTTTATAGCGGTGAAACTGCCTTCTCTCATGCATTTAATGAAACAAAAGGTGGCTCAATAAGTGCGGAATTTTGTCGAATCGTAGCAGATAACTATATTGATATGTCACTAAGCGTACATGAAAGAATATTTTTATTATGTTGCCAAAATGGTTTCACTGAGTTAGTGAAAATCATGATTATTAAAAATATAAATTTGCAGGCCAGTATTTCTGCTGACACTAATATAATTAGAAAGCAATGTGAAATCATGCAATGCAAATCGAAGGTTTTGACCCTTCTTGAAAATAATGGTGAGTGGTACCATCGATATATGCCAGGCTTCACAGCACTCGATCTTGCTGTGGTATTTAGTAGAGTCGAAATTGTCGAACTCATCACAAGAATGATGGATGTTAATGAACTCCACGAACTTTTAACATCTCCTCACTTGAATCAGCGCGCAACAACCATGCAGCTTGCCGCTGCCATCAATCATGCTGAAGTGATTACGCATTTGGAGAGTATTTTGCAAAGTACTAAAAATAGATTGATATAGTTGGTGATTATGTAAATATTGATGGATACTTAACAATACTCGTCACTTATTCGATAGAGCACCGTTCAAAGATATTTGTACGGCTCAATACCATTTGATTTGCAGGACTCAATCAGCGAATAAAAAATTGCGCCTGCTTTCGCACCTGATAGGCTGGTCATAAACAGCCAGTTTTTTAATGTGAATCGTATCGGTATGGCTTGGAAAGGAGAATTGAAATCCGTTTTGGTAATGATAATTTGATTTCGCTTGTTACTGTTGCTTACGTATCAACAACTCTTGCAATGGTTTATCGAAGTGTGTCGGGTGAAATGCTCATTAAATTATGCAGCAGCATTGCATCAATTGCGCTTTACAAAATTACGCACCGTCTCGGTTGATTTTCGTCGGTCGGTTGCTGCGTAGGTCTGCATAGCCTGAAAGTATCGTGTTTTTGTCCGACATAAGTTTTCCAAAATTTCGGTACGAAAAACGCGGCAAAGGAATCGGGCCCGCGCAGCGTCGCCGCGCCATCTAAACTAATACCGAAAGATCTACCGCAACCGCCGACTAAATCAGCATCATCATCAATCAGAAAATCTGTGCACGGCTCGAAAAATTGCCCGGGATTATGTAACAATCCACATGATCTTTTTAAAATAGTTTCTCTATTCTTTGCTGCAGCTTGCAGGTAACCTCGCGCATAAGCCTGACGATCACATAAACGACGATTGATCATCCAATTAATTAGTAACCATACCACATCAACTTTGCGATAACTGTTACCTGCATGTTTATATAGATCATTAAATTCATTATAAAGAACTTGATACGCTTCATGGATGTCTGCATAACGACATACCAAACCGCGTGTGATCACGCGCATGGAGAAGTGTTGCCAATATTGATTAATATTTTCTTGAAGCATGCTTTTGGTTTTAAATTGTTGCTCCAAAAACGCATTATCCTCATCTTCAGGGCTTTGTTTCAACACATCTATTATCCATTTAAATGCATAACGCGTTTCATTGCCAATATTTGCCAGTGCATCTTTATATTTTGCATACTGTGCTTGATATATCGCTTCGCCATTTGCAATGCGTGGTAAAAATTCCATAAGCCTTGGCAGCATGTCTGGCTGATGATCACCCACGCTGAAGACACATTCGAATGGTTTCACGTCCCAAATTAAATCACCTGTTGGAGCAATCACATAGCCTGCCTGATCTAATAAAGCAGGATTTGCTTCCAGCATTTGACAGGCCATGTCAGGGTGACCAAAAGCAAGGTAATGCAGTAAAAGATTAATTTCAGTTTTTGGTAAACCCGTAACAGGATCCCTATTAAGAAAATAGAAAAAACGTATCACAAGACGTACTGGTAAAGTGACACCTGTGTAGCCGCCGCCAGATGCAATCAGAGCGCCGGTATCATTAAATCCATTTGGTTCCAGCATGAGAAATAGTTTTTTGTGTTTGACTAATATCGAGTTAAGCTGTGGAAAAATGCGAAGTAAAGTAAGGAAATCTTCGCCTTGAATCACAAAATGCGGAGTCGCCAGCGCATTGATATGATGAATAGCATCTCTTCCCAGGCCATTGAAAGTGCCACGGCGATGCATTAAGAAAAGAGTCATTGTGCGGGAGCTAACTGGACGGTTTTGCATTATTATTTTATTCCGAGTTTTATTTTGATCAAACATTACACTAACAATAAGTAAAGTTCAATTTTGAATGTTCCTTAAATAAGTGGGTGAAAAACATGAACTATTTACGCGGCAATTCGACATACGTCGAGCCTAATTGCTCATTTCGCGACAGCCACTATGTGGAAGGTGTCGCGAAATGAATAGAAATCTGTGGGCCAATCCACATGTTCGTCCTGATGAGCGCATGGAGTGTGCGCCTCGAAGGACATTTTTCTGTGGACAAACTACCCCTTATTCCTTCACATCGCTAACTGCTATTTGTGAGGCTTTTTACTTTTGGCATCAAAATTTCGAATATCGATTCCCCAAGCGCTCCACCCGGGATTGCCGGCGGCAGGTACAACAGCGCAGGCGCTGAAATTGCCATCTGGGTTGATGGTGCAAGAATATAAATCCGTGCCAGAAGCGACAAATGCAATTTGTTTCCCTTTGGTTTGATAAATGGCGATTTCGCGAGAGCCTGTATTTTTATCAGGATAACCAGTCACGCTGGCGCATGCTTGAAACGAGCCATCACTCATGACGTTGCAGCGATACAACCCAGGTTTTCCGAAAGACAAATTACTAAATGAACTCACGTAAACGATATTTTTTCCATGCACTGTCGCGAAAGTGACATCTGTTGGTGTCCAGGCTGGAGTCTTATCAGCGACGGCTGCCTTGCAATCATGAAAACTATAATCTTTATTAAGTGAGCATTGATATATCGATGACCCTGCCACATAAGCATATTGCGTATCACCAACCGTCTTGAAGACTACTTTTACTGGATTCCAGTTTTCTGGTTCATTGGATGATATGGCATTTGTGCAGGTTGTCATTTTCATATCGATATAAGGAATTGCGCATTGATAAATATGCTGGTTGAGATCTGTAACGAACCCATAATATTGCACGTCTTTATCACTTTGCACTGGAAAGGCGATGCTGCTTGGCTGCCAATTTGGCACGTTCGTATCTGGCGTAGCCACACAGTTTGATATATCACCTTGATGTTTGGCATCGAATGTATTGATTGAACAAAGTGAAACACCTTGTTTTTCATCTGCGATATATAAAAAGAAGTATTGATCCCACACATTATAGGAAGTCACGGAATCAATAATCGTTTTATAATCAGTTCCTCTGCATCTGCTTAGTTGACCGCTATCATCCAGATCGCAAACAAATACGCCTCTGGTTGCTGGATCAGAAGGATTGCCAGTTCCATTAGCAATATAGGCTACCGATTTAGCCTCAGCAGCTAACGATACCATGGATAAACCCAGTATCATTATCGAAAACGGAAGCTGCTGTACTTTCATATAGTTATCTCATAATTATGGTTTTTTTCTTGAACTAACTATAGCAGGTAAAAATAACAATACAATGACGCGGACATGACAATGATGTCATCAACAAGATTGGTGGTTTCATAAGTAAGTTGAATATCTGCAATAAAGAGCTATGCCGCACAAAGTTCTTTCTATATACTTTTTAACAAGTTAATAAGGATGTCAGGTATATGGAAATCTCTCAAGTCATCGGTGTTTTGGCGTTACTCTCACTCGTTTCTATTTCAGCACTTTATCGGCTATCAGCCTGGACGTGGACTATCGCAATCGGAGCTGCATTGTTGGTCGTTAGCGTTTATAGCGGGTTGCCTATACGCGGTTTAGTGTTTTTCTGGCTGTGTTATTTGGGTGCCGCCGGCTTTGCGCACTTGAAGCAGCAGCGGCAGGGCTTGGTCACCGGACCATTATTGCAGCGGATTAAAAAACAACTTCCCACTATTAGTCCTACCGAACAAGAAGCCATAGATGCAGGTAATACCTGGTGGGAAAAAGAATTATTCTGCGGCCAACCGAATTGGTCTGATTTATTTAACATGCCAACGACCAAGTTAACTGCCGAAGAACAGGCGTTCCTGGATAATCAAGTAGAAACCTTGTGCGGGATGTTAAACGATTGGCAAATCACGCACGAAGATAACGATTTGCCACCTGAAGTTTGGGCATACGTTAAAAAAGAAAAATTTTTGGGAATGATTATTCCAAAACAATATGGTGGATTGGAATTTTCCGCCTTGGCTCATTCAACCGTCATTATGAAAATCACCACGCGCAGCATCAGTGCTGCGGTGAATATCATGGTGCCAAATTCTTTGGGGCCCGCTGAGTTACTCATGCGTTATGGCACCGAAGAGCAAAAAAATCATTACTTGCCAAAATTAGCTGTCGGTGAAGAAATTCCTTGTTTTGCACTAACCGCACCGCATGCCGGCAGTGATGCTAGCAACATTCCGGATACCGGCATCGTTTGCAAAGGAACACACGACGGTAAAGAAATCATTGGCATACGTTTAAATTGGGATAAACGTTACATCACATTAGCGCCTATTGCGACAGTGCTAGGTCTTGCGGTGAGATTATACGATCCTGAACATCTATTAGGTGATAAAGAAGACGTTGGTATCACCTTATGTTTAATACCGACCAAAACACCAGGTGTTGAAATTGGTACGCGTCATCTGCCTATGCAAATGGCTTTCATGAACGGTCCGACTCGTGGTGACAATGTGTTTATTCCCATGGAATGGATCATTGGTGGTAAACAACAACTAGGCTGCGGCTGGCGCATGTTAATGGAATGTCTGTCGATTGGCCGTTCCATTTCGTTGCCAGCTCTCGCTACCGCCAGCTGCAAAGTGGCTTATCGTTTCACGGGCGCATATGCGCGCTTGCGCAAGCAATTCAATATCTCAATTTCTGCATTTGAAGGGATTGAAGAAGCATTAGGCGGTATTGCCGGCATGACTTATTTAAATGAAGCAGCGCGCATTATGACAGCCAGCGCGATTGACATGGGTATGAACCCATCAACTGCTTCAGCTATTGCAAAATATCACATGACAGAAATGGGGCGCATCGCGATCAATCATGCGATGGATGTTCATGCAGGCCACATGGTACAAACTGGTCCGCGTAACTTTTTGGCTAACCTGTATTTGGCAACACCCATTAGCATTACCGTTGAAGGCGCTAATATCTTAACGCGTAATCTCATTATCTTCGGCCAGGGTGCAATTCGCTGCCATCCCTATCTGTTAAAAGAAATTGAGTTGATGTCTCAGCCAACCATGGATATTAATGCACTGGATAAGGTATTAATGTCTCATGTCGGGTTTTTTGTCAGTAATTTAATTCGCTCGTTTACCTACGGTGTGACTGGTGGGCATTTTATCTTTGCCGAAGCAAAAGATAAAACCGTGAAAAAATATGAGCGCCAATTAACACGCATGAGTGCAGCACTTGCCTCAGTTGCTGATACTTGTCTCATTGTGTTGGGCGGCAGCTTGAAACGTCGTGAACGCATTTCAGCACGACTTGGTGACATACTCAGCCAATTATATTTAGCTTCTGCTGCATTGAAGTATTATCACGAGCATGATGCAACCGAAGGGAATAAAAATTATTTGCGCTGGACGCTGCAATATTGTCTGCACAACGCACAGAAGGCATTTTATGAATTATTCAATAACATGCCAAACCGTTGGTTAGGACGTTTATTGAAGTGGTGTTTATTCCCATTAGGTCAGGCTTATCATGCGCCTAATGATCAACTCACCAAAGCACTGGTTAATGAAATGGTGCAGAACTCACAACTGCGTGAGCAAATCACACAATACACTTATGTCAGCGATGATAAAGCAGAATTAACCAACCGCCTTGAAACCGCCTTATTATCAGCAGATGAAAATGATGCCTTACGCAAAAAGTTACAAAAAGCCGTAGCAGATGGAACTATTCCAGAATACTACGCTTTCCAGGAACGCGTACAGTTAGCTGAAAAAGCCAATGTGTTAACCAAAGAGGAAGCACAGCGCTTATTAACTTTTGAAGCATTACGCGATGAAATTATTAAAGTGAATGAATTTACCTTTGATCTCGAACAAATCGTGGCATAAAGTTGAGGACATGATATGACGGAAAAGATGACATCCAATTTGCGCGATGTATACATTGTAGATGGCGCACGTACTCCATTTTTAAAAGCCAAAGGCAAACCAGGGCCGTTTTCAGCATCAGACTTGGCCGTACGCGCTGGTCGTGAGTTATTGCAACGCCAACCATTTACTGCCAAGGATTTTGACGAAGTGATCGTTGGTTGCGTTAATCCTAGCGCTGACGAACAAAATATTGCGCGCATTGTTGCGCTGCGCTTAGGTTGCGGTGATGCCGTCCCTGCCTTTACCGTACAACGCAATTGTGCATCCGGCATGCAATCTCTAGACAGCGCAGCAAAAGACATTGCATTAGGTCGAGCAAACCTTGTGTTAGCCGGCGGCACAGAAGCCATGAGCCGCGCTCCATTATTATTTAATGACGACATGACCAATTGGTTTGCGGGTGTGATGACGGCACGCAACTGGAAAGCAAAATTAAAGGAATGGATTCAGTTTCGTCCCCGCTTTTTAAAACCCGAAATTGCGCTCTTACGCGGGTTGCGCGACCCCATCGTCAATTTAAGCATGGGGCAAACAGCAGAAAATCTTGCT
This sequence comes from uncultured Coxiellaceae bacterium, assembly GCA_964492045.1. Classification (GTDB taxonomy): domain Bacteria; phylum Pseudomonadota; class Gammaproteobacteria; order DSM-16500; family DSM-16500; genus Aquicella. Next base: position 33,480 of record CAZBHW010000008.1, on the reverse strand, counting down.
TATCGTTTTCATATCACACGTACGCAAATGGATGAGTTTGCGCTTACCAGTCATCAACGTGTCATCAGCGCGCAAGACGATAATTACTTTACCGATGTCGAAACTATCTATGCGGATAATGGCAATTTCTTTCAGCAAGATGATGGTGTACGTGCAGACACAACACTGGAAAAACTTGCCACATTAAAGCCTATTTTTGATAAAACATTTGGTACAGTCACCGCAGGTAATAGCTCGCAGGTCACTGACGGTGCTGCCATGTTAATTCTGGCCAGCAAAGATGCCGTACAAAAATATCGTTTGCCAGTGTTAGCGAAGATTGTTGATGTGGCATGGGCGGGCGTTGATCCAGCTGAAATGGGTTTAGGACCAGTGTACGCCGCACACAAATTATTAAAGAAACAACAACGTGATTTTAGCAGCATCGATTACTGGGAAATTAATGAAGCGTTTGCTGCGCAAGTATTAGGTTGTGTGGCTGCGTTTGAAAATGACGAATACTGTCGTAAATTCCTGGGAACAAACGGTGCCATTGGCACCTTGGATCCATCGCGCTTGAATGTCGATGGCGGTGCGATTGCTTTAGGTCATCCAGTGGGTGCAAGCGGTGCGCGTATCGTCTTGCATCTCGCCAATATCTTACGCAGACAAAATGCGAAAAGTGGCGTCGCTTCGATTTGCATAGGCGGCGGGCAGGGTGGAGCAATGTTAATTGAAAATGTGTCTGAGGTGTAATCATGAATAATATCATGCAGCAATTTCAAAACTGGCGTCTGGAAACAGATGAAGATCAAATTCTCTGGGTCTATATCGACAAGATAAATGCATCGGTCAATACCATTGATGCCGATGTGATGAATGAGCTATCCCGTATTATAGATTTAGTGGCAGCAGATACTGCGACACGCGGCATGGTGATTACCTCAGCCAAAACAACTGGTTTTATTGCAGGTGCTGACATCTCCCAATTCGGCAAATTCAAAGACATTGATCAGGCGACTGCGCTGTTAAAGCAAGGGCAGGATATTTTAAATAAACTGGAAGCGTTAAAAATTCCAACCGTTGCGTTGATTAATGGTTTCTGTCTTGGCGGTGGCCTTGAGCTTGCGCTGGCATGCCGCTATCGCATTGCAGAAGAGGGCCCAAAAACCAAAATAGGTTTGCCAGAAGTCAAATTAGGCATACACCCAGGTTGGGGTGGCTCCGTACGTTTACCGCGTTTAATCGGTGGTTTTGAAGGCATGCAGCTTGTCATGAAGGGCTCACTAGTCAGTGCCAAAGCGGCAGCGAAGCTAGGATTTGTTGATGCTGCAGTGCCAAAACGTCAGCTAGTACATGCTGCTAAGTACTACATTAACAAACAACCGAAACCGCATGCACCAACGGTTTTACAATCACTGACGAATTTGAAATGGGTGCGCCAGGCTATCGGTCACTTAATGCGTACTAAAGCGGCAAAATCGGTTAATCCAACGCATTATCCGGCGCCGTTTCATGTGCTGGATAATTGGGAATTAGTCGGCGTAGAAGGTCAGCAAGCATACGACCGCGAAGCAAAAAGTTGCGGTAAATTATTCTTTAGCGACACCTGCCAAAATCTCGTGCGCGTGTTCTTTCTGCAAGAGCAATTAAAAGGCTTGGCAAAAGAATCCAAATTCAATGCGAAACACGTACACGTGATTGGTGCTGGCACCATGGGTGGAGACATTGCAGCCTGGTGTGCATTGCGCGGCATGACCGTGACATTGCAGGATTTAGAACCGAGGTTCATTGCACCCGCCATCAAGCGTGCTGCTAAATTGTTTAAAGAAAAACTGAAAGAACCCAATCTGGTTCAGCAAGCCATGGATCGCTTGCAACCTGATGTGAATGGTTATGGCATTCCAAAAGCTGATGTCATCATTGAAGCCGTGGTTGAAGATTTAGGCATCAAACAAAAAACATTCAAGATGATAGAATCCAAGGCTAAACCGAGCGCGATACTGGCAACTAATACTTCAAGTATTCCTTTAGAAGACATTTGCACGGTACTCGAAATGCCTTCACGTTTAGTCGGCATTCACTTCTTCAATCCAGTTGCCAAAATGATGTTGGTGGAAGTGGTGAAAGGTCAGCAAACATCACCAGAGGTGCTGGAAAACGCGATTGGTTTTGTTGGTAAATTAGATCGCCTGCCATTACCAGTGAAAAGCAGTCCTGGCTTTTTAGTGAATCGTATTTTAATGCCATATTTATTGGAAAGCGTTGAGCTGCTGAACGAAGGCGTGCCGCCGCAAATCATAGACAAAGCGATGACAACCTTTGGCATGCCCATGGGTCCAATCGCACTTGCTGATACCGTTGGATTGGATGTTTGCTTATCCGTCGCTAACTTCCTGGGCAAGTATTTCAATACACCAATTCCACCTAAATTAATTCAGTTAGTGGAACAGAAAAAACTTGGTCGAAAAACCGGTGAAGGTTTTTATAAATACGATAAAAACGGCAACATGATTAAATCTGCCATGCCGGACTATGATAAACCATTGCATGATATATCAGACCGTTTAGTGCTGCGCATGTTAAATGAAGCATTTGCCTGCTTACGAGAAGGTGTGGTGAAAGACGGTGACTTGCTTGATGCTGGCATGGTATTTGGTACGGGCTTTGCGCCATTCCGCGGCGGCCCAATTCATTACGCCAAATCACAAGGCATACAGCAGCTATATCAACAATTCATTTTACAGCAGCAAGCACGCGGCGATAAAACCGATAAAATCACAGCGTGGGAAATTGCGTAATGAGTAATGTTTCAGTGTTAATTGTCGGCGCAGGACCGACAGGTTTAATGATGGCGTATGAATTAGCGCGGCACGGTATTTCATTTAGAATTATTGATGAAAAACAAACTGCCACGCAAACTTCAAACGCCGCCGCTATTCAAACCAGAACACTGGAAATATTCAAACAGCTAGGCTTGATTGAGGAATTCCTGCGAGAAGGTCAACCGCTGCATTCTTTATGCTTTCATGATAAAGGAAAAGAATACGCGCACTTAAATTTCGATAATTTAGACAGTGTTTATCGCTATATTCTGGGCATACCGCAATGCACGACGGAGCGCATTCTGGAGTCGCATTTAAATCAATTGCAGCATAGCGTAGAACGATCACGTGAGTTAGTAGACATTCACGTCACGTATGCCGATATTGAAGCCGGCATTCGTCATCATGATGGTGTACGTGAAGTCATTCATTGTCACTTTCTCGTCGGTTGTGACGGTGCGCACAGTACAGTACGCAAAGCAGCAGGCTTTCAATTTCCTGGTGAAGATTTAACTGAGCAATTCCTCGTGGCAGACGGTATCATGGATAGCTTTTTACGCCGTGATCAAATACATATCTTCAGTGCAGATGGTTATATGCTAGGCGTGTTCCCCATGGGTAAAAGCGATTATCGCTTAGGTGGTAATTTACAACTAGGTTATAACCGGCAACTTCTGACAGAAAATGATGTGCGTGAGTTAGTCGCTGCACGTTCTTATGGTCAATACAATGCGCGCACCATCAGTACCATTTCGCCATTCTGGATTCACAGTAAAATGGCGAACAAGTTACGAGAAGGCAATATTTTCTTGTTAGGTGATGCGGCACACATTCATTCGCCAGTTGGCGGGCAAGGCATGAATACCGGCTTGCAAGATGCGCATAACCTAGCATGGAAGTTAGCACTGGTGATACAGGGCAGGGCGAACACTAAATTGCTGGATAGTTACGAAGACGAACGTATCCCCGTTATCAAAAGCGTGGTGGATACCACTGACCGCTTAACTAGGATATTATTAAAGTCTAATCCACTCATCATTTTCTTACGTAAACACCTCATGCGTTTATTGTTTGGTATACCTGCGGTTTCTCGCTTCATTACCCGCCGCATGACACAAATTGGCATTCAATACAAAAACAGTATCGCGCTCGATAACAACTACTCCAGCTCACATCGCGGGCCTGCCGTTGGAGAGCGTGCACCAGATGTCAGATTGAATCACTCCAATTATTTTTATGATTACATCAACGATACAAATCACCACATACTCTGCTTCACTGGCGAAAAAGATATATTTAAAGCAGTGGATGTCTGCAAACAAATTAATTTTGTCTTGCTGGGCCCATTGAAAGACATGATGAAACTGCATTTGATCACGCCTCATCATATCGATGAACCGATTGATCAATTACTCGATGAAAATAACAATATGCATCAAGCTTACCAAATTAAAAAAATCACCTTGTTAGTCGTGCGTCCTGATGGGTATATTGCTTTTAAATCATGTAAGCTGGATATTGAACAACTAAAAACATTTCTGTTAACGTATCTGCAAGCGGAATAAATATCGGAGTTTGCACCATGGCTCAATACGATGACTTACCAGTCAATCAGGCAATTGAACTCTATTACGAAAAACATTACGCGCTGCGTACAGGTGATTTAACGCGCTTGATAGAAATGAAAAGTCAGCATCCGGAAATATTCAACAAAGAAAAAGATCGTCAAATTCGCGAATTAATCTTATACGCCAAGGCGTTTGAAAAGAGCGAAAGATACCAGCAATTACGCAAATTGATGCTCGAAGAGCAGGAATAACCCCATTCTGACTACACATTTTGAAAATTTATGGTACTCTGTGGCAACATAAAACAGAGATCATTTTATGACCAAAATTAACGATATTCGCGCCGCCAACCTCGCTCGGTATTTTTATCAATTAGCCGAACAAAGCCGGGACGTGTTCTGGATTCGTGGTCATAACTACAAAGATCAAATGTATATCAGCCCTACGTTTGAAGACAGCTGGGGTATCAGCACACAAAGCCTTTACGATAACCCAAGCTTATGGATGTCTGCAGTACATCCCGATGACCGGGATCACGTCAAGGCCATCAATGACCAAAACCTCATGCACCCACCGCGTATCGGTGAGATCGTCGAGAAAAATTACCGCATTGTTAGGCCAGATAATACTGTACGCTGGATCAAAGACACTTCCTTCGGTTTGTATGATGAAAATAATGAATGCTTCGGCTTTGCCGGTATTTGCAAAGACATATCAAACGACGTGTTGCATAAACAGGAATTGGAAGAAGCAAAACAACACGCAGAAATGGCGAATCAGGCAAAAGCAGACTTCTTGGCTAAAATGAGCCACGAATTTCGTACGCCGCTGAATGCGATTATCGGCATGACGCAAATCATGCAAAAGAAAGGTCTGACAGCCGAACAGGAAGAATATGTTTCACTGATTTCACAAGCTGGTAACAGCTTGCTGTCATTAGTGAATGATATTTTAGATTTTGCCAAAATCGAAATTGGTGAATTGTCGTTTGCTAATGATCCACTCGATTTGCATTTATTAATTTCTCAGGTAGTACACAGTTTTAAATATCAGGCAGAAGAAAAAAATACGTGTTTATCGCTGGATTATTCAGATTCGGCGCCACGATTTGTGATGGGTGACGCCAAACGTATTCGTCAGATTTTAGTGAATTTAATTAGCAACGCGATCAAATTCACCGAAGATGGCGAGGTCAATATCAGCGTCGATTACGAACAAGCCAATGGCCCCAGTTTCATCTTTTCTGTTAAAGATAATGGCATAGGCATTGAAGAATCCAAGCACCATTTCATTTTTGAAAAATTCAGTCAGGTAGAAACTTTCAAACATCGCAAACAACAAGGCACGGGCTTGGGGCTTGCTATCACCAAGCAATTGGTTGAGCGCATAGGCGGCAAAATCACCGTTGAAAGCACGCCGGATGTTGGTTCCACATTTACATTTACCTTACCGCTTACCTTGCAAGAGACACATCAACAGAAACGCACTGCCGCAGTGAAAGAAGAGGCTAGCGAACCCATTAAGACCAAGCAACTCGATTTGAAAATTTTGTTGGTTGAGGATAACTACATTAACCAGCGCATTGTGAAATACATGCTGGATGATCTTGGCTGCACGCTGGATATCGCAAACGATGGCGTTGAAGCCTTCAGTTATATTAATCAGCAAACCTATGATGTCATATTAATGGATATAGGCTTGCCCGACATGGATGGGTTTGAAGTCACTGCAAAAATTCGCACGTTTCCTGCATTAAACAATATTCCTATTATCGCGATGACTGCGCATGCGCTGGAATGCGATCAGGAAAAATGCTTTGCCTCCGGCATGAATCACATTGTCATTAAACCTATACGGTTTGAAGAGTTGTATGAGATTCTAAAAGCTTACAGTAAAGCTCAGTAATTAATACTTACATAAGTATTTAGCCGTACTATTCTCTAGTTAGGTCTAAAAATCAGGTGTCGCATTAATCTTGACACAAGGCACAAATATTGGGTATTTATTAATGGATACAATCACTTGGGTTCGTACATTTTTCTGCTATACTTAAGCTGATGCATTAAACATTCTGTACAGAAATAGGGGAGAGCGAACATGATAATCAAACAAGAAAAGCCAAAAGGTCCATAATTTTAATTGTCACAACCTGCGGTTAATGCCCATTGTATCAACCGCAGGTTTTTTATATCACTACTATGAGGGTTGTTTGATATGGTCGCTATGCCACTAGCCGGTAGAAATACAGAATCAAGTCAGCATGACAGCACTTACAATATTCTCAAATCGCTTTCGCCCGGCAGAAATATGCGCGACCTTCCCTCAGCTGCAGATGCCATCATGATTTGTACCGACGCTATCTTGCAACAAACGGCTAATCGATCTGCGCGCCAATCTGAAATGACAGACGATCTCATTAATAGAGTAGGCGACATGTGTAACTCAGTGCAGAACGTACAAGAACAAACAAAAGATGCTGAAACACCGCCTGTCACAAATGCCGTTATCAACGAAGTTAACAAAATCATCGACAGAACAAACGGCGATAGTAATAACCAATTTGCTGTTAATCAACATATCAGCAAATTAGTCACCGACAACAATATTTCACAAGATAAAATACTGTCTGCTCACAGTAAAGGTGATGTGACATCTGACCAACTCATTCAAAAGCTGCGGGAGCAACAAGAAAAAGTAAAAGCTTCCAGCAGTAATGTCGATAAAGATTTAGCTCGGTTAGCCAGAGAACGTCATCAGAGTGAAAGCATCGTTAATAACATGCAAAAAGATGTCCATGGTATGATGAGTCGCTACAGCGTCAAACCAGTGGCAGCCAATACGATGCAGGCAGGCAATCAAGGTTCTTCATTTAGATCGATTGACAGCGACGCTAGAAGCAGCACAGCACCCGCTGAAACATCCGGGCGCCGCTCACCAGGATCATCTAAATAATGGAATGACATGGAACCCTATCAATACATTGAATACTCAACTATATTTGATTCACTAGCGGATCAAGATATATTTCCAGTTTTGCACTGGTTCATTAACGATATTGTCATACCGCGCCTCAAGCCGGGAGCTCGTGTGACAGACCTTGGAGCGGGAACTGGTTATTTCAGCTCAATCTTGTTGTCGAGGTTACCTGATTTAAAACTTACCCTGGTGGAACCTTCACCAGAGATGCTGAATCTCGCTAAAAAACGCCTATCCAACCAGGCCAATTTTATGGGAATGACGGCAGATACCGCTATTGATTTACTGCCGCAGCAAGACGCCTTTATTTTCCAGCGTTCTTTATATGTGATTTATCAAAATGAAATCCATTGCAAACAATTGTTTTCAAAGCTGCACCAAAAGCTAAGCGAAGACGGCTTAATCTTCATTCAAGATTTCGGTGAGAAAATTGATATTCCATATTTCAAATCTTATCTCCTGGATGAGTGCGCCAAAACAAAAGAACAGAAGATAGACTTAACCGAGAAATACAATATCCTTGAAAAATACTTAGTGTTGTTCAATCAAGGTGTGGATTCCGGAGAATTTCACTTGTTTGACAAAACAGAACTGGAAAACTTGATGAGATCTGTAGGCTTCAAATCATTGATAGCCGGCGAAGAATCCTGTTACGTGTTTCAGCGTGTTGCACAAGCTACCAGCTAACTGTTAATTCAGGCAAGTGCTGCATATCATGCATGGTGTAAATTAACGTATCGCTGACACGGTTTGTCACTAGCGATATTCTGTCATCTTTCAAGGTCTCGGCATGCACAAACCCCAAGCGTTCAGCGATCTTAATACTGCGTGTGTTTAAATGATCGAAAACGACATGAATGTTTTTGATTCCAAGCTGTTTGAATGCATATTGAATCAACGCAATCGAGGCTTCTGTCATATAACCTTTACTGAGATGTTGCCGGCTAATCCAACCGCCAAACTCCAAACTCAACTCATCCCAATTAATATGATGATAACCAGTTTCACCAACCAGCTGATTGTGCTTATCGAAAATTAACAGTGTCAGCCATACAGCGCTTTCCTTATCCTTCAATTTCCAGCTTTCCATGGCCTCTTTAACATACACGGCCACTTCGTCTGGCGTTGGTTTTTTATGATGTACTGCCATGGTTTGCTTGATCATGTCGTATGAATCGACATAAACAGAAGTTAGTTCACCAACATCCGCCAAGGTGGGTGGGCGGATTATCACGTTGGGCGAGACAATGGGCATAGGAAATTGAGGGAAAACGAATGCTGTCATGTTGGCTGTCCTTTGCTTTAGAAATCAAGTTTACAGCCAACAAGATGGGGTTCGCAAATGATTTACTAATTAACCCTTTTTGCGATACACCGGAAATAACGCAATAGAACCGCCGACCAGAATAACAATGCAAGTCAGTACGGAAACGACAATAATGCCTACTCGTGAGATCCATTGCGATTTGCGCGCTGCATCTTCACCGATGATTAAGGCGTCTAAACCATAGTCCGCGGTTTTATCCAGATTAGCGACGTGGTCATTGTAGGTTTTGCCATCGTTAAAACTAAAGGTTGCAAGGATCTTGTCAGCGTCTTTCTTGCTGGCATTAAAAGTATCGTATTGAGAAAGCAAGGTAAATGCGAAATAGCCATCACGTCCTAACATGTCTACGTTGTCATTAATGAATTGATAGTTTTCGCTATCTGCGCCTTGCACTGACCAATTTAGCTGATGCTTCTCTGTGGAATAGGCGGGTTGCTTAGTCCATTTAGTGAGTGTGATCGTTGGGAATGATTTTGCTTTACGATCTGCATTGGTCACTTCGGTAGCTTCTTGTAAATGCGTAAGTAATTGATCTGCTTTCCAGCTTGCTGCAGCATTGTCATTCACATATCCCGATTTTACAAAATCAACTGCAATGAACCAATGAAATGCACTGTCTTCTGGCATGATCAAACCAACTAACGTGTTGGTTGTTTGATTTCCTGCTGCAGAAATTAAGGGCGCAGCTTCTTTTGCGGGCACAAAGATAATTTCAGATGGTAATTTGATGGTGGCTTGATCGAGTAATTTTACGGTACCAGGACCGGTTGTTGCCTGTTTCAAAGCCGCTGCCAAGGCTTTATCAATCGCCGCGTTTTGCTCGCTTGTTTCTGCCAATAGCGCAGAAGAAAATAAGGTGGTCACCAAAAGTAAAATAACTAAAATCAGCAATTTGTTTGCGTGGTGAAATGGGTATATTTTCATCGACTTAGCTCGTTTAGTATAATTATTATATAGCAATTGGTCAAGAATATAACGTATGGGCAAGTTTGAGTCAATGCGGGGTAGGGTGCTAAGATAGGCGAACTTCACAGCAGGTAACCATAAATGTCGGCGAAATTAAAAAAAATAATTAATAGCATATCGCACCGTTTAATTAAGTATGCCAATAAACGCAATAATCACCCAAAAACGATTCATTGCGTCGACATAGCTGACATTCATTTTCCTGAAATTCGCACTGCATTTCCTCTCGCGAATATTCGATGCAACACGACTCAAGAATTATTAAAACCCGCGATTGTCTATGAAACTGGATCAGTGGATTTAATGATCGCGAATTATTGCGCTATAAATAAATCTCTGCTTTTTGATGTGATTAGAGAATGTAATCGCTTGGTGAGTTTAAGTGGGCTATTGGTGTTTGTAACGTTTGATCCTAAGTCTGAAGATTTTTTAGCAGACGAAGAACTTGTTTATGATGAAGATGCGATTGAAATTTTCGAGCATTTTCGCACATTTCGTATTGCGGTACTCAAGACGCGGGTTAAAGCAGATGGAGAATCTGAGATCGTATTCATTGATTTATTTGCGGCTAATCGATCTAAAAAGATGGTATTGCTGGAGCATGGCATGGAGAATGAGTCGGAAGAGGAAGAAGAGGAAAGCATCATCGAATCGATTGAAGAAGATGAGGGTGAAGATGAAATAGAAGAGCCTGAAGAAGAGGAAGAGGAAGATGAAGAGGAAGCCGAAGAGGGTAACGAGGCTGAAGAAGGGGAGGAAAATGAAGAAGATAAAGAGAGCTCTGAAGTTGAAGAATCTGAGGAGTTAGAGAACGAAACTGAGAAGGATGAAACTGAAGAACACGAAGAACACGAAGAGCACGAAGAGCACGAAGAGCACGAAGAGCACGAAGAACACGAAGAGCACGAAGAACACGAAGAGCACGAAGAACACGAAGAACACGAAGAGCACGAAGAACACGAAGAGCACGAAGAACACGAAGAGC
>CAZBHW010000008.1:0-22754 GCA_964492045.1 uncultured Coxiellaceae bacterium | reverse complement strand
AGCACGAAGAACACGAAGAGCACGAAGAACACGAAGAGCACGAAGAACACGAAGAACACGAAGAACACGAAGAACACGAAGAACATGGTAGCCATGCTGATCACGAACAACATTTAGAGCATGAAGATCACGAAAACCATATTAATCATGATTCTCATGATGAGCAGGTATCTTATTCTTCATCGGAAGTCGAGCATCCAGTTAAAGAATCACACCAATCAACTGAGACGCTAGCTAAAATCAAACAAGATATTCAAAATAGTCATGATGCATTAGCTGTACATCAACAGTCTTGCACGTCTATTTTAGAAAAGTTGAATAATATTGACATGACACACGAACAAAAGAAGGTGATGGTAGATCAGCTAAAGTATCACTTGAATCAGCAAGAAATAAATCTTCAGCAGGCAGCTAATTTACGTAATCAATATAGAGCTAGTCTTAACTCATTTCTTAATTCACATTCAGCACAATTAATGATGAGTGATCATGGAGACGCTAGTTACCAGAAGGCAATGGAAGAACATCAAAATTTTCTTCAACATCACGATGAAAATATCGCGAAACATGCAAGCTTTATAGACTCAATGAAATTTGATAAAGAAGACTAGTAAGACTTGAAAGAAAATAGATGTTGTATGGGATTACGTTGCGTAAGTGTTGTTTAACAAGTAATTATGCTTTAAAAGCATCGAAAGCCGCTGCAGAAGTCAAAAATGACGATTTTAGATCGAGAGAAATAAAAGGCCAAGCCACCATGGCTTATTTGAAGAGTAAGAATAAAGCATCCTTATTATATTTTTAACGTATGTTCGGCAAAACCGATTGGTGGTGCCGCTTGTATTTACTATCCTGATCGCAGGCTTTGGTATTTTAACTGCTGCAAGTGGATTGATAGCAGCCTGGGAACATTATAAATTTCAGAACACGATATGCAAAATTGAAAAACAAACTCCTGTCGAAAACACATCTACAGAACACCATAACCTTTATTGCCCCGATGTGCTAATCAGTTATAACGTGAAAAATCAAATCTATCAAAAGACCATCCAATTGAACTGTACATCAAATAAAGATAATCAAATGAGTAACTTTGTAAAATTTTCCGAATTTGAGTGTGCATACAATAAAAGAGATATTTCTGAGCTGAAAACGCATGGTATCGCTAGCTTGTCATACTTGTGGTTATTACTCATTCCTATTTCGATTTTTTTAGTTATTTACAGCATTTTTTGTTATTTCACAGGGCTAATATTCAGACGATAGACGGTAGTGTAACACTCACCGCTAATATAACTGCCTATCTAGTGACTAAAGCGCTTCATAAATATTTATCATCCCACAAATTTTGCAGGAACTCATACCATGGTAAAATTTCAATCTTAGTACTACCAACCGTAGTCAAAAGACGTTTTTTGGGTGCCATGCATACCACAACAGCATGTTTAGGCTGATAGTCTTCGCAGAAGCTAATCAAGCCTTTAATATCACTAGCGTCTACGTTAGTGCTAATTTTAACTTCAACCGCCATATTGCCGCGATCTAAAACAAAATCGACTTCAAGCCCTGATTTCGTTCGCCAATAATTGATAGGCAGATCTTTTTCACGAAGGCTAGTGTGAAGTTTATGGGATATTTCCAGTAAATTTCCTTACTGGCAGTATAGTTTAGACCGTATCGGTGGATTCAACAGATAAGTGCAACAGCTTAAATCTTTAAATAAGGCGCTATTTTCGCCTGCCTGCATCAACGATTATACTAAGTGTAGATGTGTAAATTATCAGCAATGTACTTGTAGTTCAAGGCCATTATACTTTTAGACAGCTTACGTCTATCTATTGAACAAAAGCAATTGGCAGGATATTATACAGACTTCTTGAAAAGTTAATAATATAAATTAAAACGAGAATAACCATCATGGTCGCGCAACAACCTGAAATTATCTCAGATGATACCTTTTGGTGTTATTTAGAAGACATCAAGCAATCAATCATTAAATTTGAAGAATGCGCTCCTGACGTTAATGTTGGTGTGGGTTATTTAATTGAGTCCGCCTACGGTGTCCCTGACTGGCAGCAAATTCATTTGAGAGAATCTAACGTATTATCACCTACATCCTTAACACTGACCTCAAAAAAGCAATTTATTAATAAAGTAGTAACATTACTGAATGCGTTGGATTCCAGCGAATTTTATGCAGCATTTTATATTTACTCTCAACTTAGAAATGTTGATCGCGTGGATAGTGCTAATTATTTATATTTCAGCATATATATAATATTGCTCGGAAAAAATACGTACTATGATGCCATCAATAATAAAATGAAATTCGATCTGGATATTCAGAATGCGCTTGCAAATAATTCGAATGAAATTAATATTTCTCCGTTAGATTTTTTAGATTGTTTCGCCGATGATCATGCAACATTTTATCACGAATTTTCGAGAAGCCCCGATGGCAAATCCTGGCTTAAGAGCTTTGCCATGTATTCGAAAATAAATGAATCAGCACTTGATTCATCCGCAAAGAATTTATATCCTAATTGGTATGCAAATACTCTCCAAATACGCGAAGCTAACAAGAAAAATTAACATCAATCTACAAACAAAACTACCTTTATTATTGCTGGAATGGTTGCGCTGATAGTAACAGTTATATTGATATTTTGTTATTAAGCGAAATTAAATGGATTATCTATCTTTTGATGTTCTCCAAAAATCTCATTTGGTGTTGCGTATCCCAATGCTTTTCTAGGCCTATTATTTAGCTGATTGGCAATCGTAACAAGTAGGTCATCATTTACTGCAGCAAATTTAGCGTGCGGATTATAGCTACCACGGCGGCTAAAGTTTAGTCAAAAGTTGCGCTTATAAGTTGAAACCACGCCGGTGGATTCCACTAATATATGAACGATATCCGGAAGGAGTTTATGGCCATGTTAACCCAATTTTTAATAAGGTTGGCGAATATCATCATTGATTGTTTGTTAGGCCTATTTATTGGTTTATTTGTCATAGGGTTCTGTTTTGCTATCATAGGATCTTTGATGAAGTTTTATGCTGGTTTTCCAGCAACTCATGTTATCGCAGAATTGTTTACATTCACTACTTGGCTAATTAGCATCGTTTGTTTCATCTCTGGATTGTATAAATGCCGCGTCTATTTCTTTGGTAATATTAAAAATCCAATATTCATGCAGTCCTTCTTAGGCTCTGTCATAGAATCCTTCTTTGGCTCCGCACGAAGTCGACGACAATTGATTATCGCATTTATATATATAATTATTGGAATTGTTTTATTATTCCTGCCGATTATCTTCTTGCCGACTTCCCGCCCGTATGGATAAGAATAGTCTCTTTAATTAAATGATCTAGAATCTGGATACTTTAACTAGATTCGCATGAAATGACTGCTCGTTATGCTCATATTCACGATGTAACATTAAAAAATGCTTTCAACGAGTATCAAGGAAAATTAATCGACATCAAAGGTAAGGTTCAATATTGCCAACCACAGACAAAGCAAGATGATGCAAACTGGCTGCGTTACAATACGATGTCACAGGCTTTACCTAATGGAATATGCGGCCTGCCCTCACCTCAACAACGCTGTCCACATGCAAATGCCTGCTTAACCTGCGTGAACTTCAGAACACACAAGAAGTTTCTGCCAGCGCATAAAAGCCAATTGGAAGCAACAAATCAGATTATAGAAACAGCTAAAACCAATGGCTGGCAACGACAAGTTGAAATGAACACTGTCGTTAAAGTTAATCTTGAAACTATAATAAATAAACTGGAGTCAGAATAATGAATGACAATCGAATACAGGCTCTTAAAACAGCCACAAAAATGAAGCGAGAAACAGCCATAAAAAAATGAATGATGCTATATCAAAAATGCTTAGCGAATGATTATCAATCAGTGTCGGTTACGTTGCTACATACGCTGGTGTGGCTCGCTCATGGATATACAATAATCCAGAGCTTAAAGCTGCTATTGAACGCTACCGTAAAAATAACGATAAAATACATCGCATCCTTGATCTTACATCACAGCTAGACACAAGAGATAAAAAAATCGTTACCCTAACAGCAAAAAACAAAGTGCTTAGAGAGCGGATAAAGAAACTACGGCTGCAATTAGATGCAGTTTACGGTCAGCTGTACACTAGCGCAAAAAATTAAGTCCATGCCCATTAATCTTATCGATTAGGGGGATTTGGATTAATCTGTGATGCTATATAAGTATCTGTTAATTTGTGAAATTACGAGCTGAGTTGACCAATGATTTACCATATGGCAATATTCAGACCACTCAAAGATGTATTGGCTTAAACCTGAATATAAGATGAGAAGAATCCAATGTTAACAAAAGCAATAAAAATTATAGCTGGAATATGGTGCGTGGCAGTCATCGTTAGGTCATTGTACATGTCGGTTGTAAACGGCTACGCGATGTTGCATCAATCTGATCCCATCACCGGTTACATGTTTGGCGGATGGCTTGGCGGCTTTTTTACAATCGCATTATGTGCGGTTATTTTAAAGTGGTTTATATTGCCTTCTAAAAAAGTTACGCAAAATGCTAACTAATTTTATCAACACAATAGCCTCTTATAATCATGTTGCATTAACTTGCATCGCGGTTTACTTATTAATTGGCGGAATATATGGTTTAATTCGCTTTATACCAAGATATGAAAAAGCCAATAAGACTTCATTAGGTATGATGAGTGTTATCTATCAAGTGGAAATTTGTATAGCTGTATTCTTGCTATATATCGTTATTGCAAAATAAACAATTCATTACTACGCGCTTGCCAAATCACTTGACCCGGTAAAAGGCATTATTTAGTATCTCAGCCATATCGTTATGGACGTTAGAGACAGTTACATAACAGGTACTTTTAATCCCTCTTACTGGCAGCATGGTTTTGGCCATAACTTTCAATTACCAATGCAATTTTAATCAACCTGCATTAAGTCTTACAGAATCAACACACCTAAGTAACACTAGTGATTGTTGCGCCAAAGTGCAATTATTTGGGCTGGCATCTCGCGAGTTGTTTTTGCAACATCAATTGACTATCTAAAGAAGCACGGGTGGAACCACATTGATATTTCCGCTGCAGACGTTAATAAAGCGGCAGCTTTCTATAAGGGAACGATTACGGGTGGTATTCTTGCAGATAAAACAGATATTCTGTTTACTATTTGTGATTTGTTTATCGATGATAATAGCGAATACCTAGAAGCCATGAAAAATATTCTCGTAAAATTTAACGATACTGATCGCAAGAATTTTATTAAACAAGTAGAATCAGCAGGCCAAGCATTGGATGACGATATGCTAGCTGAATTAGGTTTAAAAGTTAGCCGTCGTAAATTAAGAAAATAACAGTCAGCGAGAAAGAGGTAAATTGACTAATTAATTAGGCGGTGTATCCTCATTAACTGATCTATAGTCAATTAAGGAGATAGCATGTGGCAATTGGCAGCTGAACTTAAAAAAGCATTTCCTCCTAAATTAAGAGATGAAATAGACGCAATTATTAATACAACATCAGCAAGTTCATTGACGAATTATCCTGTCCGTTTATCTTTTAATGTGGCTATTAATGATGATGAAGTATTAATTCCTTATAGACATAATCTAGGAATAGTTAAGCATGCTAATATAATAAAGAGACTAATGCCAAAAGATATTGCACTCACTGATAATCAAAAAAATATTCTTTCTTGTTTCTATACCAGGCATTGTGACGGATATATTCGTGAACAAAATCTCAAACGGATTATTCACGTTGAGCAGGAATGGGCGGCACCGTATGTTATCCAATTAATCGGAGAATATGTGATTGAAATACTGCAATTCATATTTGAAAATTTGAGTGAGAATAACATATCAATCTATAAAAAGTTTATTAATGACAATCCTGGTTTTTATAAATTAACGCGGCAACGTGTAATAAGTTATTGGGATTGCTATTATCGTTGGCGCCACAAATACCAAAAAGATTATGTTGGGTTTAAAATTTTAGAGATATTAGACTCCTGAAACCTTATAATAGCCGGTAATTCTTATTACCGGCAGTATGTTTTAGACCGTACAAATCGTAGATAATTGACCACTTAATGTATTGCTTAGCATCGCAAATCTAACGTTATAGACGTTAGCGACACTTACATCACAAGTACTTTTAATCCCTCTTACCGGCAATATCAAGGAGTTACGTAAGCAGCTCGAAGTTGTATACGGGCAATTACATATGCAGCCAAAATAAGATGTTTCGTTATAGAGATGACGTGATTTTGAGTCATCCCTATTTTTTTACGGCTAAACCTTGCATTTCAACTTCAGGTTTAAATGATTTTGTGGTGATTTGATCTAATTTAATAAATTGATTTTTTAGATCAAGTGGTAGCTCATCGATTAATTGATGCCATGGAGCAGCTAGTTGGCCAGCTTGGCCATAACGACGAATAGCAACTTCACCAACAGCCTCACGAACCATCTGGAACGCCATATTTTCCAAATATAATGCTGTGTACTTATCAATAGTATTACTTGCTAAAGATTCACTAATAGATTTACTGCATTCACTTAATAATGCATTTAACCGTTTCGATTGATATTCATCTGTTACATATATCTTTACTAATTCCTTTGCATCTGTGATATTAAAAAATGCTAAATCAACGCCTATTTCATTAAAGTAATCGTTGCCAATTTTACAAGACCCAATTTTTGCGCCGCGATAATGAAAGCCAAGCTTCTTAACTAATCGTGCTGTTTTGGCATCAGATGTATAAATCTCGATTTTTTTGCACTTATCTGCTTGCTCTAATGCTACTTGTCGAATCAGACATTCCATGGCACCAAGATCACATCCAGGTTCTAAATTAATTTCCCAAAATTGAATATGCCCAAATCTCCTTACCCCTTGTGAGAAGATACACTCACCCTGCTTTACTCCATCTAAATAACAAACTGCTTTATTGTTTTCACGGTCAATTTCAATTTGTACTTTTTCATTTGCCATGTTCATGGATGGGAGCTTTGGTGTATAGGGTTTTACATTAGCAATCGCTACTTCACTAAAGCTTGGATCGACTAAGAACCCCATGAATCTGGCAGCCATATTCCATTTTCTAGTATATTCTTCTGTACCTGTTGCTCTTCTAATCCAATCTGGAAAAATGACTTCTGCTTTGAAGCCCATTTTTCCAGCCAAATTTAGTGCGATAGCATTATCAGTTTCTTGCCCTATTTCAATTCTCTTAACATCTGGACGATCTTGTTTAATTTTCTCAATAAGAGATTCATAAAAAAGTTGACCGTATTTCTTGCCAAGATGTTCTTTGTCTACGCCAAATGATGCCAGCTCTACTGAGTGTGCATGTGTGCCACCGCTCGGAATAATTCTTCTGGTCGCAACTACGCGCCCATTATCTTCGATGACATAAACATCAGAGCCTTGCATAATCTTATCAAAGATAGCTCTGAATTGTTCTTTAGGTTGTCTCTCAAAAGTCATGAAAGGGAGTACGTGGTCTTGCATCCAGATATTGTATATATCATCGAAATCTTCGTTCTTGGCACGTCTTAAAATGGCTGATTTTGGCGGCTTTGAGCTTCTTAACATGGGCTCGCTCCTGATAATTATTATTAAGATTCTAGATATATGAAGTATAAACAAAGCCAGCTGGGTTTGCCTCAAATACCAAATAAGTATATGAATAAATGAATTTTATAGTTGCTTTAAGTTTGCTTTATAGTATCCTGACATACGATTTAAACGGTCAATTCACCCAGCATTTAATACCTTACTGGCAGTATAGTTTAGACCATAACTTTCAATTACCAATGCAATTTTAATCAACCTGCATTAAGTCTTACAGAATCAACACACCTAAGTAACGATAGTGATTGTTGTGCCAAAGAATAAGAAGGTCTTTGTAAGTAGATGAATACTTTTTGCTGACATATGCAAACCTTTTTTGCCCTACTATCTTGAATTAATTGAATTAATGAGATACGCGTTTGCCGCAGTATTAGCATCATCTAGTGATTTTCTCATTAGAGCTTGCTGATCGCTATTCACATGCCATAGTGGTTCATTATTTTTATTGAAATAGTATCCTATGGCTGAATAAGCGCATACGATAACGATAGTGACTAAATAAATAATGATATATTTTGTGGCTTTGCTCATAAGTAATTTCATGATTTTTATAAATATAATTATACTCAAGTGTGATATGCAGTCTAATTTTAATACAGAATCATCCCTGGGGCAAGATATGCGCCTGATGCTTATTCACCATTAACGTTTTGTAGTGGGAATGAAGTAATAATGATTCACTAATTGATTTACTGCTACTCAGACTTTAATTCATCTCCTTGCCATTCATACGGAGGATGAGTCATCCGATACTCTTGAATGAAAGAGATTTTGTGATCTGAGAATTTAATCACACTTATTCCTGGTAAAGTATATTTGGTGTTATTTGAAATACAATCGAAATCCCACTCGCAAAACGCGGTTTGTTTTTTTTCACAGAACACAAAAGATGTAATATTCCATTTTAATATCTCACTTTCTGATGACGGATATAGCATTTCTCGATCTCTTCAATCCGCTTCAAAGCATGCAAATCTTGGTAATTAATTCGCAAGCGAGCGAATCCCGGATCAATTTAAAGAGCAAAATTGATCCGGGCTACACCAATACATTTATGAATACTTTACTAAAAATTGAATTCTTAAAGAATTTGCTTATTTAGGTACCGGCATACCTGGATCATTTGACACTCTTTTAATATCTAAATACGCCTCCAACAAAGCAGTTATTCTCTGCTGAAAAACTTTGCGTTGAGAGATGATGAGGCCGATATGATTAATCGCGGTAATCACACGCTGACAAGACTCTGTTCTCAAGCTGCTTTCTTCTGGTGTTAAATCTTTACCGCTGATAACCAGCTTTCTAACAATGGCGCATTGTGCTTCAGATAACGTCGCCAGTGTGGCCTTTGCATTCAACATGGATTCAACTAAAGCTGGAAAGTCTTCTGTCAGAGGGCAATTGGATAAGTCAACCGGCGTAGCATTATCTATTAACAATATTCCTGTTGATTTTGCTTGCGCCGAACGTAGCAATGTTTCAAATACAGTTATCGCTGGTAATCTAGTAAAAATCTCGCTTTCCATGTATTCCACGTCTTCACGAGTGATGACACCGTCTTTGATAGAGTGTTTGAGCGCTTTAAACATTAAATTATAAAATGATTTGCGAATCGTTTCCGCGGAGACATACCCTTGCATTTCACATAATCTGTCTACCGGGTTCATTTGCTGAAATGATTCCAATGTCATGATACCGTTGATGACGACACTCATGTCCACCTCACCCCGCTTCATTTGCTCAAATAACGCAAGCAGCGGCTTGTATCTTTCCGGGCAGTTACTATGATCAATTACTTTATTATTGATTTTGATGCCGTTAATATCCAGCGATGCAGCAAATACGCCATCAAGAAACGCCAACATGGATTGTCTAACCTTTGCCTCTACATTGCTTCTATCGTAGCCCTCATCAATAATAGGCAATGCTATTTCATTATAGAAGATGGTAATAATCATACGCTCAATAGCGTCTTGGATGGATTCTTCCTGGGAATATAAACCATGGCCTCGATGTGCTTGCATTTTGATTTCCTCGTTAATTTTATGATCTAACCATAAGATCTTTTAGCGATGAAATCAATCTATAAATTTGTTATCTATTTTATTTTGAAGGCCCATGCATTTTATTATGATTTATTCTTTTAGCTTCCATCACATCATTGACAAGCTTCGCCACATCACTTTTACCAAGTGCATTTTTCCATTTATGATATTTTGCTTGCGTTGCAATCAAATCATTTAAATCACATTGACCATTAAGGTATTTTTTTGCGATTTTTAGCACTTCCATTTTATGTCTTCGCCTCTCGCCAAGCGTTGGGTGATTAATTCCCTCTGTTAAATGCTTTATATGCGCATCAATCTTGTGCTCAAGATCTGAATTGCCAGTTGAGAGGTGATCATTTGCTTTCGCATCACTAGTCGCAAAAAATGCATGTGAACCGCCCATTGCAACTTGTGCTTGGTCAGTTGAATGTTTTCGCTGCCCCTGCGCAGCCTTTTTGCTTAAGGCCTCAAACAGATCTACGATTTTCTGATTCTCTCCTCCCATGGATTGGTTATATCTACGCGCATACGCTAGCGCATCATGAATATTTGCACCGCATTCTATAAGAGTGTCTATCGTTTTGCTCACTGGTAAATTTGCAGACCACTTTTCGTTTAATGATACACGCAACGCAGCCAACCATAACAGTGGCTTTTCAGCGGGCATATTATTTATATTCACACCATGCGTAACCAGAAAAGGTATCATTTCACACCACTCTGCTCTCATAGCATCTTCGATGGGATTTTTTTGCTGGCGCAATGCACCGGCAGCTATCATCATTTCCGCCGCAACAAACCTATCATCAAGCCGCTTGTCATCCTCTTTCAGATACATAGTGTGATTAATTAATACTGATAATGGCGAGTCCCCTACTTTGTTTTGCGCGCTAAAGTCGGCATGCTGAGCAGTCAGGTATTTAAGAATATTCAGCGAACATCGCTTTGCTGCAACATGTGCAAAGGTCGCATCAAAACCCATATCAAACTGCATATCGTTGATCTTAAATCTACTTAGCAGTTTTTGAAATTCCGCCACATCATCGCGCTCAATCGCCATACGTATTAACGGTATTTGGATGACATTGACTGGATAATACTGATAAAGTAAATCACCTGCCTGAGACAATTTATCATAGCCATATCGATACAAGCTAAATTTACAGGCATCATCAAAGACGGATAACGCTGAATTATCATATTTATTAGTTAACATGAAATCGGCGCCATTAGCTTTAAGAAATTCAATCACATTCAAACTCAAATTCCTAATGGCATGATGCGCCAGCCGCTCACCGTTATTCAGCGCATCATTAATATTAATCTCATACAAAGCTAGCAGCGCTTTCAGCTCCTCTACATCATCATTCTCAATTGCAATTTCCAGTGCCGCATATTTCGACTCAATCATGTGTGGCGCAAGATCAATGACGTAGCTCGCCACCGCAAGATTACCTAATCTTGCGATAGCACTACTTGAGGGAATCAAACCTGTATGCTCATAGGCGAATGAGATGATCTCTTTCGCCAACTCTATATTACCTGAATCAATATTCGCCTTTGCCGCTTTCATGACATTACCAAACATCACATGCTCATTCACGCCTTCAAATTGATGGTGACTGTTGCAACCAGATAACATTCGATCTAGAAAAACTTTATCGCCTGGTCGATGAGACGCAATAAACAAGGCTTCGGATAGCGTCAATAATTGGATATCAACCTGATCAATACGACCTTTGTCATATTCACTTAGCCACTCCATTGCAAGCTGCTTCTTGGCTACCAATGCTTCTTCAAATGTCATTTTCCCAAACATTGCACTGTCGAAATCAATATGCCCTGCTGCACGCTCAGTGATTACGGGTAATCTGTGTGGCGCAATCGAATCAAGGTGGCGTTGCAAAACATATCGGTTTAGCTGAATAGAATAACGTGTCGGTGACCTGACAATGTTATCGAGCAGATGCTTTTTGAATGCTTCATGATTCGATGGGTCTTTAAGCAAACGCATGACTTGCTCACTAGTCAGGCTGTCAATTATCTGCCGTGCAATGGCATGCATAGGGACAGTAAATTCATTTGGGTAAGATACCCTTAAATGAGCAAACTCCTCATCGGATATTCGCATACTGTCTTCCAGGACCACCCGTTTCTTCTCTGGCGCAAACTGATAAATTGACAAGCCTATATTGCATGTTCTGAATTGTAGTGGATTGAGAATCATACGAGCCATCGCATTAAACCCTATAGGATTAGCGCTAACTAGTATATGTTGAGTCAATTCCGCCACGGATTTGACTTCTGTCTCGTAGCCGACTCTCGTTCCATCATTGTTGATATCAAAATAAAATAGACGTTTATCACTTTCATTTTGGTAGATTGCTGTTTTATGTTTACCACCACCCTGAATATTGAGATTTACAAAAATCATCTTACCTGGCGTGACAACTTTAGCCAAATGATTGTGCAGCATGGTTGCTGTTGCTGGCGTGACGCTTAATCGATAAACCTCAACTGGGTTACCACGCTTAGTATCCTCCATCAGCAAAGATAACTCTTCTTGTGAAAAGGTCGTAAAAAACCGTTTACTGAATTCCTTACTTCCTTCCAGGTCTACATCACCACGTTGATAATGTATGATGTTCGTGATGAAAGTATTGAGATCATTTTTTTCCTGCTGCGTAAACGGTTTTGACATGTCCCAATCGCTAATAAGCTTATGCATACGATGAAAGAATTGAATATCATCGGTTGCCTTGGATTTGTCAGTCGCTGGGTCATCCGCAATGTGTTTGCCATACGCCCAGAGCACCGAGACACCAGCGCAAACACCATCAGAAAACCTAAAGTAATCGATGACGGCACACCTGGCTTTTGCTTCTTCAGAGTCAAGATAAGCGACCCTTGCTTTTTCGTCCATCTTGGCAAGGTCTGCATTAAACTCTTGTTCTAGATAATCAGCTATTTTTGCAAGGAACATTTTGTTAGATCATGCTTTTGTTATTATATATTTAGTATAGCACTCGCCTTATTACAATTAATCATCTAGTTTCAACTGATTAGCTATGTTAAAGTTTATCTCAAGTCAGTCATAACATTAGGGATTTCTTTGTGACAAAGCGCCTGCTAGCTAGCCTATTATATTTTGTCTGTTGCACCTCTACATTTGCCGCGCCGTTCTTTACCGTTAACTCGAGCGGAACTGCAGCCCAAATATCAGTTGAACTTTGCCTCAATGCCGCCGGCCCACTATCGTGTCAAACTTTTAAAACCTCGGCTTTGAACCTCAGCATTTTAACCACCATACCCAATCATACGTACACAAGCGCAGGTATTAAGATATTAACGCGAGGCTATGTTCCCTCTGGTTGTAGCACCATTAGCAACGGGTATTGTGTTTTTACCGTTAGCAATACTAGCGCAGCTAGCATCCCTGTGGTGTCGACTACATGTCCAAAAGCGAACGATCTCATCGCGTTCACACCCGCCGTGGCCACGGTGAATAACCCTACCGGTGTCTCACCAAACCCATCGCAACAAGTGACAGTCAATCTAACGATGTGTAATTCACGCGGGCAACCGCTGATTCCGAGTGCAAGCAATCCATTGCATGTCGCCTTCTATGGCGCACCCAATGGCGCGATCACTCCCACTACACTGACGACCACCACCGGCTTGGTCACTTTCACCTACAGCGGTCAATCTTTTAAAAATAATATTCTGATAAATGCCTGGATCAGCGACCCCACCAATAATGGGTATGCATTAGGTCAAACACAAATACTGCAAAAAAACCCACTTCCTTGCAGCTATCAAAGCAATTACTACGAGATACCACTAACATCAACCTTGCCAGATGCTTTGGAGGTGAAAGCAGACGTTGGATATAGCACTAGCTCACCACTATCCACACTGAAAACATTTGCTTTAGATACTGGGTCATTAGGTGTTATCGTACCTGTTTCCGAATTACCAAAAAATGCAGATGTCATAGGACCCGGACCGCAAGGGGTCATCTATTATGACAGCAGCGGTAACACGTATTCTGGTCATTATTATTTGGCACCTGTGCGCATACAAACAAACAGTGCGACGGTGGCGACACAGCCAATTATGGTCTTAGCCATTGATAAAGCATACTGCTCGGGCCCAAGAGCTGCCACTTGCAATCTGTCTCCTCCTACACCGACTTTGCATTATATGGGTGTTGGGTTTGACAGACAGGGTTTAACTCCGCCAAACAGTACGCTACAAGATCTGATTAACACACCCGCATCAAATGCCTTTCTGCATATCACGAATGCCAGCAACGGTAATGATGTCACACCGGGCTATACCATCTACCCAAGTGCCAGCTCTGCGACAGCTGGATTAAGATTAGGTATCGACCCAACTACTGTTTCCAATTTCCAAATGGTGAATCTAACACCCAGCACAACCGTGCCCGGCGATTTTCTCACTGAATACGGATGCTTCGGATTCACCAACACTGTCCCAGCCACACAATTTTGCGGAACCTTATTGTTAGATATTGGTATTGATGAAATGTTTATTGATTTGCCGCAAAGCCAATGGCCTGCGGGTACTTATGACACTAACAACAAAGTACCGGAAATTATTCCACCGTATAATATGTCTATTGTCGCTGGCACTTCAAACCAAATGGCTTACACATTTGATGCGGTACAAAGCTGCCCCAGCGCTTCCGGCCCCAATGCGGTGGCACCATGTTATGTACAATGGGAAGATGGCAAAACACCTTTTGTTAATACCGGTCGAAGAGCGTTATATAAATTCCATTATTTATATCAAGGACAATGCGGACAAGTAGGATTTGAAGCCTACTAAATATGAAAAATTTAATTTAGTGTATCTGTTTCCAGATAATCTGGAATGACACAGTTCCAATTAAATTTTTCCATGATGCGCTTTTGTAATGCTTGCGCAGATTCCAGATTGCCGTGAGTAATGAAAACTTTTTTTGGCGCCCGTTTAAAATGGGCGAGCCAATCCAGCATTTCCTGGTAATCAACATGCGCAGACATGCTGTTGATAGATGCTATCTTTGCGCGCACCGGCACCATGGCACCGTGAATTTTAATTTCAGTTTCACCGCGCAACAGTCTATCGCCACGAGTGCCGCCGTCTTGATAACCTGTCATTAAAATGGTGTTGCGCTCATCAGGCAAAAACACTTTTAAATGATGCAAAATTCTGCCGCCTTCCGCCATGCCGCTGGCGGAAATAATAATGCGTGTACCGCCGAGTTGATCTATCGATTTGGATTCATCTAATGATTTTGTATATTTGGCAATTTTACAAATGCGACCAGCCAAGTCTTCCGATAGTCTATGCTCACCAGCATATCGCGCTAATAGATCACTGACATCTTGCGCCATCGGGCTGTCAAGATAGACAGGAAAATCAGCAATACGATTAGCTTTCTTCAGCAAGTAAATAAAATAAAGTAAATCCTGTGAGCGTCCCACAGCAAAAGCAGGAATAATGACTGAGCCGCCACGCGCTGCAGTCGTGTTAATGACTTCTGCTAATTGATCTAATGGATTTGATTTTTCGTGTAATCGATCACCATAAGTTGACTCCACAATCAAGTAATCAGCGGCAGTGACGGTGGCTGGTGGTTTCATCACAGGGTGATCAGGACGTCCTAAATCACCTGTAAATAAAACTGTTTTATGATTGTGTTCCAAGTAAACCAAGGAAGATCCCAGAATATGGCCAGCAGGTAATAACGTCACTTTGAGTGTGTCAAACAGCGTGAAGGATTCATTCAGATGGCAAGTAACGAATCGGTCTAATGCTCTCATGCCATCTCGCATGGTATAAAGCGGCAACGCAGGTTTATGTTTTGAGTAACCATATTTATTCGCGCGGTTGGCATCCTCTTCTTGCAAAAATCCGCTATCAGGTAACAAAATCGCGCACAAATCGCGGGTGCCATGGGTAGCATAGATTTTTCCTTTAAAACCATTTTTCACCAGCAATGGCAAATAGCCTGTGTGGTCTATGTGTGCATGGGTTAAAATCACCGCATCAATTTCCTGAGGATTAATCGGCAATTTATTCCAATTACGTAAACGCAATGCTTTATGGCCTTGAAACAAACCGCAGTCGATAAGAATTTTTTTAGAATCAACGGTGATGAGATATTTAGAGCCTGTCACCGTCTTGGCTGCGCCTAGAAAGCTGATTTTCATGATGCCGTCATTCCTTACCATTACACTGATACTGAGCTGCAATTGTCGCCGTTCAGTGGCTAAGAAGCAATGTCAATCCTGGCTGTGCTTGTGCAAGTCTGTTTCAATGGTGTCACTCCAAATCAGCCTCAAGGCATTGATGATGGCCAGGATATCAATCACTTCCTGCAATAATGCTCCAACCACTGGCGATATAAATCCTGCGGCGGCGAACACCATGCCAATAAGACTCAACGCCATCCCTACAACTGCACTTTGTAAAGCAATCTTACGTGTGACCAAACAAAGATGAAGTAATTCATCGACTTTCTTCAAGGTATTTTCCAAGATCACTGCACCGGCTGCCTCAGCAATGACATTACCTTGACCGAAGGCAAGACCAACGGTCGCCGCCGTGATGGCGGGAGCATCATTAATTCCATCGCCCATAAATAATGTAGGTGCTTTTTTACTTTCTTCTCTGACGATGGCAAGCTTTTGTTCTGGCGTTTGCGATGAATATATTTCAGTAAAATTTAGCAGCTTCCCAAGATATTGCACTTCTGATTCTCTATCACCAGACACTAATAAAATTTTATTAAACTGATGAGCTGGCACTAAGTGACCGATAAAAGATTGACTATCATCACGCGGCGCATCATGAAATCGCAATGTCGCAGCGTAAGCGCCATTACACAAGATGATGCATTCCAAGCCGCTGGAAGTTGGTGGCAGTTGCGCAATTAATTCAGGATGGGACATCGTTAATTTCTTTCGATGTGTGACATGAAACGTCAACCCCTCGATGATACCCGTTAAGCCCTGCCCTGGTTTTTCAGACACGCTCATCGCATTAAACAAGGGTAATTGCTTATTTTCAGCAGCCTGCAAAATGGAACCAGCAAGAGGGTGTTTGGAATATCGTTCTAGACTCGCGACGTTTTGTAAAATGAAATCCGCATTCACGTCTTTATTCGTAATGATTTCAGTTAACGTAGGTTTGCCGTAAGTTAAGGTACCAGTTTTATCGAAAATTGCCGTACGACAGGTGGGCAGGCACTCTAATACTGTTGGGTCTTTAATAATAATGCCACGTTCTGCTGCTTTTGAAATGGCACTGATAATGGTAATTGGAATGGCGATCAGTAATGGACAAGGTGTTGCGATCACTAACACGGCGAGAAATCGAATTGCATCACCGGTAAAATACCAGGCGCCAAGCGCTAGCAGTAATGCGATGGGCGTGAACACTGCACCGATTTGGTCCCCTAATCTTTTTAACGCTGGACGCTTTTGCTCAGCCTCTTCTAAGACGGCAACAATTGAGGCGTAGCGCGAATCTGATGACAGCTTTTGTGTTTTTATAACCAGGGCAGACTCACCATTAATCGCACCAGAGATCACCGTTGAACCCGGTGCTTTTGAAATTTGATATGGTTCACCAGTGAGATAAGATTCATCCATAGTGCCCTGCCCTTCAAGCACCTCTCCATCTACCGGACATGTTTCATGTGGAAAGACGATGACTTCATCACCAACACGAATATCTATTAACGGAATGTCTTCAATACGAGTAGCAACTCGCTTATGTATGATGCTAGGCATACGCTCAACAAGCGCTAACAACACAGAAGATGCTTTCCTCAATGCATAAGCTTCTAGCGCTTGACCGCTAGCTAACATTAAAATGATTAAAACAGCTGCGAGATATTGATGTAAAACAACGGCTGTGATTAATGCGGTCGCGGCCAACGCATCTGCACCCAAATCAAATTTAATCAGCTTTAATGTAATAGATAACAGGGATGGAATACCGCCCAATATAATGGCTACGATTAAAGGTAATTCAGGCGAAGCCACAGGAATATAGCTAAAGATGAGAGACAGGAATATGGCTACGAGCGTCATCGCTGCAATGACTAACTGCCAACGGAATATTGAGGAACCGCTCATCACGCCCTCGAATTTTTTATTATTATTTAATTTTAGTATAACATATGGTAGAACAGCTCCGGCCCTTGTAATTAACTGAATATACACCAAATTTTACACTACAAAAGGAAGGTTTATTTCGGTATTTTATGATATAACTGATCTATCAAATTCAAGGTTAGTAAGCCATGCAAAACAACACTGCCATCTCGATTAAAGATTTAAACAAAATCTACCATAACGGTTTCAGGGCTCTGAATAACATTAATCTGGATATCAAACGCGGCGAGATTTTTGCTCTGCTTGGTCCAAATGGTGCGGGTAAAACCACTCTCATTAATGCTGTTTGCGGCATCATACAATTCAGCAGCGGATCCATTACCGTTGCAGGATACGACAATCTCAAACAATATCGTCAAGCGCGTGAATCAGTTGGTCTGGTTCCACAAGAACTCACGACGGATGCTTTCGAATCGGTGTGGAATACCGTCAGCTTTAGCCGCGGTTTATTTGGCAAACCACGCAACCCTGCCTACATTGAAGCAACACTGAAACGCTTATCTTTATGGGATAAAAAAGACGAACAAATTCGCCGCTTATCCGGCGGCATGAAGCGCAGAGTCATGATTGCAAAAGCACTCTCACATGAACCAAATATTTTATTTTTGGATGAACCAACCGCCGGCGTTGATGTTGAATTGCGTAAATCCATGTGGCAACAAGTACGAAGCCTGCGAGAAATGGGCGTGACAGTGATTCTGACCACGCATTACATTGAAGAAGCACAGGAAATGGCAGACCGCATTGGCATTATCAATAAAGGCCATTTAATTATTACCGAAGAGAAAAATACGTTGATGCAAAAAATGGGGACGCGCCAAATGATTTTTGTGTTGCGTGAACCATTGACAGAAATTCCACAAGGCTTGGCTTCTTACCCACTCTCATTAGTGCATGACGATAATGGTGGTAAATTAGTATTAACTTACGATGCCGAGACAGAAAACGATATTTCAGATGTGTTAGATAACTTGAAATCAAATGGCATCCGTCCTAAAGACATTTACAGCCGTCAAAGCACACTGGAAGAAATCTTTATAGAATTAGTGGAGGTAAAATGAATTTTCGCGGTGTATTAGCCATATATAAATTCGAAATGAGTCGCACCTTACGCACCATTGGGCAAAGTATTGCAGCCCCAGTTCTGTCGACTGTTTTATACTTCATTGTCTTTGGCTCTGCCATTGGCACACGTATGCAATCGATTGAAGGTGTCCCTTATGGCGCATTCATAGTGCCAGGCTTAATCATGTTAACCGTGCTTGGCCAAAGCGTCTCTAACGCCTCGTTTGGCATCTATTTCCCCCGCTTCACTGGCACCATTTATGAAATTCTTTCTGCGCCATTGTCGTTTATTGAAATTGTCTTGGGCTATGTGGGCGCAGCTGCTTCCAAATCCATTTTAATCGGCATCATCGTCTTGGCGACCGCTTGGTTTTTCGTGCCGCTACACGTTGCACATCCGCTCTGGATGGCATTCTTCTTAATCATGACCAGCGTCACCTTTAGCTTACTCGGCTTCATCATTGGCATCTGGGCAGATGGCTTTGAAAAATTGCAATTAATCCCGTTGCTAATTATCACGCCCCTCACATTTTTAGGCGGTAGCTTTTACTCTATCAATATGCTGCCGCCATTCTGGCGTCAATTTTCTTTGCTGAATCCCGTGGTCTATCTGATCAGCGGGTTTCGCTGGAGTTTTTATGAAAACAGTGACGTTGATGTCACGACCAGCATTGTCATGATATTAGTTTTCACCGTGATTTGCCTCACCCTCATCGGCTGGATATTCAGAACAGGCTATGGCTTAAAGAAATAAAGTATCAGTCTCGCAATTCAGATCATTGCGAGACTAGATTCCCGCCAAAAAAATAAGACTCTATTAATAAAACCCCAGTGATACTCCGCTATACTTTACCCCAACACACAAACTATAATAACCAAAACTGACCGAATATTGACCAATGCTTAATAGAACCATTGATACCTTATTTAACCGCGATAAGGCAAAAAGCGATCCCAATAAAGCCGTGGACGACGTCGTCACCTTAACCGTCACACCTGACCAAAAACCCGTACTTCCACTTGATCCTAAATTCGTCACTAAAGAGCAATTTTTAAGTGCTTCATACGACCCTGACGCAGTTGATGATATGGGTAGAAAAATATGGCTAGAGCCCATCAAGAACGACAAAACGAAAAAATCACGCCCAAAACCTCTCATGAGGCTAACTGTTTCTGAACCTGAAAAGTTCATAACACACCTCGCCGATAGACGCACACCAGTGGTGGCAAGGACACTTAAAGCAAACAAACATCTATTACCTGCACTGCAGGAGCTCATCATTCAACAACCGGACAATGTGGCGCTATATGCCTGTTTGGCCCTGTTATCCGATGATATTAAATCACTGGATCTAGGCCAGTTAATCAAAACAGAAGCATGGCTCAAAACAATGCCTGACTCACCTCAGCAATTATCTAAAACGATTAACATCATGATTGAGTTGCGCAACCAGGCAAATCTGGCCGATTTTTTAAAAACCTTAGCAACAAGATCAGATGAAGATTACTATCTCAATCTTGCCGGTCTTGATTTCGCGGATAGCAATATCACCGATGCAAACTTAAATTATGTCAATCTATGCAATACCACATTTGCCAATGCAACAATCACAAATAGCGTATTAAGACATGCAGATATGCGCGCAGCGAGTTTCACTAACGTTAAATTTTTAAGGTTAGACTTAAGCTGCGCGAGCTTCATTAAAGCGAAATTTTTAAATTGGGATAAAAGCGAAATTATTTATCGATCCACTGAATTTATTCATCCAGAGGTAAAATTAGATAAAGCTGAATTAGCCAGACTACTGACCGGCTTACACCAGTTAAACATACCTGCTTATGTCATCTATAAAAATGCTCTCAGCAATATCAACAATAAAAATAATGATTATTCGCTCTTGGAGAAACATGAATTAGTAGGTGAGATGGGTCTTCATCGATGCTTTAACGAAGACAGTAAAAATATGTCGGTAGAATCTGAATATGAAACCAGCCTTCCAACTCGTGAAAAATGCCGTGAAATGATCCAGCGAAAGTTTGAAAGGCTGTCACACAAAATTAGCAAAACCGCCAATGGTAGGCTAAGCATAAAATAGCAGCATTTTTAGCTAAGCCCGGTATCGGTCATAAGATGCTGTACGCCAATCACCATAAGTAATACTGCCATCTGCTCGCATCATTTTCTTGTAACGCGGGTCGTTAACAAGTTCAGATGTGGACTTGGTGACATAGTCATGAACAATATTGACGAATAAGGCAAATGAAAAACGTTCCATGCCAACCGGTGTTTTCTTCACTAAATGTTGCGTGGCATGAATGCGGTCGTTCGATATGATTTGACCAAACTCACCCGCTTGAAACAACATAACAGATTTATCTGGTGCACTGACTTTTTCAAAATGGTCGCTATGATGGGGTACGATATACAAACCAGCTTCCGCAGGTTCTTCAACCGCTGTGCCATGATCAAAGTAATAAGCTGGCATCAGACCAGTAAAAATAGAGTGATCGAAATGCGCGCCGCACCAATCATTTGCCTCGTCTTCAGCACGCACCGTTTGATAATGCAGCATGCGGCCATGGCCTGAAGTATTGGCAGCAGTAATATTTTCTTTTTCATTCAGACCAATCACATTTAATACTTGCAGACAGGTCTTAAAAATTAAGTGTCCCAATATCATGTATGGCGTCTGTAAATCCATTTCTTGTGGCCAGAGATTATTACCTTCATCAGGTATCATGGCGTAATAAGAAGCTTTTTTGTCGTCTGTAATCCAATTGCCGTTAGCATCTTTGAATTTTTCAGCGCCTAACTCATAACCTTCTACTTTACCCGCGTCACGGTCTGGCATGACTTTCGCTTTGATTTCAGCAGGCAATTCACTAAATTGTCTGGCTGCTGCTACATAGGCTTCAGACGCTTGCACAAACCCGGGCACGCCACGCACACCAGCAATACCGTAAGTTAATAATCCGCGTTCCAGCTTTTGATGCTCTTCTGATTTGGCGGGGTCAATGAGGTCTTGGTAATCAATCACTTCTATTTTCATGCAGTGGGCCTCTGAATTTATAATTTATTATGAGTAACAGCCTGATTTTCGCGCGAAATAATAGCATAAATTCATGCAATAGTAGCCGGACATAATTCTTTCATTACATCCAGATATAAAAATGATTATGGATTAAGGGGTTATGGCCGACGTTTTTTATCAACTGTCACGGTTTTGCGCTTCTTGTTCTTAACGCGCTCTGCCATGGACTCTGCGAAGAAAGTGCCGGGCGTGACTCGAACCATGCTTGGTATGACAGGCAAACGTGGTGGTTGTGCTGTAGCGTTAGCAACCGTAGGTGCAGCCGCAATGTGGGGCGCAGGCAGATTGACTTGAGCTTGAATCACATCAGAAAGAGACTGATGCTGAGGCTTTTTATCCGCCTCAGCCTGACTGCATACCGCATCGACAAAACTCATAAAAGCAGCTGATGCGGCCGCACGTTCTCGCTCTGCAAGCAGTTGATTGGCCCTCTCTAAAAGCTTGGTTGTGTCTTCTAGCTGCTTATTAAGCTCAGCCAATTCTGCTGTGTGCTGATCTAACAGTGCTGGAATATCTATTGAATTTAGATCGCGCTTTCCTGAATTCATACCAAACTCTGACTAAAGGACTGAAGTAGACTCCATCATACAGACAACACCTGGCTTGAACAATGACTGATGTCGCCCCGAAAAAACGGACACTCAACTAAGCAACATTTTGCGTTTCAAAA